>JBEKPO010000084.1:0-18653 GCA_049520675.1 Occallatibacter sp. | reverse complement strand
CACTTGCCCCAAGTCGAAGGCCGCGAGGCGAGCGTGCATCTGGCGCGGTTTCCCAAGCCGGAGGAAATCTTCTCGGAGAATCCGACAAAACTGCTTGAGGAGTGGAAGCCCCTCTTCTGGCTGCGCGACGTGGTTCTGCGAAATCTCGAAAAAGGGCGCCAGGACAAGAAGATCGGGAAGGGTCTGGAGGCGGATCTCGTGATCCACGCAAGAGAGGAAATGCTTTCACTTTTGCAGCGTTACGCCCCAGGATTGAAGGAATTTTTCAACGTCTCCGGTGTAAGAGTTGTTGAAGATCATGAACTCAAGGTAGAGAAGAAGGTCGTGAACCCAGACTCCCCATCCGGAATCGTCAAGACCGAAGAACAGGTCTTTGAGTTGCAGGTTAGCGTTGTGCCCGCCTCCGGCCACAAATGTGCTCGCTGCTGGAATTTCATGCCCCGCGTCTCGAACTACGGCATCTGGGAGAACGTCTGCGATCGCTGCCAGGCCGCGCTGCGCGAAATGGGCATCGAGCCCCCGCAAGCGGAGGGCACCGCGTGACCTGGAATGTTCCGCGCCGCCTCCCCTGGCTTCTTCTTATCTCGGCGCTCGTCTTCACTGCCGACCGGCTGACGAAAACCTGGGTTGCTCACCATGTCCGCCTCGGCGGCGCCATCACCATCATTCCCCGCGTCCTGCGCATCTCGCACTGGACCAACGAGGGCGCGGCCTTTTCGCTCTTCGCCGGCTCGACCTCGCCCAACACCGTCCGTTGGGCTCTGATCGTCTTCACCGTATGCGCCGCCGTCGCCGTCTTCATCGCTTTGCTTCGCCTTGGCGGCCGCATCACTTTCACCACGGTGGCTCTGGCGCTTATTCTTGGCGGAGCTCTGGGCAACGTCCACGACCGCATTCTCTACGGCTCGGTGATCGACTTCATCGAGGTGCACATCTTCACTTATCATTGGCCCGACTTCAACGTGGCCGACTCATCCATCGTCACCGGCGCCTGCCTGCTGTTCCTCGACTCGCTTTTGCCCCGAAGGACGTCCGGCGCCTAGCTGGACGCAACTTGCCCGGCCCGCACCACCCGCCTATACTTGCTGGCGCATCTCTGAAAGACTCTGAATCGGTTTCAATTTCAGGCGCGAAGCTGCGTCGTGCGGCTGCCGCTTGATCAGGAAATCGTCAAGAATTAACGAGGAAAAGGACGGACTATGAAGCTGCGTACGGCGTTATTTTGCATCGCGTTGGCCGCGGAGACCGTATTGGCCGCGGCGCAGACGAATTCGTCGGACCCTGTGATTGCTTCCTCCAAAGTCGCGGTTGTCGACACGGAGGCAGGTAAGGTCCAGGGCTTCATTCACCTCGGTATCTACACCTACAGAGGGATTCCCTATGCCAAAGCCGCGCGGTTCATGCCGCCGGAAAAACCCGACCACTGGGAAGGCGTACGCACAACCCTCACCTACGGATATATCTGTCCTGAAGTGCAGATGGAGCAGATCAACGACGTAGCTGAGTTTTTGCTCCCGCACCGCCTCTGGCCGGCGAGCGACAACTGCCAGAATCTGAATATCTGGACTACCGGTATCAACGATGGCAAGAAGCGTCCGGTGATGGTCTGGTTCCATGGTGGAGGGTACACAAACGGCTCTTCGATCGAGCACGTTGACTATGACGGCGAAAATCTCGCAAGGAAAGGCGACGTAGTCGTCGTTACGGTCAACCATCGGCTCAACGTCATGGGCTTCCTCGATCTCTCAGCCTATGGAACCCAATACAGGCACTCGGGAAACGTCGGCATGATGGACCTTGTTGCCTCGCTGCAATGGGTCAAGGCAAACATTGCCGGCTTTGGCGGCGATCCTGACAACGTTACGATCTTCGGCCAATCGGGCGGTGGCGGCAAGGTGACTACGCTGATGGCAACCCCGGCAGCAAGAGGGCTGTTCCAGAAGGCCGTCGTGGAGAGCGGCGCAATTCGTGGAATGGGTATGACTCTCATGAGCCAGAAGACGAGCCGGCGCGTAGCCGAACTCACGCTGAAGAACCTCAATCTCGATCCCGCGCAGCTCGACCAGTTGCAAAAGATGCCTTACGGCGAAATCAACGACGCCGGCCAGAAGGCTCTGCAGACGGCGGGGCAGGAAGTTGGCAACAAGGGCCTGTTTGGCTCCGCACTTTCGTGGTCTCCAATCGTCGATGGAGATTACATCCCCGCAGATCCTTTTAATACCACCGCACCAGCGCAATCGAAGGACATCCCGCTCTTGATCGGAAGCACACTCAACGAGATCACAACTTACCGCATGAGTCCGGCGCTTCGCGACGTCGGAAGCTGGAGCTTCGAGCAGATGAAGAGTTACTTCCACGACCAATATGGAGATAAGACAGACGCTGTAATCGCGGCTTACCGAAAGGCCTATCCCGCCATGAAGTATTCCGACTGGCCTTTTGTTGACAACATCTTTCGTCCCGGCACGATCATTGAAGCGGAGCTCCAGTCCGATCAGCGCGGGGCCCCGGTTTACACCTATCTGTTCGCCTGGCAGTCGCCGGTTGAGGATGGCGCTGCCAGAGCACACCATTGCGCGGAGATCCCGTTCGCGTTCAACAACATTTCGATCGTCGAACAAAGCACGGGAGGCGGGAAGGACGCCTACGCTCTCGAAGACAAGGTGAGCCAGGCATGGATCAACTTTGCGCGTAGCGGAAATCCGAATCATCCTGGCCTGCCGAATTGGCCTGCCTTTACCCGCGAAAACGGTGCGGTCATGATCTTCGACAACGAGAGCGAAGTCCGCTATAACCACGATAAAGAATTGATGAAGTTGCTGCATCCCGATATGAGCTTCTAATTCGCTACCGGAAACAGTGATTGCCGTTCAACCGTGCGTCATGAACTCCCAAGGCCCATCCGCCATTGTGGATGGGCCTCGCGTTTGTGTTGCGCAAGCCATGCAGTCACTCCACCGCAGCCCCCTTCGGCGGCCCAGCGTGGCAGCAGGCCCATATAATTGGTCAGACCACTCGGCCTCCCCGCGGAGCCCCGCAAAATGCCGGTTGATTCTTCCCATCCACGTTCGTTCTTCGCCACCATCGGGTCGTCTGGCCGCGTCTCACATCAGCGCTGGGTGATCTGCGCTCTCTTGTTTTTCGCCACGGTGATTGCCTATGTGGACCGCGGTGTGATCGCGTATCTGGAAAAGTTCCTCGAGACCGTTATTCCGGGTCTCAACAGCATTCGGTACGGATACATCCTGGCTGCATTTCAGGCGGCTTATGCCATCGGTATGGTGGTGGCCGGCGGACTGACCGACAAACTGGGAACCCGCAAGGCATTTGCCATCGCCATGACCCTTTGGAGCGTCGCGGCGATGCTGCCCGGAGCGGCGTTCTCCGTCGCCACCCTGGGCGTGGCCATGTTTCTACTCGGACTGGGTGAGTCCGCCAACTTTCCCGCCTGCATCAAGACGGTTGCCGAGTGGTTTCCCAAGCGCGAGCGGGCGCTGGCGACTGGAATCTTCAACACCGGCGCCAATATCGGCAACATCGCGGTGCCGCTGGTGGTGCCGTCACTGGTGCTGTTGGTCACCTGGCGAGGCGCTTTCGTGGTCACGGGCGCCGCGGGTCTGGTTTGGCTTCTCTTCTGGCTTGTCTACTATCGCCGGCCGGAGCACCACCGCGGCGTTTCCTCGCATGAGCTTGCCCTGATCCTGAGCGACCCCGTCGAAAAGGTCCACGCCGTTCCCTGGAGCCACGTGCTGCCCGCAAAGGAAACCTGGGCCTTCGCCATCGGCAAGTTTCTCACCGACCCCATCTGGTGGTTCTATCTGTTCTGGCTCCCGCGCTACTTGCAGTCCACGTTCGGGCTCAGCCTCTCTGCCAACCGGCTGCCGCTGGTGATGGTTTACGCCATTTCGACTGTCGGCAGCATTGGTGGAGGATGGATTTCATCTGCGCTGCTCAATCGTGGCTGGACTTCCAATGCGGCGCGCAAGACTGCCATGCTGATCTGCGCACTCGCCGTCCTTCCGGTCTTCGCCGCTCCTTATCTGCACCACCTGTGGGTTGTGGTCGGCGTGGTGGGCCTGGCAGCGGCAGCGCATCAGGGCTGGTCGGCCAATATTTTCACGCTGCCGTCTGACATGTTCCCCAAAGCAGCGGTGGGCAGCGTCATCGGAATCGGCGGCATGGCCGGCGCAGTCGGCGGCATTCTCATGCAAGTTGCCACTGGTTACATCGTCGGTCTTACTCACAGCTATGTGCCGCTTTTCGTAGTAGCCTGCTCAGCCTATGCGGTCTCGCTGCTGATCATTCACTTAATCTCGCCCAGGCTGTCGCCGGCGCGCCTGCGATAACTGGAATATGTCAGAATGATAGGTGGGCTGCTGAAGAAAGTTGGATCAACTCCCGCCTCAATCCTGAAGGATTCAATTCAGGATCTCCGCTCGATTCAAATCATAGAAGGACCACCATGACGACTCCCCCTGTTTCTTTTTCGGTGCGCAAGCTGCTCCGCGACCTCTTCGCGACCGCCCTTCTTGCTTTTGCCTGCGTATGTCCAACACTCGCGCAGCGCCTGCCTGACACCGTGATCCCGGCGCACTACACTCTCAAGCTCACGCCCGATTTGAAAACCGCCGTCTTCTCTGGTGTGGAGTCGATCGACGTCAACATCAAGCAGCCGACAAGGACGATCACTCTCAATGCCATCGAGATCGCATTTCAGTCGGTGACCGTCGGCGCCGGCGGTTCGCGGGATACGGGCACGGTCAGCCTCGACAACGATAAGCAACAAGCCACGTTTACCTTTCCGGCCGCGATTCCGGCAGGCCCCGCCACGCTGCAGATTCAATACACCGGCATCCTCAACAACGAGCTGCGCGGGTTTTATCTCTCGAAAACCGACCGTCGCAACTACGCTGTCACGCAGTTCGAGTCCACAGACGCGCGCCGCGCTTTTCCCTGCTTCGACGAGCCGGCCTTCAAGGCCACCTTTGATGTTTCGCTGGTAGTGGACATCGGCGACACCGCGATCTCCAACGGATCCGTCTTCTTGGATACGCCTGGCCCCGGCGCGGACAAACACACGTTGCGCTTCTCCACCACGCCTAAGATGTCCACCTATCTTGTCGCCTTTCTGGTGGGCGATTTCAAGTGCGTCAGTGGAGAGCAAGATGGCGTTGCCCTGCGCGTTTGTTCCACGCCCGATAAAGTGGCCCTGACTCCTTACGCGCTCGACATTGAAAAATATGTGCTTCATTACTACGACAATTACTTCGGCATCCACTATCCGCTCAAGAAGCTCGACCTGATCGGTATTCCCGACTTCGAGGCCGGGGCCATGGAGAACTTCGGCGCCATCACCTTCCGCGAGGGCGATTTGCTCATCGATCCCGAGACAGCCTCGATCCCTGCACAGGAAAATGTGGGTCTCGTTATCGCTCACGAGATGGCGCACCAGTGGTTTGGCGATCTGGTGACGATGCAATGGTGGGACAACATCTGGCTCAACGAGGGCTTTGCCACCTGGATGGAGAACAAGCCCGTGGCCGCGATGCATCCGGAGTGGAACATTCCGCAGATCGTGGCCGCCGGTGAACAGGACACGATGAATGTCGATGCGCAGGCGACCACACGACCCATCCGCGCCAAAGCCGATACACCCGACGAGATCAACCAGATGTTCGACGGCATTGCCTACGGCAAGGCAGGCGCTGTGCTGCTGATGGTGGAAAACTACCTCGGCGAAGAAACCTTCCGCAAAGGCGTCCATGCCTACCTGGCCGCGCATGAATACGGCAATGCAACTGCAGAGGACTTCTGGAATGCGCAGACGGCCACCAGCCAAAAGCCGGTGGACAAAATCATGGAGTCGCTTGTGACTCAACCGGGCGTGCCCCTCCTGATGTTTCCCCCACCAGTGAACGGAAGCGTTGCTGTCGACCAGCGGCGCTTCTTTCTCAGCCCCACCGTAGCGCCCGATCCCGGTGAGAAGTGGACCCTGCCGGTTTGCTTCAAAGCCGCCGCAGATAGCAAGGACTGCTCGCTCCTCGCCCCCTCCCCGACAAGGCTGACGGTTCCAGCGGGCGAGCTCTTTTTCGCCAATGCAGGCGGCAAGGGCTACTACCGAACCTCGTACGCGCCGGTCGACTACGATGCGATCGTCGCCCAGGCCGAAACCGCTCTTACTCCCGAAGAGCGCATCAGCCTGACCGGCGACGAGTGGGCGCTGGTGCGCGCCGACAGCGCGCAGGTTGGCGACTATCTCGATCTGGCAGCCGCGCTCAAGGCCGATTCGAGCGCCAGCGTTTTCTCCAGCGCCGTGGTTCCAATCGAAATTGTCAGAGACCAGGTGGCGGCAACCAGGGAACAGCGCGACGCTTTGGCTGCGTGGGTACGGCAAATCTTTGCCCCCGAGTTCAAGAAGCTCGGTCCTCCCATATCTGGCGAAGCGCCAAACACGACCGAGTTGCGCACTCACCTGTTTTCGCTTCTTGCGTATCAGGGCGACGATCCCGCCGTGATCGAGCAGGCTGGCGAGATCGCCGGCAATTACCTCGCCAACCCGGAATCTGTCGACCCCACGCTGGCTCGCGCCGCGCTGCAGGTCGCTGCCCGGCACGGCGACGCGGCTCTTTTCGACAAACTCCAGAAGGAGTACGAAACCTCGTCCGATCCCGAAAAGCGGGAGGGTTCGCTGCGCCTGCTGGTCCAATTCACAGACCCCTCGCTCCTCCAACGCGCCCTTGAATACTCGGTCTCCCGCAAGGTGCGCAACCAGGATTCGGTCTTTCAGTTCGAGATTGCTCTTAAGATCCCCGAAAATCGCGATGCGGCATGGAATTTCATCAAGACCCATTGGGATCAAGTCCAGGCGGAGTTCACCACTTCCATGGGCGCAATCTTGGTGGAGTCTTCAGGCAGTTTCTGCACCGTTGCAGCGCGCGACGAGGTGAAGAGCTTCTACTCATCACACCCGGTTCCCGCCTCTGATGTTTCACTCACGCACGCCATCGAGCACATCGACGGCTGCGTCGAGCTACGCCGGCTGCAGGAGCCGAATTTGCAGAAGTGGCTCTCTGCGCAGGGTGCCCACTAGACGCTCGTCTGGCGGGATGGAGGCCGGCATGTGAACTGAAAGCGGATTTCAGGTAGTGTCTCCACCTGAGACGCTACCAGGATTCTTCAGAGCTTGCGCAACCGGGCGCAAGCCTCGTCCAGCTCGGCGTCCCGCTTGGCAAAGCAGAAGCGCAGCAGATTTTCGCCGCGGCCGGGACGGAAGAACGCGCTTCCCGCCACCGCAGCCACGCCGGTGGTGCGCAGAAGATGGCGCGCCTTTTCGGCTGCTGTCGTGCCCGGCAACCGATCCACGTTGGCCATAATGTAATACGCTCCCGGCGGCACGTGCGGCGGCATCCCGGCATCGTTGAGGGCAGCCAGCAATCGTGCGCGCTTCGATTGGTGATCGAGGGCGAGCTGCGTATAGAAGCTCGGTGGCAGCTGCTCCAGGCCGGCAGCAGTGGCCACTTGAAAAGGAGCGGGCGCGCAAACGTACGTCAGATCGTGGAAGTGCGCCATCGCGGGCATCCAGCGCACGTCGGCCGCGGCATAACCCACGCGCCAGCCCGTAATCGAAAACGTCTTGCTGAATCCCGAGATCACGATGGTCCGCTCGCGCATGCCGGGCAGCGTCGCCGGGCAAATGTGCCGCGCGCTGTCGTAGACGAAGTACTCGTAAATCTCATCGGTGATGAGAAACAGGTCGCGATCGAGGCAAAGTTGGGCAACGGCTTCGAGTTCGGGTAGCGAGAAGATCTTTCCGGTTGGGTTGGCGGGCGTGTTCAGCAGGATCGCTCGCGTGCGCGGCGTGACCGCGGCCCGCATGGTGTCGACATCGAGCTGCCACTCCGGCTCGGCGAGCGCAACCAGGATGGGCTCGATGCGCAGCGACTTGAAGGTATTGACGTGGTAACCGTAAAACGGCTCGAAGACCAGCACCTCGTCGCCGGGATTGAGCAGAGCCATGGCGGCAGCGTGAAGGCCCGCCGTGGCGCCCGACGCCACCAGCACTTCATTCTCCGCGCTGTAGTTCAGGCCGTAATCGCGTATCTGCTTGGCCGCAATCGCCTCGCGCAGGCGCGCAATGCCATCGCAACGCGTGTAAATGTTCTGTCCGTCGCGAATGGCCTGGATCGCAGCCGCTTCCACCACTTCAGGCACCGGCGTGTCGCACACGCCCTGCGCAAGGTTGATGCCGCCGATGCGGTCGCACTCGGTGGTCATGGCGCGGATCTCGGATTGAAACGTCTCGGGAGCCAGCGAGCTGAGCGCAAGGCGCGAGCCAGGAATTGCCGGAGAGAAGATGTCGGGCACGGGGAAGTTCCTTCCCTTCTATCTTATATTTGCGCAGTTCCTTCGGGGGCCTTCGCGCCGCATACGCGGGTACCATGTTCAACACAACCACCCGCCGTGACAAGAGCCGCAGCCAACCCAGCCTCGGCCGTAGTATCGTGCAGAAAGATTCGATGCACGAGCTTTCCATTGCGAGCAGCATTGTTGAGACGGTCAGTGAGTCGGCCGCCGCTTATCCCGGCGCGCGCGTGAAGGAAGTGCGATTGCGCGTGGGGGCGCTGGCCTCGATCGTCGAAGATTCCCTTCAATTCTGCTGGGAGCTGGCCACCGAAGACTCGCCGCTGGCCGGCTCGAAGCTCGTGATCCATCGGCTTCCCGTCATCGTCCATTGCGAGTCGTGCGGCATCGACTCCGAGCTTGATGGCGTGCAGAGCTTTCGCTGCCCACGCTGCGGCGAAATCGCCGCCGACCTTCGGCAGGGGCGTGAGCTGGAGATCGAATCGATCGAACTGGAAGACCCCGACCCGGCACCGGACGAACCGGCAAAGATCAAGGAGCAAGTATGACGACTCGAATTGTCGAGCTTCGGCGGGGAATCCTGAAAAAGAATGACGAGCTGGCCGCAGGGCTCCGCGATCGCTTTACCTCGGCCGGAGTGCTGGTGCTGAACCTTGTCTCGAGCCCCGGTACCGGCAAGACCGCTCTGCTGGAACGAACGCTTCGCGAGCTGCGCGCCCGCGGGGTGCGCGTCGCTGCGCTGGTCGGCGATCTCGAAACCGACAACGACGCGCGGCGCCTGGCTTCGAGCGGCGCTCCCGTTCGCCAGATCAACACCCACGGCATCTGCCACCTCGACGCCGAAATGGTCTCGAAGCATCTTGAGGGATGGGAGGGTGTCTCGCTCGCGGCGCTCGACCTGCTTTTCATTGAAAACGTCGGCAACTTGGTCTGTCCCTCGAGCTACGATCTCGGCGAGCGCATCCGCGTGGCGCTGTTGAGCGTGACCGAGGGCGAAGACAAGCCGCTCAAATACCCCGGCCTGTTCAACTCCTCCGATGCCGCCGTGATTACCAAGATCGATCTCGCCGATCCCTGCGGCTTCGACCGCCAGCTTGCGCTCAAGAACATCAACGAAATCCGCCCTGGCATCCGCGTTTTTGAAACCAGCGCCAAGACTGGCGCGGGCATGGAGGCATGGCTCGACTACCTCGCAGGGGAGGCTCGGATCTAGGCGGGCCGCCGCGCCGGCGAGTTCGTGCTCGGGCAATCGCATCCTCCTTTTCTCACCGCGATCTGTCCATTGCCAAACGCCCGCCGCTAGCGTACCTTCGCCTAAGGTCGGTAGCACAACATGTGTCCCTCGGATTCCCCAGGGCAGGTCACCGCTGTGGAAGAACGCATTGAGACGGGGTTCGCCCAAAGCACAATCGAAAGCCTGTTTGAGTTTTCGCCCGACGCGATCCTCATCGCGGACGCCGACGGCATCCTGCGCAACGCCAATCCGCGCGCCGAAGAGCTGTTTGGGTACACCAGCCAGGAGCTGATCGGGCAGCCTGTGGAGATGCTGGTTCCGGCGCGCTTCCGCGCCAACCACCCGCGCCATCGCGAAAACTACAACGCGGCTCCGCGCGCCCGCCAGATGGGTGCGGCGCTCAACCTCTTCGGCGTGCGCAAAGACGGAAGCGAATTCCCCGTTGACATCATGCTCAAGCCGATCCGGACTGAAGCCGGCCCGGCCGTGGTGAGCTTCATCCGCGACGCTACCGAGCAGAGAGCCGCGCAGGAGGCGTTGCGTCAGAACGATCTTCGCTTGCGCTCCATCGTCGAGAGCATCAGCGAATATGCCATCTATCTGCTCGATCGCGATGGGCACGTCATGACCTGGAATCCGGGCGCCGAGCGAACCAAGGGATACAAAGCCGACGAGGTCGTAGGCCTGCACTTCTCGCGCTTCTTCACCCAGGAAGATATCGACCGCGATCATCCCGCCGAACTCCTTCGTCAGGCCGCATCCAAAGGGCGTGTGGAAGAGGAAGGCTGGCGCGTCCGCAAAGATGGCTCGCGTTTCTGGGCCAATGTTGTGATCACCGCAATCCACGACACCGTAGGCCAGGTGACCGGCTTCGCCAAAATCACCCGCGACGTGAGCGACCGCAAGCAGGCGCAGGAGTCGATGATCGCCGAGTTGAGTAGCCTGCTGCTGGCCAACGTGGATATTCGCAAACTTCTGGGCGCATTCTCCGCTACAATGCGCCAGATGGTTCCTCACGATGCAGCCACCCTGGCGCTCTACGAGGAGTCGACGGGCAAACTGCGCGTTCAGTTTCTCGCGGCCGGCGAAAAAGAAGGGACTCGCCATGCCGAAGTTCTCCTGGATCCTGACGCGTCTCCCGCCGGACGGGCTTTCCGCAGCCGGCAACCGCTTATTCTGAACAAATTGGCCCGCTGGCCCTTCTCGCCCGAGTCGGTGAAGCACTTAACCTCTCTGGGAATGCAATCGGGCGTGTGGGTTCCCCTCATTCATCGCGAGCGAACCCTGGGCTCCATGATGGTGGCCAGCCGCAAAGAAAGCGCGTTCGGCCAGCACGACGCTGAGGTGCTCGCCCAGGTCGCCGGCCAGGTGGCCATGGCTGTAAATAACGCCCTCGCCTTCAAGCAGATCGCCGAGCTGCGCGACCGGCTGAACCAGGAAAAGCAGTACCTCGAAGAGGAGATCAACCTGGAGCATAGCTTCGACGAAATCGTCGGCGAGAGCACCGGGCTGCGCAACGTTCTGCGCGAGATCGAAACCGTGGCGCCGACCGACGCAACCGTTCTCATCCAGGGCGAGACGGGAACCGGAAAGGAGCTTCTGGCGCGGGCCATCCATCGGCTGAGCTCCCGCAGCGGGCGCACCTTTATCAAGCTCAATTGCGCGGCCATTCCTGCCGGGCTCATCGAGAGCGAGCTCTTCGGCCATGAGAAGGGCGCATTCACCGGCGCCATCGCACGCAAGATCGGCCGGCTTGAACTGGCGCATGAAGGCACGCTCTTTCTCGATGAGATCGGCGAGCTGCCGCTGGACTTGCAGCCCAAGTTGCTTCGCGCGCTGCAGGAGCGCGAGATCGAGCGCGTGGGGGGCACGCGGCCCATCCCCGTCAACGTGCGCCTCATCGCGGCCACCAACCGCGACCTCGCCAAGATGGTCGCCGAAAAAGAATTCCGCAGCGATCTTTTCTATCGCCTCAAGGTCTTTCCCGTCTTTGCACCGCCGCTGCGCGAGCGCGCCGCCGACATCCCCACCCTGGTGCGTCACTTTGTCGAGCGCCACAGTCGCCGCATGGGCAAAACCATCCAGACCATTCCACCCGAAGCCATGGCCGCATTGGTCGCCTGGAAATGGCCCGGTAATATTCGCGAGCTCGAGAACTTCCTCGAGCGTGCCGTGATCCTGTCGAAGGGGCCGACGCTCCACGTGCCGCTGGCCGAGCTCGAAACGATGGAAGGGGAAGAAGAGGAGTCGATCGAAGCCGCCAACCCCACCTTGCAGGCCGCCGAGCGCGAGCACATCCTGCGCGCGCTGCGCGATGCCAAGGGCATGATCGGCGGGCCCAGCGGCGCAGCCGAGCGCCTGGGCCTGAAACGCACAACGCTCAACTCAAAGATCAGGAAGCTCGGCATCGAGCGCAGCGAATACTTGTAACAGCGCCCCTCTGAGCAATCCCAACCTGCAATCGCCTCCCTCTCCATTTTTCCAAGCTCCTTTGAATCGGTGTCGCGACTTCCTTTCGTCTCGCGACGAAATATCGTCTTCGTCACTTCGTCACAACCGATCACCACTGCTCATGCCCTTCGCCGAGCAATTTATTTGTTGTCAATGGTTTGGACGCGATTGTGATCTGCGTCACCAGTTTGGCACGCGCCGTGCACTCGTACTGGGCGTGGCGCAGGACGAGCCAAACCAGTGCTGAGAATCACAGTGGAAGAAAATTCGGAAGCAATCGTTCTGAAGTTGGAAGGACGTCTTGCCGGACCGTGGGTCGATGAGCTTGACCGCTTGTGGGAACAGACTGCGCCTGGCTTGAACGAAAGAAAGCTGTCCCTCGATCTTCGCGAAACCACATTTGCCGACGCCGGCGGAATCAGGATCCTGCAAGCAATTTATTCCCAAACAGGAGCCAGCATTCTCGCTGGTACGCCATGGACGCAGTACCTCGCCGATGAAGTCACGGCCAACAAAAGCAATTCAACGGAACTGGAGGGTTGAAATGCAGAACGACCGCGAAAGAATGAATGAGACCCCACTGCCTTCTTACCGGAAGGGTGAGTTTTTCAAGGCATTGTCAACCGCCGCGCTGGCCGACCTGGAGCCGCTGCTCGCTCCCTCGACCTATCCATCCAATATGGTGCTGTTCAATGAGACCCAGCCAACCGATGGCATCTACGTCGTCCTCGATGGCGAGGTCAAGCTCTCCATTAATTCGAGCGACGGACGCCGCCTCGCCTTCCACATCGCCAAAGCGGGCGAAGTGCTCGGGCTCTCGGCGACTCTCTCTGGCGGCGAGTATGAGATGACCGCCGATACTTCCTACCCTTCGAAGATCGCGCACATCGAGCGCCAGACATTCATGCAATTCCTGGCCCGGCACCTCGACGTCTATCCTATCGTGACTCGCGAGATCGGCCGCAGTTTCAACCTCGCCTGCGATCAGCTACGCATGGTGGGCCTGTCGACTTCAGTGCACGAGCGGCTGGCGCGCCTGCTGCTGGTGTGGAGCGATGGCTCGGAGAAGAAATCGGAAAGCGCGCGTTGCCGTCTGTCCATGACCCACGAGGAGATTGGCGAATTCATCGGAGCCTCACGCGAAACCGTCACGCGTACGCTGAGCATCTTCAAGAATCGCCATCTGGTGGCGCAGCATGGCTGCACCATCACGATTCCCAGCCGCAACGCGTTGGAGAATTATGCACGCGGATAACGCGCCAAGCACGCTCAGGAAGTATCTGGAGGACCTGAGCCGCGAGCCCATAACTGTGGGATCAATCCGGCTTTGAAAGGGCACGGCTTCAGCCGTGCCTCAGAGGCAGCCTAAAGAATGGGCTTTAGCCCCTGAGGGAAGTTTTCTCCACCCTGGCGCACCCAACTCCAGCTTGGCCGTTTGCCGCAATTCGCAATGGGAAGGCGTTGCGAATATCAGAGGAGCGCCTCACTTTTCTGAACCCGGAAGCTTCCGTAGCGCCGTCTTCGCCGCGTGATAGCCGCACATTCCATGCACTCCTCCGCCGGGAGGCGTCGACGCAGAGCAGAGATAGAGTTTTTGCGTGCCCGTTGAGTAGCCGCGCAGTGTGGGGCGCAAGAAGAATTGCCTCAAACTTAACGCCCCGCCGCCGATATCCCCGCCAATGAGATTTGCGTCCATCGCCTCAAGCGTGGCCGGCGCAAACACGCGGCGTGCCAGCACGCAATCGCGGAATCCGGGCGCAAAGCGTTCGATCTGCGCCTCGATGCGCTCCGTCATGTCGACAGACGATCCGTTCGGCACATGGCAGTAGGCCCACAAGATGTGCTTGCCCCGAGGCGCGCGCGTCGAGTCGTAGAGTGTGGGCTGCGCCAGCAGCGCGAAGGGCCGCTCAGAGACGCGACCATGCGCGACGGCATCCTCCGACGCGGCGATCTCGTCAAGAGTGCCGCCAAGATGCACCGTGATCGCTCGCCGGCATTCCGCCGCGTGCCATGGAACCGGTTCGGATAAGGCGAAATCGATCTTGAATGCGCCGGGACCCGGCCGGAATCGCCGAAACGCCCGCCGGTATGAAGCTGGAAGCCGCTCGCCGGCAATCTCAACCAATTGCCGAGGCGCCGTATCGAAGAGAATTAAATCGCTGTTAGCCTCCAACTCGCCAAACGCGGCCGCATCGATGCTCCGCATAGTCTGCACCGCGCCGCCCAATGACTGAAAGTAGCCGATCAGCGCGCGCGGTATGGCCTGTGCGCCGCCACGCGGGATCGGCCAGCCGCAAGCGTGAATCGTGATGCCGAACATCAGTGCGACGGTCGCGGTTAGCGGGTCGTCAAGGCTCAACATCGAGTGGCCCGCCAGCCCAGCAAAGACCGCCCGGGTGCGCTCGCTCGAAAAATGGCTCCTTGCAAAACCTCTCGCAGACTGAACCACGGTCAGCCCGAATTGCGCCATGCGCAGCGGATGATGGGGTATGCGCAGGGCCGGTCCCAGCGTATCCTCCGCGAAGTCCCCCCAATTCGCGGCCGCCGGTCCGACGAGGCGCCGCCACTCCGGGCCATCGACTCCAAGCGCCCTCTCCGTTTCGCCGAGATCGCGCTCCATCACAACCGCGGTCCCGTCGTCGAGGGGATGCGCCAGTGGCGCCTCGCCGTGAATCCACTCCAGCCCATACTCCGCAAGCGGCAGCGAAGTGAAAAACGGCGAACCCACAGCGAACGGATGCACCGCCGACCCGAAATCGTGCAGAAACCCCGGCAGGGTCAGTGGGAGGGTACGGGTTGCACCTCCCGGCTCGGCTTCTGACTCGAAGACATCGACACGCATCCCCGCCTGCGCAAGCACAATGGCTGCAGCTAGACCGTTCGGCCCCGACCCGATCACGCAAGCGCGGTTCACGTCCCCGTCCTCCGATATCTTGCTTTCTGTTCTCTGTTCTCTGTTCTCTGTTCTCTGTTCTCTGTTCTCTGCCTTATTCGTGCTCGGGCAACTGGTCCGGCCACGCAACCACGGTCATCTCGCCCTTCGCAGTCATTGTCAGCTCCGGGGCGTAAAGCCCCAGGTACTGCCGCCGCCACCAGTTGCCCGTTCGCCGCTTCTCGTCTAGTGAAATGAACCAGTACTGCCAGAGGACCGCCCGCACATAACGCGGCGGAATTTGCGGAAAGGGATTGTTGCGGAACAGCGATAGCACATCCGGCGAATTGCCCAGCAGCCGTTCCTCGGTTAGCGGAACCATCTCGTTCTGCCGCCATCCGCCCAGCGATGCAAACCACAGGTTCCAGTCGAAGCGCGGCTGATAGGGCGCGTAGATGCGCGGCGCTTCGTTCGTCGCCTGCGGCTTGTTGCGAAATTCATAGACCTTCCAGTTTTGCCCATCGTTAGAACCCTGAAACTCAATCTCGTACCGTCCGCGCGTCATCACTGCAAACAGCCCGTATTGATTGGCGATGCGAAAAGGCTCGAGCGCTGCCACCGGCCCAACCGGCACAGGAATATGACCGAACGGCAAGCCGATCATCTCTGCCGTTGTGTCGTAGAAGATCCACGTGAGCATCACGGCCGAAAGAACCACCCCCGCGGCCCACCAATAAAACCCTAGCCGGTCGCGCCAACCTGATCGCGGAGGCAAAGTCTCGCGCAGCTGCGCTTCCGTCTTCGTTGGCCCGGCTTCGACGGTCGCAAGAATTGACAACGGGCCCTCGTCTTCTTCCTGCTGGTCCCGCGCCGGCTCCCTCGGCCGGAGCTCTTCCTCGTGCGGCCTCCAGCGCGCGGGCACAAAACGCAGCAGGAACTTGTCGTCGAGCAGCAGGAAGCCCAGCGAGAGCACCAGGTAATTCAGAAAAGTGTAATTGGCCGTGAAAATCACGCCTATCTCCCACGGCGTGACAATGAAAAAACAAATCAGCCGCACGCGCCGGGGAAAAAACATCATGAAGACAAGCCCCAGTTCCAGCGCCAGGGTTCCCGCCACTGTTGCCGCGTGAAACCAGTGCGGCAAATGCTCCGCATACCAGCCAATCCACGTCGGCAGCGGCCCGTTCTGGTAGTACTCGTCCATCGCGGTAAAGTTACGCCACTCCACGTCGCCGCTGAGAAGCTTCACCATGCCCGACTCGAAGTAAATCCTGAACCACTCCCACTGCAGCAGAAACTGGCTCATTCGCGATGGCGGATCGTGCCCGCCCCATCCTGGCAGTGATCCGCGTGGCGCGAAGAACAGGGCGATGAATCCCGCCTCGAGCAGCATCCCGTCAGACTGGTAGCTCGAAAAAACATCCGACGCTGCGATGAACGAAAGAAAGCAGAGGAAGCAAATGAAAAAACACAGCCGCGGCCAGATATTCAGAAAGGCGATCACGGCCGCCGCTAGCCCGATCCAGGTGATGATCATCAGCCCCGCCGAGCTCGCCGAAATCCAGTAGAGCGAGGGCACGTAATAATAACGGGCGATGCCGACCTGTTCCGCCGCAGCGCGCAGAAACTCGCGCGCCGGCAGGATTCCCTGCGGCCCGATCAACCCCTTGATCTGAAACAGAAGAGAATAAAAAGCTGAGAAATAGATCAGCGCCAGAGCGCGCAAAAAAATCCATCGCGGTATCAGCCGGCCTTGCGGACTGAATCGGCCATCGAAAAGCCACCTGAAGACGTCGATGGGGTTGAGGCGCTTCACATCTCGACCAGCATAACGGCTAGCGGACTACCCTGTCCTAGCGCAGCGTCTCTAAAATGCGCAATGTAAATACTGCGGTCATCCTGAGCGACGTTTGGCCCGGAGGGGCCAAGCGGAGTCGAAGGACCTGCATTTTGAGAAGCCGGGCCCTGCATCGAACTTTTGGGGCACCACGCCAGGGCGGGCGTTCTCTGTTCAACCGTCGGCTGGCCGGCTTTGATAAGTTCAGCGGCAGGTCGGAGAATCATCTTTGTGACGCCACCCCTGTTCGATTTGACGGGCAGAGTCGCAGTGGTCATCGGCGGCGTCACCGGTCTGGGCCACGCCATCGCCCTCGGGCTCGCCGATGCTGGCGCCGACGTCGTCCCCTCTTCGCGCCGATTGCCTGAAGTAGAAAAGGCGGCCGCGGAGATCGAGGCTCTCGACCGCCGCTCGTTGCGAGCAGCCAGCGATGTCGGCGATCGCGCATCCCTCCAGGCCTTGCATGACGCCATCCTCGCGGCATTCGGTAGAGTCGACATCCTGGTCAATGCCGCCGGAATCACAGAAAAGCGGCCGGCCGTCGAAATCAGCGAGGCCGATTGGTCCAGCATTCTCGACACCAACCTCACCGGCACGCTTCTCGCCTCCAGATCTTTTCTAAGACGACGGTCCGCCCTCTCTAGCGGAGTGAATCAGTGACTCAGACACGGCCTCTGTTCGTTTGCGACCTGCACAGTCACCGGGCGTCCGTGGCAGCTCCGGCACAAACGGCTGAGATCAAGTCGATCCGCTCTTTCGATCCGCGGCGCCCTTCTTCACTCTCGCTAAAAGAAATTCTCGCAGCGCGACGGCGTTGTTGTGCTCGATGTCGTGGGAACTGTAGATCAGCGTGATCGTGCCCTTGCGCGCCGCCTCTACAAGCGGCATCCAGGCCTCCGGCCTGGTTTTCAATTCCGCAAAATAGCGCTTACGGAACTCCTCCCATCGCGCCGGTTCGTGCCCGAACCACTTGCGCAATTCTGTGCTGGGCGCCGCGTCTTTCAACCACGCAACAATCGGCAACGACGACTTCTTTACTCCGCGCGGCCATAACCGCTCGACAAGAAACCGCTCCCCGTCCTCTTTGCTCGCCTTCTCATAGGCGCGTTTGAGCTGGATCATCTCGGACACCTCAACAACCTACAGATGGCGCGTTCCCAACCCGAAGATGCTAATTATTGCATCACGCCGGCTGCAACGCCTGCTGCTGGTGCTCGCCGAGAGATTCGGTGTGCTGGGCGGCCGTCGCGCGCTATCATCATTCTGCATTCTGCGCGAAAACCCGCTCCCGCTGGAACCGCGACACGAGGAACTCATATGAATCCATTCTTGAAGCTGGTAGTATGCGGACTGTTTTTTCCCGCACTCACTGTCGCCGCTCAGCAGGACTATTTCAGCAACTGGCCCGCTGGCCGTTCTCCGCAGGAAGTGGGCAAGGCCCTCGCCGAGCACTTCGTCACCAGCCCGCACCAGAATAACCCGGGCACGATCTTTTATGGCGAGGTGGGCACATGGTACGGTGCACTCACTTTCGCCCAGCTCACGCACGACACCGATCTGCGCGGCCAGCTTGTCAAGAAATTCGATCCGCTTTTCCCCGATGGCGTCGAAGCCGACCGCATCCCCAAGCGCGACCACGTCGACGATTCGATCTTTGGCATCGTCCCTCTCGAAATCGCCATTCAGACCAAAGACAAGAAGTACCTCGACTACGGCCTTTCCTTCGCCGACAAGCAATGGGCCGATCCGCAACCCGACGGCCTCTCGCACGAGACGCGCTACTGGATCGACGACATGTACATGCTCACGATCCTGCAGCTCGAGGCCTGGCGAGCCACCGGCGACAAGAAGTACCTGGAACGCGACGCCAAGGAGATGGTTGCCTATCTCGACAAGCT
>JBEKPO010000083.1:0-19395 GCA_049520675.1 Occallatibacter sp. | reverse complement strand
TTGCCCGCGCTGAGCGCGCGCGATGCGGCACAGATGGATATGACGGAGTTTTTTGACTTCAGCAATCCGCCGTGGACGACGCCGCCCACCCCGCCGGCGCAAAACACCAGCGGAGCGTGCTATCTTAACCAACTGCCGTAATGCCGGAGCGTCCTCTCCCCGATCTTCTACACAACGTCGGGTCTTAATCGGCCTTCTGCGACGGCAGATATTAAACGCAACAATTGACCCGCCGCACCTGATGCAGGTGTCGGTCGAATGTGCTCAGACAATCGTCTGAGCCAGCCCTAGGATCATGTTCAGAGAAGAAGTGGGACAGTCGTTATAAGGGCAGGTCCGCTTCGTCATTGCAAATGAGGTTACAACATGTCAACAATCCTGATCGTTCTATTGGTACTTTTTCTGCTCGGAGGCGGGGGCTGGGGATATTCGCGGTGGCGTCGGAACTAACACGCTGCCGAATCATCACCTGCACGTGGCTCTTTGATCCTATTTGCGGGATTTCCGGGGAAAGATCGGCTCCGAAGATCGACCGGTCCGGTCTTTCATCTTTTCCGGCTCCGCGAACTTAAGTCAACCTTGCAGAGATGTGTCTTCCAGGAAGACTGAGCTTTCTCTCTCCTAAACTTTTCAAGAAAGCTGTGCCCCTAATGCCCGCGAAAGAGATCCTGCAGGAAGCCAATACGCTCCATGCGGTCGGCGACCGTCTCGACGTGCTGGCTGACAAGAATCCTCCCGTCGAAGAGGCGCTGAACGTGATCTCGGGCAACGTTCATCACACGGCCAAGTTGCTGAAGGTGGTGGTCGCGCTGAAGATGGGCGAAACCGCCGAAGCCGACACGGAAATTAACTGATTTGCTCATTCGCGGCGAGAATCGGGTGATCATCTCGGCCTGTAAGCCTTGGATTCAGCCCCAAATGGGAGAGTCGCGCGAAACAGTTGTGCGGCGGGCGGGAAATGAGTGTAGTGTCAGAGATGGAGAGAGCATCGTTCTCCTCTTTCAGGTTTTCTGAACTAAGGCAGCCCATCTGAAGCATTTTCCCTCTTAGCCCTTGATTCGCATGAGGGTACCCCATGATCGTTTCAAATCTTCAAAAACAAGCGAAGTCGAGGAAAGCCGACACCTCGCAAACCTCTTCCGCCGCTGCAGCCACGGTTCAGCATGAAGGCCGCGCGCAAAAACAGACAAGAGAGCTGGCCTTTCAGATGTTCGAAAATCGCGGCAGCGGGCACGGCCACGACCTTCAGGACTGGTTCCGCGCCGAGCGTCAGCTTCAGGCGCAGTAAAGCAATCCGCACTTCAACTGCAATAACCCCGGCTGAAAGGCTGGAAGGGGAAGTTGTGGCCTGCTTAACCTGCACCTCACTCGAATGCGCTCTTCAGAGCAAGCACAGCGAATACATCACGGCCTGCTCCGCGACGATTCGCCGCTTCAGCTCAAGGCATGTGGCGTATGCCATTGTGGAGATGGAGCGCGCCCGCAGCGATTTGCGAGTGCACCGCGAAGGGTGCGTTTCCGCGCTCGCTGCGGCAGCCATGCCGGCGAGCGCCACACACTAAACGAGTTGTGGAAATGAGCGTAGAGTTGGGGTATGGCGGAAATTGTCCGAACCATGCTATTGCCTACGAAGGAGTCTGCAAGTTGGAGATGCTCCGATTGCGCCTGGTCGCAACCATTCGTGCGGCGGCTCGAACTGATGCCGAGCGCGCCATCAAAAGCGATCGAGGACGCCTTTCATCGGCACAAATGCCATGAACACCGACGCCCCAAATGGAAGCAGTAGAGCTTTCATGCCCAAATCGACGACTGCCTTGATTGCGAGATTGGGTTCTCTGGAAAGCAGGAGCAACTGCGGATCCCTCGACTTCGCTCGGGATGACAGAAGGTGGGCAGGGGATGACGGAGGCTGGGGAGTGGTTTGGTTTCCCACGTGTCAGAATCGTCATCCTCCGATGAAGGCGTGTTCAGAATGGCGCCGTCGCCAGAACCTGCTCGAACCGGAAGTCGTCGTCGTTGGCGCCGGGGGTGAACCGGATGCGCGCCTTGATGCGCGCGTCCATGGAGATTCGCCCGAGCGAGCTGCGAGGCAGGCTCTTGTAGTAATCCTCGAGCGCCTGGTAAGGCCCTCCTGGCAAAAGCTTGTAGAAGCTCAGGCTCATCACGCGCCGCGGCCGCATCCCAGGTGGGTATGAAGGCAACCGGCTCAGCGGGATGGCGAGATTCCTGCACATGGGGACCTGTTTGGTTGTGGTGCGAATGCAATAGTCCATTGCACTGCATTGCGACATGGTTTTGCCCAGGCAGAATCTCAGGATGGGCTCGGGAATCCACGCGATGACAATGCCGTCGCTGCTGTTGTCGCGAGCGACTCCTGGTTTGCCTTCGGGAGCCTGCACGAAGAGAACCTCATCGAGCTCTGTCGATTCACCCTGCGCGAAGGCTGCCTGCGCTGAGCCGGCGCCCTGACCGGCAAACGTGGAGAGCAGCAAGACCGCGCCGCAGATCAATACCCAACCAACCGAGACCCAACCAACTTGCTGGCTCGCTGGCATGCTACGGCTCGTTGTCGAGATACTCGGCAGGAACATCGTCTTCGGGGACCTCTCGCGTGCGGACTTCGGCGACATCGGGATCGGGAGCGTTTTCCACTCCGGAGACAATGCCGGCCTCGAATGCGTTACCCTCCTCCACCAGTTCCTCAACGCTTTCTGAGTCCGCATAGGGCCTGTCGGCGGTCTGCTGAATATCGCCCGATTGCCCGGCTGCGTCCGATCCAGTTTCGTCTCGTTCTTTGCGCCTGGGATTAATCATCTTCTTCTCCTGCGGTGTTTGATGCAATCGACTTCGCGCCGCTTCGGCTTCTCTTCGGGGGATGGCGAACCGGGAATCCCCGCAGCCGCAAGAAGCTAAGAGCTGATAGCTGATAGCTGACAGCTGACAGCTTTCTAAGGCTATACTGTCCGGCATGAGTCTGACGCCCAATGAAACTGTCGCGCTGCTGATTGCGGTGAGTTTTGCCGCGGGGCTGAATGTGTATGCCACGGTGGGGACGCTCGGGCTGCTGGGACATTTCCACGCCATTGCGTTGCCGCCGTCGCTGCACCTGCTTACGGACTGGCCCATCATCGTGGCCAGCGTGGCGCTGTTTGGGGTGGAGTTTTTCGCCGACAAGGTTCCGGCCTTCGACCTGGTGTGGAACGCGCTGCACACGTTCATTCGCGTGCCGGTGGCGGCGCTGTTGGCTTACCAGGCCGCCAGCTCGCTGTCGCCGGGGGAGCAACTGGCTGCCACGCTGGCCGGCGGCATGATCGCGTTCATAGCGCACGGCGGTAAGACTGCGGCGCGCGCGGCCGTGACTCCGTCGCCCGAGCCGGTCTCGAACATCACCCTGAGCATGGGCGAGGACGTGCTCGCAATCTTCCTCACCTGGATGGCGACGTGGAAGCCGTATATTGCTGCGGCGATTGCGGGGGTGCTGCTGATCGTTGTCCTGGTGATGATCCGCGTGGTGTGGAAAGCGCTGGGTTCGCTTTTCCGCAGCGCGGGGCAGACCGCCTGACGGGTTTCGACGATGCCCACGAACCCGCGCCCAACCCGAAAATCGTTCACCGCGGTGCTCGAGCCGGATGGTACCGCCCTGAAGTGGACCATCGCCAAGATTCCCTTTGACGTTGCCAAGGTGTGGCCGGGACGCAAGGGGCGGCGCGTGGTTGGCGAGATTGAGGGCTTCGCGTTTCGCACCACCCTGGTTTCTTATCCGGGCGGCAAAGGGGCGGTGCTGATTGTGAACCGCAAGATGCGGGCCGCGACGCGCACCCGGCAGGGAGACAAAGTGCACATCTGGCTGGAGCCGGATCTGGAGGAACGGGAGATCAAATTGCCGCCCGAGCTTGCGCGGGAGTTGAACGCCGATCGCAGGCTGAGGAAGTGGGTTGACGGAATGAGCGAGGCGGCGCGCCGGGAGATTGGCAAGTGGATCGATGAGCCGAAGAGCGCTGAGAGCCGGCAGCGGCGGGCGGAACGGATGGCAGAGCGGTTGATGCAGGCAATGGAGGGAGAGGAGGATCCGCCGCCGGTGCTGAGAACGCTCTTTCAACAGCGGCCAGGGGCTCGCGAGGCGTGGGAAGCGCTGACGCCAATTCAGCGAAGGAATCATCTGCTAGGCATTTCCGGTTACCAGACGCCTGAATCGCGGGAGCGAAGAGCATCCAGGGCAATCGAGGATGCGTTGGGTAAGGCAGGGGCGAAGGGACGAGCGGCCGGGAACCAGAGACAGCGACCGGCGATCACTAAACCCAGATAGTAAACGGCGGAGGGTAGGCAGCAGCGTCCTGAGTACACAGGCAGACCGGGGCGCGATGACAACTTTTTGAGAAGGATTGGGGTTGGATATCTGCAGTGGGGGAGATGGTGGGCTGCGGAAGCGCTGATTTCGGGCCGTTTGGTGCTGAAATCCTTGAAATTGCCGGCGAATGAGTCGGGTTGCAAGTCAATTTCCGTCCTGGCGCGCGGTTTTGCCGTCTAATTGAATCAGATGACCATCGCTTCAGTTCGGCCATTTTTCAAGAAAGCTGTTGCTGTGACGCACGACGAGGTGGCGCGGCAGGAAAGCCTTGCGGTTGCCGAAGGGCTCAAGCACCAGAGAGCCGGTCTGCTGGACCAGTTGATAGTGCGCTACCAGCACCGGTTGATGCGCTATTTGCTGTTCTTGACGGGAAATCGGGAGACGGCGGAGGATCTTTTCCAGGAAGTGTGGATGCGTGTTCTGGTACGCGGCAGACAGTTCGATGGGCGCGCACGGTTTGAGACTTGGCTGTTTACCATCGCACGCAACCTGGTGATCGACCTGCGGCGGAAGCGATTGATGAATAGCCTGGACGAGATGGTGGAGGGCGCAACGGACGAGGATCGGCCAATGGGCTTTGAAGTGGCCGGGGACGAGCCGTCGCCCTTCGACCGCGTAGCGAATCTGGAAGACCGCGAGCAGATTGCGGCGGCGCTGCTGGAACTGGATACGCTGCATCGCGAGGTGCTGGTGCTGCGCTTCCACGAAGAGCTTTCGCTCGAAGAGATTGCGAAAGTGACGCGGGCTCCGCTTTCGACTGTAAAATCAAGGCTTTATCGGGGTCTCGCGATGATCAAGCCGAGGCTTGGCTACGCAGCGGCAAGGTTTCAGGAGGCTGAGTGAAGGCAGCCGAATTGACGGGGAGCGCCGCGAGCCAGGCCTCGGGAGCCGCCAAGCGCGATCTTTTGTCGGCGCTTGCCGGCAAGCAAGCTGGGCGCGAGCGAGCCGTGGCAGAAAGAACCCGGCGCGTGGTGCTGACATCTGCCGGCGTGATGAAAGACCAGAAAGCAGACCGCAAGCGGAGCCGGTCACTGGCCTTGGCAGGCTTTCTGCTCATGCTTCTTGCGTTGGGACCATTCGTTTGGCGCGTGTCCGACGACTTGATCGGTGGCGAGCACTGGAGCGATATGGCGACGCAGACCAGCCTTTGGGTTTGCGTGGCGTGCCCCGCGCTATTGGCGGCAGCGCTGGTGGCGGGGTGGTCGCGGACCAGGCGGTGACCGCGGCAACTCACCCCAAAATCACTGCATTGACCCGTTAGAGGGGGCAACTTATGCCCCTGCTCCTCCGTCCCTATAAAAAAGGGGTTAAGATTTGATTTCTCCGCGGCAGCGCCGTGCGGAGACAAGCGTATGCCAGAGCCGCAGTCGATCCAGGTGAGCGAAGAAGAGCGCATGATACCCGTGTGGTCGATCATTGCGGCCAGCGTGGTTTTCGTGCTCGTGGAGTATTACTTCTGGGTGCTGTTGCCGGAGCAGCGACACCATGCGCCTCCACCGCTGGGCCTGCGCATCTACTTCAACCTGTCTTGGGGTGTCGTGGCTTCTCTTTACATCCTCATGGTGGGCTACATCAGTAAGGATGCCCCGCGCCGGGCCATGAGCACGCGCTTCTGGATGTTCATCTGCTTCGTGATGCCGGCGGGTATTGGCGCAGTGCTCTATTTCCTGCTGCGGCAGCCGGAGGTTTCGCGGTGCCCGGCATGCGGCACGCACGTGCAGGGCGATTTTCACTTCTGCCCGCAATGCAATTACCAGCTGCTTGCAAGCTGCGGAAACTGCTTCCGCACCGTGCGCGCGACGGACCAGTTCTGCACGCGCTGCGGCCATGAGCTGGCAGCGGACCACATGCCGGCGCGGTTGCGGGTGATGAGCGAGTAGAAGGGCAGCTTTCAGTCTGTTAGCTTTCAGCCTGGCCAGTGATGAGTTGGGGTTCGCGCCTTCCCACATCTCAGGATCGAGATGTGGGTCGCCCGTTTCCCGCTGGCTCCGCCGACTCCGCGTTGACCGAGCCAGTCCCGCTCCCTACAATCGAATTTTCCGGATTTCATGGCGATATCGGCGTTGATTATCGATGACGAACAGCTGGCCCGCGACGAGCTCAAGTATCTGCTCGACCAGGTTGGCGGCGTGGATGTGGTGGGCCAGGGCGCGAACGGGATTGAAGCTGTCGATCTGATCGAAGAGCACCATCCCGACCTGGTGTTTCTCGACGTGCAGATGCCGGGGCAGGATGGGTTCGCGGTCATCGAGCGCGTGATGGAACAAAATCGGGCCAGGGAAGCAAAAGCGGCGGCAGGCATGCAGACCGAAGAAGCGCATTTGCCGCAGTTCGTCTTTGCGACGGCATACGACCAGTACGCAGTGCGCGCATTCGAGGTAAACGCCGTCGACTATTTGCTGAAGCCGTTTGATCGCGCGCGCGTGCAGGCGGCAGTGGAGCGTGCCAGCGGACGCGTCGCGGCGGGCAGCGGAGGAGCACCGCCTGCCGCTCCAGATGCAGGCATCGAGTCGCAACTCGACGCGCTGCTGCGGCTGCTCGATACTCGCCCTGGACGTCCGGTGAATGCGGAGCGCGCGCATCAAACCGCCAAGCTCATCGTGCAGGCGCAGAGCCGGCTGCTGCTCGTGGATCAGGCAGAGATCTGTTTTGCCGCGATCGACGAGGGCGTGATTCGCGTTATCACGCGGACATTCGAAGGGCAGTCGAAGTGCCGGACGCTGGAGGAGTTGCTGGAGCTACTCGATCCGGCGCGGTTCTGGCGGGCACACCGCGGCTACGTGGTGAATATCGATCAGATCCGCGAGGTGATGCCGTGGTTCAAGTCGAGTTACCAACTGCGCATGAATGACAAACAGCAGACGGAGATTCCGGTGAGCCGCGCGCAGACGAAGCGGCTCAGAGAGCTGTTCAAGCTGTAGGGCGGACGTCGGCGATCGGCCCGCATTTCTCTCAAGCGGCGCGATTTCGGGGCATGGGGAGGCCTCTGAGGGCAAGGAGCCCGCAGAACAGCCGGTCGGGAGACCGGCGCTACAATCGAGCGCTCTTTCCTGAAATGGGGATCCAGCCGAGGACGACGAAACCCGCTGCGACCAACACGCAAAGCCGACCGAATAGATTGCCGACGCGTGTGTAGAGCGTGTGCTCAGGTGGCGCCACCACAACCTTGACGAGAAGCGAACGGCCGGGCATTACGCTGCTGGTGGTTTCGGCGAGCAAACGACCGTAGGGATCGCTGGCTGAGAGCAGCCCTTCGCGCGAGGCGCGGACGATGGAGTAACCATTTTCGATGCCGCGGAACGCCGTGGTGCGCTCCTCGATCCAACCGTCGAGATAGGCGAAATCCCACGCCGGCACGAGCATCACGGAAGCCCCGCGCAAGCCATAGGCGCGGCCCAGTTCGGCGAAGTGCATATCCTTGCAGACAGCGAGGCCGTAACGTTCGCCGGCAACCGTGTAAAGGGTGTAGTCGCTGCCTGTCGCGTAGTGGTCGCGGCGCTCCGGTGGGGCCATGTGGTGCTTTTCGTAGACGGCGGCGAGTGTGCCGTCGGGAGCAAAGAGCCACGCCCAATTTGTTGGAGTGCGGCCGTCATAGATGCCTACGCCCGCTTCAAGCCAAATGTGATTTTGGCGGGCTGCATCGCCAAGCCGATGTTGCAGATCGAGAGCTTTGCCGGGCGTGAGCATGGCAATCTTTTCCGGGAGCACGATGACCTGAGCACCCCGATCGGCAAGCGCCGCGATACGCCAGTCATATTGGTCGAAGATCGTTTGGGCGTAAGCGTCGGACGCGCGAAGGCCTATGGGATCGTCAATCGAGAGGATGCCGAAGATGGTTTCTGTGCCATGCAATGGCCGGCGCAGGCGAATGTGGCCGTAGAGAAGCGATGAGGCAATCAGAAGTACGGTGATGGACCAGGCGAGCCAGCCGCGACGGAGCGACTTGCCCAGGGTGATAGCCAACGCGATGGCGGAGGAATAGAGCGCGATGAGAAACAGCACGCCCGCGGTGCCGAAGAGCGAGGCGACCTGGATAACCGCCAGCTCGTCGCCCTGCGAATAGGCGAGGCTGCCCCAGTTGCCGTCGGGCAACAACGCGGCCATCAGAGTATCGGCTGCGACCCACAAGACGGGATAGACGAACACCGTCCACCAGGATTGATAGCGCACCACCACGCGGCGCGTAACAAGAACCAGGAAGGTCCAGAGGAGGGTCTGCGCGGCGATGGCGGCGATTACAGCAGGAAGAGGCATCACCAGGCTGAAGTAGTGAAAGTCGACAGTGGCGCCGATGACGGAGGCGAGCGGGACCATCCAGCGCGCATGGCGTGGCGGGAAGTGAAAGGCAACAATCAGCAAGACGGCTGGAGCGAGCCACACGACCCACCAAACGGGATGCAGGCCCACGACCTGCCGTAGCGCGAGGCCAGCAGCGAGCGCACAAAGAACTTTGAGTGCGGCCTGAGCGAATCGGGAGTTCATCCACAAAGGGTTATAGACGATTAGAAATTTTTTTGCACGCCGCACCCAGAAAGCATTAGGCTGTTTTGGCACGCACAATTCATGAAACGATCCGAGCCAACCCGCGAAATACTGCCGGTAACGCCCAAGCCGGGCCTCGAGCTGGTGTACAAGAGGTTCTCGAGGTTGTCTCAAGGTGGGATCGTTTGCACGGTAAGTTATTTAGAATCAAAGAAACCTATCCAGGCCCCAGCCGGAAAAATGAAGCTCCTGATCAGAATTGCAGGGGTCTTGAACCGATTCCGGGGCGCCGTTGAGGCGCAACTGCGCAAGCTGCAGAAGGTTTCTCTTAGAAGGACTTCAACTAGCTGATCCGCGATAGTTTAGGTGGCGCTGGCTAGTCGTATCGCTCGAAGACGATCTGTTTCTTGTGCCAGCCAAAGCCGCTTAACAGGTCGCGCACGCCGCTCACCATAAAGTTAAGGCCGCAGATGTAAGCGTAGATATCGAACTTGAGTTCGGCAGCAAGCGCACCGGGGTCAACGGGCGGCGAGGGCAGCGACAGACCGAGACGCGCGGCGCGATCTTCAACAATCTTTTGAATGTGGACCTGAACGTGGCCGCGAAGGCCGGACCAATCGTCCTGCGCGCGGCTGAGCGTGGGCAGATAGTGGAAGTTGGGCACGCGGCGGGCCAGTGCCTCGAATTCGTCCTTGTAGTAGATGTCGGTCTCGTAGCGCGTTCCATAGACCAGCCAGATATCCCTTCCATTGCTGCGGTCCGGACCGCCCTCGGGGAACAGCCACTGGGCGTAAGCGCGCATGGGCGCAACGCCCGTGCCGGTGGCGATCAAAATCGAGTCGGTTACGGGAGTCTCGAGGACGAAATGGCCGTGCGGCCCGTGAACCTGGATGGTTGCACCTGGCGGAAGGTCGGTGAGGTCGGCGAGATGGTTGGAAAAGAAGCCGTTCTCCACGCGATTCACGCACAGGTCGAATTGACTGCCGCTGGCGGCAGATGCAATGGAGTAGGCGCGGGTTTGTGTTTTGCCTTTTTCATCGGGCGCTACCGCCGAGATGAACTGGCCGGGAAGGTAATGAAAGTTCTCAACTCCCTCAACGCGAAACTGGAAGTGGTAACACTGGGCAACTTCAGAGATGCAGTCTTTGCGATCGAGACGAGCCGTAAGAAGCTCACGTGCCAAGTTGGTTCTCTCTTTACAGGGAAGGTTCGCCGGTACCGCGCTGACAACGATTATAGTTTGGCCGGGGATGAGGACTCAAAGGCGACGGCGGTCAAGGAGCGGGCATGACCGGGAGCAGGAGGCTGGATTCGCTGCCGGGGCCGGAGAAAATGGTGGTCGTTGCGGCGTGGTAGTCGCTTGGTTTGGCTTTCATGATGTTAGGCACGAAGGATTGAGGGTTGCGATCGTAAAGCGGGAACCAGGTGCTTTGAACCTCGACCATCAGGGTATGACCGGCACGAAAGACGTGGTCGACGCTGTGGAGGGAGAACTTGTATTCACTGGGCGCGCCGGGCTTGAGGGCAGAGGGATGATCGAAGCCTGAAAGATAACGTCCGCGAAAGATTTCGGCGTTGGTGATGAGTTGATAGCCTCGCATCCTGGAGTCGGGGTCATCGTCGGGGTATTGATCGATGAGCTTGACGACGAGATCGTTGTCGGAGCCGGTGGTGGCGGCGAAGATATCGGCAACGACTTCGCCGGTGAGCGTGAGGTCGTGATCGAGAGGGGGAAGTCTCCAGACGGCGACGTCTTTGCGGCCGGTGACGAAGCGCTGATCTTCGATGAGCCAGTTGAACCATTCGGAGCTGGGGCTGTAAGTGGGCTGAATGGGCCGATGACGATAAGGGACGGGATTGGCGGGGTCGCTGACGTAAGAAGTGGAGGCCGAATCTGCCGGCGGCTGCCAGCTGAGCAATCCGCCGCCGACGAGATGTAGGGCAGTGGGGTGCGATGCACTCGGGGGAAACTGCGGGTAGTAATGCCACGTGTTCGAGCCGGTTTGGAAGCTGGCAGTGTTTTCGAGATTGAAACCGGGCTCATCCTTCAGGTAGTGCGCGAAGAATTTGGCCTCGATCTGCTCGCGGAATTCCAGGCCGATGGGCTGGCCGTAGTCGAGATTGCCAAGGCGGCGCGAAGACGAAGCCCAATAGCCGTGACGCCAGGGGCCGAGCACGAGGAAGTTGTCGTGGTCTGCGTTGTGCGGTTGCAGCTTGGCGTACTCTTCCTGGGGCCCCCACATATCTTCCTGGTCGTAGTAGCCGCCGACAGTGAGTGTGGGCACGGTGACCTGGTTGAGCGCGTACTCGACGCCGCGCGCACGCCATGTGCTGTCGTAGGCGGGGTGGTCGAGGAAGAGTTTCCAGGTGGGCAGGATATTCGAGCCGGATTGCTTGACGCCGGCGAGGAACGATCCACGCGAGAGAAAAAAGTCGAAGCCATCTGCGGGGTTGCCGCGGGCGTCGACATAGCTGACCGTGGTTTGCTGCTTGTTCGATTCCATGCCAAGCACATAATCGTAGCCATAGGTCTGGCGGAAAGCGCCGTTGTGAAAGAAGTCGTCGCCGATCCAGACGTCGATCATGGGCGCCTGCGGCGAGATGGCCTTCACGGCAGGATGCGGATCGATGCCCGCCATCATGGCGAGGAAGCCGGGATAGCTGGTGCCGACCACGCCCACGCGACCGTTGTTGCCGGCGACATTCTTGATCAGCCATGCGACGGTGTCGAAGGTGTCAGTGCTTTCGTCGGTCTTGCGATGATCCTGATGATCGGCGAGGGGACGCATCATGACAAATTTGCCCTGGCTTTCGTACCGGCCGCGAATGTCTTCGCCGACGTAGATGTAGCCGGCACGGGCCAGTTCAGGACGCATGGCGAAAAACCAGGCGCGGGAGGTTGGATCTACGCCGTACGGCGTGCGCTGCATGAGGATGGGAAGCGGGCCGGGAATGTCGGAAGGAGCGAGGATGACCGCGTGAAGCTTGACGCCGTCGCGCATGGGAATCATGGCTTCAGTGCGCACGTAATCGTGAAAGACGTGATGGACGGGAGGCCCGGTGCGGAGGTAGACGGTGTTGGGGCTGTCGGAAAGCGTGACCGAGGCGCCATTGCCAGATGGATCGAGAGTGAAGGTCACTTTGAGATTGGAGCCAGCCAGGTTGAATACGGTCGATGAGGCCGGCTTGAGCTCAGCGGGTACCATCCGCGAGGACTCAATGATCAACTGCTCTGCCTGCACGTAGAAGCTATAACGACTGGCGCCGTCGGCAGGATCAGTGTACTCGCCGGCGAAAGAGTCGAGATTCGCCGCCGGCACCTTCTGCGCAACGATGAGAAGAGGACAGGCAAAGAAAAGAAGGACAAGAGTTGAGATAGTGAAAAAGAGAAAAATCGGACGGCGGATCAACAAAAGGAACTCCTCCAGTTTGGAGAAAAGACTAATGGACGTGGCTGTGATCGTGCACGCCTGAGATCTCGGCAGGAGGCGTGGCACAGCCTTCGAGAGCGTCGCAACCAATGTGCTCGAACTGAATGGTGGTGTGGCTGATTTGGAATCGCTCGCGGAGCAGGGAATTGAGATTCACGAGAATGCAGGCGCTCTCTGAGGGGGGGATGTCGGAGATGGTGACATGGCAAGCGAGCGCGCGCGACTGCGAGCCGAGACACCAGACATGCAGGTCATGGACGTTGACCACGCCGTCAACCGCTTCCATGCGGGAGCGGATCTGATGCAGCGAAACGCCGCGCGGCATGCCTTCCAGGAGAATGTTGAGGGTTTCGCGAACGATGCCCAGGCTGGACCAGAAGATGAGAGCGGCGATAAGCAGGGAGAGGATGGGGTCGATCCAGTTGCGGCCGGTAAACAGAATCCCGACGCCCCCGGCGATGACCGCTCCGGTGGAGAGCGTGTCGCCGGCCATATGCAGGAATGCGCTACGCAGGTTGACGTCACGCGCAACGCCCCAGAGTAGTGCTGCGATCACTCCGTTCATTGCCACGCCAGCTGCGGCCACGATCATCATAAGCCGGGGCTCGACGGTCACCGGAGCACGAAGACGGTGGATGGCTTCGAGAGCGATCCAGAGAGAGATGAGGATGAGCGTGGCGGCGTTGATGAAGGCCGCGAGCACGCCGGCGCGCTGGTAGCCGAAGGTTCTGGCATTGTCTGCGGGACGCGATTGGAAGTAGACCGCAGCAAAGCTCAGGAGCAGTGCCAGGAAGTCGGAGGCATTGTGGCCCGATTCTGAGAGCAGCGCCAGTGAATGGGCGCGCAGGCCCGCGATGAAGGTGACGATGACGTACGCCAGGGTAGCGGCGAGCGAGATGCAAAGCACGAGCGTGGTCCGGTTTTTGCCATGGTCCGCAGGCGCCGCGTGGACGTGCATAGGTCTAGTGTAACCGGGGTTGGGTAGGCGGCGCCAACGCGAAGAGTTTGAATTGAGCGCCTCGATGAGCCGCCCGCAGGCTACTTGCTCTCATGCTCTAAGTGGCTGCGATCGAGAGAGTTGGGGTCTTCGAAGACGGGCAGTTGCGGGAGACCTTCGCGCAGGCCCGACCAGCCCTCGGCCACAACGATACTGCTTTGAGGATTGCCGGGCTGGTAGCGCACGGAACACGGGAAGCCAGCCCGAACAGCAGAGGCATTGACGTCGGCGCCAAGCAGAGTCACATCCTGCGAGCACTCGTAGTCGACGCCACCAATGCGGTAGTTGTAGAGCAGCATGGTGAGAGCACGTCCATCTTCGGCAGGCACCTGATACGAATCGAGAAGCATGCCATCCACCAGCCGGCCGGACTCGACAAGAAACATGCGACGAGCTTTCTCGAGTTCTTCGGCGGTGGGGCGCTTGCGCAAGACCAACCAGGCGGCGAGCGCCACGATGGCGGCAAGCGCCGCGAACCAGGCGGCGATTTCCCATTCTTCTCGGTGGAGGAGGTTCATTGGGCCGCGGGGGCACGACTTTCGGCCCCCAACTTGAGAATACCGCAGGTGGAATGCGGTTGGGTTAACATGCAAAGACCTTCGTAACTTGCATGGTACGAAGCGGGCCAAGGGGCCTGTCCGCCGCAAATGACCTATACTTTCGCTTGGGCTGGGTTTTTCCTGGCTTCGGACGAGAGGATCAATTTGAACGAGAGCTCGAGATTCCACGCCACGACGGTGATTTGCGTGCGACGCAATGGCGCCGTAGTGATGGCTGCCGACGGCCAGGTGACGCTTGGCGATCACGTGCTGAAGCACTCGGCGAAGAAGATTCGCCGGCTGTTTCAGGACAAGATCCTGGCGGGGTTTGCCGGGTCGACGGCCGACGCGTTCAACCTGTTTGCGCGGTTCGAGACGAAGCTTGAGCAGCATGCAGGGAATCTGAATCGCGCGGCAGTGGAACTGGCAAAAGACTGGCGCACCGACAAGATGCTGCGCAATCTGGAGGCCCTTTTGCTGGTGGCCGATAAGGGGCAGACGTTTCTGATCTCCGGTTCGGGCGACGTGATCGATCCCGATGAACCGCTGGCGGCGATCGGCAGCGGCGGCAGTTACGCCACGGCCGCGGCGCGCGCGTTGATGGAAAACACCGACCTGAGCGCGCGCGAGATTGCCGAGAAGGCGATGAAGATTGCAGGCGAAATCTGCATCTACACCAACGACCGCGTTACCATTGAGGAATTGACGAGCTGAGGAGCCTGCACAGCCTCACGAGTGAAATCATGGCGGGATATTCCGGCACGCCGTTGCTCGAAAAACTCGGCATCAAGAAAGGGCACCGGGTGCTTTTGAGGAACCCGCCGGCCAGATTGCCGAAGGAGTTAAAGGACTACGCGAGCACCCGGCTGAAGAAGGATCTCGATGTGGTTCTGCTGTTTGCAGACTCTCTCGAGGTGTTCCTTGCGGAGTTTGCTGAACTGCAGAAGAGCATCAAGGCGGAAGGGGCGATTTGGGTCGCGTGGCCCAAGAAGTCTTCGGGTATCAAAACGGATCTGACCGAGAACGTGATCCGCAACCATGCACTTAAAACCCCGCTGGTCGACGTAAAGGTCTGTGCCATCGACGATACCTGGTCCGGGCTGAAGTGGGTGATTCGCAAGCAGCACCGGCCGAAGCTGGTCGCAGCTAGTATTTAGGAGTGGATTACAGGAAACATGGCAATTTATCTTCCCGCATCTGCTGAAGAACAGGAAGTGGCGCTCGACGAGCTGACGCCGCGCGAGATCGTGGCCGAGCTGGACAAGCATGTGGTGGGCCAGCGCGCTGCCAAACGCGCCGTGGCCATCGCACTGCGCAACCGGCAGCGCCGCCTCAAACTGCCGCCCGACATCGCCGAAGACATCATGCCCAAGAACATGATCATGATTGGGCCGACGGGCGTGGGCAAGACTGAGATCGCGCGGCGGCTGGCCAAGCTGACCAACTCGCCGTTCCTGAAAGTGGAGGCCTCGAAGTTTACCGAGGTGGGCTACGTGGGCCGCGACGTAGAGTCGATGATCCGCGACCTTGTGGAGATTGCAATCGACATGGTACGCGAAGAGCGCCTGGAAGAGGTGGAGGATCGCGCGGAGATGAACGCCGAGGAGCGGTTGCTGGATCTTCTGCTGCCTCCGCCGCCGGCCGCGCCGCATGGACAGGAGGGCCAGCTCTCGCTGCCGGGGGCCGACAGCCATCAACGCTCGCGGGAGAAATTGCGGCAGCAGTTCCGCGAGGGCAAGCTCGACGACCGTATGGTCGAGCTCGATGCGCGCGAGCGCAACCTGCCGCAGTTCGGGATCATCAGCAACCAGAACCTCGAAGATATGGAGATGAACCTGAAAGACATGTTGCCGAATATCTTCGGGGGCGGCACAAAGAAGAAAAAGATGAAGGTTACCGACGCCTTCGACTATCTGGTGCAGGAGGAAGAGGGTCGTCTGATCGATATGGACGCGGTGAATCGCGTGGCGGTAGAGCGCGTGGAGTCGAACGGGATCGTTTTTCTGGATGAGATCGACAAGATCGCCGGCCGCGAGAGCGGGCACGGGCCGGATGTCTCGCGCGAGGGAGTGCAGCGCGACATCCTGCCCATCGTCGAAGGCACCACGGTGAACACGCGTTACGGCATGGTGCGCACCGACCATATCCTGTTTATAGCCGCGGGCGCGTTCCACGTGTCGAAGCCCAGCGACCTGATTCCCGAGTTGCAGGGCCGTTTCCCGATTCGTGTGGAGTTGCAATCGCTCACCGTAGATGACTTTCTGCGCATCCTGACCGAGCCGAAAGCCTCGCTGACCAAGCAGTATTCTGCGCTGCTTGAGACCGAGGGTGTGAAGCTGGAGTTTGCCGCCGAAGCGCTGCGCGAGATGGCGGACTTCGCATTCAAGGTCAACGAGACCACGGAAAACATCGGAGCGCGCCGGTTGCACACCATCATGGAGCGCGTGCTGGAGGATGTGAGCTTCTTGGCGCCCGATGTAGCGCGCCGCGCGCCGGATGAGGAGGCAGCGGCGAAACTGGCCGATGCGATCCGGAGCGATGCCATCACCGCGCTACCCTATGAAGAACGCATGACCGCTTCGGGACCTGAGAAAGTCTTTCTCATCGATGCCGAATATGTGAAGCGGATGGTGGCTTCTATCGTGAAAGACCACGATTTGTCGCGGTACATCCTCTAAGAACAGGCGAGGTCGGCGGAGTTAGCGGAGCTGATTCCTTCCCGCGTAGCACCCCAGGTCCACATTTTGCTGCGATGTGTTGAACCGCCTCAAGGGCGCTGCCTAGGTGTCGCTTTTGCCGTTGCGCAAAGCGGCGACGATCTCCCTAGTGCTTCGCACACCACCCATCCGCGGGAAGATGTGCGTAATGGCGTTGGCGTGGCTCTCGGTGGTGCGGCCGGTCATGGCATCGTGGGCAAAGATCTGCTCGATTCCGCGCTCGTAGGCGTCGCGTGCCGTGCTTTCGACGCCGAATTCGGTAGCGATGCCGCAGAGAATGATGGTGGTGAGGCCGCGACGGCGCAATTGGAGTTCGAGATCGGTGCCATGGAATGCGCCCCATTGACGTTTGAGGATGACGATGTCAGTGGGTTGCCGATTGAGATCGGGAATCAGTTCACTCCAGTCAGGCGGCAACGCTCCCGCGGTGCGCATGGGCTCGTCGGATGCGACGCGCAACATGTCACCGCCGTCGGGCGCAAAACCTACGTGAACTAGCACCGGTTGAGCGCCGGCATCGCGAGCAGCCGTAAGGAGCTCGACACAATGAGCGATCACATCGGGGGTCGAATGCGGAGCGCCTTCAAATCGGGTGATGCCTTTCTGCAGATCGATGACGACAAGTGCAGTGCGGCGAGGATCGAGAATCAGGTTGCTCATCATTGGGTCCTTCGGGCGCGGTCGAGGGGACGGGTCTTACGCCGCTTGAACGGCGGCAGGGCAGCAGATCAGTTGCCATTCTCGCACATGGCCTCGCGGCGGGCGGGTAGGCCGAAACAGGGAACGGTGCGGGGAATTGAGGTAAAATCGAGGAGTGCCGGCGGATCTGTGCCTTGGCGCTTGGCTGGTTGCCGCGACGGCGGAGCGCGAAGCGCGAATGGTACCCAAGCCGGATCAAGCGATCATCTGGCACACGAAACGCACGCAGTGCAGTCCCGAGAGTACGAATGTCCGCCTGCTTGCTGAATTGATCGGGGAGTGGCTCAGCCTGGTAGAGCACCTGGTTCGGGACCAGGGGGTCGGAGGTTCAAATCCTCTCTCCCCGACCAATAAATTCAATAGCTTACAGCCGTTTGAGTCCAGTCTAATAATCCACTGTAGACGATTTTGTAGCGGTGAAAGCCTCCAAGTTCAATAGGTCGATTTCTCGCAAGCATTCCCTCTCTCAATCCAAGAGAACTATGCGTCGCATTTGTTCAAAGCACCCGACACGCCTGTCCCTGTAGAGCGCCTCAGCCGGACCGTTGGCATAGCGCCGCGGTGAAAGAAAGTTCTCAATCCGAAGGGCTTACGGGGAGACACATAATCTACGACGAATGCTCGGAGCGCGATTGTCTCATCCCAATCGAGAAATATCGAAAGGTCCGCCACTGCCGTCGGACGGTGTTGCGCCTGGACGTGAACGATTTTCGCGCTAAAGTGCGAATGTTGTGTTTGTCGATGTATCATACGCGCAGGGTGCAGGACCTCATCTCTCTGTCCTGCAAGCACATACCGATTTCGGCGGCAGCCGACCGGGAGCGAGGCCGATCGATTGATTGGACAATACCTGGAACTCAATAACGCGGACGCCGTTCCGCATGCGAGCCTCCACAGGCTCACAGAAAATCGTTATTGGAGGTCGGGTCGATCCGCAGAGTTGAAACTCCACCGGATCCATGCATACCCAGCTAAATTTCCGGCGTTCATCCCTACGAAGGCACTACAGTTCGCGCAGATGGACGGCGTCACGGTTCGGCGTGTGGGAGATATATTCTGTGGTTGCGGGACGGTAGCGTTCGAAGCGCGGCGCGAGAATATCGACTTCTGGGGTTGTGACATCAACCCGGTCGCCACATTGATCGCACGGACGAAGAGCGGAACATTTGACGAGGCTCGTCTAGATTATTACTTCGCCGGCATCCGGGCGAAGGTGAATCGTGCCAGCGCCAAAGTGGATCTTCCCCCGTCCGCGGTAGATCGCTTGAACTATTGGTATTCGGATGATCAATTTCGCAGCTTGACGAAGTTGCTCAACGCGATCAACAACGTAGTTCCGGCCCGCAGTCGGTACCGTGCTTTCTTCTATTGCGCGTTCTCGAACATTCTGAAAGCGACGTCACGATGGCTGACGAAGTCGATTAAGCCGCAAATTGATCCGAACAAGAAATTCGTAGACCCCTGGGGAGCCTTTGCGGCGCAATTCGAAATGATGAGGAGCGCCTTCCGGCAGTCCTCCGCGACTGGTTCCAGTGAAGTTCGTATCCTCAACGAAAACTTCCTCAAGCTCGACAATGCTCCCAGCAATATTGACATGCTGATTACGAGCCCGCCTTACGTTACTTCGTATGAGTATGCCGATCTTCATCAGCTCTCATCGCTTTGGCTCGGCTACGCGGCCGACTATCGGGATCTTCGCAACGGGTCGATCGGAAGCGCGCAGCATGACCTGGACTTCAATCGGGAGATCAAAAGATTGAATACCGTCGGCAGTCAGATCGTCTTCGGTCTTTTCGATCAGGACAAGGCTATCGCCCGCGCTGCCGCGAACTACTTCCTGGACATGCAGGCTGTTTCAGCACGGTGCTTTCACTTGCTAAGAAAAAAAGGACTGGCCCTCTTCATCATAGGGAACACCGAGTACAAAGGCGTCCGTATCGACAATGCTGCACATTTGGCGGAGTCGCTGCTGCGCGGCGGCTTCTCCCGTGTTCGTGCAGCAAAGAGAAAAATGTCCGGAAAAATCCTCACACCCTACCGGAGCGCTACCGGCAAATTCTCGAGTAGTGGAGATGGTCGCCACGTTTATGGCGAAGAATTCGTGCTAATCGCGACAAAATGAGCGAGACTCTCAATTTCAAGCCATACGCTCGCCTGCTGACGATGTTGGGCGATCAACTCA
>JBEKPO010000082.1:0-19770 GCA_049520675.1 Occallatibacter sp. | reverse complement strand
CCGGAGACCTCGCCCTCGGGCAACGTGCACGGGATGCCGCTGGCCGCGCTTCTTGGCCTGGGGCCTGAGGCCCTGGCGCAGATCTTCGGTTACATGCCGAAAGTCGCCCCGGAAAACACGGTGCTGATCGGCGTTCGCGATATCGATGCGGCGGAACGCGAGAACCTGCGCCGCGCCGGCATGAACGAGGTGTACACCATGCGCGACATCGACGAGCGCGGCATGCGAACGGTGATGGAGGAGGCGCTGCACGCGGCCGGCCGCAACACCGCGGGCTACCATGTCTCGCTGGATATGGACTGGATCGACCCCGAGGAGGCGCCGGGGGTGGGCACGCCGGTGAGAGGCGGCGCGACTTACCGCGAGGCGCACCTGGCCATGGAGATTCTCGCCGATCACGGACGGCTTTTGAGCTTCGAGATCGTCGAGGTCAATCCGGTGATCGACGAGCACAACCGCACCGCGGATCTGGCCGTGGAGCTGGCGTGTTCGGCGTTTGGGAAGAAGATACTTTAGCTGTGGGCAACAGTCCGATCGGTCTTTGGCGGCTGGATCTGCTCACTGTTTCGGTTTCCATAGGCCGACGACGTTGCCTTCTGGATCGGCAAACCAGGCAAATGTGCCGGAGGGAATGTCGACAGGCGGGACAACCGTTTTGCCGCCGAGATCGGCAAGGCGCGCAAGAGTTGCGGCCACATCGTCGGTCTGGACATAGAAGTGGGTGAACTGGTGCGGCTCGTGGCCGAGAGCGGCGATGTGACCCTGGATGCCGCTCTGGGAGCCGGTGTCGATCATGCCCATTGGGCCCTCATCGATTTTCCAGGCAAAGGCATCCCGATAAAACGCCGAGGTGCGGGCCTTATCTTTGCAGCCGATTTCAAAGTGAACGACGGGGTGACTCATGCGACCTCTTTCGACAGCGCGAATGGAATCAAGACTAATCGCCAGGGTTAGGGGTGTCGAGTGAATTGGCGTTCATAAAGGGATGCGGATAGAAACGGGGGCGAGCGCCGACGAACTAGACTGGGGAGGGCGGCATCTGAAAGTTGAACGGAGCGAGCGAAGAGAAAGATGAACAAAAAGCAGATGATCAAGAAACTGCAAGTAGGAGTGATTTTTGGCGGGCGGAGCGGCGAGCACGAGGTCTCGCTGCTTTCGGCGGCTTCGATTCTCAAGGCAATTGATCGGAACAAGTTCGACGTGACACCCATCGGCATCACCAAGGAGGGCAGGTGGCTGGCGGCCGGTGATGCGCAGGGGCTGCTTGCGGGCGAATCGAGCGATGCCGGACGGCGGCTGCGCGCCGGCGATCCCGCAGCGACACCGGGGGCAAAGCTGCTGCACGAGGGCATTCCCACGTTGATGGCGCCGGAGCCCGGCCGATCGGCGGCTCTGAGCCAGTCTTCGGGCGGGCAGCCACTAGACGTTGTGTTTCCGGTTCTGCATGGCACGTTTGGCGAGGATGGAACCATTCAGGGTTTGTTCGAGCTGGCGGGAATTGCGTATGTGGGCTCAGGGGTGCTGGGCTCGGCGGCGGGCATGGATAAGGACGCGATGAAGCGGCTTTTCCACGAGGCCGGGCTGCCCATCGTGAAGCATGTGACTCTGTTGCGCACGGAGTGGGAGAAGTCGCCGCGCAAGGCGATCGCCCAGATCGAGAAGGCACTTCGCTATCCGGTCTTCGTCAAACCGGCGAATCTGGGCTCGTCGGTGGGCATCAGCAAGGTGCCCGACCGCGACGAACTGGGGCCGGCGCTCACGCTGGCTGCGAAATACGATCGCAAGCTGATCGTGGAGCAGGGCGTGGGCGGCAAAAAGGGGCGGGCTCGCGAGTTTGAAGTAGCGGTGCTGGGTAACGACAATCCCAAGGCGAGCGTGGTGGGCGAGATCGTTCCGGGAAAGGAATTCTACGACTACGAGGCGAAGTATTTGAGCGAGGGATCGGTGCCTGTCATCCCGGCAAAGATCACACGCGACCAGAGCAGGCAGATTCGGGAGATGGCGGTCGCGGCTTTCAAGGCGTGCGACCTGGCCGGGTTGGCGCGGGTGGATTTCCTGATGGAACCGGAAGGCAAGCAGCGCATTTATGTGAACGAAGTGAATACCATGCCGGGGTTCACTCAGATCAGCATGTATCCGAAGCTGTGGGAGGCGACGGGGATGAGCTACAGGGACCTGATTACCACCCTGATCGAGCTGGCGCTAGAGCGGCAGACGGAGAGGAACCGGACGACGTACAGCAGGGAGTGAAGACAGGTTTCAGGTGTCAGGTTGCAGGTGTCAGAGAACAGAGAGCAGAGAGCAGAGAACAGGGAACAGGGAACAGGGAACAGATGGAGCACGGGAACAGCAGGCGACTTGCCGGTGTCTAATCCATCAGGCGATCTCTAGCGCGCGGTGTGTTCGCCGCAGCTTATGAACCAGGAGCCGGTTGCATCATTAGCTCGATGCAGGTAAGAAACATCCCTCAGGGGCTAAAGCCCCGATGTTTATGCGACATTTGCGTCACGGCTAAAGCCGTGCCCTTTCAAAGCCGGATTCTTGCAGCGAGTCTTGGAAACTGTGAACTGTCAGCAGGCCACTGTTCCTGATCGCTAACCTGTGTTTCTTGCCGTATGCTTGATTGCGGAGAAGAACTCGAATGACATTGCTCGATGCTCCGAAGTTCGATTTGGCGCGTGAAAAACGGAACACCCTCATTGTGCGCATTTCGGTCGCCGCGGTGCTGGTTCTGTTCATCGCCTATTGGTTGATTGCTGCGCGTCCGGTTGACTGGCCGTGGAATTGGAGCCACTACCTGATGGGCCGCGCCAAGGTGAACGAGTTTCTGACCGCAGTGGAGGCCAACGATCTGGCCAAAGCCTACGGCATCTGGATCAACGACAAGAACTGGCAGCAGCATCCGCAGCAGCACAGCGGGTATACATTCGATCGCTTCCAGGGCGACTGGAGTTCGACCAGCCCGGATAACGAATATGGCGCGATCAAGAGCCACCAGGTAGTTCTCGCCGGCCGCTACGGAAATGGGGTGCTGGTGGCGGCGCTGATTAACGGACGCAAGAGCGACGCGCTGGATCTGGACTACGATCCCGCAACTGGACAGCTGAGCTTTGCGCCGCCGGGCGTGAATCTTTATCTAGGGCCGTGAAGAAGACAGGGAACAAGACCAGCTTCCAGCTTCTAGCCGTTAGCTACCAGCTACTAGCTGTCAGGATCCGGGATCGGAGATGGGGGCGGGCGGCGGATGCCGGCTGACTTTTCAGGAGTAGCATTTTCCAACTGGAGCTTTCGTGCTTTCTCGGGTCTCTAGAAACTCGATGGACGTAAGGCGCCTTGCCCGAGTCATTCTGGTTCTGATCGTGGCTGAACTTCTAACGGCCGTTTCGGGCCTCGCGGCGGGGACTGCGAATTCTTACCACTACAAGGGAGATATTCAGTTCGACCTCAGGCAGGTGCCGTTCAGCCGGTTCGGATCGTATCTGGCCATATCGGACATGAGCCAGTTCCAGGGGCCGCAAAAGAAAGAGGGAGTTTTCCTGCGGACGATGCATGCAGGCGGCCGGACGGCATTTCGATTCGAACTCCTTCATGATGGTCATCCTGTCTCTTTCACAACCTCTGCAGCGCCCACCTTGCTGACATTTACCGCGGAAGACGGCTCGGTAGAAATCTGCTTCGACGGCCCGGAACGGCTGCGCATGCGAGGAAAGGGAGTGGAGCTGCGCCTTGTCGCCGTGGACGGCTGGGCAGAGGAGTATCCGGGAAAGAAGTGGCAGATCAGCACGAGCGCCATGAAGTACATGCTTTGGCCCTTCGAGGGAAACATCGCTGTCAGCTCTGATGGAGGGCAGTCGGGCGCCGACACGCTGACGATCACCTTTTCCTCTGCCTCGAATGACGGAAGTTTTGACGCGGAATTGGACGCTTATGTGAGCGTATGGCAGCCGCACAATGAGGCAAGGGCTTTCAGCGCAGTCGAGCAAGACGAACACAGCGCCTATGCGCACTGGTTGAACTCGATGCCGCCGGTAAGTCCCGAGCTTGGCCAGGGCGCCGAACTTGCCGCCTACATCAATTGGGAGAGCGTGGTGGCTGCGGACGGAAATTTCAAGCGGCCGGCGATGCTGATGTCGAAGAACTGGATGGCCTCGGTGTGGTCTTGGGATCACACCTTCAATGCCATGGCGCTTTCACTCAGCTCGGCAGATTTGGGCTGGAATCAGTTCATGCTGCCGGTGGACGTGCAGGACGAGAAGGGCGCATTTCCAGACATGTGGAATGCAGAGTCCATCGCGTGGGAGTATTCGAAGCCGCCGGTTCACGGCTGGGCCCTGGCGTGGATGATGCGGCACGGAGCTTTCAGAGATACCGCACACCTGAATCAGATTTACGAGCCGCTGGCGCGATGGACGGACTGGTACTTTCAGTATCGCGACAGCAACGGCGACGGTCTGCCCGAGTATGGGCACGGTGACTCATCGGGTTGGGATAACTCGACGGTGTTTCGAGTGGGAGACTTGATCGAGTCGCCCGACCTGAGTGCATACCTGGTGATCCAGATGGACACGCTGGCTGACTTGGCGACGCGCCTGGGCAAGCCTGCGGATGCACAGCGATGGAGAGAGCGATCCGACTCGTTGTTGAACAAGATGCTTCAGCGTTTTTGGGACGGTCATGAATTTGTGGCCTATCGCGTGATCGATGGCCACGAAATCCATTCGAAAAGTCTGCTGCTCTCGATGCCGATCATCCTGGGCAAGCGCCTTCCGGAGGATGTGAGAACTGCATTGGTGAAGGACTTGAAGCAGCGGGCCGAGCAGTCTCCGTACGGCGTTCCCACCGAGCCGCCAGACAGCCCGTTTTATCAACCCGATGGGTACTGGCAGGGGCCGATCTGGGCTCCGGCGACGATGATCCTGGTGGAGGGCTTGGACGACAGCGGCGAACATGAATTCGCGGACTCGCTCAGAGTGAAATTCTGCCGCATGGCGCAAGCCGCCGGAATGGGAGAGAATTTCGATGCGCTGACTGGCAAATCGCTGAGAGATCCTGCCTACACATGGACATCAAGTGTGTACCTCTTGTTTGCGAACGAACTGGAAGGAGAGAATTCTGTGCGGAACTGAGTCCGGCCCCGCCCTAGCAAAGCTAGGATGGGGCGCCCCGTTTCGTGCTGAGTTGGGCCGCAGGATGGGGCACCCCGTTTCGTGCTGAGTTGGCCGCAGGAAATGCAGGTCCTTCGACTCTCCCCGCTGCGCTTCGGTCGCTCAAGATCAGCGTAGATGCAGGTCCTTCGGCTCGGTCGCCTGCGGCGACCCTCGCTCAGGATGACATGCTGAGGTGAGGTTGGTGCGATCCCACCCTAGCCGCAAGAACAAAGACGCGGCGAGGGTGGGGCACCCCGTTTCGTGCTGAGTTGGCCGCAGGAAATGCAGGTCCTTCGACTCGGTCGCCTGCGGCGACCTTCGCTCAGGATGACATCCAACCCTTGCCGCTCAGGATGACATCCGATTTTACTGCGCGGCTTCGACGAGGGCGTCGGTGTGCTTGCTCATCTTGGCGGTGCGTTGCAGCTTGTCCCAGTTGAAAGGCTTGCCGTCGATGGCGCGCTTGAGAGTCTTGAAGAGAACCAGAGAAAAGAGCTGGCGATAAGCGAAGCGCTGCAGCCAGATGTGGAAGAGCAGCCAGCCGTCGCCTTTGTTGGCGGGATGACGGCGCTCGAGACTGAAGGCCACCGAAGAGGTGACGAAGTCGATGAGCAGAAAGCCGACGAAGTAGACGACAAGCTTTTCAAAGCTGGCCGCCGAGGCCGACTCGGGGTGGTAGTGGCGATTGATGAAATAGTTAATGACGCCGGCCGCGAACATGATATCGATGAAGGGCGAAACCAGGGGCAGGAACATCTGGAAGATGAGAATGTTGGGCAGCGCGAAGAGGCCCATGGCTTTGTTGCGGACGAAGGCGGCGCGGTGTTTCCAGACGGCCTGCAGTGTGCCAAACGACCAGCGGAAGCGCTGACGCATGAGGCCACGCGCGCCGATGGGCGCCTCAGTGTAAGCCAGCGAGCGGTCTTCGTAGTCGACCTTGAGGCCCTGCTCGAGCAGGTTCATGGTGAGGTCGGCATCCTCGGCCACGGTGTTGAGCGGATAGCCGCCGGCGGCTTTGACCGCTGAGGTGCGCCAGGCGCCGATGGCTCCGGGCACGACCGTGACCACGTGGAAGAGGTCGAGAGCGCGGCGCTCGAAGTTCTGGCTGGTGATGTACTCGAGAGCCTGCCAGCGCGTCCACAGGTTGAGACGATTGCCGACTTTGGCGTTGCCGGCGATGGCGCCGACCGAAAGGTCCTGGAAGTGGACCACAAGCTTGGAGATGGCGTCGGCAGCGATGACCGTGTCGGCATCGATGCCAACAAAGATCTCGTCGTCGATACGAGCCAGGGCGTAGTTGAGCGCGGCGGCCTTGCCTTCGTTGCGCTTGGTGAGGACCTGGAGGCGGCCAGCAGCGATCTCCTGCGCGTAGGCTGCGGCGGCCACCTGGGCGGTGCGATCTTTCGATCCGTCGTCGATGACGACGACATGAAGATTCTTGTAATCGGAATTGAGAACCGAGCGGATGGTGCGCACGATAACGGATTCTTCATTGAAGGCGGGGATGAGAACGGCGACGCGAGGATTGTATCCGGGCGCGGCAACAGGGCGCTGCTTGATCAGGCGGTCGGTGATAGCGAAGACGCCTACGATCACCAGCCGCGCGCTCATCAGGATGTCGCCGACGAAGAAGACCATGACGATGAAGTTGCCGACGATGTCGAGCGCGGAGAAGGCGATGGAATCGGGCAGGGCGCGCACTTTTTGCCAGAAGGTGACGGGCGGCATGACCTGCGCCGTGGTCTTGCCCATCAGCGCCGAGACGGGGACGAGGGTGTAACCGTGGGCGCGGAGCGCATCAATGAGCGGCCCGAGAGCGGCGACGGTCGCCGAGCGGTCGCCGCCGCCGTCGTGCATCAGGATGATGGAGCCGCGGAACTGCGGCTTGGACTTCATGGTCTGCAGTTGCGCCAGGACCGAACTGATCATCTCCGCAGATGTTTTTTTCGGATTCTCGTTCCAGTCATTGGTATCGATCTTGCTGCCGATGATGGTTAGCCCGTCTTGCTGGATGCGCCACACGGGCGCGGCCTCGTCGTCGGTGTCGGGCTCTTCGTCGTTGTCGTACGGAGGCCGGAAATACAACGGCTGCACGCCGAGCTTGCTCTCGAATAGGCGCTCGGTGAGATTGATCTCGAGGTCAAGCTGCCGCGTCGAGATTTCGCTGATGTCGGGATGGGTATATGTGTGGTTGCCGACTTCGTTGCCCTCGCGGATGATCCGCTGCATCAGACTGATGTTGTCAGCGCCTGCGGCGCCGATCAGGAAGAAGGTTCCTTTGACGTTTTTCTGCTTCAGGACGTCGAGGATCTTCGGGGTCCACTTGGGATCGGGGCCGTCGTCGAAGGTGAGAGAAAGCTCCCTTGGGTTGTATCCGTATTGCTCGATGGTGTAGGTGCGCGGATACACGTCCATATGCTCGTCGTCGATCAACTGCTTGCGTGTATCGGGCTCGTCATCGGTGTCGATTTCGACGGTGCGCTTGCCGGGCTGGGGCAAGCCGGTGACGCGAAGGATGTCGCCGTCACCCTCGGTGTCGACGTCATGGCCCGGTTCAAGGCTGCCCAGAGCCTTGAGCGAGGCAGGGTCGCTGGGATGATCCCAGATATTCCATAATGAGCTGTCTTCCCACCCCAGGCGCCAAAGGACAAAGGTTTGCAGGCCCAATTGCCGCGCGGCTCGCAACTCGTTGAGGACGGTGACGCCGTCGAGGAACCAAACCACGTGGCGCTGATTATTGTCTTCGTCGACGTACTCAAAGTGGGGGTTCAGGGTGTCGTAATCGAGGTCGAGATCGGCGTCGGCGTCGGATGCGCGCCCCCACGAGTCGGAGACAGAGAGGTCCTCGGTATACACGACCCGGGGCTTGGGGTGGTGCTTGTCTTTGGGATCGGGGATGGTCAGCGTCCAGTCGTAACCGTAGTTGCCCAGCGCGCAGATGATTTTTTCCTTGGGCACGATTTTGAGCACGCGCTCGAGATTGCCGACAAACCAGGTCTGGCTGGCGATGGGCCCGGGATCGCTGGTGGTCTGGTGTTGGTCGTAGTTCATCAGCACAATGCCGTCGGAATTGGCCGCGATGGCCTTCAGGTCGCTGTCGCCGGTGGCCACGGCAGTATCGACGTAGAGCCGCAGATTGCGAGCATGCATCTGCGGATACAAGGCATGGATAAAGCTGACATAGGCCGGCTGGGCGTCGTCGGGGATGCTCTCGATATCGAGCGCGAGGCCGTGATAGGCGGGATAGGCGGCGAGGAACCGGAGAATCTGCCGCATGAACGCGGCGCTTTTCGCCGGATCTTTGAGCACGTCGCCGACGCCTGCGTCCCAGCTCTGGGTGTGCGGATTGTAGTTGTTCAAGCCGGGAAAGATTTCGGTGTCGGTGTGGGCCGCCTGGATGACCCGCTTGACCTTGGTCAGATCGTCAGGATCGTTGACCGCGCTACCTACGACTACGGGAAGTTCGTGAAGGTTGTCGCCGCTCATCATCATGAGCGTGCCCTGGGGCGAATCGACGTGCAGCCACTGGGGGAAGAGCAAGTCGATCTGGTGGACGTGTTCTTTGAGCGAGGAGTAGCTGGACGGATCGTCCTGCACGTAGAAGGCGGCGCGCAAACCTTCACCGGTATTCAGGGGAATGTCGGAGGGTTTGCGGGTGGTTTTGCGGCGCGCGGGGAGCTGGTTCTTGGCGGCGCGCAGCAGGATCGACCGGTCGTCGGGCAAGGCGCGGTAATTATGCCGAGGAATGGGCAGCAACAACTCGGGCAGATGCTGGCTGCGCAAGACGTTGAAGATAAAGCCGGCCACAACCAGGGTGGAAACTACAGCGGCTGCGTCTAGAATGCGGCGCAGGCGCTTCCAGCGCTTACGTTCGGGGTCGAAGAAGATTTGGCGATCGGGCATGCAGGGCGCTGTTAACAGGCTACGCGAAAACCGGGGGAATATCCTACATACAATACGAATCGTATGAAAGACGCGAAAGGGAGTCAATTGGCTGAGCCGCAGCAAGGCGTGGCGGAGGGAGACGTGAGTAAAGCCCGTGCATTGTTGCACGTGGCGATTGCCCTCGCTGCCGGCCTGATGCTTCGAGTGTGGCTACTGGGAAAGCTCTTTGAAGTCAACGGCGATTCTCTTATTTACGGCGGCCTGGCGAAGAACCTGCTGTTGCACGGCCGCTTCGCCCTGACGCTTCCCAGCGGCGAGATGTATCCCACGCTGATCCGGCTGCCGGGGTATCCGCTGTTCCTCGCGGCTTGCTTCCGGCTGTTCGGGATGGAAAATTACTTTTCCGCGGCGTGCGTGCAGGTTGCAATGGATTTGGTGAGTTGCATGTTGCTGGCCGATTTTGCAAGGCGGATGGCGCCGGCGCAACTCAAGAACGGCGCTGCGCTGGCGGCGCTTTGGCTGGGGGCGCTTTGCCCATTTACGGCGTCGTATGCGGCATTCCCGCTGACCGAGACGGCGACCATTTGCATGCTGGCGCTGGCGATGTGGGCGATGGCGCGGTTCCGTGAGCGGCCCGGCTGGGGCAATGCTCTGTGCTTCACATTTGCCGTGACCTGTGCGGGGCTGTTGCGGCCCGATGGCGTGTTGGCGGCCCTGGCGTTTGCGCCGGGGCTTTTGATCGGGCTGAGGACGCGAGGCGAAGTGACGGAGACTGTGCGGGAAGCGGGTCCGGTCCCCACCCTAGCGACAAAAGCAGAGACGTCGCGAGGGTGGGGCACCCCCGTTAGTAAAGGATCGAAGTCTGTGCAGGAGCTCAATCCCGCCCCCACCCTAGCAAAGCTAGGATGGAGCACCCCGGGGATCGAGAGCCGCAAACTCATCCGCATGACGGTGGTTTGTGTCTTGCTGGCGCTGGCGCCGTTTGGTGCCTGGGCGGCGAGAAACTGGAACGTCTTCCACGTTTTTGAACCGCTGGCGCCGAGGTCGGCGGCCGATCCGGGTGAGAACACGAATCCCGGCTGGGAGCGCTGGGTGAAGACCTGGTGCCTCGACTTTGTTTCGACCTATCAGATCTATTGGAATGTGCCGTGGGACAAGCTGGACGTGAGCGAACTGCCGAGCCGAGCGTTTGACTCGCCCGCGCAATATGTTGAGACGGCGGCGCTAGCGGCTGAATATAACGGCAACGGCTACGAGCTGACGCCGACGATCGACGCGGAGTTTGAGCGGCTCGCGGAGGAGAGAATCTCGATGCATCCACTGCGCTACTACGTCTGGCTGCCGCTGGGACGGGTTGCCGATATGTGGCTGCGGCCGCGCGTGGAGAACCTGCCCATCGATCTGGACTGGTGGGTTTACGCGCACCATCACGCGGAGACGAAGTTCAGCTGGGCCTATGCAGGGCTGAATGCGGCGTACCTGGTGCTGGGCGTGGCAGGCTTGTTGCTGCGGCCGCGGTTCTACACCCCAAGGACGAAGGCCTGTCCTTGGGGGCCCCGGCTTTGGGGAGCTCTGCTTGCGTACATGGTGTTGCGCAGCGTTTTGCTGCTGACGATTGACGCGCCGGAGACGCGCTACACGCTGGAGTGCTTTCCGATGCTGATTGCCGGAGGTGCGGTGGCGGCGGCAGCCGGGTGGGATGGGTGGACGCGCAAAAGGACCCGCCCCAGGACCGGCGCATCCTTCGCCGGACACTGAGAATGCTGCGCTTAGGTGCTAAGGAAACAAACTCGGTCGGTCCACTTCCATTTTCGAGACAGCTTGGCCAGCTCAAGGAGCGCGCGGGCTTGCCTGCCGATATCAGCGGGAGAAATGGTTTTCTCATCGACGAAGATGACGCCGCCATGGTGCCGGTCTTCCTCCGCCCACGCTTTCAGCAATGGAGGAATGGTTCTTCGATCGTAGGTAACGAGGGTCAGTTGCCGAACAGCAGCGTTCTCGAGAAGAAAGGCGTCGTCGACGCCGAGGAAGCTTCCACTCTCCCACTCGGCCAATGCGTGAACGACCAGCTTCGGGTTCCTGCGGCGTATTCCTGCCGCCACCTTCGGAGATATGTGCTCATCGAGAAGCAGCTTGAGCATGGGCGCGCTTTCTTGCGCTGCCGATCGCGACCGGATTCGCTTGCGGCAGCATGCGCTTGAGGGCGATGAAATCCAGCGACGCATTTTCTTCGAGTGCCGCATCGACTTCGCCGGGATAGGCTTCTGCATAGTTCGCCGCAGCAGCGACCTTTCCAACCGGCCAGCGAAGATGGCGGGCAACAGCCAATGGACTGTCCTTATAGCTGCGGAGAAGCAGGATGACCTCCCAGACGGCGAGTGAGGTTCCTTGAACGTAGGCTTGGCGGCCTACGGCGGAATCGCGGAAGTCGATGAACGCAAATTCCGCTCGCCGCAAGCCTTCCTCGACCAGGCGGGCACTGGTGTCGCTCGGCGTCCAGCCATGGCGGCCGGCCAATCGCTTCAGTCTTAGCCCGCTGCCGGAAGGCAGTCTCATGCTGATAACCGTTGACTGCGGTGCGCCCATCTCAACTCCTGTAACTCTTGTAAGCATTGTAGCACGGCCGGTGAGCTTCCCGATGCCGTTATTTGTCGAGGGTGAAGGCGTTGGCGGGGAGGGTCTGATTGACCTTGATGCCGGTGTAGTGGCAGTCCCTGCTCTGGCCGCCGCCCTGATCGAATAGCTGCCGCAGGCTGACGCCTCGCCTGGTATCCATCCATACGGTGACCTGAGCGATGTTCCTTCGCACGGTTTGGTCCTTGGCCACAAGAATGAGCTTTTCAGTCCGGACGCCGTCGATGGTTTCAGGACCGCCGTAGGTGATGTCCCATTTTTCTTCGAGGTCGGTGCCGCTGGCGCCGAAACCCAGCATGAACCAGCTCTGATATTGGCTGAACTTGTCGAGAGTGCTGGTTGTATTGGTGAGCTTTTCGTACATCTGAATCTTGCCGCCGACGCAGCAGACGATCACCTTTGGGACATCGCGGTTGTCGACTTTAGCGACGTGGACGCCCATCTTGAAGGACGGTCCACTGCGCTCGTAATAGACTGTGCCAGTTTGAATCTCCTCGTCGGGCACAGGTAGGGTCTGCTTGCTGTCAAATTTGAAGTCGGCGGATGTGGTGTGAAACGATTTTGCGGCGGTGTTGAGCTCTTCGAGGACACGCTGAAGATCGTCGGCGCGAGCCAGAAGCGGCTGCGCAAGGATTGTGCCGAAGAGTGCGAATAAAGCGGACTTGGCTCCGAAGTACATGGGGGCCCTTTCGGTTTGTCTATTTTTGGATGCGGAGACAGGCTGCGACGCTGCAGACCTTAGCGGTGCGCCCAGACCTTCCAGGCAAGATTCCCCTGCGCGTCAATCACCGTCTGCCAACGCTCGACGAAAACATCGTCGCCGGTGACGGGCTCAATGGCTTTGCGTAGCGCCTTCTTCACTTCCCTGTAGGAAGCGCCATCGGGAATGCTGACATCCGAAGCTTGCACGGTGATGATGACGCCGCGGCCATTGGGAACAACCTGGAGAGGATGACTGGAGACGGCCATAACCGATGGCTTGGCGCCAAAATCCCACAGGTGTGGAGTGACGAAGATAAAGAGCAGAATGAGCGTGACCATGATGTCGTAGTGAAACGATCCTCGGGAATAGGTCCAATAGAAATAGCTGCGGAGGATCTTGCCGAAGCGGCGTCTGGGCTGCGCCGCCGCTCCTGCCGATGCGGCTGGGACAGGCGTGGCCCCGGGTGTGGATGTGGACGATGCCATTATGGCTCCCTAGCAATTCTATCGAGCCCACCCATATATGGACTGAGGATTTCGGGGATCAGCACTGTGCCGTCAGGCTGCTGGTAGTTTTCGAGGATGGCGAGCCAGGTTCGGCCGACGGCCAGGCCGCTGCCGTTGAGGGTGTGAACGAAATCGAGTTTGGCCTTGGCGCCGGTTGAGGCAGGGCGGTACCGGATGTTGGCGCGGCGCGCCTGAAAGGCGTCGAAGTTGGAGCAGGAGGAGATTTCGCGGTAGAGATTCTGCCCCGGCAGCCAGACCTCGAGGTCGTAAGTCTTTGCCGACGAAAAGCCGGTGTCGCCGGTGCAGAGCAGGACGCGGCGGTAGGGCAGATTGAGGGCTTCAAGGATCTCTTCGGCGTCGCGGGTGAGCTGCTCGTGCTGGGAGTCGGATTCTTCGGGGCGCGTGAAGTTGACCAGCTCGACCTTTTGGAACTGGTGCTGGCGGATGATGCCACGGGTGTCCTTGCCCGCGGCGCCCGCCTCGGCGCGGAAACAGGGTGTATAGGCGGTGAAGGAGATGGGCAGGCGTGCATCGTCGAGGATTTCGTCGCGATAGAGATTGGTGACGGGAACCTCGGCGGTGGGGATGAGCCAGTGGTCGTTGTCCTTGAACTCGCCCCGCGTAGCGGCCTCGGCGTCGGCGTCGGAGCAGCGAAAGAGATCCTCGGCGAACTTGGGCAACTGGCCGGTGCCGAAAAGCGATTTGGAGTTGACCATGAAGGGCGGCAGCACCTCGGTGTATCCGTGCTTGCGCGTGTGGGTGTCGAGCATGAAGCCGATGAGGGCGCGTTCGAGACGAGCTCCGGCTCCCATGTAGACGGCGAAGCGAGCGCCTGAGAGCTTGGCGGCGCGCTCGAGATCGAGGATGCCGAGGGCCTCGCCGATTTCCCAGTGGGGCCTGGGCGCGAAGTCGAAGTCGCGCTGCCGGCCCCAAGTCTTGACGACCTTATTGTCGACTTCGGAGATACCGGTGGGGACTTCGTCGCGGGTGAGGTTGGGAACGCGGGCCAGGGAGAGACGCATTTGCTCGTCGAGACTGGCGGCGGAGCGATCGAGCTCATCGAGCTTATCTTTCAGGCCGCGGGTCTCTTCCATGATGGCCGCGGCCTCGTCGTGCTTGCCGGCTTTCTTGAGCGCGCCCACCTGCTGCGAGAGCTCGTTGCGGCGAGCCTTCAGCTGTTCAGACTGGGTGATGGCATCGCGACGGCTCTTGTCGAGAGCGCGAAAATCGCCGAGGAGCGCGGCAGGGTCGGCGCCCCGCGCGCGCAGCTTTTCTTCCACCAACTCCAGGTTGGAGCGAACGAATGATAAATCGAGCATTTCGTCTTTATTTTAATTGACGGGCTTGGTGGAGAGATGACGCGGGTTGGTGTGTGGACTGGATCCGGCACCCACCCTGCCGCAAGAACAAAGACGCGGCGAGGGTGGGGCACCCCGTTTCAGTGCTGAGTTGGGTCCCGGGAAATGCAGGTCATTCGACTCCGGTCGCCTGCGGCGACCTTCGCTCAGGATGACAGTGCTGAGGTGAGGTTGGTGCGAACCCGTTTCGTGCCGGGGAAATCAGGGAGCTTGTGCGTGAACTCAGTCCCGCCCCCACCCAAGCAAAGATTGCATCCACCCCACAGACGAAGACCTGTCTGTGGGGACCCCGGGATGGCGCACCCCCTTTTGTGCCGGGCCTTCACCGCGAAAGGCAACCGCAGATCCCTCGGCTTCGATCGCTGCGCGACCTTCGCTCGGGATGACAGTGCCTGATTGAGGGCGCAATTCAGTCGGCGGCTTTAGCGCCGGGGGGAGGCGTTTCTGCCCTGGCACTCGCTGCAGCCAGTGCAACTTCCTCGCGCCAGCCGGGCAGCGTCTGATCGCCGGTAATGAGGCGCGCCCCGCGCGAGAATGTGAAGTAAGTCCAAATCCAGTTGGTGAGGACGGCGAGCCGGTTGCGGAAGCCGATGAGGAAGAAGATGTGCACCGTGCCCCAGATGAACCAGGCAGGGAATCCGCTCATGTGCGCCTTGAAGGGCCACTCGACTCGGGCGACCGCGTCCATGCGGCCGATGGTGGCCATATCTCCCTTGTCGAAGTAGCGGAACGCGGGGCGCGGCTTACCGGCAAGGTCCGCGGCGATCATTTTCGCGACGTGGTCGCCCATTTGGATGGCGGGCTGTGCGACGCCGGGAACCTGATGGCCATCTTGCTCGAAGTGGGCAAGATCGCCGAGGACAAAGACCTGGGGTAAGCCGGGCGGGTTGAGCCGGTCGTCGACCATGACGCAGCCGCGTTTGTCGAGTGGCGTGCCGAGAAGCTTGCCGAGCGGCGAAGCCAGCACGCCGGCGGCCCACAGAGTGACCACGGCCTGGATGCGCCGGACATTCTGGCCGGTTTGGGCCTCGACCCAGCCGGGGCCGACGCCGGTGACCTGAGCCTGCGTGTGGACTTCGACGCCGAGATGTTCAAGCTCTGCTTTGGCCTTGGCGGAGAGATCTTCAGGATACGCGGCAAGAATGCGCGGGCCGGCATCGAGAAGCATGACCCGGGCCTTTGTCGGATCGATGTGTCGAAAGTCGTGGCGCATGTAGAGCTGCGCGATGTCGCTGATGGCGCCGGCGAGCTCGACGCCGGTGGGCCCGCCGCCGATGACGACAAAGTTGAGCGGCGGGTGCGAGCCGGTCTCGACCATTTGCCGCTCGGCCAGCTCGAAGGCGAGCAGGACGCGGCGGCGAATCTCCGTTGCGTCTTCGATGCTTTTGAGGCCGGGAGCGAGCGGGGCCCACTGGTCGTGGCCGAAGTAGGAGTGGGTGGCGCCGGTGGCGAGCACGAGGTAATCGTAGTCGAGCCGCGAACCGCTGGCCAAGCCGATCTGCTGCGCGCGCGCGTCGATCGCGACCACCTCGTCCATTAGCACCTCGGTGTTCTTCTGATGGCGCAGAATGCTGCGGATGGGCTGGGCGATGTCGGCCGGAGAAAGCACGGCAAGCGCGACCTGATAAAGCAGTGGCTGAAAGATGTAATGGTTGCGGCGGTCGACGAGGGTGACGTCGACCGGGAGGTGAGCGAGCCCTTTGGCTGCGTTGAGCCCGGCGAATCCGCCACCGACGATGACGACGCGAGGACGGCGGGGCGGAGGTGACGGCTGTGCCGGAGTCTGGGCCATGGGGACGACCTCTAGTAAAAGGATGCAGCATGGTGGCCAGGAGGAGCGGGCCTCGCGAGCCGATGGAGCGGAATGTGGGACGGGAGGGGGATGATCGCGAGATGGGGAGTCTGTACGAGGACCGAGTCCCCCCACCCCTAGCCGCAAAAGCTAAAGCGCGGCTAGGGTGGGGCACCCCAACCTGTGTAGCATCCAGCTATGATCGCGGGCGTTTCGTGGGCCTGGTGGGTGGGGTTTCATGCGGTGGTCGTGGTGGCTCTGGTGGCGGATTCGCTGCTGCCCGGCCATCGCGAGGAGACGCGCAACGCGCAAAAGGCCGCCTGGCTGGGTACGCTGGGATTGGTGCTGGCGGCGGCCGGATTTGCCGGATGGATCGCCGTCGCGATGGGACGGCAGACGGCTCTGGAATGGGCTGCCGGTTACACGATTGAGACCTCCCTCAGCGTGGACAACCTTTTCGTTTTCCTGTTGCTGTTCGAAGGGTTCCGCATCAATCGTCAACGGCAGCACAAGGCATTGCTATGGGGTGTCTGGGGCGCGTTTGTGCTGCGCGGTGTTTTCATTGTCTTTGGCCTGGCATTGTTGCGGCGTCTGAATTGGGTGACGTGGGTGTTCGGCGCGCTTCTGCTCTACGCTGCGTGGCGCCTGGTGCGGAGCGGATCGCCGCGCTCGGCGATGCCGGCGTGGATCTTGCGCCTGCAGCCGGCGAAGGGATCGCTTCTGCCGGTGATTCTGGCTGTGGAAGCCACGGATCTTCTGTTTGCCACGGACTCGATTCCCGCAGTGTTGTCGATAACCCACAATCCGTTTGTGGCGTACACGTCAAATGTGGCGGCGGTTCTGGGTCTGCGCTCGCTCTATTTTGCGTTGTCTGGGATGCTGGAGCGGTTCCGCTATTTGCACTACGGGCTGGCTGCGATTCTGGCCTTTGCCGCGTTGAAGATGCTGGCGGCGCGATGGATCGAGGTGCCTGCGACTGTGTCGCTGGTAGTGATTGGGGGAATTCTGGCGGCGTGCGCGGTGGGGGCGGGGATCAGGGATCAGGGGTCAGGGACTAGAGACTAGAGAACAGAGAACAGAGAACAGAGAACAGAGAACAGAGAGCGCCTAGGCTGCGTCGAAAGAGGCTCACCGCTGTTTTGCCATTTTCTGACGGACGGGCTCATTGTCGCAGTAGACGCGCCACTCGGCCACCTTGTCGCCTTCGATGAAGGCGCGAAAGACAGTCGGGGTCTGCCAGCGGTTCTCTTCTTTGAGGGCGCCGTCAGATGAATAGGTGCCGCGGGCCATGCCCAGCATGACGACCACCGGTCCGTCGCAATAACTTTCTTCGATGGCGATGGTGTAATCGGGGACCATGCGGAAGTAGCCGGCCCAGCCGGCGCGCATCTTTTCGCGGCCTTCTACCTGATTCCCGAGAGAATCGATAAAGCGGTGATCCGCGGTCATGAGTTCAGCGAGAGCATCCACACTTTGCCGGTTGATGGCTCGCACAAAGGCCTGCGCAATCGCGATGGACAGATCGTTCATGGGGCACAGGGCTCATCATAGCTCTCGTCGCCTGGTTTCCTGCCAGGCTTCGAAGGCAACTCCAGCTTCGCGATCCTCGCCTGAGGCGAGCACCGAGTGCTTTTGAAAACGTTTGTCATCGCGTTGGGGAAAGTCGTTGCGGAAGTGGGCGCCGCGGCTTTCGATGCGAGCAAGGGCGGATACGAGGATCGCGCGAGCCATCCGGCAGAGAGACTGCGCTTCGCTGAGGCGGCGGCTGATGCGGCCCTTTGCGGCGATTTCGGCGAGAGCGGATTCGCAACCATCGAGATCGGCCAGGCCCAAGCGCAGCGAGGAGTCGTCGCGGAGCAGGCCGGCGTGAGCCCACATAGAGGCTTGCAGCGCGGTCACGAGAGTTTCAATGTGGCTGGTTTCCCGAGCGGTGTTGTGCCCAGAAGCAGGGCTCGCGTCTGGTGCGGGCTGGACCGGAAGCGAGTCGGCGAGGATGGCCTGTGCTGCGCGAGCGCCGAAGACCAGACCTTCGAGAAGCGAGTTGGAGGCGAGGCGGTTGGCCCCATGGACGCCGGTGCAGGCTGCTTCGCCCGCGGCGTAGAGGCCGCCAATGCTGGTGCGGCCGGCGAGGTCGGTGCGAATGCCGCCCATGAGATAGTGCGCGGCGGGACCGACGGGGATGAGATCGCGGCGGAGGTCGAGACTGTATTGGGCAAGGAAGGCGCTGATGCCGGGAAAGCGCGTGACGGGATCGATGCCACGTACGTGGCGCATATCGAGGTAGACGCGGTGCAAGGCGGGGTTTTCGGTGCCCGGAGGCGCGGATGGGTCGGCCAGGGTCTCCCGGACGATGGCGCGGGCGACGATGTCGCGCGGGGCGAGCTCGAGTCTTGGATCGTAGCGCTCCATGAAGCGCTTGCCGTGGTCGTTGAGGAGCCGGGCACCCTCCCCGCGCAAGGCTTCAGAGATGAGAAAGCGCGGCGCGCCGGGAAGAGCCAGAGAGGTGGGATGAAACTGGTAGAACTCCATGTCGGCCAGTGCCGCTCCGACTCGGGAAGCCAGGGCTATGCCGTCACCCGTTGCCAAAGGAGGATTGGTGGTATCGGAGTAGACCTGGCCCGCGCCGCCGGCGGCAATCAGGATGGATCGCGCCGCAACGCGCAGAGGAGCGCCTGCCGGCTTGAGGTCCGAAGCGTTCAGCGCGGTCGCTGACTGGCCGGCGCCGGCGAGGTCGGCGGCAATGACGCGTCCATCTGAAACGACGAGCGAGGAGACGCGAGTCCACTCGGCAAAACGAATGCTTTTGTGCGCGCGCGCAAATGCAACGAGGGCGCGGCTGATCTCTGCGCCAGTGGCATCGCCATTTGAGTGCAGAATCCGTGGGATGGAGTGTGCGCCTTCACGGGTACGAAGGAAGGGTTGGCTACCCGGGCGAAGTTCGCCAGGATCGTTGGCACGATCGAACTTCGCGCCCCATTCGATGAGTTCGGCGACGCGCAGCGGTCCCTCGCTGACGAGCGCTTCAGCAGCGGGGCGATAGACCAGGCCGTCCCCGGCTCTGACGGTATCTTCGAGATGCAACGCGATGTCTTCGTCGCCTTGCATGGCGACGGCGATGCCGCCCTGCGCGTAGTGCGTATTCGACTCGCCAAGAGACTCCTTGGTGACGACCAGGACCTCGCCGTAGCGGGCCAGCTCGATGGCGGCGCGAAGTCCGGCAACGCCCGCGCCGATGACGAGGAAGTCTACCTGGGCAGCCTTTGCCATAACCCTTGAGGCTAACAAAGACAAGGAGCAAGGGAACGAGGGAGTTGAATGAATCGGAAGTGCGAGGCGCAATGCCGAGAAGAACGATGGCGTCACGGTTCTTACCTGAGGATTGAGCCATCGTGTTTATTGAGAGTCGTCACTGCTTCGCCGGAACGCGGAATCGAAAGGAAACCGTGTTGTCTTAGTTGCTCTTCTCTAAGTGATCCCTTCCATCGGTCAACCACTCCACGTTGAAACGGGCGAAGACCAGCTTGCCATAGTGGTCGGCATAATTGCCGTACGTTTCGCCGGTTTCAAAAGCGATGGCGACGGAGCCATCGGGGAGGACCGTCATGCTTGAATATGCTCCCGGTCCTTCCCGGATCAGCTTTGCCACAGGCCAGGTCTTGCCCTCGTCGTAGCTCAGCCGCACGGTGATGTTGAACCGGCCTCTCGGGTCCGACTCCACAGTTCCGGCGGCGATGGCGCCGCTCAC
>JBEKPO010000081.1:0-19863 GCA_049520675.1 Occallatibacter sp. | reverse complement strand
TATGGATCGGGCTACGCGAATCGCGGCACGCAGGCCTATGGACAGACCTATGGTTCGCGAGCGGGCTATGGGTCGACCAACCCCTATTCGACGTACCGTGCTCCGCAGAGTGACTCGCGTGGGTATTCGAGCCGCGCGTATCCGTCGTACGGGAACTACGCCCGCAACGAATCCGGAGGCTTCCGCGGCTTTGGCGGTGAGAAGGCGCCGAAATACAGCGCTCCCAAATACTCCTACAAGGCTCCGAAGAGTTTTGGGCGCCAGAGCTTCGGCCACGAAAAGGCTCCGAAGGCGCCCAAGATGGGCCATTCGGGCGGAGGGGGCGGGCACAGCGGAGGCGGGCATAAGCACTTTCTGTGAGCGGCCGGCCACGGCTCACCCCGCACCATCCTGATCAACATTCCTTAAGTGTGATTGCGCAAGGCAAAATTCTTGACGCGTGCTCGGGCCGCTGAGAAGATTGCTGCAATGCAATGAACATCCGGGTGCAACTTCGCTTTCGCGCCACCATGTCGGCACTGACCGGTGTCGTGCTTTTGGTCGAGTCGGTGTATGCGGAGTTTTTTCGCTCAGGTTTCGACGCCTGGAGCACAATGGTGAATTTCTTTATCGCACTGTTCGGCGTCGCTTTCTTCTTCCAGTGCTGGCGGCTCGTCATGCAGCTTCGGGATGCCCGCTCAGAGCTACTGATCAAGCGTTTCGAGGAAGCCAGCTCAAAGTAGCCTGGTGGGGCGGGTTAGACGTTCCGCTGAAACAGACGCTAACCTCGAGCTATGGACGCGGTTATTTTGAGCGCATCCTGGGGCGGGCTTCGTGCAGCTCGTGGTGCAGCTCATCCACTTTCTCCTTGGCTCGTGCCAGCGCCCGGCGTCCCGCCGCCGTAATCCGGTACATGCGCCTGCGGCCACCCTCGTGATCGGGAGATGACTGGAGCAGCCGCGCGCGTTCCAGCCCGTGGAGCAACGGATAGAGCGTTCCCGGCCCGATGCGATAGCCGTGATGCGCGAGCTCTCTCATCATCGCAAAGCCGAAGATGGGCTCATGCGAAGCGTGGACGAGTACGTGGATACGGATGAGCCCGTAGAAAAGCTGGCGGCGAGGTTCGTTCACAGCAATCACTATAGCGCCGAACCTGATTTGATTGGATATCGAAGTTCGATATATGCTATCGCCACGGATGGCGCCCTTTTCGCGGCCCCTGGCCATCTTCTTTTCACGGACTGTTCATGAAGGCTCTGTTTCATTGCATACGCCTGGCTGCATGCCTTTTCTGCGTGCTTAGCTTAGCGCGGCTTTGCGCGCAGGGGCCGCCGTACCAGACCGACGATCCGGTGCCCGTGGACCTGCATCATTACGAGTTCTACATTTTCGGCGGGGTCGACGGCACGACTGCAGAAATCGACTCGACGGGACCGGCATTCGAGTTTAACTGGGGCGCCCTGCCGCGCGTGCAATTGCATGCCATCCTTCCCTGGGGAGTGGTTGCCCCGTCGAACAATCCGGTTTATCTCCCCGGCGGAACGGGGGCGACGGTCTTCGGGCTGACCGACATGGAGTTGGGCGCGAAGGTCGCCTGGATCAAAGAGACGCCGCATTTTCCGCAGATTGGCAGCTTCACCATGTTCGAATTGCCTACGGGCAATTCGAGCAACGGACTCGGCGTGGGCAAGGTCTGGTACAAGCTGCCTATCTGGCTGCAAAAGAATTCGGGCAAGTGGCTCTTTGACGGCGGCGGCGGGTACCAGGTGGTTCCGCAGAAGGGGTATCGCAATTTTCCCTACACCGGCTGGCTGGTCAAGCGCGAACTGAGCGAACAATGGGAGCTTGGTGCGGAGTTATTCGCCCACGGCGGCGAAGGATTTGCGGCAGCGCAAACTCAGGCCTCGGCGATGATCGACGTCGGCGGCTATTACCACTTCAAGCACAATACCAACGAGCAGTTCCTGTTCTGCTATGGCCACTCGATCGCCGGTCAAACCGAGAACTACGCGTATGTGGGCATGTACTGGACATGGGGCAAAGACGCAAAGAGCGGTTCGCCCGACGACAAGAAAAACCCGGCAGCCGGCTTGTTGTTTCCTGCGCAGCCGGGCCGGAACGGGCAGTGAGGTTAGCATCGAGATTCGGGTCACTCCACAATTTCAAAATGAAGTCCGGGTCACCCACAAAGAAAGGAAGGTCCACCGTGGAAATCACCGCGCACAGTTTCTGGACGCTCATTCACGGCATGGGTTTTGGAGCGCTGTATCTGATGGCGTGCTCGGGCGCGCTGGTCGAGCTTTACCGAAGATACTCACCGGCCGCGAGAGCGGCCGAAGTCGAAGATGACCGGTTCCTGGGATATTATCTGATCGCGATGGCCGTTCTGGCGTGGCTCACTGTGCTTACGGGCGCGTACATCATTTACCCCTGGTATCGTGCCGCGCCGCCGGCGGGAGCGATGGATCTGACGGCGTTTCCGCAGCGCCTGCTGTTATCGGATCCGGCAACCAGCGCGTGGCACTCCATCGGAATGGAATGGAAGGAGCATGTGGCCTGGATTGTGCCGATCTCGACTACCATGGCGGCGGTGGTTTTCGCGCGGCATGGCCGGAATTTGAGAGTGCAACCGGAACTTCGCGGTGCGGTCTTCGGTCTTGTCTGGATCTCACTCCTATGCGCGTGCATCGCGGGCCTCTTTGGAGCGATGATCAATAAACATGCGCCGGTCGAAGGCGGCACGACCATTCATCTCACGCACGGAGGGCAGAAATGATGGCAACGAGTCCTTCAAAAACAACCAATGTCCAGGACTTTCCCAACGGCGCCGGAGCAGCCGCGGTGCTGGCCGCCGGCGTAGGGTCGTTTCTGGTTGCGCTGTTCGCGCTCATCGCGGACAAATCCACAGCGATCAAGAGCGCGATGATCTTTTACAAACCCACCGGGCCGCTCTCGGGCGTGACCACATGTGCCATCGCAGCGTGGCTGCTGGTGTGGTTGGTTCTTGACCGCCGCTGGAGCGGCCGGACGGTTGCGATGGGCCGCGTGCGAGCGGCGGCTCTCGCTCTGCTGATTCTCGCGGTGCTACTGACGTTCCCGCCGATTGCAGATTTGTTTTAAGACAAAAAGACGCCGGAACCGCTTCGTCGACGGCCCCGGCGTATGAGTGTTCAGCACATTCGCTGAATCAAAAGGCAAAGGTTGAGAAATCGCTGAAGTTCCAACCATCGATATGGCGGGCCACCAGCACCAGATTTCCATTCGTGGAATTCTTGAGCAACACACCCACCACGCGAACGCTGGCGCCGTCGCTCAGGTCACTGAACGCGCCGAAGCCGAAGCGGAAGTCGCAGTGCGAACCCGCGAAGACTGTGACGTTGGTCGGGACCACAGTGCCGGCAAAACCGGTGATCGTCATGGTAAAGCTGCCCTGGCCCTGGTCTTGACTGCCGGCCACGACGGTGCCGTTATAGCCCCTGTCCTGTAAATGGATGCGATTGACGGTAATCGCCGAGCCGCTCGAGGGTGTGGCTTCGGCATCGGTTCCGCCTACAGCAATCTCCTGGCCGGGGGTCAACGCCGAGGCGTTAAACAGCATCTCGGTGAACGCATTATGCATCCAGAAGACGCTGTATTTTTCGTTCCCGGAGATGTTGACTTGAGCGAGGCCGCCCAGCGGAACATCTGTGAGTGCCGATGGCAGAACCGATCGTACGTAGAAATCCATGCTCGTAGCCTGGCCGGAGGTGGGCGTGACGTAGGTGATGAGCCCGGCGGCCATGAATTTGGAGTCGGTGAGAATCGCCACTTCATCCGCGTCCAGAGTCTGATCGGATACATCCAGCTGCCCAGCCACTAATACGACGCTGGTGGTGTTCAAGGAGCCAGGAGTCGCGCTGCCATCCCATTCGGTTGTGGAGGTGGCGTTAATTGTGAATGGTTCCCCGTGCGGGCCATTGATGGTAAAGGTGCAGGGTTCGGCCGTGCAGGTTGGAGGAGTAACGACGCCCCCGACCAACTCGTCGATGTGAGCGCTACTGTCGCCGTGCCCTACCGTCTTGACATCGAACGTTGGCGTGACCGTGCCGGTGATGGCGCCGGTCGAGTCGACGCCGATAGACTTTGCCAAATCGAGGTCAATGCGAATGCCAGCCGGCGCTCCCGAGGTAGGAACAACATAGGGATTGGCCAGTGTGATGGTCACCGGATTTGAGCTTGAGGCATAGGTCACGGACTCGGTCTGGATGGTCGGCGCACCCGAGCCACTGGCGTCCAGATAGCCAATGGTGCCGGGGCTCATGGTGGTGCCCAGAGTGATGGTGATCGCGCCATACGATCCCGCGGTGACGCTGTTCTCGTTCAACAAGGTCTGCAATCCGTTGTAGCGCGCAAAGTCAACGCTCTGCGAGCTGACCAGGGAGACATCGGAGCTGCCGCCGGGAGTGTCGCCAACCGGCGTCGCCGTGACTGAAATTGTGGTGCTGAATGAAACCACACTGGCGAGTGGCGCATCGGTGCCAACCACGAATGAAGAACCAGTCGGCCCAGATGAGGATTGAGTGGGCATCAGCGAGCCGGTCCCGCAGCCTGCAGTTACAAATGCAGCCGCAGAGAGCGCGAGAAGCGCCAGCCTGTAAGAGTTCGCGTAAGTCTTTGGAGACATAATTCGGTCGTTCTCTTTTCCGCGAAACTGCACGTGCTATCTATACGACTTCGGGCGCCGAGCGGATTTTGCGTTTGCAAAGCCTCTCATCCAGGAACGCCACTTTGGAGAAGATTTTTGCCGGGAACAGTACTGCATGCCTTCCAGTTATCTCTCTCCTCAGTAGGCAACGCAGGAATTAATCGTTCCAGGCCGCGCTCGCGCACGGAGCAATCGCTTGAATTTAGTTTCATGGTCCGAAGCGCGCTAAGAGTCACTTCGGCCTTCGATCAATTAAAACACCAAAGGATTCACAAAAGTTGCGGCGATTCTGAAGATTTTGGTTCGGCAACGAAAGTTACCGTTGTACCTTATCGATCGGCCGGAATGAGGGCATTTACGTAATACTTAAGAGGATAAGTGCCCAGCACGAAAGTAAGTTTCATCGAGGCTGGATACGAAGCGCCGGAGCCGACGATTCTCGGCCCCGGCGACTTAGTGGGTGCGGATTACTGCGCTGCGGCAGTGGCCGTAAAGTCGGTGAAGTCGGTTCCGTCGATGTGACGGGCAACCAGCACCACCTGGCCATTTGCGGGATCATTCAGCAATAGACCCACCACGCGAATCGAGGCCCCATCGGTCAAGTCGGTGAACGTATCGAGCCCGTAGCGGAAGTCGCAAATGGGCCCGAGATAGACGGTAACCGTCTCGGGAATCAGCACGCCCGCAAAGCCCTTGATCTGCATTTGGAAGGTGCCGTCGGCCGGGTTCTGGCTGCCGGCGACGATGGTTCCGTTGAAACCCCAATTTCGCAGGTGGATGCGATCAACGGTTACATCGCTCGCGTTGGCCGCCCCGGTGGCTGGGCCGCCCATCGCGATGTCCTGCCCGGCAAGCAATGAGCTGGAGTTGAACAGGAACTGGGTCAGCGGGTTGTGCGCCCAATAGATGTAGTACTTTTCATTGCCGGTCAGGTCCACCGTTGCGAGCTGGCCGAGCGTGAGACCGGTGCTGGTCGGCTCGAGTCCGCGCACGTAGAGGTCGAAGCTAGTGGCAGGGTTACCCGCCGTTTCCGCGACATAGGTGATCTGCCCGGTTGCGTAGAAGCCCTTGTCGGAGATGAGAGCGACCACGTCGGCGTCGAGAGTCCGGTCGGCCGGATCGATCTTGCCGGAGACCGCTACGATGCTGCTGGTGTTCAGGGTGCTCAGGCTGGCATCTCCGTCCCACTCGGTTGAGCCGCTGACGTTGATCGTGAAGTTGGCGCCATGCGGACCCTGCACAACGAACGACTGCCCGGCCTGATTCACGCTGACCACTCCGGCAATGAACTCGTCGATATAGCCGCCGCGATCGCTGTTCTTGACCGCCGTAGCATCGAAGGTCGGGTTCACCGTGCCGGTGATGTTGCCGTTGCTGTCCACCTCGATTGACTGGGCGAGATCGAAGTCCAGGCGCAGACCGACCGGGTTTCCGCCGTGTACAACCACCAACGGCTTGGTGAGTGTGACATTGACGGTGCTCGAGGTGAAGCTCGCGGCCATGCTTTGAATGGCGGGAGGCGTTGAGCTGGTGTCGAGGTAGCCGATAGAGCCGGAGCCCAGAGTGATGGTCACGCCGGTGTAGGTGCCTACTGGAACGTCGTTCATGTCGAGCAGGGCCTGCAAGCCGTTGTAGCGCGCGAAGTCGACGGTGGGCATGCCGCTGATGAGTGTTGTGGTAGACCCGCCGCTGCCGGTCAGTTCAACGCTTTCGAGTTGAACCGGGAAAGAAACGACAGAAGCCATGGGCGCGTCAGTGCCGATGGCGAAAGCCGAACCGGTCTCGGCCGATTGAGTGCCCGTGGTTGTCATCGAGGAACTGGAACAACCCGCAGTCACGAGAACCGCGGCGCAAAGCGGCACCAGCGCCAGCCTCAAGAGCTTTTCGAATAGCTTGGGGGACATATCAGCAACCTTCTGCGAGTCTGCGTGGCCAATGAACGAACACCTGGTTTCGATCATGTTCCCGGTCCTTCTTGAGGAAGCAGCGCCGCAGACACACAATGAAGCGAGATCCAAGCCCGAAGGCCTGAGGATGCCCTGCGACGAAAGATTGGGAAAATGAAGCGAAACAGGGCGCGCCCGCACACGGAGCATTCGCCATGGATTTAACCAAAACGGCCAGTCGCGATCTACAGCGTCACTTCGGCCATCGATGAGTACGGACACGGAAGGATTCTAAAAAGTTGTGACGCGCGGCGGAATGATCCAGGCCTTCAAGGTACCTGCGTAACCGCTCCGTAATTGCAGTGGTCATCCTGAGCGGAGTTTGGCGCACAATCCGCGGCAAACGGAGTCGAAAAGCCTGCCCTGAGCGAAGGTCGCGCAAGCGCCCGTAGTCGGATGGGGACCTGCATTTGGCAGGAGCCAGTGCAGCGTCTCTAAAATTGCCATTCAACAACCTGTCATTCTGAGCGAAGTCTGGCGCGGCTTTTTCGTGCCAGACGAAGTCGAAGAACCTGCATATTGCGATCCTCGTATCAGTCTGGAACTGATTGCATAAATCCGCCTTGAAAGGGCGCGACTTTAGTCGTGCCGCGAGAGCCGCACAAACACTGGGGCTTTAGCCCCTGAGGGAAGTTTCTTCACCGCTTCCGGCTATTTATGCAACTAGCTCTAGGCATTTCTGAAACACCACACTGGTTCCCGGTCAGAAGACCTCAGACCGCACGCCGGCAGGAATCGGCACGTGCTTCAGAAGACCGATCTCGCCAGCCAGGCGCTCGAGTCTGGTGCGCGTGGAAGCGGTAGGCGGCACTAACGGCAGGCGCAAGGTGTCGCCACATTTTCCCATCAGGCTCAGAACGGTCTTCACCGGCGCCGGGTTCGATTCCCAGAAATTTGCCTCGAAGAGTCGAGAGTAGCGACGCTCCAACTCGCGGGCCTCGTCCCAGTTGTTAAGGAGTGCCGCGTGAATCATGCGGGTCACCTCGGCAGGAGCCTCGTTCGACGCGACGCTGATGAGTCCATGCGCGCCGACAGCGATGGCGGCGAGAGCCATGTTGTCGTCGCCGGAAAAAATCTTGAAGCCGCGCGGCAGAATGTGCACCAGGTCGGCAAACTGTGTAAGCTTGCCGCTGGCCTCCTTGATGGCCTCGATGTTTCTGGCTGCGGCCGCCAGGCGCGCGACGGTCTCGGGCTCAAGGTTGGCCGCGGTTCGACCCGGAACGTTGTAGACGCACACCGGCAACGGATCGACTTCGCGCGCGAGCGCAAGAAAGTGCTGGAACTGTCCTTCCTGCGTGGGCTTGTTGTAATAAGGATTGGCAGAGAGTACAGCGGAGAGGCCCGGCACGGCTCGCAGCCTGGCCGCCTGGCGCACCAGCACGCGTGTCGAGTTGTGCGTGCATCCAGCCCACACGGGAACGCGGCCCGCGGCTGCTTCGATGACTACCCTGACAGTTTGCAACCACTCTTCCTCCTCCAGAGTTGCGGCTTCGCCCGTCGATCCGCAGGCCACGAGAAAATCGATTCCAGATTCAATTTGCCAGTTCACCAGCGACCAAAGCGCCGGTTCGTCCACCGATCCATCCGCCCGAAAAGGCGTGACAATTGCAGTACCACAACCTTGAGTTTCCATAACAGCTCAAGTGTAAACCGGTTGGCGATGGCAATCCGGTGGAAGAATTCCCGGGTTCAACGAAAGGAAATGGCCGACCCTGGATACCTCTCCTTTCAGGTGGGCTGCTATGATGCGCGGATGAGGATCGAGCCGAAGTTTTCCCCATCTTTAAGGAGAGTTGCGATGAGTCCATTCCGCCCTGGTCTGGCTTTTCTTCTCGCGGTGGCTGCAGCAGCGGTGGCGCCGGCCGCATTTGCGCAAGCGGGACAAACCATCTCGCTCACCGTCGATGCGACGCAATCGCCGCGCAAGCTGTTGCACGCGCACCTGACGATTCCTGTTCAGCCTGGACCGCAGACACTCTACTTTCCCAAGTGGCTGCCCGGAGGGCACGGTCCAATGGGGCCGATCACGGATTTGACCGGGCTGAAGTTTGAAGCCGGCGGCAAGACGCTTCCCTGGTTGCGCGATACTCTCGACGTCTTCACGTTTCATCTCGATGTCCCCGCCGGCGCAACCGAGCTCAACGCCGTCTATGACGTGATCGAGCCCGAGGGCTTTTCGGCCACTGACAAGCTGGTGGATCTGGAATGGAATGAGGCCCTGCTTTACCCGGCGGGCACGCCAAGCGCGCAGCTCACTTATCAAGCCACGCTGGTGCTGCCGGAGGGATGGAAGTACGGCACGGCGTTGCCGGTCGACAGCGAATCGGGAAATCGCATTTCCTTCAAGCCTATCTCGCTCGAACATCTGGTTGATTCGCCGGTCATTGCCGGTCAGTATTATCGCGCCATCGATTTGACGCCGCCCGGCGAGCCCATTCATCACGAGATTGACATGGTGGCCGACAGCGAAGCCGCGCTGGCCATGAGCCCCGAAATTCAGAAAGATATGACGAACCTGGTGGCTGAATCGGGCAAGCTGTTCGGCGCGCGCCACTATCGCGACTATCATTTCCTGTTCACGCTCAGCGATCACGTGATGCACTTCGGCCTGGAGCATCACGAATCGAACGACAGCCGGCTGCCCGAACGCACCCTGATCGGCCCCGGCGCCGGCGTGCTGGTGGGTGCGCTCTTGCCGCACGAGTTCGCGCATTCGTGGAATGGAAAGTTCCGCCGCCCCGCCGATCTGGCAACGCCCGACTTCGAAAAGCCGATGCAGGACGACCTGCTCTGGGGCTACGAAGGGCTGACCGAGTATCTCGGCCCGCTTCTCGCCGTGCGCAGCGGGCTGTTTACGCCCGAACAGTATCGCGAGTATATGGCCAACGTTGCCGCGATGATGGGTCCTGGACGGCCGGGCCGCACCTGGCGCCCCCTGCAAGATACCGCGACTGCTGTGGCCGGCTTCGGGTATGGTGGCGCGGGATGGATTAACTGGCGCCGCACCACCGACTACTACGACGAGGGCAACTTGATGTGGCTTGAAGTCGCTACCATCATTCACAACGTAACCAACGGCCAGAAATCCATTGACGACTTTTGCCATCTTTTCCATGGCGGCGCGAATAATGGACCCGAGTTGAAGCCGTACACTTTCGAATCGCTGGTGGATACGCTGAACCAGGTTGCGCCATACGATTGGGCCACGTTTCTCAGAAAACACCTCGACTCCACGTCGCCGGAGATGCCCTCGGGCGGCCTGGAGAATGCCGGCTGGAAGGTTCAGTTCAACGATCGGCCCCTGGAGTTGCCGGGCCGGCATGGCAATACAGGCGACATGTTCTCGATCGGCCTCGATCTTGGCGGCGACGGCACGGTGAGCGATTCGGTAGTAGGCGGCCCGGCCTTCGAGGCGGGCGTTTCGCCGGGTATGAAGGTGGTGGGCGTAAACGGGCGCGTCTACACACGCGACTTGCTCGAGGACTCCATCAGGGCAGCGAAGGATTCGACGACGCCGATCTCGCTGCTGGTGGTCGATGACGATTACTATCGCACCGCGACAGTCGACTATCATGGCGGCGAGCGCTATCCGCACCTGGTGCGGGACGAGTCGAAGCCGGATTATCTGGGCGAGCTGATCAAGGCGAGGGCCGGAGCACAGTAAGAGTCCGAGTCTGTCTCCAGGGTTTGCAACATAACATTGCTGTCATCCTGAGCCACGCTGGCCCGAATTCGGGCCAGACGGAGCCGAAGGACCTGCATTTCGAGGCTTCGGCCGATAATGCTAACTTCGGGACACAACGGTTCAGGATTGAAAGAAACTCCGAAGCAACTGAAATAGGCTGCGCCGCTGCGACAGGACCGCAATCAGAGCTGGTCGAAGATTTCGCGGAACTCCCACGCGCCCGATTTACCGGCCAGCCACTCGGCGCCGCGCACTGCGCCCAGGGCAAATCCGCGGCGGCTGAACGCATCATGCCGCAGCTCCAGGGCATCGTTTTCGCTGACGGCATGCACGACGTGCTCACCCTTGGCGTCGCCTACGCGATGGGACTCGATGGGAATGTCGACTCCCGGCCGCACGGCGAGAATGATCTCTTTGAGCGTGAGCGCCGTGCCCGAAGGCGCATCGAGCTTGGTTACGTGGTGGGTCTCGTCGATGGAGAACTGGTAGCCTTCGAGCTTGGCCAACTCGGCGGTGAGCAGAAAAAGCTTTTGCACGCCCATCGAAAAATTCGTTCCGTAGAGCAGGCCGCCGCTACGCTGGATGGCCAGTGCTTCCATCTCGTCCAATTTGGCATACCAACCGGTGGTGCCGACGACGATGCGGCCGCCCACAGCGAGAACGGCGCGCATGTTTTCGACGGCAGCTTCGGGCGCCGTGAAGTCCACCACCACGTCGACGCCGGCGAGGTTCGCCGCTGTCAGCGCCGACGCATGCGCGTTTTCGTCGATGTCGAGGGCGCGCACCCCGTGGCCGCGCTCACGCGCCACTTCAGCCACGAGGGAGCCAGTTTTGCCTTTGCCGAGCACCAGGATGAGCATAGGTTCCTTCTGAGTGAATGAGTGAAGAGAGTGAAGAAAGTGAAGCAGTGAATGACAGCGCTATTTTCACTCAATTCACTCCTTTCACTCCTTTCACTTGCGTCACCTTCCACCGCCCACTGCCGCTGCCTTCCGCGCTTCCACGTCGAAGACCGCAGGGTCGGGGTTCTGGAAGAACGCCGCGTGCAACGATCGCACGGCCTCGTCGGCATCATCCTCATCGATCATGAAGCTCATGTTGATTTCGCTCGCACCCTGCGAGATCATGCGCACGTTGACATGGCGGATGGCCGAGAAAACCTGGGCAGCAATGCCGCTCTGGCCGCGGATGTCGTCGCCCACCATGCAAACCAGCGCCTTCTTGCCCTCGTACTTCACGTCGGCCATCTGGCTCAAGTCGGCCGCGATCTCAGGCAGGCTCGAATTCGAGTCCACCGTGACGGATATCGAGACTTCGCTGGTCGAGACCATGTCGACGGCGCACTTGTGCTTGTCGAAGATGGCGAACATCTGGCTCATATACCCGTGCGACATGAGCATGCGGCTGGCCACGATATCGATGATGCTGAGCTTCTTTTTGACGGCGATGGACTTGAACGGGCTCTTGCAGTGCGGCGCGAGAGAGATGATGCGCGTCCCATCGCACGTTGCGTTGCGGCTGTTCAGCACCTGCACGGGAATATTCTTTCTCACCGCAGGCAGGATGGTTGCCGGATGCAGCACCTTGGCGCCGAAGTACGCCAGTTCGGCTGCCTCTTCAAAGCTGATGACCTTTACGCGCAGGGCATCCGGGCAGACGCGGGGATCGGCGGTCATGATGCCATCCACATCGGTCCAGATCTCGATGGTTTCTGCGTCGAGCGCGCCGCCCACCAGCGCGCCGGTGTAATCGGATCCGCCGCGGCCGAGAGTCGTCGTCAATCCCGCCTGGTTGGACCCGATGAAGCCGCCCATCACGGGAACCAGGCCAGCCTGCAAGTGAGGAATCAACTTCTCGGGCGTCTTCTTTTCAATCAGGTCATGGAGGGGTGCGGCCTTTTGGAATTGCGAGTCGGTGGCGATAAACTCGCGCGCATCCACGTGCACGGCATTGACGCCACGCTCGCGAAAGGCCGCCGTGGCGATCCGGCTTGACAGGCGCTCGCCGTGGCTGACGATCAAATCGGAGATGCGCGGCGTGAGCTCGCGAATGGCTGAAAGGCCGCGCAGTATCTCGTCGAGCGCGTCAAATTTTTCATCGACCAGGCAGACAATGTTCTTTCTGTCGGTGGCGTTCTTGATCAGCTCGCAGGCGGTGTCACGATGCCGCGAGCGCAGGCGCGAGCTGATCGCCAGCGCGCCGGTGCGGTCGCCCTCAGAAGCCGCCGCCGCCGCGCGCAGCAACTGGTCGGTGACCTTGGCCATGGCGCTGACGACAACCACGGGGCTTTTGCCCGAGGCCGCGCGGCCGGCAACGATGGCCGCGGTGCGCTCGATGGCGGCGGCATCTTCCACCGAGGTGCCGCCAAATTTCATCACGACAATCTTCATGCGAAATCCCAAAAAACAGCTGTTAGCTGTTAGCGTCTAGCCGTTAGCGCATCTGCATGGATTCGAACCGTCCCAAGCAGCCCCTTAGCAGACGCCAGTACCCCCTGGAGATCCGCCATCTCCTCCAATCAAGGCGCTTACGCCGGCTGCGATCGCATCACCGACTTCGAACATCTTCTTTCGTTGCTGCGCCCCTGAACGATCGGGGGGCGCTGGAGGCAGCTTTCCCAAACTTGCCAGCATCTCGGCGTTCAAAATCGTGGCGCCGGCCGCGCCGCGCACCGTGTTGTGCGAGAGAAGGACGAACTTCCAATCGAGCACATTGCAGGGACGCAGCCTCCCCACCGTCACGGTCATGCCTTTGCCGCGGTTGCGGTCGAGCCGTGGCTGGGGGCGATCGCTCTCGCCGCGCCATTCGATCGGCTGCCCGGGAGCGGATGGCAAATCCATTCCCGCAAGCGGCTTGAATTCCGCCCACGCGGCAAGGATCTCTTCGCGAGTGGCCGCGCGGCCCAGCCTGTTGCCAAGCTTGATCGAAACGCACTCGGTATGTCCGTCGATTACGGGAACTCGATTGCAATGCGCCGTTACCCTTGCATGGAGTGGAGCTACGGAATTGCCTTCAAGGTGACCGAGCAGCTTCACCGTCTCCGCCTCCATCTTTTCTTCTTCGCCGCCGATGAATGGAATCACGTTGTCGAGAATGTCCATGGAGGCCACGCCGGGATAGCCGGCGCCGCTGACGGCCTGCATGGTGGTGACGAAAATCTGCTCGATGCCAAAGCGAACCTCGATGGGCTTGAGCGCGAGCACCAGGCCCATTGCCGAGCAGTTGGAATTGGTGACGATGAACCCACCTGACTGCTTGCGCCAGGGCTGGTCCTCGATCATCCGCAGATGGTCGGCATTCACCTCGGGCAGCACGAGGGGCACGTTGGGCGCCATGCGAAAGGCGCTGGAGTTGGAGATGACGGCGCAACCGGCCGCGGCAAACTTCGGCTCCAACTCGCGGGCGATCGCCGCGTCTATGCTGGCAAAGATAATTCTGGGCGCGCCCTCAGGCTCCGCCGGCGAGACCATCATCTTCGCGACTCGCTCGGGCAGCGGTATATCGAGCCGCCACTTGGCTGCCTCGCCATAAGGTTTGCCACTCGACCGGTCGCTGGCGGCGAGCCACGCGACCTCGAACCAGGGATGGTCTTCGAGCAACTGTATGTAGCGCTGGCCGACCACTCCGGTGGCCCCAAGGATTCCGATGGGGTATTTGTTCTTCATGGCTGCAACCTTTCATTCTACAAGAGGTTTATCTCGCCGCCGGGTGCCCAAAGGGGGAATGGGATCACGTTGCAGCGAATCCGGCCGATGAACGAGGAAGGAGCGTTCCAGGATGAACCTGCGGCAAATGGCCGCCTGGGGCCAGACCCACCCCGGGGGCGACAAGCTGGTTGAGCTGCCCAACCCGGAAAGGTTTCTCACCCTTGCCGTGGAAGGGTTAGCGCGAGGCGTCCCCGAGATCGACAGCGAGACGTACAAGCAGTTTCGCTCCAACGTAGCCAAGCTGGCCCTGCAGCTACCCGATCGGGCACCCGAGGAAGAGAAGCTGACGCAGCTTCGCTCGATCGTGCGTGAATTCGGGGATTACCGCAAGGCCGGGGAAGACGAACTGCGCGATCGCACGCTGGCATGGCGATCGGTGACGGCGTTTCTGTTTCACGAACTGCTGAAAGCCCTCGGCGTAGACGACGCAGCAGCAAAATCCGATGAGTTATCGAGCCGTATCGCAGCTGCAACCTCGGCTGAGAGAATCCAGAACCTTCGCACGCAGCTGGATTTGTTTCTGCACCCTGGCGGTGCGGATTCCGGCCCGGTACAGGCATCGAGTTTGCATACTGCCGATCACACCACTGCCAACGACAACGCGGCCGGGCTGCGCGGCGGAGGCAGCGCCCTGGAGCACCTGAGGCGGATCATGGCGGCCGGCGGAAAAGCATTTATTGTTCTCTTTCGCCTCAGTTGTCTCAACATGATCAGTCAGCGCTTCGGTCCCGAAGCGGTGGAAGATTGCCTGATGGCGGTGGCCGCGTTCTTGACACAGAGCCTGCTGTCGGACGATGCGGTTTACCATTGGAGCGATTCCTCGCTCCTGGCAATCCTGGAAGGGCGCGCGAACGAGCAGATTCTGACCGCGGAGCTGGAACGAATTGTCTTCCAGAATCGGGAAACCACCGTGAACATTGGCGGCCGGGCCACCATGCTTCGCATTCCTCTCACTTTTGACCTCACGCCTGTCGAGCGGCTGGAGTCGCCCGACGATCTTCTCAAAATCACACTGCAGACGAATCACGGGGGTTCAAGGTGAGCGAGGCCGATGCAAATGTTGTGCCGGAGGTGTGCGCATGCCGGCAAGAGCTGGATGAGCTGCCGCTGCCGTACGTTGACATCGACACCGAGGGACAGATTGTGCACGCAAACCGCGCGGCCCTCGCCCTGCATCACCCCGATCACGGGGGCCTCGTAGGAATGGTTGGCTGGGATCTGATGGCTATGGACGAGAAGGAGTTGAGCCAGGCGGCTTTTCGAGCGCAGATTCAAGTCAACTGCGATCCCCCAGTCATCATCCGAAGCATCTTCGACCGCACCGGAACATTCCGCACCTACCAGCTGCATCGCACGCTGATTCGCGACCGTAAAGGAGGGCCGCGCGGAATGCGTCTGATCGCCGTCGATGTGACCGAGACCACCCGCGCTCTTGAGGAGGCGCGCCAGAAATGCAGTTGGCTGGAGAGTGTCGTGGCATCGGTTGCCGATGCCATCGTTCTTACCGATGTTCTCGGCGCGGTCCGGTCGATCAACCCCGCCGCCGAGGAACTTCTTGGCTTCAGGTCAGACGAACTGGCCGGCAAGATCATCGAGGAAGCCGTCGCCGTTCTCAGCTATCAATCCGACGATGGTGTTCCTCTGAGCCGCCGCACGGCTATCGAAGGACACTGCAAAGGAACAGCCACTCTTCTCAATCGCACCCAGGATAAGCTGAAAGTTCGCATCAGCACGTCGCCGGTCGTCGATCGTGCAACCAGGTCGGTGGTCGGCATCGTCGCCACGCTCCATCGGATCAACGCCGAATGAGAGCGCTACAACATGGCGGCTAAGACCGCTTCGGTGAACTGCGTTGTGCCGGCTGTGCCGCCCACGTCGCGGGTCAGCGACTTGCGCTCCGTATAGACCCTCTCCAGCGCCTTCTGCGCCTTGTCGGCTGCAGCACCCTCATCGAGATGACGCAGCATCAGGATGGCTGACTGCAGCAGCGCTGTGGGGTTCGCCACATCCTTGCCGGCGATGTCGGGCGCCGAGCCATGCACGGCTTCAAAGATTGCGCAGTTGACGCCAAGATTCGCGCCTGGCGCAAGGCCCAGCCCGCCGACCAGGCCGGCGCACAGGTCGCTGACGATATCGCCGTAGAGGTTCTCAAGCAGAAGCGTGTCGTATTGAAAGGGATTCATCACCAACTGCATGCAGGTGTTGTCGATGAGGTGCTCGCCATAGGCGATGTCGGGATATTCCTCGGCTACCTGGCGCGCGCAGCGCAAAAAAAGCCCGTCAGAGAGCTTCATGATGTTCGCCTTGTGAATGGAATGAATCTTCTTGCGGCCGTGCTTGCGTGCGTATTCGAAAGCGAAACGCGCGATGCGGGTCGATCCCTTCTCGGTGATCACCTTGATGCTTTCGACGACGCCGGGAACCACTTCGTGCTCGAGGCCCACGTACTCGCCCTCGGTGTTTTCGCGCACGATGACGAGATCGACGCCGGGATACTTGGTGTCGAGGCCGGGTAGGTTGCGAATCGGCCGCAGATTGGCGAAGAGATCGAATTTCTTGCGCAGCGTGACGTTGATGCTCTTGAAGCCGCCGCCGATCGGCGTGGTGACCGGCCCCTTGAGTGCCACGCGGTTGCGCTCGATGGACTCGTAGAGCGCGGTGGGAATATATTCGCCGTGAATCTCGAATGCCTCGGCGCCGGCGGCGTAGCGCTCCCAATCAAACTTTGCACCGGTGGCTTCAAGAATGCGGACGACGGCCTGAGTAACTTCGGGCCCGATCCCGTCGCCAGGGATCAACGTGACTTTGTGTGTTTTGTTATCTTTCATAGCTTCTAGCCTCTAGCTCCTCGCCTCCAGCTCCCAGTGTCCTGTCTCTTAAGTTCGCAACGTAAATTCAGTCTGTCATCCTGGGCGGAGTCTGCCGCGCTTTTTGCGGCAAACGCAGTCGAAGGACCTGCATTTCGGGGCTTTGAAATTTGCTGAGAACTCCAGGGACACCACACTAGCTGCTAGCCTCCAGCTCATTCAACAGTGCGTACCACATCAACTTCCTTTTTCGGCCGTCCGCCGCCTCAGGCAGCGGCGTTCCAGGCGGCACGAACAGCTGGGAGCTAGAAGCTAGCGGCTAGGAGCTGCTTTTCTTCTTCCCGTGCCCTTCCAACAGCCCCTCCAGCTCTTCTTTGAACTCGCGCACATCTTTGAAGTCGCGATACACGGATGCGAAGCGGATGTAGGCCACGGTGTCGAGCTTCTTCAAGTGCTCCATGATCAGTTCGCCAATCTCGCGCGTTGAGCGCTCGCGCTCCGGCGCGTCCACGAGGAAAGTCTCCGTTGCGTCGACGATCTTTTCCAACTGGGTCGACGAGACCGGCCGCTTTTCGCAGGCGCGCACCAGGCCGTTCAGGATCTTATGGCGATCGAAGCGCTCGCGACGCCCGTCCTTCTTGACCACCATGTAAGGAATTTCGTCGATGCGCTCGTAGGTGGTGAAGCGGCGGTTGCAGCGCTCACACTCCCGCCGCCGCCGGATCGAGTCGGCCTCCTTGCTTTCGCGCGAGTCCACCACCCGATCCTGGCCAAATCCACAGTAAGGACATTTCATTCTATTGAGGATTTTAGCGGATTGCAGCGGCTGCTGTTTACGCGCTGCGTCGCAGTTCATTCTCGACGGCGGGGGAGGAAATCTCCGCTGGCGTCGTGCTGCCGCTCGTGGCTTCTGTGCCTGACCGATGCGCCGGCATGGCCCGAGGCTCTGCCTGCGTTTCAAGCTCGCCCCGGTAGCGCGGCAGGCTGCCCGGATAGTTTTTCTGCAGAAAATCGATCAGCTTTTCGCGCACCAGGCAGCGCAGGTCCCACGCATCGGAAGAATTGCGCACATCCATTAGCGCGCGTAGCTGCATGGTGCGCTGGTCGCTGTCTGACACTTGCAGCACGCAGACCTTCTTGCTCCACAGCGGCGTCGCGTCGAGGATGCGCCGGAACTCGTCGCGCACCGCGTCAACTGGCACGGTGTAATCCACGTAAAGGTAGGTATAGGCCAGCAGATCGGCGCTGGTCCGCGTCCAGTTCTGGAATGGGTTGGTGAGGAAGTAGCTCAATGGCAGCACCAGCCGGCGCAGGTCCCAGAGGCGCACGACCACATACATCATGCCGATCTCTTCGATCCATCCCCACTCGTTTTCGACCACCACCGCGTCGCCTATCCGGAACGGCTGCGCGAACGCAATCTGCACGCCGGCAATGAGGTTGGCGAGAGTATCCTTCATGGCCATGCCAACCACCAGGCTGGCCACGCCTGCCGAAGCGAGAATGCTGATGCCGATGTGCTTGATGGCCGGGAAGGTCATGAGCATGATCGAAACAGTCACGACGCCGACGAGGAGCATGGCCAGCCGATGCACCACCTGAAACTGCGTCTGGATGCGCCGCGCCACGAGATTGTCGGCAACATCAATGCGGTAACGGGCGCTGAGGATGTCGGAGGTCACTTCGATCAGCAGGACGGCCAGCCACGCGACCGCAGCGATCAGCCCCAGGCCGGCGATGTGCTCGAGTCCGGTTTTCACTGGCTGCGGCAAGGGGAGCGCCGGCACCACCGTGAGAACCGCCAGGAAGGGCAGGATCCAATGCGAAGGCTTCTCCCCGTGCCTCACCAGCGACTGACCCAGAAGCGTGCCGCGGCGCCGCGTGAGCCGCTTCAAGAGGAAAAATGCGATCGCGCGGACAATGAGCGCAGCGACAATGGCCGCAGCCAGAATCCCCGCCGACCACGCCAGGTCGCGCCAGTCATTTCTAAGATAGAGAACCAGTCCCATCCGCAACCTCCGCCTTCTTTCGGATGCGGAAGAGCAGCGTGCGTTTGCTTGCCGACCAGAACCCTGATTTCCGGCCCCGTAGCCGTGTTGTCCCGGAGTCCCTGCTTTCTCGTTCCCTTGTTCCCTTGCTCCCTTCCGGGGTCCCCGGCGGGCGACGATTGCCAGTTGGGGTCGCCTGTTCTCTGCCTTTTCTCAGGCCGATTCGCTGTGGCCCGCGCAATGCAGCACGCCGAGAAACCTGCTCCACGGCCCCACAGCCTCTCGATACTGGTACGCCATGATGCGTGAGATCTGGTGCAGGTGCGTCAAATCGTGGGCTGCCCACGTTGCCAGCAACTGCGACAGCGTGACTACGCCGAACGTAGGATGCCGTCCCCGCCGCTCGAGATCCTCCGTCGCCAGATGCAACTCGCGCAGTTCTTCCAGGCTCTTCGCGCGCGCGCGCTTGAGCTCATCCAGCAACTGCTCGAGCGATTTTCCTGATCCCTCACGCACCGAGCCTTGTCGGTCGAGCGGCACAAACGTCTGTTGCTCGCCGCTATCCAGGATCATCCGCACGCGCGGCATCCAGTCCTCATGCTCGCAGAAGACAAGGTGAGCCACCACCATTCGCGGGCTCCATGTCGTGCCGCCCTCGTTCGTTTCCGTCCACGCGTCGGGCAATCCGTTCAGCAGCGCATCCAGCGCGGCCGGCGTGCGTTCCAGCAGCGCAATCGAGTTTTGCAAATCGTGCTCCATGGCTCCCTCCTCGGCCCCTTGGTCCCTGCCTCTAACGCAACAACGGCCTGAGAACATGTGTTCCCAGGCCGCTGCCGGTGAACTGTTTGGATTGGACGGCAACGCCTGTAATGGAATCAGCTAGCTACTGATTTTTCAGTGTGCACGATGGTGAAAGTGGTGCCAGAGGTGCAAGTCCCTAGCACAAATTAGCACAAGACAGACCGGGGGTTCCCCGCCGCGCCGTCATATCTCCTGGGACCGCCTTTTCAGCCAGAAGAATGTAGCGCCCGCAGCGATGAGCAGAACGCCCACGACGGCTAGAGCCG
>JBEKPO010000080.1:0-22137 GCA_049520675.1 Occallatibacter sp. | reverse complement strand
GTATACGCTGGAGTGTTTTCCTATCTTGATTGTTGCTGCGGCTGCAGCGTTGGCTCCGATTGAAAAAAGTCTCCGGCGGCAAGGAGAGCCATCCCTCAGCGGCTAAAGCCGCGTTTATTCTGCTCGATTTACGGCACGACTAAAGTCGTGCCCTTTCAAGGCGTCGTTTTTTTCCGCGAGCTGTGAAGCCGCGCCTGTTCAAACCGGGCCAAGCTTCCTCACCACCGCGGAACGAACGCCCTCGCCGGGCTATGCGACAATCAAACAGATTCTCCAATGCGGCTTCATGGTTTTTCTTCGGCTCTGCTTCTGCTTGGATGGGCTCTCGCGGCCCAGCCAGCCTTCCCGCAAGCCGAAGTTGAACCGCCTCTGGTCCTGGCCGGCGGCACGGTGGTGGACGTTACAGACTGGGGCCACTCGGCGCGCGATCTCGCCAACGCCATCGTGGTCATTCAAGCGGACCGCATCACCGATGTTGGATTGCCGGGGCAGGTGACGGTCCCCAAGGGCGCGCGCATCGTCGATTGCACCGGGAAATTTCTGATCCCCGGACTCGTGGATGGCTTTGCGGGCATGAACTCGCAGGCCCAAGCCAACGCCAATCTGTACATGGGCGTGACGACCGTGGTGGCGCGCGCCGACAGCGAGCGCGGATTCATCGATACGAGCGCGCAGCCCAGTCCCCACATCTATCCCATCGATTCGATCGGCGTGACCGACAACTGGAGCTTGCTGGCGCGTCATGCGGAGTGGGTGTCGAAGCTGCGCGAGGGCGCGAGTCCAGTGGAGCTGAGCCCGCAGGATACTGCCCGCCAAATGGCCGACACGGCGCACATGGGGACGCGCGTTCTGCTACTAACGGCGCATCTGACCGCGGCCAATTCGCAGTGGATCATTGCTCACGCACACGAACTGGGCCTCACCACATACGGCCAATTCGTCGCAACGCCTTATCCTGTCGGCATCGAGGCTGGCGTGGACGCGCTGGTGGGGATGGACCGCTACAATCTGGGCGTCATTCCGGACGAGTTGCAACGGCCGCTGGTCGACGATCCTGACGGCCCTTCTTACTTAACCGCCTACGACTACTCCGAGCGGGTTCCGCCCACCGACGCGCGGTTGCGCAGTTACTCTCATTTTCTCGCCGCCCATCGCGCTGCGTTGATGCCCGACTTCAGCCTTGAATACGTGGAGCTGCCCGGCCATCGCAATTTATGGAAGGAACCTGCAGCGAAGCTCCTCGATCCGGGCAGGATGTACCATCCCACCGACTCCGAAACCGGCGAGATGGTGTTTCCGCTTCCCGGTTGGGCGCGCCATCTGCCTGCCGTTGGGCAGCGCTACCTGGAAGAGAACGAGCAGAAAAGGGCCGGACTCACGGCATTACGCCTTTGGCGCATCAACGAGACCATTTTCAGCGACTTTCCCCATTACCTGGCCGGCTCGGGCGCCGACGCCATGGGAACCATGCCGGGCATCTCGCTGCACACAGAGCTCGAGCTCTTAGTGCGCCTGGGTCTCTCGCCGCGCGAAGCTCTGGCCTCGGCTACCAATAATTACGCTTTGCAGTTTGGTTGGAACGAACTTGGCCAGATCGCTTCCGGCCGCCGAGCTGACATTCTCGCGGTTGACGCCGATCCCACGGTCAATATCTGGAATGCGCGACGCATCTCAACCATCGTCCTCAACGGAGAAATCGTCGACCGCGATGCGCTGCTGCACCTGAGAAGGTGAGCCCGCCGTCATTCTGGGGAAAGCGGGCCGAGTGGGGAAAGTATGGATTGACCTGGCTAGTGGACAGTCACGTGGCTGAACGCCAACAGCTTATCCAACTTCGATTGCAGCTCAATGCTTTCCTGCATCGCCTCGTTCCACTGGTACGCGGTGGCGGCGCGTTCTTCGTCGGCGGGATTTTCGTTGTCGAGCCAGTGTGCCAGTGCGATGCACTCGGTTTCGAGCGCTGAAAGTTGCGCCCGCACAGTTTGAATTCTGAGATTACGAAGTGTGGTTTCCATAGCGGCGACCTCGATGCAAAAAGTTTTTCGTGGATCGGCGTTTAAGGATGTGATCTGGGTCACCTAATTAAACGACCATAACTCCCGCTAAATTAAGCACTTACTTGGCTGATTGGGCTCGCGGAGGCAGCCGCGTGATGGTCTTCATCGTTTACTCTGGAGAAAAGCAGCCGATCACCGCCCATCATGTCACGTTTTCGCCTTTTCAGCCGCGCCGGAGGACAGCATCATAACCGCGTATTGATGCTGATCGCGGTCTATAAGTTGTTTCACGCCCTTTTGTTTTTCGCCATCGGCATGGGAGCGCACCGGCTGCTGCACAAGGACGTCGCCGACCAGATTGAGGCGCTGGCCCACCACCTCCGCTTTAACCCGGAGTCCCGGCTGGTTAATTTCATCCTGGAGAAAGCCTCGTTGATCAACGATCCTGTTTTGCGCAGGATCGGGTTTGTGGCCGACTGCTATGCATCCGTTACGCTTATCGAGGCGATCGGGCTATATCTCGAAAAAGCCTGGGGCGAATTTCTGACACTGGCGATTACCGCCTCGTTTTTACCGTGGGAGATCTTCGAGATTATCCGCCGAATCACCTGGATTCGTGTCGGCCTGCTGACGATCAACATTCTTGTGTTTGCCTATCTCCTGCGTATCGTCATCGATCGTGCGAGGCACCGCGCGAAGTCAGCCCGCGCATCCTAGACCTTGGTCGCATGATGAGGGCTAAGCTTCCTCTCCATCAGCATCGGTCCTCCATGCTCGGCAATCTCCGCAAACACATGCCGGTTGTCGAAGACATGATCGCGATATGAAATCTTGACCCGCTCAACGAAGCCAAGCTTGCGAAAGATGTGCTGCGATGTCGTGTTGGTCGCCTCCGCAATCGCAACCTCGTAGCCTCGAATTGTCCCGTGCGCAACGGCTTCCTTAATCAGCCGCTGTCCTACACCCATTCCGGCTGCCCGGTCCGAAACTCCCAGCAGATAAAGATGCAGCGTCTCGCCGGGCGCCGGCTCTCTTCCCGCTTGATAGGTCGCTGCCAGTTTTCCCAGGATGCTTGTTACCATCTCAAACTTCCGGCCCAGCGCCGCCGTCGCAAGGCCGGCATCGAATGCTGGATCGTTGGTTAGCAACGCGCCCACCATCTCGCCGGTTTCTTTCAGGCGCGCGACAATCGACAGCCGCTCTTCGGCCGCCCTGGGCAACAACGTCCCCACGAAAGAGGTAAACTCTGCGGCAGTAATTCCCGCCGCCAGCGCAAGGGGATCGCGGCGGCTGAAGGCATCGGCGAGAAGCCCGGTCATCTCCTCGGCATCGTGTGCGCCGTAAACCGCGTAGTGAATTCCTGTGCTGCCTGCCGTCAAGCTCATCGTCCCGCTTTCATCGTCGGAATTCCAGATGGTCTGAGTCTAATGCGGTTGCTTGGTAATGCCGCCCAAAAAGCCAGAGGGCTCCCGGCGAAGTCGGGAACCCTCTCGTTCGATTGCGGTTGTTGATGAGCCGTTTCGTTATTTAAACGTGAGATACAGGCCGAGTCCAGTAAGGCCCGCGCCGACTCCGATAAAGCCCGCCGCAACTGGCTTACCCTTTGTACTTCCTTTAGAGAGACCCATAGCGCCGATTGTCGCGCCGAGGGCGCCTACAGCACTGAGTACGAGCCACGCCGGATGTGTCTGGTGCTGCTTTTCCGTTGGGGCCGGCGTGGGCTGCAGGCTTTGGCTGGCCTGTGCGGCATCGTCCATGATGGCCTTGATATCGAGAGGCCTGACCACACTGGCCTGCTCTTCCGGCGTGTTGGGCGCCTCGGGCAGCGCAGAGGTTTCCGTTATATGTGACGCTTGAACGGCGGTCGCCGGAACTGGCGTCGCGGCTTGCTGGCTCTGGGCGGTTGCAGCGGGTTGCGCCTCGTCAGCGCTGCGGGGAATCGGGCCCTGCGCCGGAGTTTGGCTTGCGGTGAAGACAACGGCCAAGGCAAGAACCCCGAGGCGGACCGGCATGCTGCGGAAGGACGAGGTTGCGGGCGAGACGAGATGCATTGTCACTTTGAGACCTCCTGATGGGCTGGAATGGGAAAGGAAAGCCGAGAGCGCGGTTCAGTCCCCCCCGGAACTTTTTGAGCCGCGCTCCCAAGCCGGCTTTCACCTACTAGTTGCGCAATCGCGGGAGAAATGAGCTCAATTATTTTTGGAGTCTTTGGATCCAGAATGAAACAGACGATCCTTTGGGGGTCTGTATCGGGGTGCATCCCGGGGCGGAAGCTCGTTGCGTTGACTCCGGCCCGGCTGGAGGCTATCTTCAAAATCAGCAAGCAACCCCGAGGGGGTCACCCGCGTGCCGCAGCCATCGGTTTCGGCCACTCTATTGCTCGATCGCTGGAGGAGCGGGGATCAGGATGCCTTGCAAGCGCTTATTCCTCTTGTTTATAAGGAATTGCGCGGAGCGGCGCACCGCTGTTTGCGGGCCGAACGTCCAGACCACACATTACAAAGCACGGAACTCGTCCACGAAGTTTATCTCCGTCTGGCAGGTGACCGGCCCCGGCTGATTGAGAATCGGGCCCATTTCGTAGCCATTGCGGCGAAATTGATGCGGCAGATCCTTGTGGATTATGCCCGGCGCCGGGCAGCTGCAAAGCGCGGGCCCCAGTACAAAGTAGAACTGGACGAAAGCTTTTATCTCCCCCAACGGCAGAACGTGGATCTCGTAGAGCTGGACCGTGCACTGACAAGGCTTTCCCGTCGCGATGCGCAGCAGGAAAAGATTGTTGAGATGCGCTTCTTTGGGGGCTTGACGGTTGAAGAAACCGCGGCGGCGCTGAAGATTTCTCCGGCAACCGTCAAACGCGACTGGAACATGGCCAAGGCGTGGCTTACGCGTGAAGTGGGGAGAAGCCTGCGTGGAGAAAACCGGGCAATGGGAGAGGGTCAAGGAGCTGTTTGACGCTGCCTTGGAGCGGAAGCCCGAGGATCGCGGCAGTTTCCTGAACCAGGCCTGTGGCCCGGACGTTTCCCTGCGTGAAGAGATCGAATCCCTGCTTGCCGCCTATGAGGAGTCGGATGGTCTCTCGCGTCCGGCAGTTCCCGCGTCCCCTGAACCTCAGTCACTCGAGTCAGTCGGCCCCTATCGCCTTATCCGGAAGATCGGCGAAGGAGGAATGGGGCAAGTGTGGCTCGCAGAGCAGTCCGAGCCGATTCGGCGCCAGGTGGCGCTGAAGCTGATTCGCTCAGGGGCATTCGATGAGGCGCTCCTGCGCCGCTTTCAGTCGGAGCGCCAGTCACTGGCGTTGATGGATCATCCGGCCATTGCCAAAGTCTTCGACGCCGGCGCCACGCCCGGGGGGCAGCCCTACTTCGTAATGGAGTACGTTCCCGGCGAACCGATCACGAAATACTGCGACCAGAAGAAGCTGTCGATTGAAGAACGTCTGGAACTTTTCATCAAGGTCTGCGAGGGGGTGCAGCACGCTCACCAGAAGGCGATCATTCATCGCGACCTGAAACCGGCCAACATTCTCGTTGTCGAGGTCGATGGGCGGCCTTCGCCGCGCCTGATCGACTTTGGCCTTGCCAAGGAGACTGCGCGGCCTCCCAGCGCGGGGGAGTCGATCTTCACCGGCGTCTGGGGCATCGCCGGCACGCCTGGATATATCAGCCCGGAACAGGCTGCAGGGGCCGACATCGACACGCGCACTGACGTTTACTCGCTGGGCGTAGTGCTCTACGAGATTCTGAGTGGATCGCTTCCCTTTGACAGCGAAAAGTGGCGCAAGCAGCCGTTCGACGAGGTGCTGCGGCAGCTTCGCGAGCAGGATCCTCCGCGTCCCAGCACGCGCCTGGGATCGGACAAGGAGCTGGCGGGCACGGCGGCGCCCCTGCGCGCCACCGAGGCGAAGCGCCTGAAGGGCCTGCTCCACGGCGATCTCGACTCGATCACGATGAAGGCGCTCGAAAAGGATCGGGCGCGCCGCTATGGAACTCCTTCCGAACTCGCCGCGGACATCACGCGGCATCTCAATCACGAGCCGGTTCTGGCAAGACCGGCCGGCGTGGGCTATCGCGCACGCAAGTATATTCGCCGTCATCGCCTCGCCGTCAGCGTGGTTGGAACGCTCGTCGTCCTGCTGGCTGCCTTTGCCGTCGTGGAAGGTGTCCAGCTACGCCGCATCACACGCGAGCGCGACCGCGCCAACCGGATCACAGATTTCATGACCAACATGTTCAAGGTCTCCGATCCCGGCCAGGCGCGCGGCAACCAGGTCACCGCGCGCGAGATTCTCGATAAGGCCTCGGGGCAGATTGAAACCGGGCTGGCAAGAGATCCCGAGCTGCAGGCGCAGATGATGATGGTGATGGGCCTGGTCTACGAGAATCTCGGGCTCTACGAGCGCGCCGAGTCGCTCTACAGCAAGGCGGGCGATATCCGGCTGCAGCACCTGGGCGCGGAGAATGACGACACGCTGAAGTCGCAGGCGGCGCTAGGCTGGATCTTCTATCGACTTGGCCGCTATCACGACTCCGAGAGCCAGCTACGCAAGGTGCTCGACATCAGAATGCGGCGCTATGGCCCAAAGGACGAGAACACCCTGGCGGCGATGAGTTACCTCGGCGTCGTTCTGAATGAGGAGGGCCGCTCCGCCGAGGCCGAGGCGCTGGAGCGCCAGGTGGTCGACGCTCGCCGGCGGACTCTAGGAGACTCGAATTCTGAAACTCTCTCGGCCATGAATCACCTATCGCTGGCCCTGCTCGGAGAGGGCAAATGGCCCGAGGCGGAGAGTCTCGATCGCGAGCAACTCGCGATTTTTCGCCGCACCGAAGGCGCCGACTCGCCGCACGCATTGATGGCGGCGGAGAATCTCGGCATCATCCTCTACAGGGAAAACCGCTTCGCCGAAGCGGAAGCGCTGGATCGCGAAACCCTCGCCGCCAAGCGCCGCATCCTCGGTCCCGACCACCCGGAAACCATTCACATCATGAATACCCTCACCGCCGTGCTCACCGATGAAGGCAAGCTCGACGAGGCGCAGTCGCTGGGCGAACAGGTCGTTGCCGCGCGCACGCGCCTGCTCGGGCCCGATCACCCTCTCACGTTGTCCGCCATGAGCAATCTCGCCGAGATTCTCACCCGCAGCGGCAACTATGCCCGCGCCGAGCAGTTGCTCGAGCAGGCCCACGCCGCCCAGGTGCGCGTTCTAGGACCGAACAATCCGGCCTCCGCGTTGAGCACTTACAACCTCGCCTGTCTAAAGCTCCGCGAAGGCAACCGCGACGAGGCGCTTCACCTGCTGCGCGACGCAGTCGATCATGGGCTGGCTGGCTGGGTCATCAAGGATATGAGTAAAGACCCGGACCTGAAACCGCTGCAAGGCGATCACCGCTTCACGGCGCTGATGGCCTACGCGGCCGCCCACGCCACAGCTCCCAAGAAGTAAGTTGAAATCGGACGGCATGATCTCCAACCCGGGGTTTAGGCTTCGCTTTCGCCTTTTGTTCTCCTATCATAAGCGGGCCGGCCTGTCCAGCCCGAGAATCAGAGCAGTAAACACCATATCTTGTGGTCGGGAGATTTTCTAAATCTATTAGTCGAAGTTTGCCCAGAAACCCTGATTTTCCTGCGCTTTCCACCGTTTTTTCACTTGGCGGCAGGGGAGAACCGGGTTAGTATCGGCTTCATGGAATTAACTGGAGCAAATTGGAGCGGTCCGGAATCGTCTGGAAATCTGTTTCTGGACACATTCTCCGCGGGCAAGGCGCCTATCCGGCGATCGACTGCCCTGGCTCCAAGTCTACTCGGTTCGATTTCCTTTGCCGCGGAATTTGCGATCCGCAGCGTGCGCGGAACCAGAGTGGCTAATGATGGAAGTCCACGGGAGCCGAAGCATGCGCTTCGGGCAGCCGGCGAGCCGAGGGACAGCGAAGGGTATCGTCATGTTTCGCGGTAGCTACGAAGCCAAGATCACGGAGGGACGGCTCAAGTTTCCGACCGATTTCGAGAAATTGGTGGCCGCCGCGAATATCAAGCAGTTTTACGTGACCAGCCCCAACGGTAAGAGCGCGGAGATTTGGCCTCTTCAAGAGTGGGAGAAGCGGGAAGCCAGGCTGGGGGAATACAACACGGACCCGGTAGTGAAGAAGTACTTGAATTTCACCAGTTATTACGGCCAGCAATCGGAGATCGACAAACAGGCGCGGCTTTCGCTACCCCGAATTCTGCGCAGCGCGGCCAGGCTCGAAGGCGAGGTTCTGGTGATGGGCAAGATCACCTATCTGGAAGTGACGAACCTCGAGATGCTGGCGGAGACGCTTTCAGCCAGCGCGGTGACAGACGCGGATTTGGATCGCGTCTCGGATGTGCTCAGGCCCCGCGGTGGGGCCGGAACTCCCTAAGGGGAGCGCATGACGCAGCACGAAGCTCGCCATGTGCCGGTTCTTTTTCAAGAGGTGATGGAATTCCTCAGCGTGCGGGCCGAGGGCACGTACGTTGACTGCACGGTCGGCCTTGCGGGCGATTCCGAAGGCATTGTTCGACGGCTGGGACCTGCGGGCAGGTTGATTGGATTCGATCGCGATCCTGAGGCGCTGGAAATTTCCGCTTCCAGGCTCGACCGGGTCCGAGCAGAGATGGGCAGCCAGGCGCCGCAGATTGAGTTGGTCGGCGAGACGTTCAGCCGGATCGGTGAGCACGTTGCGCCGGGATCGGCAGATGGCATACTGGCCGATTTCGGAGTCAGCAGCCTGCAGTTTGACGAGGCACGCAGGGGATTCAGTTTTCAGGCGGACGGTCCACTGGACATGCGTATGGATACGCGCGTTGGGCCGACTGCCTATCAAGTGGTGAATGAGATGCGCGAGCGCGAGCTGGCAAATCTTATTTACGAATATGGTGAGGAAAGGAGGTCGCGGACAGTCGCCAGAGCCATTGTGCGGGGGCGGCCGATCGCTACGACGGCGCAATTAGCCCGGATCGTAGCTTCAGCCGCTCCGCCAATGAAATTCGTGCAGATTCACCCGGCAACGCGAACGTTTCAGGCGCTGCGCATTTACGTCAATCGCGAATTGGACGAGATCAGGGATCTATTCGAGGCCGCACCAAAGTTGCTTAAGTCCTCGGGCCGTTTAGTGGTTATCAGTTTTCATTCTTTGGAAGATCGCATCGCGAAAGACAGTTTGCGGGAAGGCGCGCGGTTGGGAGTCTGGAACATCTTGACGAAGAAGCCAGTCACCGCCGGCGAAGCAGAGGTTGAACGGAACCCGCGCTCACGGAGTGCGAAGTTGAGGGTGGCAGCGAAACAGGGACTAGGGACATAGGGACGAGGGACGTTCCTGCTCGACGAAGGAGAACGAACATGGCGGCATTTGCAGCAACTTTTGAGAGCGGCCTGGGGTGGAGCGCCCGCGCAGCCGAACGTAACGCCGAGCTGATGGCAACGCAGGTCGAGCGCAGGCGGCGCGTTCGCATGCCCGAGTACTTTATCGCCAAGCGCATCGATAACTCGCGTCTTGTCAAGGCTGCCGACCCGGTGCGCATCCGTGAAATGCGCGTCTTTGCTGCCGCGTGCGCCGTACTTTTCTCGCTCGTCATGGTCTATGGCCTGCAGCACTTCTACGCCATTGAAAGCAGCTATCGAGTGGAAAGCGAGAAGCAGGTGCTGAGCCAGTTGCGCGAAGAGAATCGCCAATTGCGCCTGAACGAAGCTGAGCTGTCGCAGCCGGCACGCATCGACCAGATCGCGCGCAAGCTTGGACTGGCCGAGCCGCAGCCGGGACAGGTCATTCATCCGGGCGGCGGCGCCATGGATTCAGGCGCGCCGACGCTGGCGCAGAACGCTTCACCCTCCCCCAGTGTTCGTTAACGACAGCCGTCAGCTATCAGCTCTCAGCAAGGCATCGGCAGAACGAAGTGTGTGAGAACGATTAGAACCGAAGAGGCAGGAAAAGGAAATCAGCTCACGCTCAGGTGAGCTGAAAGCCGATAGCTGAGGGCTGAAAGCTGGCATTCGATGCCCACACCCCAACCCATTCGCAGCCGGACGAAGACCGCTCGCGGCGTTCCGTTCAAGCGCTCGCGTTTCATCGCGGTATGTGTTTTCTTTCTGGTGTGGGTCTGCGCCATTGGTGGCCGGCTGTTCTGGCTGCAGATCGTCCGCCACCAGGATTTTGTGGAGCGTGCGGAAAAGCAGCAGCAGCGCACCTTCGACGTGGCCCCGCGCCGCGGCGTACTTTACGACCGCAATATGCGCGAACTGGCCATGACGGTGCTGGTGGACTCGATCTACGCCGACCCCAGCCAGATCGACGACAAGGGAGGCGCCGCGCGCACGCTGGCCACGCTGGTCCACACCGATCGTGAAGACGCTCTCACCACAGAACCCGAGATCGCCGCGCGCCTGAATGCCGGCCATAATTTCGCCTGGATCGCGCGCCGTGTCACACCGCAGGTCGCGGACGCAGTCAAGAAGCTCGGCATGAAGGGCGTCTACTTCCAGAAAGAGTTCCAGCGTTTCTACCCTGACAACGAAATTGCCGCGCAAGTGCTGGGTTACGTGGGTGTGGACGACAACGGCCTGGGGGGCCTGGAAGAAAAATTCGATTCCGGGCTTCACGGCACGTCCGGCGTCATGTATACCGCTTTAGACGCGCGACGCAAAGTTCTCGGCTCCAGCGAGCGCGAGCCCGCGCCGGGCCGCAATCTGATCCTGACGATTGACGAAAACATTCAGTTCATGGCCGAGCGCGCCCTCGATCACGCCATGGAAAAGACGCAGGCGCTCAACGGCACGGTTGTGGTGCAAGATATGCACTCCGGCCAGATTCTAGCTCTTGCCATTCGTCCCACCTTCAATCCCAACCAGTTTCGCCACACCACGCCCGCGCTGCTTCGCGATCACGCCGTCAGCGACGTCTACGAACCCGGTTCCACGTTCAAGCTGGTCACCTATTCCGCGGCAATGGACGCAAAGGTGGCCACGCCTGACGACCCGATCGACTGCCAGGGCGGCAAGATCACCATCTTTGGCCGCACCATACACGACAATCAAGGCGAGCACTTTGGCGTGATTCCGGTACACAAGGCTTTGGAAGAGTCGAGCGACGTGGCGGCGATCAAGCTGGCGATGAAGATGGGGCCCGACAAGTTCTATCAATATATTCATGATTTCGGATTCGGCACGCGCTCCGGCATCGAGCTACCGGGTGAAACACGGGGCCTGCTCCGTCCCGTGAGCCGCTGGCAACCGTCCTCGATCGGATCCGTGGCGATCGGCCAGGAAGTCGCCGTGACGCCGCTGCAGTTGGTAACCATGGTTTCGACCATCGCCAACGGCGGCACATATCTGCCGCCGCACATCCTCATGCCCGATCAGATAACGTCGACCTCTACAAACCTGAACCAAAAAGCAGATGCACCGCAGGAGCCGCCGCAGGTGGTGCACGCTGCCGAGACGCGCGGAAGCGTGCTGGCCGGCGATTTGCCCGATCCGCTACCGGCCGGGGCGCATCGCGTGATCAGCGAGGTGGCGGCAGCGGAGATGCGCAAAATGATGGAGGGCGTTGTGCTGTTCGGGACCGGCAAACCGGCGCAGCTCAACGGCTATTCCTCAGGGGGCAAGACCGGCACGGCGCAGAAAATCGATCCTGCCACGCACACCTACTCGAAGACGATGCACATTGCTTCGTTTGCAGGTTTTGCGCCGGTCAACAATCCGGTCATCTCCATCGCCGTGGTCATCGATTCGCCTCACGGCGATTACTACGGCACCGCGGTTTCCGCGCCCGTCTTTGCCGAGGTTGCGCAAGGGGTTCTCGAATACCTTGGCGTTCCGCACGATATCGAGATCCAACCCGCGAAGCCTCCATTGAAGAACGACGCGCCCGCCAAGGAAGACGATGCGTCCTCCGATGCGGGCGACATCAACGCGCTCTACGCGGCCGCCAACGATCTGCCGAGCGACGATCCGCTGCGCAACCCGCCGGCGCAGGCGACTCCGCGCACCGCATCAACTTCCTCGCTTGCCGCGCAACCCGCCGGCGCAGCTACCAACACTCAACCCAACCCTCAACCCGGCAGCCCTCCCCTCACATCCGCTCCATCGACTTCAATACCGGCCAGCCCTCCCCCAACCACTAACTCTGTCGTCATCGCTGACGGTGCAACCCAGCGCGTTCCGTCGCTCATTGGCCTGACCGTGCGCCAGGTGATTGTCGAGGCGGGCAGCGCCGGCCTCGAAGTAGAAATCGTTGGTAATGGCACCGCTCGCGAACAGGCACCCGCCTCTGGAACGATGGTCCGCCCCGGCACGAAAATTGTCGTCCGCTGCGGACGCTGAATCTGATTTGCCGAGGAAAGTAGCCCTGATACTACGCGATCACTGTTGCCCCGCCTATAAACTGGCCTTCCCATAGATAGAAGGAGCCCGACATTTCTCCGAGCGCTACTTCGAATGTTATCGAACAAACAATCGTCGTGTAAAAGCGACTAGAGCTGGTCGCATAAATGGCGTGAGGCGACGAAGAAATTTTCCTCAGGGGCTAAAGTCCCAGTGTTTATAAGGCATTTCGCGGCACGACTCAAGCCACCCCAGCGACGGAAGACCTGTCGCTGGGGGCCCGGCAAGTCGTGCCCTTTCAAAACCGGATTTATGCAGCCGGTTCTAATCTCTGTCGCCCCTCCCACTAAAATGAACTCAGCATGTTGTGGAGCGATCTCATCGCGGAAGTTTCCAATCTCGACTCTGCGGGCGACTCCACCGCGCCCATTACCGGCATCGAGTATGATTCGCGCCGCGTAGGTCCGGGCGCGGTTTTCGTGGCGATGAAAGGCGGCTCGACTGACGGCAATCGCTTCATCTCACAAGCCGTTGCTGCGGGAGCCATCGGCATCATTACAGACTCCGCGCGGACCTTCGGCCACCTCGTCGTCCACCATCCCAATCTGCCCGCCGTCCACGTCGAGCACGGCCGTCGTGCCCTGGCCGAGGCATCGGCCGCATTTTTTGGCCATCCAGAGAAAAAGCTCGCGGCCACCGGCATCACGGGCACCAACGGTAAAACCACAACTGCATTCCTCACCGAGTCATTGCTCAACTCCGCCGGACGCAGCACGGTTCTCATCGGAACGATTGAGTATCACATCGCGGGCGAGACGCGTCCTTCGATCCACACTACGCCCGAGTCGCGCGACCTGTTCGAACTGATGGCCGAGGGCGCGACGCGTGGAGCCACGGAGCTGGTGACCGAGGTCTCGAGCCACGCTCTCGACCAGGGCCGCATGATCGGCATTCCCTTCGACGTCGCCGTTTTCACCAACCTGACGCGCGATCACCTGGACTATCACCAAACCATGGAGAATTACTTCGCCGCCAAGCGGCTGCTATTCGACGGCACGGTCTACACTGCACCGCGCATCGCTGTTGTGAACGCGCAGGACCCGCATGCTGAAGAACTCGCGAGTGCCGCGCGCAAGGCCGGCGCAGAGATACGCACTTACGGGATCGAGCGAGGCGACTGGCGCGCCGCAGACTACACACTCACGCCCGGTGGCGCCACGATTCGCCTCGAGACTCCTGCCGGATCGGCGACCGTCACGTCGCGTCTGGCCGGGGAAGTGAATGTTCTCAATCTCCTCGCGGCGTTCACAGCCGCCCATGCGCGCGGAATTCCGTTCGCGCAACTTGTGGCCGCAGTTCCCACGCTCAAGCCTGTCCCCGGCCGCTTTCAACCGGTCGATGCCGGCCAGCCATTCAGTGTCATCGTCGACTACGCACACACCGACGACGCGCTGCGCAACCTGATCGCTCTGGCTCGCCAGATGACCGCCAAGTCCGGCGCGCGTGTGATTACACTTTTCGGCTGCGGTGGCGACCGGGACCGCACCAAACGCCCCAAAATGGGTGAGGCCGCCGGCCAGGCGAGCGACTTTGTCGTCGTCACCAGCGACAATCCCCGCTCCGAGGACCCGCGCGCAATTCTCGAGGAAATCGAACCCGGTTTGAGAGCAACCGGCGTCCAATACACGATTGAACCGGATCGAACCGCGGCGATTCGCCTGGCGCTTGAGGCGGCGCGGCCGGGCGACGTGGTTCTGATCGCCGGCAAGGGCCACGAGAAGGAGCAGATTTTCGCCGACCGCACGGTTCCGTTTGACGACTCGGAGGTCGCCCGCTCTGCTTTATCGGTGCTTGGCTACGGCGATCGCCGCGACAGTTAGCGTGGTGTCCTGGAAGTTCATAACATGAGTCGACGCTTCAAATGCAGGTCCCCATTCGACTCGGCCGCTTTCGCGGCCTCGCTCAGGGCAGGCTTTTGACTGCGTTTGGCCGGAAGGCCGGCCAAACTCCGCTCAGGATGACCAGCATTGTTGGTGCGAGCTTCAGGGGTGAGATACAAAGCATCCAAGTTTTGTGAGCCGGCGGCGGACTGGCGCCGATCCGTCTTGCCCATTACGAATGACATCTGCCGGTTCCCGAAAGAAATTGCATTGCGTCGAGAATCGCCGTATTGTGAAGTGCATTGATTCAGACCCCAGTTGCCAGTCGCAGCGTGAAATCCGTCTACGATCACTGAACACGGACGGCCGGTTGGTGTATTTTCGAGGAGCCATGAATCTAACCCTTGCTGAAGCCGCGATGGGAGCGGGCGCTGTACTGGAAGCGCCGGCGAGCGTGGCCAACGCTGGCGCGCTTCTCGCCACGGGTTACTCCATCGACTCGCGCACGGCCTCACCCGGCGATCTGTTTTTTGCGGTTCGCGGCGAGCGCCATGACGGTCACGATTTCGTGGCTGCGGCCTTCGATCGCGGGGCCATCGCCGCGGTCGTCTCGCGAGCGCGCGCCGGGACTCTCTCCGATGCCGCCCTCGCCGGTCCGCTCCTGATCGCAGAGGACCCGCTGCCGGCCATGCAGGCCCTGGCTTCGCACGTACGCCGGCAGTGGGGCCGTCGCGTCGTCGCCATTACCGGCTCGGCCGGCAAGACCACGACCAAAGAGGCCATTGCCGCGGCGCTGGGTGCGAGATTCCGTGTCCTGAAATCGCAAGGCAATCTCAACAACGCTTTCGGTCTGCCGCTGCAACTCCTGCGCCTGATGCCGGAGCATGAAGTCGCAGTCGTCGAGATGGGCATGAACCATTCGGGCGAGATTGCGGCGCTTGCCCGCATCGCCACACCCGACTGGGGCGTGATCACCAACATCGGCACAGCGCACATCGAGAATTTTGCCGAGGGCCAGGCCGGCATCGCGCGCGCCAAGTTCGAACTCGTCGCGTCGCTGCCCGCAAACGGGGTAGCCTTCCTCAACTGCGACGATGCCTACGCCGCGCAATTTGGCCGCGACTTTCCCGGCCGCGTAGTTTACTTCGGGAGCGGCCCCTGCGCCGATCCGCAGATTCTCGGCGTAACCGAAGATCTCGATGGCCTACATGTCCATTTCCGCGCTGGTGAACGCGAATCCAATCTAACCCTGCATCTTCTTGGCGCGCACAACGCGCTCAACGCAATGGCCGGACTGGCTGTGGCGCTGGAGGCCGGGGTCGATCTCGATGCTGCTGTCGCCGTCCTTTCATCGCTCTCTGCCGGCGACAAGCGCGGGCAAGTCATCGAAATCGCAGGTGCAACCATTCTGAATGACAGCTACAACTCAAACCCGGAGGCGCTGCGCTCCATGATTCATACTCTGGCCGCGAGACCTGCCACCGGCCGGCGAATCCTTGTGGCGGGCGAGATGCTCGAGATGGGAGAGCACGGCCCGGCACTGCACACCGCATGCGGCCGCGCGGCTGCCGAAGCCCGGCTCGACTTCGTTGTCGGAGTGCAGGGGAATGCCGAGCACCTCGCCGCCGCCGCAGCCGCGGGCGGTGTTGCTTCGCTTTTCCTGCCCGACGCCGATGCCGCCGGCCGCTGGCTGGTGGAGAATCTCCGTCCCGGAGACGTCGTGCTGGTCAAAGGATCGCGCGGCGTTCACCTGGAGCGCGTGATCGAGATCGTGAAGAATCACTTCACGACGCCGGTCAAACTGTGAAAACACACAAGCAATGAAATCTCAAAGGCTGATCTCCATCTTCGCTCTACTTCTTTCGATCGCGCCCACGGCAAGCATTTCTTCGCAGACCAATGCCGCGTGGACGCACCCATTTCCAGCCTTTCGCATCGCGGGAAATCTCTACTGGGTGGGCAGCGAAGACCTTGCATCTTATCTCATCGCTACGCCGAACGGGCTGATTCTGATCAACTCCAGCTTGGAAGCGTCAGTGCCGCTGATCCGCAGGAGCGTCGAATCACTTGGTTTCCGTTTCAGCGACATCAAGATTCTTCTCATCAGCCACGCGCATTACGATCACTGCGCGGGCAGCGCACAGATTATCAAGCTGACGGGCGCGAAATACTATGTGATGGATGGGGACGTTTCGGTCGTCGAATCAGGCGGCAAGACGGACTTTCAATACGGCGCAGATCGGGCAATGCGCTACCCGCCTGCGCACGTCGACCGCGTTCTGCACGACGGCAGCACGGTTCGCCTGGGAGGCGTGATCCTCACCGCGCACCGTACCGCCGGCCACACCCGCGGAACCACCACGTGGACCATGGACGAAACGGAGAACGGCCGCGCGCTCCATGTGGTGATTGTGGGCAGCCCCAATGTGAATCCCGGCTACAAGTTAGTGGGCAACAAGGCTTACCCGCAAATCGCGTCGGACTATCGGCGCGGCTTTGGGGTCCTTGAACATCTGCCGTGCGACATCTTTCTCGGCGCACACGGCGGATACTTCGGCTTGACGGAAAAGTATGCGCGATGGAAAGCAGGCGATCGCGACGCCTTCGTCGATCCGGGCGGATACAGAGCCTACATTGCAGATCGCAAGCACGCCTTCGAAGCCGAACTGGCGCGTCAGACAGGCGCGGGCAAATGAGATGGTGTGGCGAATCAGGAAGCTCGTTGCATCAACCCAATCCCAAATGCAGGTCCTTCGGCTCCGTTTGCCGCTCGACCACCCCGCGGACGAAGACCTGTCCGTGGGGGCCCCGGGTGCGCGGCAAACTCCGCTCAGGATGACCGCCGCAATTATGCAGCCAACTTCAGACTCGGGACACTAAATATTTGTTTTCTGGACCAGCACAGCCATGACGCGGGCCAGTGTCAATCCGCGCAGGAGAAACACTTTGCTGCGTGACGACTCGCCAGAGAGTAACTCGACCGAGCTTTTGGGAAGACCAAAGACCTCAGCGAGGAAGGCGATGAGGGCTGCATTGGCCCGGCCTTCGAGCGGCGGTGCGTGGACCGAGATCTTCAGTTGCGCTGCTTGTCCCTCGCCATAGATTCCGCTGATCGCCGTCCGTTTTGCGCTGGGCTGAGCGCGCACCGCAAGGGTGACTCCGTCGGCCGTTGCGCGCAGCATCACTCCGGCTCCGCTTGCGGTTGGCGTTTTCCGAACAGGGCCGTGCCGATGCGGATACGGGTTGCGCCTTCGGAAATTGCCAGAGGGAAATCGCCGCTCATTCCCATGGAGAGAACGCCGAAATCCAATCGCGGATAGGAATCCGCCCAGCGGTGGCGCAGTTCGCGCAGGGTGCGAAAACAGGCCCGCGTTTCCGCTTCAGGAGCGCCCCACGGCGCGATGGTCATCAGGCCCTGCATGTCGAGATGGGGTAAATCGGGCAGGTGATCGAGCAACTGCGCGGCTTCTTGCGACTCCGGCGCCACTCCGGCCTTTGTTTCTTCCGGACTGAGCTTGACCTCGATCAACACCGGCAGGCGCTTGTCGAATTTCGCCGCCGCTTCGTTCAATCGTTCTGCCAGGCGAAGCGAATCGAGCGAATCAATACCGTCGAACAGCTCAGCCGCGCGCACCGTCTTATTCGACTGCAGGTGGCCGATGAGGTTGACGCGCTTTTTCGCTGGCGCGTTTCCCGGCCAAAGCTCTGCTGCGCGCGCCGCTTTCGACGCAAATTCCCGCACGCGATTCTCGCCAAAGAGTGTGAGCCCGAGGGAAGCGGCCTCGGCCATGGCTTCGGCCGGGAAAGTCTTCGAAACCGCCATCAACTCGATCTCGCCGCGCGATCGACCGGCCGCGCGGCACGCCGCGGCAATGGCATCTTCGAGCTGTTCCAGATTCTCCCTGAGTGTCGCTATCATCGGATTTGCGTAGAAATCATGAGCTGCACTCCGTCAGTTTACGAGACGCAGAAAGGCTGAGGCGCATCTAAGCGGCCTATGTGGACAATTGTTTTGCTCACCTTCTCCAACATCTTCATGACTTTTGCCTGGTACGGGCATTTGCGTTTCCGCCAGGAGGCGCTTTGGAAGGTCGTCCTGGTCAGCTGGTCGATTGCCTTCTTCGAATACTGCTTCCAGGTGCCGGCGAACCGCATTGGCGCGGCGCATTTCAGCCCTGTCCAGCTGAAAGTGATTCAGGAAGTCATCACGCTGATTGTCTTCGGCGTGTTCGTCACCTATTACTTCGGCGAGCATCTGCGCTGGAACCACGCGGTCTCAGCGCTGTTTCTGGTAGGGGCAGTCTTCTTCGCGTTTCACCAGTTCTAATTCGGATTCGCTCTCGCCCTCAATGTCCGTGGTCTTCGAGGTACTTTTCCGCTTCCAGGGCGGCCATGCAGCCCGATCCAGCCGCGGTGATCGCCTGGCGGTAGCGGCGGTCCTGCACATCGCCACAGGCGTAAACGCCGGGAACAATCTCGCCATTGCGCGTGCAGAAAACATGGTTGGTGGTTTTGATGTAGCCCTCGTCGTCGCGGTCGATCTGGCCGGCGAAGATCTTGGCGTTGGGCTCGTGGCCGATACCGAGAAACATGCCGCTCACCGCCAGCTCGTCGCGTTGACCAGTGGCGACGTCGCGCAGGCGCAGACCCTTCACTTCTTTTTCGTCAACGCCCAGGACCTCTTCAACCACCGTGTTTGTACGCAGCAGGATTTTGGGATGCGCCATGGCGCGCTCCAGCATGATTTTGGATGCGCGGAAGTTCTCGCGGCGGTGCAGCACGGTGACCTTATTGGCAAAGCGCGTGAGGAAGATCGCCTCTTCCATGGCCGAGTCGCCGCCGCCGACGACGGCGATCTCTTTTTCGCGGAAGAAGAATCCGTCGCAGGTAGCGCAGCTCGAAACGCCGTGGCCGATCAGAGCCTGCTCGCTGGGCAGGCCCAGCCAGCGCGCGCTCGCGCCCGAAGCGATAATCAGGGTACGCGTCACGATCTCGCTATCGTGCGTGCGCAGCCGCATGGGATGCGCGCCGAGCTCTACGGAGACAAGGTGCGCCTGGCTATATTCGGCGCCAAACCGCGCCGCCTGCTTTTTCATGTTCTCGATCAGTTCCGGCCCCTGGATGCCGTCGGGCCAGCCGGGAAAGTTCTCAACCAGAGTGGTCATGGAGAGCTGGCCGCCGGGCTCGTGGCCTTCGACAATGAGCGGTTTGAGGCCTGCGCGCGCCGTGTAGAGCGCCGCCGTGAGTCCGGCGCAGCCGGAACCGAGAATAACGGTATCGCGAGTTCCTGTCATGGTCAGTCCGAATCGATTGTAGACGGTAGGGCGGCCCAATCGCCGTGCTCCCCCGCCTATCATCTGATGACACCGAACCGCGGTTCGACTCTGGCACGCGAGGCGCTGGAACCCGGAGGTTTCGATAAGAGCGGGCGATTCGCATGAGAATTTCCCTCATCCGCGAAGTCGCTCTGATGAAAGCGAGCTGACATTTCGCAGATTGCGGTCGGATTTCGTGAGAGCCCTCTAAGAGTCTGCGAAACCCGTTGGCCGATTGCATGCCCCGTGGCTTGCGTCCGAGGGGTCCAGTGTTCAAAAATCTCCCGGCGCATGGCGCCGCATCGCGCCGTAGTGTCCGGACCCCCGCTCTGGCGGCCGGTTTGGCGGTGCTTTGGTTGACGCCGGTCGCAGCGGTCGCCGGGGGGCCGAAGTATGTGGCCGGCGCAACTTTCTTCAACCCTGCCGTGCTCGGGCAGCCGGTGGTCTGGGCGGAGGGACAGGTCAACTACTACGTCGATCAGGGGCCGCTCTCGAGCACGGTGTCGAATCAGCAAGCGACTGCGATGGTCGACGCGGCGGCGGCTTTGTGGAGCGCCGTTCCCACGGCCGCGGTCACGCTTACCGACCTGGGCTCGCTGAACGAGGACGTCAACGGTTCCGACATTCAGGTCACCGGTGGCCGTGATCTACGATGCCGATGGCTCGGTGATCGACGCGATTTACGGCGCAACCGCAAGCCAACCCGATGCCTGCCAGAACAACGCGGTTTACGCCTGGCTCGACAACTTCAATCCCGACGCGACCTTCGCTCATGGGGTGATTCTGCTCAACGGCCTTTGCGCCACGAACGCCGCGATGCTGGAAATGATGACCTTCGAGGTGGAGCGCGCTTTCGGGCAAATCCTCGGCCTCGACTTTTCGCAGGTGAACACAGGTGCACTCACCGACGGCAATGCCAACGGTGCACTGGGCTGGCCCATCATGCAGCCTTTGAGCGGGGCGTGCGGCGCGACGGGCGGAGCATGCATTCCGAACCCCACCACGCTTGGCTACGACGACATCGCGGCGCTCAATCGCCTGTATCCCGTCACGGCGGCGAACCTGGCCAGCTTCACGGGCAAGCAACTGTCCGCCGCGAATACTATCTCGATTCAGGGCACGGTCAGCTTTGCATCGGGGTATGGGATGCAGGGCGTGAATGTGGTGGCGCGCCCTCTCGACGCCAACGGCAATCCGCTCGATCAGTTCGCGGTCAGTGCGGTCACAGGCGCAGCCTTCGGCGGAAATCATGGCAATCCCGTAACCGGATTTGACGATGCGAACGGCAATGCGCTCGCCATGTGGGGTTCGACCGACCCCTCGGTACAGGGGTTTTTCGACCTCAGCGGCATTCGGCTACCGCCCGGTGCGACCATGGCCAGCTATCGGGTGACGTTTGAAGCCATCGACCCGCTCTACATCAACGCGAACTCGGTGGGACCGTATATGCAGGGGCAGGTCAGGCCCTCCGGCACGATTGCTTCCATGAGCCTGCCGAATCTGTCAGCCGGCTCCGTGCAGACCGTCACCGTGTCGGCCAGCGGATCTTCCGTTGCCGGATTCAACGACGCTATCGGCTCCGAGGCTCAGCCACGCTCCATGCCCACCGCCGGTTTCTGGTGCGGGCGGCTCAGCCAGGTGGGCCAGACCGACTGGCTTACCTTCCCAGTTCGCGGCAATCGCATTTTTACTGTCGTCACGGAGGCTGTCGACGAGACGGGAGCGCCTTCCAACGCGAAGGTGATGCCCTCGATTGGGGTGTGGGACGCATTTGATGCCACAGGCACCACGCCGGTGGGCGGCGCGCCCGGGCTCAACGGCAACGCGACTGGCGAAACCTGGCTGCGCGTCGCGACCAATGGCGACGATAGTGTTCGCATGGGCATTGCCGACCTGCGCGGAGACGGCCGACCCGATTACACGTACGACGGCCGGTTGCTCTACGCCGACACGGTGTCGCCCACGCACCTCCCCGTCGCGGGCGGTCCCATCACCATCTACGGAACCGGCTTTCGCCTGGCCGATACGGTACTCATCGACGGCCAGCCGGCGCAGGTCACGAGCATCTCACCGAACCAGATCAGCGCAGTCGCGCCCGCAGCCGCTGTCGACGCATCCGGCGCGCCGGTCACGGGCTCCGTCGATATCGAAGTCGACGACCAGCCCGCCTTCTACGCGGCCGCTGTCATTCCCGGCGGCTTGAGCTACGACTCGGGGACAGGTGACGCGCTCACGCTGGTCACTGCGCCGTCGAACACGGTGCCCATCGGCGTGCCGATCCCGTTCATGGTGATCGCGCTCGATTCCACGCTTAGGCCCGCGCCGGGCGTTACGGTGCTCTACACCGTCACCTCGGGCACAGCGACGCTGGCATGTGGACTGGCCAATTGCCCGGTCACGACCACAGGTGACGGCCGCGCCACCATGAACATGACCGCGGTCGACGGCACCTGGTCCATCATCACGGCCTCACTGACCAACGGATCCAGCCTCGAGGCGCAGTTTGCCGGCGGAACGCCGCCTGTGCTCGCCGCGCTTACGCCACAGCTTTCGCTGGCCGCCGGGGCGACTTTTACCTGGACGGTTCAGGCTCTGGTGCTGTCGAACGG
>JBEKPO010000079.1:0-27835 GCA_049520675.1 Occallatibacter sp. | reverse complement strand
GTTTGTGACGATTCTTCCCGGAAAAGACTTTCTGTTTAGCGTTCCAGCTGAGAGTGTCTCGAAACATTGGTATATCCAAGTCCGTTTCGATTTCGAGTTTCCGGACCACAAAGAGAAAAGGGGTTCACCTACCGGGCATTACGAGCCTTACAGTGGCAAATTTCGAATGGTACGACATACCAGAGGCGCAACGTCCAGTCTCGGCAGACGAGCCAATTTTGCCGCCGATCTCACTGCCCGAGGGTGGTTGCCGAAGATACCACCCGGTTGACTGCCTATGCGGAAGTGGCAGAATTCTCGAGGAGGCAAAACAGTGAGCGCACTTAATCCTTACGACAAATTTCTCGACAATCGCCCGGTGGACGCAATTCTGGCCGATACGGCGGCTCGGATCGCGGAGTATCTCGAGGCGATTGGCCCCAACCAGCAGAAGGAGCCGGCGCCCGGAAAATGGAGCGCTGCCGAGATCGTGAGCCACCTGGCCGACTGCGAGATCGTATTCGCGTTTCGGCTGCGGCAGACGCTGGCCGAGGATGGGCCGACCATCCAGCCCTTTGACCAGGACAAGTGGGCGAAGATCTACAAAGGCGTGTCGGCGAGCCTGGCGTTGGAGTCGTTCACTGGATTGCGAAAATGGAATCTGCGCATGATTCGCGCCTGCCCGCCCGCCGCAGCCGAGCGCAAGATGACGCACCCGGAGCGGGGAACGATGACCTTCAGGACGGTAGTCGAAACCATGGCCGGCCACGATCTGAATCATCTCGCGCAGTTGCGGAGAATTGCCGAAAACCCCGAGTAGGGGCACGACCCTAGCTACCCAGCGCGGGGCCGAAGGATGCCGCAAAAGGCCCAAACGACACGTCGGCTCTATAGGCTGCGGAAAAACGCTTGATCCGAGTCTTGTAACAAGGGCACGGCTTGTCGGGGTCCCCACGGACAGGTCTTCGTCCGTGGGGTGACTTTCGCCGGGCCGAAAGGTTCAACAAGACACATCGGGGCTTTAGCCCCTGAGTCCAGCTTCTAAGATCACCTCAGGCGATTGATGCAAACAGCTCCAGCATGGGCACCTCGCAACCCAATTCCCGGTGTCTCCTCTGCTCCTCACTCGCGCCCGGGAACCTTTCCGGGAACCTTTTTCTGATCCTGGAGTCAAAATACACAGGATTCTTGCGCAAGAAAGCCGCGCATTTGCGTTCTCATGTTAAGGGACTGCGCCGAGCAGCCTTAAGGAGGAGTTATGCGTCGTGTGCTTCTTGCGCTGTTGCCGTTGGTTTTCGCTACGGTTCTTCCGGCCCAACAACTGACCAGGCCACCAGCCAAGTCCGCCTCGCCTGCTGCCGCGGCGTCAGGAACCGTCAACGACCTTCCGGTGCGCAAAGTGGTCCTCTACAAGAACGGCGTGGGCTACTTTGAGCACGCCGGGACGGTGAACGGCAACCAGCGTGTTGCCATCGATTTCACCTCGTCGCAACTGAACGACGTGCTGCAGTCTTTGACCGCACTAGATAGCCGCGGCGGCAAAGTCAGCGCGGTGGACTATAACTCGACCTCGCCCATCGAGCAGCAACTGAGTTCGCTTTCGCTGGGGCTCAAGGATTTTCCGGCGACGCTCGATGTGTATCATGCGCTCCGCGGGCAACGGGTCGAGGTGACCGGTGCGGGTGCGCCGATTGCGGGCCGCCTGGTGAATATCGAATTCCGCAAAGAGACCGACAAGAACGGCGTCAGCTCCGACGATCACTACTTTCTGATCGTCGAGACCGATTCGGGCGCGCTGCGCACGGCGGAGGTGAGCGACGCTCTCGCTGTGCGCATGCTCGATGCCGGGCTCGAAAAGGAATTCGCCTCGTATCTCGAGACGATCGGCTCAGCGCAGAACCAGCAGGGGCGGCATTTGACCCTGGAAGACCGAGGCGAGGGCGAACGCCAGTTGCAGGTGAGCTACATCAGCGAAGTGCCGGTATGGAAATCGACCTACCGGATTGTCTTTCCGCGCGACTCCAACAGCAACGCAACGGTACAAGGATGGGCGGTGGTTGACAACACGGTCGGGGTGGACTGGGACAACGTGCAGCTTTCGCTGGTGGCCGGCGCGCCGCAGAGCTTCATCCAGCCGCTCTCGCAGCCGCTTTATACCAGGCGGCCAACCATTCCGATCGCAACCGTTGCGCAGTACTCGCCGGTGACTCATGAGGCCGCGGAGATGGGCGCTGGTGAAATCTCTGGGACCGTGACGGATGCGAGCGGGGCCGCAATTTCGGGGGCGACAGTGACCGCAACAGCGCAAGGAACGAACCAGGCCACCACGCGCTTTAGTTCGGGCGATGGCAGCTTCACCATCGCGCCCCTGTCCCCTGGCATGTACACACTTACCGTTACGGAGAACGGCTTTCAGACATATCGTCAAGGGGGCATCACTGTCAGCGGCCAAATGGCCTCCAACGTAAATGTCAGGCTCAATGTCGGATCAGTGTCAGAGACGGTGACGGTTGAGTCGTCGGCTCAGATGGCAACGTCGCGTAGCTTCGTTGCCGGGCTCGCTGCCAAGGGAGTCAACGGACCAGGCGTCGGTTCCGGCGCCGGCGGTGGAATGGGCTATGGTGGCGGGGTCTATCGCGCGTCCGATGCGATCAGTGAGGGCGATGTTTCCACCAACGCATTCGACGACTTCTTCGAGTACGCGCTTGCACAGCCGGTGACGATCCACAAGAATGAAACGGCGCTGGTGCCTATCTTGCAGCGGGAGCTGCCGGCGAGCCACGTGACATTATGGAGCGACCAGGAGCCGAGACCGCTGCGCGCCATCTGGCTCGAGAACAAATCGAAGCTCACGCTGGACTCGGGAAGCTTTTCGATCTTCGAGAACGGCGAGTTTGCCGGCGAAGGGCTGCTCGATCCCATTCACCCGGGAGAAAAGCGCCTGCTCTCCTACGCCGTGGACCAGGCGGTGAAGGTGCATCCGGGAGCTGTTGACGACACGCGGACCCTGCGCCACATCGCAGTGCATAACGGAATCATGGTGCAGACCACCAGCGAAGTAACCGAGAACACCTACACCATGAGCAACGCTGCCGATGAGCCGCGTACCGTGGTCGTGGAACATGCGCGGCGAGGCGATGCCGAGCTCATCTCCGACACCAAGCCGGAAGAGACAACGGCGACTGCCTATCGGTTCAAAGTCGCAGTGGACGCGCACCAGACCGCCGAACTGCATGTGAAGGAGCGCGCCAATCTCTCTGAAACCGTCGAGATCGGTCCGCAGATCGAAAGTGACAGCGAGTTTCTGGTGACGGTCAGCAAGTATTCGCCCGCGCTTGAAGAGAAGCTGCGCCCGGCGATGGATGCGGAGGCCGCGCTGGCCGCGATCAACGCCAAGCTGGATGAAAATACCGAGAAGCAGAAGACGCTGGCGGCAGACGAGACGCGTGACCGCGAAAACCTGACGGCGCTGAAGGGCAACGATGCCGCCAAGCGCTTTGTCGATGAGCTGAACCAGGCCGAAGACGGGCTGCAGGCGGCGCGGAAAGAGCAGGCCGATCTCGAAAAGCAACGCGACGCGGCGCAGGAGAAGCTGAACGGCATCATTGCGAAGCTTTCGTTCGACACCGATCTGGACGTGGTGAAGTAGCCGGGAGCCAGAAGCCCGTTGCCTGTAGCCGTACACCTCCGACGCGAGAGCTCCTGGCTACAAGCCACCGGCTACGACCTACAAGCTACCGGCTACAGGCTCGCGGATGTAAGCTGATCACTGATTCCTGACCACTCCTATGAAGAAGATCGGCGTTTTGTTCGGCGTGGAGAACAGCTTTCCCAGCGCTCTAGTAGAGCGCATCAACATACGCGGGGCGCGCCATGCCGGCGACGTTCACGCCGAGTTCGTTCTGACCGGCGCGGTGAATCTGGATCGCGCAGCGGACTACGCAGTCATCATCGACCGCATCTCGCACGACGTACCGTTTTACCGCGCAGGGCTTAAACAAGCGGCGCTGGCGGGAACGGCGGTGATCAACAATCCCTTCTGGGCTTCGGCCGACGACAAGTTCCTGAACTACGCCGTGGCCACGCGGCTGGGCGTGGCCGTGCCGGCGACCGTCCTCCTGCCGCACAAGGAGCTGCCCAACGGCACGTCAGACAAGTCGATGCGGAATCTGGAGTATCCGCTCGATTGGGAGTGCGTGTTCGCCGCCGTGGGCGAACATGGGTTCCTTAAGCCGATCGACGGCGGCGGGTGGCGAGATGTGTACGAGGTGCGCGGCCGCGAGGAGTTCTTCAAGGCGTACGACCGCTCACGCGACCTGTGCATGGTCTATCAGAAGGCGGTTGAGTATACCGAGTACTTTCGCTGCTTCGTGGTGGGGCAGAAGACCGTGCGGATCATGCATTACGATCCGCGGCTGCCGCATGCAGAACGCTACGCGAAAACGCCGGCGCGGGCGACGACATTCGAAGCGCGAAAGCTGTTTAAGCGCATGCAGGACGATGCTGTGAAGCTGTGCCGGGCGCTGGGTTACGACCTGAACTCGGTGGAGTTTGCGGTGGAGAAAGGGATTCCGTATGCCATCGACTTTCTGAATCCTGTGCCAGACGCCGACGTGCACTCGGTGGGCGAAGCCAACTTCGAGTGGATTGTGGAGCACGTGGCTGAGTTGGCGATTGTGAGGGCCAAAACCGCGCCGCGGGCCGGCGATTTGCCTTGGCCAACGCTGTGCCCGGCGGCAGATCCAGCGGCGAGCGGAAAGCGACAAACACGAGCAAGGAAGAGGGTCGCCCCAAGGAATTGACGGAGGCCGGTCGCGATTTGCGACTTAGGAAGCCGCCGGGCGGTGGCTCAATTGAGCAAACCACCCCTCAGCAGCGAAAGCCACGCACATCTTGAACCGTTTGCGGCAGATGTTCGAGTTCTGTCCGTGTAGACGCCTAATCGGCAATAACCAAATCCGAACTTCGAGATTGATCTTAGCCTGTGTCGATTTCAATTGGCTCCGCCAAACAGTCCCCTGCGGCTGCGGTGGGTGAAGCGGCTACGCAGTGATTGCGGTGTCGAACTTTGTGTAATTTTCCAAGTAATCTTTGATGATCAGATAGCACTCGCATGAGGCCTTTGTAAGCCCAGGGAAATCGAGGATACGCATCTCCTCGCGAGTGTATTCGATGAGCCCCTTTCGCTTGAGAATCCCAGCTGTCGTAGAAATTGTGGGACGGCCGCCCCCAAGCATATCTGCCAGAAACTTATGGGATATTTTGAACGTGTCGCTGTGCGAGCGGTCCGCACAAAGAAGCAGCCAGCGGGCCAGGCGCTGTTCGAAATTGTGTTTCGCATTGCATCCGGCCGATTGCATTGCCTGAACCAGTTGTGCCTGAACATAGCGCAGAGCCAGAAACTGAAAGGCGCCGCCAAGACGGAACTCTCTTCTCGCGTCTTCCAAGTTGCAGGAATAGCCATTGCCAGCAATCTGGGTGTAGACGCGATTCAGGCTCTTTTTCGTTCCCATGAGAGCTGAGACGCCGATGACAGACTCATAACCGAACATCCCTACCTCGACCTGAGACCCATCCTTGAACGTTGTCGTCATCGACGCCATCCCCTCCTCGAGAAAATAGAGGCGATCGATCGGATCGCCAGGATATTCGATTTCGTGTTTCAGCTCGAATTTGACCGGCTGCAAACGGAGGCGCGCAATGACGTCCGGATCCAGAGCATTAAGCAGAGTGTTCTTAAAGCCGCCCGCGGGCAAAGTTCCCTCACTTTCAGGCAAACTGAATCGCCGTCAAAATGTTTCATTCACAATATTCGACGGAGACTTCGGGGTGTGTCCGATACCTGACACAGATGGCAAAACTAAGCGCGTAGAATCTGTTGCTTAGCTGCCATGTGCCCCGGGACGAAATCTCCTCAAACGCTGCGCCAATCCCTGGGGCATGGCGCAAGGTTAGTTCAGGGGGCCTGGCCACCTAGCCGGGGAAGGCTTTTCGCAGATCTCATGGCGGCCCAGCCTTGCGCCACCGCGATATCCATCCGGAATGGCTCATTGAAGAGAACGAGGTGAGAAGCGTGACCTTTGACCTGGCCGACTTTCTGGCAACGGCAGGAGTTGGGCGAAGAATCGTCCAATTGAAGCCCGCGCAAGTGTTCTTTTCGCAGGGAAGTCTGGCTGACTCCATCTTCTATCTTCAAACAGGCCGCGCAAAACTCACCGCCGTTTCGCATGACGGGAGAGAGGCCACCATCGCGCTTCTTCGCGCCGGGGAATTCGTTGGAGAGGAGTCGCTGGCAAGCGTAGGCGCGCTGCATATGGCCACAGCCAGTGCCATCACTGCTTGTTCGGCACTCAGAATCGACAGGGGAGAGATGATCCGCGTGATGCACGAGGAACATTCCCTCTCCGAAATGTACTTGAAATTCCTGCTGGTTCGGAGCATGAGAACCCAAGCCGATCTTGTCGATCAGCTGTTCAACTCAAGCGAAAGGCGTTTGGCAAGGATTCTGCTGATCCTGGCCGAATTTGGTGAGCCGGGGGAACACTGGGTTCCTCCCATCACCCAGGAAACTCTGGCAGAGATGATCGGCACCACGCGGTCCCGCGTCAGCTTCTTCATGAATCGCTTTCGAAGGCTCGGCTTTATCGAATACAACGGCCGCATCCGGGTCCATAAGTCACTGCTGAATGTAATCCTGCTGGACCAATTCCCCGAGGGCAACCCCGAGAAACCTCGCGGTTCGGCCACCGCACGTACTCGAGCATAGGGACCGCTGGTGATCAGCTCGTGGTCCTGCTTAACAGTGACGGAGCGGCTCCAGTTCCCGCCCAGATGCTCGCGCGCCCAGACGGCTCCCAGTCGGAAGGGCCAAAGGCCAACGCCCGGGCCCTGGGCCGAGGACCTTGGCTGCCCGCTCAGCCAGCTATGGCCTTGCGCAGTTTTGCTTCCGCATTCGCCGACCAATAGGCACAGTCAAGTTCGAAGAAGACCGACGTATAAGGGATCGTCAGATCGGTTTTGATGATGAGAACGCGGAAGACCTGCGAGACCTGGTCGAGCTTGGCGATGATCTGCTCGTGCGCCAGACGGGTGCTATTTGCATTCGACAAAAGGCCGGCAAGCTGCTGCCGGTATTTTGTCACGCCGTGCGCGTCCGATTCGGGAACGAAGTCGAGTTCCTGGTCCAGATAGATGTTGGCGCGAACGTGACGGCTCGCTCCGATAGCCACGAGGACCTTTTCGACGATCTCAAGCTGGCCGGCGCCGGAGACGACAGTCTCGATGCCCGGCTTGGACTGCGCTGGATATGCGGAGTCGGCTACGACAATCCAGTTGCGATGCCCAAAAAGCGGAAGCAGGGTTTCCAGTTCACGTTCCCAGGCAGGTTCGGTACGTCGCGGCGCATCAGCCATAACAATTCTTCTCTTTCCCGAATTTCAATGCAGGGATCTCGAACATTTGCCGTAGAAGAGATCCGATGCTCTTTTCAGAATGAAAACTAGCACCAGAATAGCGGTGCTGACCGCTACGCGTCTACGCGGACGAGGAGGCAGGTGATGTTGTCGTGGCCGCCGGCCTGGTTCGCCGCTGAGACCAACCCGCTACAGAGTTCTTCGAGGGGAGCGCCAACGCGCAGCAACGATTCGATGGATGCATCAGACAGCTCGCGGGTAAGGCCGTCTGAGCAGAGCAGAAAAAGATCGCCGGGCTCGATTTCGATCTCGAAGATGTCGGGAGTGACGGAACTTTGCGTCCCCAGGGCGCGCGTGATCACGTTGCGCAGCGGCGAACGCAGAGCTTCCGCCGGGTCCAGGCGGCCCAGGCGCACCTGTTCCTCGACGAGGGAATGATCGACAGTGATCTGCTGCAGGTGGCCATTGCGCATTTGATAGCCCCGGCTGTCGCCGACATTCACCATCCATACGCGTCGGTCCTGGGCGAGGAGCGCAACCATCGTCGTGCCCATGCCGCTCAGCTTGTTGCTGCGCTCGGCGCGAGCGAAGATGGCCTGATTGGCCGCGGCTACGGCCTGTTCTGCATCGTTGGGCAACGAAATGGCGCCGTCGCGGTTGGTCAGCAGCTTCATCACCTCGTCAACGGCCAGCGAGCTGGCGATTTCGCCGGCAGCGGCGCCGCCCATCCCGTCGCAAACCACGTACACGCCGTTCTCGACGGAGTACCCGAATGCGTCTTCGTTCGAGGGGCGTTTGCGGCCACGATCGGAGATCGCCGCGGCCGTGAAGTGGATAACTGCCGTGCCCAAGAAAAGTCTCCCGTTCGCCAGTTTACACAAAGGCAGGGGCCGAGGGACCAGGGGAATAAGAGGCCCGGGAACGAAAGGCAGCTTCCGGCTGCTAGCCAGGATCCGGGAACGAGGCGGTGCGGCGCTTAATGCCCGGAATGTTTGGCCGGCGTGGTGGGCAGAGCAGGCGGTGCGGGCAGCTCGAAAACCTGAATTGCTCCCCCGTGGAGCAGGGCCACGCGGCGTCCCGACGGAGAAATGGCGACATTGCCGCCGGCGTCCAGAATGGGGCTCACCGGCGAGACCAAAGCGATATCGCCGTTGGCGGCGTCGAACACCGTAACCGATTGCTCCTTAATGTCTTCAGCCGCCATGGGCGCATAGGAATTCACCGAGTGATCGGTATCCAGGGTCTCCCACGCAAAGCGCAGGCCGTTCGATGCCGTGATGAGTTTCGGCCAAATCTCCGTGGGCGGGGCCTGAGTGGCCCATAGAGTTCGGCCCGCCGTGGTCATGGCCACCAGCTTGGTTTCCCCTTGAGAGCCGCATCCGGTCACCAGAATCTCATCTTCCGAAAGAAAATCGTCGTTGGGCGAGCAAGTGGATTGGACGCTGCCCAGCATCCGGGACCCGCCTGTGAAAAAGCTCAGATTCAGAACCCACTCGGCCGCCCGCCCGCCCCGCAGGTTTTCCAGGTAGCCCTCGGAATTAATGGGCAAATGAACGGCGGATCGGACGCGGCTTACCAGCAGCACGTCGCCGGATTCACGCCGCAAGATGCGGACGACCATATCGGGTTCAGCACTGTTCTGATCGGAATCGTCATCCATGCTCACATCGGCCGAGGCGGTTGCAGGGCTGGCAACCCCAGACCCTGCTGACGAAGACCCGACCGCGGGGGCCCCGGCCTGGTTGGAATTTGACTCCGCTGAGGAAGACCCATCCGTGGGAGACTTGGCAGGCTTTGCTACTGGTTCGCGTGAGTTCGTCACCAGGAATCTTTGCCCGGGGTCCAGATCGAGCCAAATCAGGTTTCCGGGAAAATCGAGCACCGGTTTCAAGGCGAGCGTCGCGTCGCTTTCCAGCAGACTGTTGCGGTCGCGCAAAAGAAAGTGCCCGTCTTTCAGCGCCCATACATACCGCGCGCGATCGTGCAGGGTCCACTGCGCCTCGGCGGCGACCGCACCCTGCGGGAGAGTGAGAACGACGGCGCGAATCTCCCGCTCGGTGCTCTCATCGCCCTTTTCCGATTCGCGATGGAGAAGCCCGGGGACGCGGAAGGTGAACAGAAGATGGTTTTCGTCGAGAAAATCCAGCGACGCAAGAGCGTTGCGCGCGCCCAGATAGATCGAGCCAGGCGCGGTGTATCCCAGCGGATCGAGGGGAATGGTCCAGGAAGCCGGAAGAGACGGTTTGTCAGGGAATTTGGAGACGAGATAACGCTCCTTGACCGGCGGCGGCTGTGTCGGCGCGGGCGCGTCGACGCTCTGTGCGTTCGCGGTCGGCAGGCTGAGGGTCAGTGTAGCCACGGCCATTCGAATCGCCCTGTGAGCCGCAAGAACTCCCCGCCGAGGAAATGCTGCCGATCGTGCGCGCACCTTCTTCATCGAAGAGTATTCTCGCCGATGCCGGGTGCGCACGTCGAAATTCTCGTCGGGATGCGCCAAAGGCTCATTGTGCGAAAGTAAAAGCAGGATGGCACAGAGCGCGACGAGCAGGGAGAGCCCAGGGGCAAAGAACAGCGGAAAATTCAGGTTCTTGGGCTACGGCGCGTGCGCACTCGCCGCATCGTTGTGGGGCACGGGATTTTACTGGGGGCGGCTAGCGCTCGACGAGATGAGCGTCGAGTCGATGGTGCTCTACCGGTTCCTGTTTGCCTGCCTGGGCATGCTGCCGGTGATACTGACGCATCGCGTGCGTCTCACGCGCAGTGAAACGCGCACCCTGCTGCTGGCCGCCGGATTTGGCGTTCCCATCCAATTTGAATTGCAGTTTCACGGTCTCACCCTGACGACGGTGAGCCACGCTTCGCTGATGGTGGGAGCCATGCCGGTGCTGCTGGCGGCCGCGGCCGCGATGTTTGCAGGCGAGCGGCTCGATGCGATTGGCTGGCTGGCGCTATTCGCTTCCACCGCCGGGGCAGCCATGGTCGTGCTGGGCGGCAGCCGCGTCGCCACCGGGCGCGAAACGCCATCGCTGGCCGGCGATCTGCTGGTGATCGCCTCGCTGATCACAGCTTTGGCATGGATTCTGCTGAGCAAAAAGCTCATGCAGACGCATAGCCCGCCTGTTGTGACGGCCTATACGATCTATTGGGGGACAGCGATGCTGGCCGTGCCCATCTTCGGCGTGCAGGGCCTGGCCAGCCTGCTGCATGTGAGCGTGCAGCCCATTCCGTTTGCGCACGTGAGCGTAAGGGCCTGGGTTGCGCTGGCCATCAGCGGCCTGCTCTGCACCGCGACCACCACGCTGCTTTGGAACTGGGGCATTCATCACGTGCCGGCTTCGCGCGCGGGAGTCTTCCTCAATATCGAGCCGGTATTGGGCTCGGTCCTTGGCGTGGAGTTGCTTGGCGAAAAGCTGGGCCCATATGCATGGCTGGGTGGAGTGCTCATCCTCGCGGCGGCAATCGTCCTGACCACGAGAAGCCATGAAGCCGAGCCGGAGGTGTTGCTGGAGTGAGAGCGCCGGGGAGTCCGTGGCATCCCATCCTTACAGCTTGCGGAAAAACTCTCTGGAGGCACACGGATCATCAGGGCACGAGTTTTAACTCCTGCCGACGGTGCAGGCGCACGAAGTGTCAGGGCACGACCTGAAGTCGTGCCGTACGACGCTCAGCGGGAGCGACGGCTTTAGCCCCCGAGGGGCGTTCTCTTCAAACTGACCCACTACCCCCAGTCCCCCGTCCCGCCATTATTTCTGCCGGCACGAAAGAACGACCTTGTTCTTCACATAGAGTTGGCAGAGGCCCACCATGCCCGATGGGCAAGCATAGGTTCCGCTGTCGCCATCTTGCGAGCACCCGCCGCGGCGGAGAATCTGATCGACTTCGGTGGGGATGAGCGCCCCGCAGCTCAGCACCGCGCTGTTCTTCTCCATGGTCTGGCACAGGCCGAGCATGCCGTTCACGGGGCACAGATAATTTCCTTCCGCCCCGTTGCGCCGGCAGCCGCCTCCAACCAGCGTACGGTCGGCTACATCGCGTTCCTTGCTCATGTCCACCACCTGCCCGGTCGCCGCGTTATACACAGGCTGGAAGTCCATCACGCAGGTCGTGCCAGCGTGGCAACTGAAGTTCATGCCGCCGGGCGGAAGATCGATAGCCATCTGCGGGAACCACACATCGAATGTCCACGAATCGGACCAGACGGCGACATCGACCCACACCGTGGGAGCCAGACCCGGCGTCAGCGTGAAGCCCAGGTTGTACACGGGATTGCCGACGCTGAAATGGCTGTAATCGCCATTCTGGGCACTGGCATCGCCGAGCGACACGCTCTGTCCGGAATTGATCTGCGTCGATCGGTTCTGCAGTTCGTCGTGGAGCGTGAACTGGAGCTCGTTCGAGTGCAGATTGACATTCACAGCGGGATAAACCGCGCCGCCCAATACGCCAAAGTCCAGCAATCCACCCAGCAAATCGATGGAGTTGAACACAAAAGGCGAATTGATGCCGCCCGATCCCGGGGCTGGCGGCAGAAAGCGTCCACCAGTGTACGGGGCCGGTAGCAGATTGGTGAAGTCGACGCCGACCGAAAGGCCCTGGCTGGTGCTCAGCACCGGCAGGTTGATGCTGAAGCCCGCATCGGCGCCCACCTGCGCCACGATTTCCTTTGCGTCATACACCTCATTGGGATCAATACCGGTCGAGAGGAAGTCGTCGACCGTGCCCTCGATAGGCGTGATTTGTGGCGTCAGTTTCGCTTCGGCGGAGTTGTTGGGGTGAACGACAGTCTGATATTTGAACTGCGTCTGGATGGGAAAGCGCAGGCCGAACGCGTAATTGAAGCCGGCGTAGAGATTGAAGCCGTAAGTCGACGAGCAACCTACGATGCACCAGTTGATGGTGATCGACTGCCCCCAATTCCACTCGTAATCGTTGCCGATCGTAAACCCGGTGAGAAAAATATAAGGTCCAATGTTCAGATCGCCGGTTCGATCGCCTTGCGGCGGACCGGAACCGGAGACATGCAACGAGGAGGAGGGAACAATCTTCAGCAGGTGAGGGAAGACCGCGGGGCTGCCGCCGGAGACCCCATTGCGCATCAGGTTCTGGGTGGCTTCGATCTCGGCGGGGCTGGCGTTAGCGGCCAACTTGGTTTGCGGATGCGCGTAATTCGACGACTGCGTCTTGGGCACGAACATGGTTTCTTCAACGGTCTGCATGCCCATGTTGATGAGCTCATCTTTCAGATCGTCATCGCTGAGAGTGCTGAGCCGCGCGGTCTCCGCCTGGCCCACTTTGGCTGCAATCTGCGCGCGCTGGCTAGGATCGGCAAGAGCTTTGCGCAACGTGGCGATGTGTTGAGTGGCATCCGCGTCCTCGGCGGCGCTGTTGCGCTGATACGCAGCGATAGCCTGCTGGCGCTTGCCGGCGTCGGCAATATAGCGCTGGCTGCCGGGTGTGCCGAACTCGGCGATGCGCTGCGCTGTGGTGCCGCGCGTAAAGCAGGACGCTCCGGCCTGCGTAAGCTGCGCCTTGGTCGACGCGTCCGCGCAATGGCCGGGAAGAATCTGATAGGTGAGCACGTGGTGAATCACCAGGCCCTGGTCGACTTCAGTCACGTCGGAGCTGCTCTGCTCTACCTGCACGTGCTGGCCGAGCGACTGCAGTCTCGTCGCGATGTTGGGCAGCGCGCGCGGGTTCGACAGAATCGGCGTAAAGTCCAGATGCGACTCACCCAGCGTGACGCGAGGGTTCGAGCGCAGGTCCTGCATCGCGTACTGCCGCACCACGTGCAGCCTCTGCATGGTCTGCGCGTGCGTGCCGCCCTGCAGAACGACAGAGTTGGGCAGCGTGCGCTCGCCGGTTCCGCGCGACAGCATCGGAACGCCCTGCGCCTCAACTTGAACGGAAATCGCCGGCGCCGCAATCAACAGCGCGGGCATGAGTATCCAAGATTTTCCTGGAAGGGGGGAGTTCATTGACAGCCTCCATTACGTTCCCAAGGGAGAATTGGAAGATGTACCGAGGGCCAAAGGCAAGGTACACCGCGCCCCAATGCTTGTCAACGAACCATGGTCATGGATGGTGTCGGCATGAATCGGCTTTGGAAGGCCACGACTTCAAAGTCGTGCCCTGACACAAAGGACAGCCAAGAACCGCCTCAGATTCAGCGACATTAGGAACGCCGAGAAATTCTTGTGCTAGTTTTGTGCTACAAGTTGCCGCGACATTCGCGCCCGCAGTTACGCTTTGGGGACTTACTTCCCAATGGTTGGTCTGACCTTGAAAACAGCCTGTTCGGTTTACTCTTGCTGCGAGGCTCGCAATGCATTCATGTGACCTTCGATCCGCTTTATACCCATTGTCCAACAAAACCAAAACAACCAAGTTCCATGAAGGATTGTCCATCCATGTGACTCTGCAACTCGGTCCGCTGGGGTAACCGCTCCGAAAGGATTCGTTTCAACATGGCAAACGACTAGGGTGCAAGGGTGGCCACCTCTGTATTCGCCAATAACAGTGTCGAGGACAAATATAGTAATCCCGTTTTGCTGCCCCTCAATTACGTTCCAAGCCTGTCTGATACGTTGTCCACACGGATGGAAATGCGAAATCCAGGCTGGAAGAGGTGGCCGAATTTCGAAGTGAGCTGGATTCCACCACCATTGAGGAGGAGCGGAGGGCCCGATGTAGCGGAAGCCCCATCTGGCGGCGAATGCACGCATGACCGAGCCCTGAAAAAGTGAAAGGTTCGAACTGAACCCAACGCAAGCGCGACTATCGCAACGAAAACTAGAACGTTGTTCGGTATCACCGTGGCAATTCTCGTGCCTCCCCGCAAGCATGTCTAGTGTTATTCCGTGCTCTCGAAATCTGTGCTAATTTGTGCTAACGACCTGGACTTTGCGGACTTCTTGGACATCTAGGATATTGAAAAATAAATAACCTATTTGTTTTCAGCTGCGTCTTGACTCGTGCCTTGACACTTCGTGCGCCCTCAGAAAGTTTTTTCGCTATCGGCGCGACTGAAGCCACCCCAGCAAAGAAGACCTATCGCTGGGGACCCCGGCAGGTCGTGCCCTTGTTGCGAAGCCCCTCGATGCGTGTCTTTCAACAATCTGGGCGAATCGCATCGAGCAGCAATTTCGACGCTGAATCGCCGGCCAGCCGTGCTCTGCCAGGCAGGCTCTGGCCACCGCCGGAGACGAATGCGCGGGGCGACGGGGCAACGGTTAATGCCGCCGATTCAGGGGCTTATCTCTTGCAACGTTCGGTACCAAGGTTCTGAAAATCCCGCCGCAAGTCCCATCGCAGGAATCGTTTGAACTATGATAAGCATTTGGGAGAACTCTGCTCGCTATGCCGGAAGTTTCAAAGGTTTCATTGGGGCCCGATGGAACCGCGCTGAACGTCGCACTCCTGGGCCCCGATGAACACCGCCGCGGAGTCATTGCCGGTGCTTTGAAGGGAATCCAGGGAATCCAGTTCAAAGAGTTCGCCTCGTACCCGCCGAGGCTCGGGGATCTGCCTCAGGCGCTGGCGCAGCAGTATCAGGCTGTCATCGTCGACATCGACAGCGACCCCGATTACGCCTTCAAACTGATCGTCAGCCTATGTGCCAGCGGCCGTACCTATGTGATGGCCTACTCGGCCCAGGCCGACACCAAAACCGCGGTGCGCTTCATGCGCATCGGCGTGCGTGAGTTTTTTACGTTTCCTCTGGATCCGGTGGAAATTACAGGTGCGCTGGAGCGGGCGGCAACTCATCGGCCCCGGGCCGAGGATATGTCGAAGCTGCCCGGCAAGCTGATGGTATTTCTGGGCGCCAAGGGCGGCTGCGGCGTGACCACACTGGGAGCGAACTTTGCGCTGGCGCTGGCCCAGGAAACCGGAGGCGAAACACTACTGATCGATCTCGGCCTTCCCCTGGGCGACGTAGCGATCAACCTGGGGCTGGCGACTGAGACTTCTCTTGCGCCTGCGCTGCAGAATCCCGAGCGGCTCGATGTAACTATGCTGGATACGCTGGTGACGAAGCATGACTCGGGCTTATGGGTCCTGGCGGCTCCGACCGATTTGCCCGACAAAGCCGCCGCGCCGGAAGCCGTTGACAAGCTTCTGATTGTGGCCCGCGAAAAGTATGACTATGTGGTCGTGGATGCCGGATCGAGGGTGGACCTGATGGAGTCGGGCCTGTTTCAGCCATCGGCGATTGTGTACCTGGTGACGCAAGTGGGCATTTCGGAGATGCGCAATACGAATCGGCTGATGCTGAAGCATTTTCAGAGGCGCGAAGAGAATCTGCAACTGATTATCAACCGCTATAAGCAGAACGATCTGGTGTTTGACGAGGCACAGATTACGAAAGCCCTGACGCGGCCCGCCGACTGGAAGATTCCCGATGACTACGCGGCGGCACGCAGAACCAGGAACACACCCACCCCGCTGGCCCTGGCCGACTCGTCGGTCGCGGAGGCTCTGCGCGAAATGGCCAGGATGGCCGCGGGCATTGTTGTCGAGAAGGAAAAGAAGAGTATTTTCCGCATTTTTGGGTAAGAAGCCACTGAAGAAGTGAATGAGTGATGAAGTGAATCGAGTGAAGTAACGCCTCGCCGGCATCCTTTTTCACTCATTCACTCTTTCACTTATTCACTCTTTCACTCTTTCACTTCTTCACTCGTCCTTACTGATTCGCCCCATGGCACTTCTTATATTTCTTACCGCTGCCGCAGGGGCAGGGATCGTTTCGCCCCACCTTGTCGCCGGTGCGCCGCTGCGCGGGTTCGCTTGAGTCGCCGCCAGAGCGGCTGGCCACGGCAAGCTCGCGCTCCTTCTTGCGGTGAAATTCTTTCTCAAGCTGGTCGATGGTCGTCGAAGGTTGCCGGGTGGGAATTGTGACCTCACGCGGCGCTCCATTGCCCATCATTGGCTGCGCGGCGCTGGCAACGGGCGGAGCTGACGGTACGGGGCCGCGTGGCCGCGGAGTGAACTCCGTTGGAGGAGCACCGTCCTGACCTTGCCCGCTAACGGGCTGGCCGTCGGGGCCGAGAATCTGCATGCGGAAAAGGAACCGCACCGTGTCTTCCTGGAACTTGAGCATCATGGCTTCGAACATGTCGAAGGACTCGCGCTTGTATTCCACCAGCGGATCGCGCTGCGCATAGCCGCGCAGGCCAATGCCCTCTTTCAGGTGGTCCATGTTGAGCAGGTGATCCTTCCACAGGCCATCGATCACGCTGAGCATCACCACTCGCTCGTGATAGCGCATGGTGCCCGCGCCGAGAATGTTCTCCTTCGCCTCGTAGGCTTTGGTCAGCTTGGCAAACAACTCATCGCCCAATTCGTGGCGGCTCATCTCCAGTGGATTGACGGGAGATTCTTCGAGCTTGAAGCCGAAATGGTCGATGAGTTTCGCCGAGAGCCCTTTGAAGTCCCACTGATCGGGCCGGGTGCGCTCGTTGCAATGTTCGTCCAGAAGACTCGACAGGATGCCGCCGACATACTCTTCGAGAATCAGCTCGCGCTGTTCGACACCCTCGAGCAGCTGCCGGCGCAGACCATAAACCGCCTCGCGCTGCTTGTTCATCACGTCGTCGTATTCGAGCAGGTGTTTGCGCGCCTCGAAGTTCTGCGACTCGACTGCTTTCTGCGCACCCTCGATGCGTTTGGAGATCATGCGCGACTCGATGGGGACGCCCTCTTCCATGCCCAGCCGCTCGAGCAGCGTGCTGACCCATTGCTTGGCGAAGATGCGCATCAGGTCGTCTTCGAGCGACAAGTAGAAGCGCGACTCGCCGGGATCGCCCTGGCGGCCGGCGCGGCCACGAAGCTGGTTATCGATGCGCCGCGACTCGTGGCGCTCTGTGCCGAGGATGAACAGCCCGCCGGCGCCGATTACGTCTACGTGGTCCCGCTGCGCCGCTTCGGCGTGGCCTTTGTACGTCTCAAGCCAGTGTGGCTCCGCGACTTCGTACTCCTGCCCCTGGTAATAGAAGCGCAGGAATCCGGGCGGCGCCATGGGATTGATTGCGCCCTCGGCGACGCTAATGGCGCGGGCCTTGGAGTTGCCATTCGCGTCCTTTGTCTTCACTAGCTCCTGACGCGCCATGAATTCGGGGTTGCCGCCGAGCAAAATGTCGGTGCCGCGGCCCGCCATGTTGGTGGCAATGGTGACCATTCCCAGCCGGCCCGCCTGGGCTACTATTTCGGCTTCCTTCTCATGGAACTTTGCGTTGAGGACCACATGCATGATGCCTTTGCGCTGCAGAATGCCCGATAGCCGCTCCGACTTCTCAATCGACGTGGTGCCGACCAACACCGGCTGGCCTTTCTCGTGCAGCTCGCCGATGTTGTCTGCGACGGCTTTGTATTTTTCCTTCTCGGTGCGGAAGACAACGTCTGCATTCTCCAACCGCCGCATCAGCTTGTTGGTCGGGATGACGACGATTTCGAGCTTGTAGATCTTCTCGAACTCGGCGGCTTCGGTTTCAGCGGTGCCCGTCATGCCGCTCAACTTTCGATAGAGGCGAAAGTAATTCTGAAACGTGATCGTAGCCAGCGTCTGGTCTTCTTTGCGGATGCTGACGTTCTCTTTTGCCTCGATGGATTGGTGCAGGCCATCGGACCACCGGCGGCCTGGCATCAGGCGCCCGGTAAAGGTGTCGACGATGATGACCTCGCCGTCTTTGACCACGTAATCCACATCGCGCTTGTAGAGCGCATGCGCCTTGATGGCGGTTTCGACGTAGTGCTTGAGATCCCAGTTTTCAGCGTCGGCGATGTTGCCGATGCCCAGCATCTTCTCAATCGTCTCCCAGCCCTGATCGGTCACGCCGATGGTCCGCTGCTTCTCGTCGACGATGTAGTCGCCGCTCAGGTACTTTTCGCCCTCGGCGAGGCGGATTCCCAATTCCTGTTGGCGCCTGGTGTCCATCCACTCCACTTCTTCGCCCTTTTCAAGCCGGGGAATGAACTGGCGCACGCGCTGATATTTGTCGGTGGTCTGGTCTGTAGGACCGGAAATGATGAGCGGAGTACGCGCCTCGTCGATGAGGATCGAGTCGACTTCGTCGACGATGGCATAATAATGCCCGCGCTGCACGCAATCCTTGATCTCGAACTTCATGTTGTCGCGCAGGTAATCGAAGCCAAACTCGTTGTTGGTGCCGTAGGTGATGTCGGCGCCATAGGCCGCGCGCCGCTCATCGTCGCTCAGGTCGTGAACGATCACGCCCACGGTGAGCCCAAGGAACTCGTAGATCTTGCCCATCCATTCGGCGTCGCGTTTGGCCAGATAATCGTTCACTGTGACGACGTGCGCACCGTGGCCGGCCAGCGCGTTCAAATAACACGCAAGCGTCGCCACCAGCGTCTTGCCTTCGCCGGTCTTCATTTCGGCGATCTTTCCCTGGTGCAGCACCATGCCACCAATCAACTGCACGTCGAAGTGGCGCATCTTCACGGACCGCCAGCCGGCCTCGCGCACCACCGCGAAGGCCTCCGGCAGAATCTCGTCCAGAGCAGCCTTTTCGGCTTCCTTTTTTGCTTCGGGGTCTTCGATGCCTTCAAGGCGCGCGGCAATCCTGGACTTGAACTCGGCTGTCCTGGATCTTAGCTCTTCATCTGAGAGCTTCTGCGTCTCCGGCTCCATCGCGTTGATTTGATTCACGATGGGCATCAGGCGCTTGATCAGGCGCTCGTTGGCGGTGCCGAAGATTTTCGTGAGAATCGGATCGAGAAACACTGGCTACTCCAATTACCAGTGTAAATGGAGCGGGTGAATGCCTGGGCTGTGCTGAGGCAGCGGGCTATCTCTCTATCATGGCAACGGCCTGCGCAACCGAAATATCGTTGGGAACGCGAACGAAGCCGCTGTGGACGGCATGCGCGTTCCACATGAGCGACTTGAAAAACAGGATTCGGCCGCTGAAGTTCGTGTCGTACTCAGTGGTCTTCCATTCCGCAATTCCGGGTTGATCGCGCGTGGCCTCAAAATTGCTTCCGGCCCTGAATTTCGCCAGTATGCCGAATCCGATGCTGATGTCCTGAGTGAGGCGGCCCTCCATGTGGTGCAAGCGCATGGTGCGCGGGTCAATCAGCAAGGTGCCGACGATGCCATGCATGACGCGCTCTTCAAAAGACCACGTCTTGAAGTCGGGATTCGGCGCGAAATCGATGCGCAGGTAGCCGTCTTCCTGGCGCGTATCGCTAAAGTTGAACGCCCTGCCCACCAGGAATTCCATCTGTCTGGCGTGGTCCTCGTCATCTTTGCGGGACTGCGATCTCCTGGCAAATGTCTCGGGATCGTTAGCGATAGCGGCAAGCCGGGTGCGCTCCCGTTCGACCCGATCCGGGCTCAGCGGCTTGCCATCTTCGGCAACCAGCCTGCGAACGATGCCTGCGCTGGTCTCGACCACTTTCTCTGTCCACAGGTGTCCGCCAGTGCGATCGGAGCGCTCCTGCGACAGATACATGTAGTGGTCTCGATGGCGCGATGCTGAATCTTCATTTGCCAGCAAGGCAGCCACGATCTGCTTTGCCGACGTGCGCTCCGATGGCAAGTCGGACGCGGCACGGGCGCACCGCGAGGAGCAAGCCAACAAGAGGCAAAGCGTGAAAAGGGTTGTACCGATCTTCATCGCTAGAAAGCGATGCGCTGACATAGCCGGACCAGGCTGGTGCACATTGACCTCCCGCCATCCCGGGAGCTTTCAGAGACGGTCTGCTTTGCAACAGGCGCGCTGCGGCAACATCGAAACAATCTCTTGTATAGAAGCTTGGGGATGATCCGGGGGGATGACCTAGTATAGACCGAAATTCGCTGGGGTTGGAAACAACCGACGGCGCGTTAGTTTGAAAAGGCGTCCCTCAGGGGCTGTTTAGCCCCTGAGGGATGTTCCTTTCAAACTGGTCATGGGGTGCAAAAGGCGGCGCCGGCAACCCTATGGCGCAGAAGAAATGTGCGGGCCACCCGGCCCTCACAACTACCATTCACCACCCCAACGGCCAGAACCTGCCGTCGCAGATCCCGGGCAGAAGCCCCGGCACCGAATTATGAGACCCCAAACCGCGCCGCTAGAAAAGTATCTTCGCCGCGAACTGGACGTTGAAGGGCTCTCCGGGGCCGATTGCCGGATTGCCGAGGAATGGCCCGATCGTCGAGCCGATTTCGCCGGCTTCGCCGGTGGTCGGGAAGCCCACGGGCGCCAGGTTGGTGTGATCGAAGATGTTAATCATGTCGGCGCGGAGTTGTATGTTGATCGATTCGTGGATCTGGGTGTTCTTCAGCACCGCGAGGTCAACCGCCTGATAGCCGGGATTGTAGTTCTGGCCGCGACGGGTCGGCGAAAAAGTACCCGCCGCTGCATCGACAAAGGCAGGGTTCTCACCCGCGGCTGCCGAGCTGAACCACTGGACGACGCCGGGGACCACCGCGCCAATGCCGTGCGGCACGCCGTTGGGGTCCGGCAACACCTGCACCGCGCGATCCGCCAGGTCACCGGTGCCGCTGGGGTTGGTGGCCGAGGTTACGGTGTACGGGGTTCCACCGTGGAACGAGAAACCGGAAGTCAGGTCCCATCCCTTGGTGAACCGGTTGGATCTGCCGAAGGTTGGAACCATGTACTCGAGATAGCCGCTGACCGTGTTGCGGACGTCATAGTCTGAGTTGCCGCGCTCTGGAGCTTCGTCGAGAGAGTTTTGCGGCAGATACGGTAGCTGTCCGGTTTCATAGTCCAGCGCGTGGCCCCACGTATAGCTCACCTGTCCTGCCAGGCTGTGCCAGCTTTGCAAACGCAGCGAGGTTTGCAGGGAGCTGTAGATGGAGCCCAGGTTGCTCTTCTCCTCGTAGATCGAGCCGAAGGTTGGAAACTGGCTGAAATAGGGGCGCGAAGCCTGTAGAGCGTCGGTGGAGACGTTCGCGCTGCCGAGCGCTCCTTGATTGATGTCGAAGACGCCTTGCAGGTGCGTTCCCTTGGTTCCCACGTAGCCCAGTTGCCACACCACCGCCGAGCCAAAGCCCTGCTGCAGATTCAGGTCGAACGTTTGAGTATAAGCGGGCCGAAAATTCCTGTCGAAGGTTGAGATGCTGGTGATGCCCTGGCCCCCGAGCGCATCCTGGTAGGTCTCATAGATAGGCGCGCCACTCTCGATCACAGTGTTCAATGCCGAGGCCTGCACTACCTCAGAAGACCCCGCCGGATTTAATTGAGGACCAAAGATCGCGCCGGTCTGGAGTTCGGACCCCTCCAGAATCGACTTCATGTAGATGGAGTCGTAGTAGAGGCCATAGCCTCCCCGCAGCACGGTCTGGTTGGAACTCCCAAGCTGGTACGAGAAGCCTACGCGCGGGCTGTATCCGCCCCAGAACTTGGAGTAGAGGTTGGGCGCATCCGTTGGGACAACGGCCAGGCCGCTGGCCTCTGAAGGATCGAAGACGGAAAGGTTGGGCAGGCCGGAGTGAACGGGGCCCTCGTAGTCAAAGCGCAGGCCGAAGTTCAAGCTGAGCTTCCTGGCGGCCTGCCATGCGTCCTGAGCATAGTAAGCGAAAGAATTCACATAGACCCAGCGTTTGGGGTCGCCCTGTGTGATCCCCGAATTGGTGGGGTCAAAGCAACCGGCCAGAAAGTCGGCCAGGAAAAGAAGGTTCGGGTCGGAAGGAGCATTTTCCGTTGTGAAGGGAGCGGTGCCATTACCCAGCGTCGCGCAGGGGCTGCCGCTGGTGACCCAGGGTCCCTGGGTGCCATCGAAGAAGAGGTTTCCGCGCTCGCCGAACAGATAGAACTCGTGTACCTGAGCCTTGCGGAACTCGCCGCCGAAATGGAACTGATGGGCCCCCTTGGTCCAGGTAAGGTCCTCGTCGAGGTGGCCGGTTATGTCAGTGCGGCCCAGGGGCGGAGTGACTCCGAGCGGATCGAATCCGGTACCACTGGATACAAGCCCGCCACTGTTCGCAGAGGGGCCGATCACCAGGTGAGGCGCGCCGCCAATAGAGGCTGCGGTATCGAGACCGAGGCCAATGGGGTCGAAGGCCGTGTCGGCATCGCTGAATACCTGCTGGAAATAACTCACGCCGGCGCCCAGTTGGTTGGCTACCGTGGGCGAGAAGGCGCGGTTATACACCAGCGAGTAATTCTGAATGTGGGTTCCAGCATTCTGGAAATAGGGCGCGAGTTCAGAATTGGAGGGAGCGGTCTGGATGCCCTGGCCGATGAAGTAGGTCAACGCGATGTGGTCTTTTTCAGAGAGCTTCTCGTCGATCTTGCCGACACCGTTGTAACTGTACCCGGTAGTAAGGCCGGTGGCAGCATAGTTGAGCGGGCTCGCCGGACCGGTGAGGGAAGAAGCCGGCCAGAGACCCTTGAGAGTTCCATTCCCATAAAGCAGGTTATGCGCCACCGGGTTTTCGGGCACGCCATACTCCGTTAGGATGGCCAGCGCCGCGGTCTGGTAATCCGCTGATGGCTCGGTCGCATGAGTTCCGGCCCCGAGATCAAACCATTGATGTTCTCCGGAGAGGAAGAAGAAGGTCTTGTTCTTCCAGATCGGCCCGCCTACCGACAAGCCATAGTGCTGGTTGCGCGCCTCCTGCTTGCTTGATTCGAAGGGATTGTTGGCCTGGAAGGCTTCGTTGTGATTGTAGTAATAGGCTGAGCCGTGCAGCGAGTTGGTTCCCGACTTGATGGTGACGTTGGCCGTGCCGCCAGAGTTGCGGCCAATCTCGGTGGTGCCCGAAGTCGTGAACGAGAAGTTCTCGATCGCGTCAATGGGCATGATGACAGCCGCAATGCTGTTCACTCCGCTCTGATTGACGGCGGGAATGTTCCACCACAAGTCGTTGTTGTCGGTTCCCTCGATCTGCCAATTCACCGAGTTGCTACGCAAGCCATCCACGCTGGATACCAAGGCGCCACCGCCGGTGGAGTAACCGGCAAAACCGGCGTTGAGCGAAAGCATCTGTGTAAAGTCGCGTCCGCTGTTTGGCAGCGTTTGCACCGCCTGTTCCGGAATGTCTGAAGACTGCACGTCAGTCACCGTGTCCAATGTCAACTGGTTGGCCGTTACCTCGATGGTTTGCTGGGCGCTGGCCATCGATAACTTGACGGGCAAGGTGTAGGTTTCACCCGCCAGGACGGAGACCTTGTTGATCTTGACCGAGGCGAATCCGCTTGCCGAGACGGTCACGGTATAGTCCCCGACCGGCAGATTCGAGAAGGCAAACTCGCCGGCGCTGGAAGACACAGCCTTGTACGACGACCCGGTTGCGGTCTCAATCGCAGCCACCTGTGCGCCAGGCACCGCGGCGCCCGACGGGTCATTCACCGCTCCAGTGATGTTGCCACGGAAGGTCTGCGCGGAAGCAAGGGCGGGAATCAGTAGGGTGGCGCCAAGCGCCAAAAGCCAAATGGTCAACGAACACGAGCGGGTGATTCGATGCAGCATTGCGTTTGTCCTCCGGAAAAACTGTTTCATTCTGGGTTTTGTGTTGTCTTATGTGGGGTTGTGTAATTGGAGCCACTCAGCCGAAAAACTCAGCGGGTGCTTGAACGATCAAAATGAGTGCGGATTCCCCTGGTTGCGCTGGCCAAACTGCGGGAACGTGACAAACTCTTGAAACAGTCATTACAGCAGCGCGCGCATAAGGAATCGATGAAGATTCGCAATGACAATGACTTGCGACCAACAGAACCACTGACGGGGAAGGGGGAGAATGCAGTCTACCACTTGTCTATTCTGTTGCCAAGAAAGAGGGCCGGGCACGTCTTCCGGGGTCCCAGCGACTGGTCTTCGTCGCTGGGGTGCCTTGAGTCGTGCCGATCAGGTCAGTAAAAACTTGACCTCTGGTTTAAGCTTCAAGATGAACTATTGCCCGTTAGAGATTGATATCAAATAACTAAGATGTGCGAGCGCTCCGCTCTTAGGTGTCTTGACGCCCCGCCCCTCATAGGCAGCGAAGGGGCAGACATTAGCCCCAGACCTACTTTGCTGCAAGTTGCCGCAAAACGTAGAGCAGGATGCCGTCGTGCTTGTAGTACTCGACCTCCTGCGGTGTGTCGATCCGGACGATCGCATTGAACAGCTTCTTCTCGCCTTTCGGGCTCGTCGCAACCACCCCGAGCGTGCGGCCGGAACCGAAGCCCGAAGCCAGCAGCGGGGTGAGGCCCGGGAAATCGTAGACCTCCTCGCCGGTGAGGCCGAGCGACTCGGCATTCCTTCCCGCCTCGAACTGCAGGGGAAGAATTCCCATGCCCACGAGATTGGAGCGGTGAATGCGCTCGAAGCTCTCGGCGATAACCGCACGAACGCCGAGTAATTTCGGCCCCTTTGCGGCCCAATCTCTCGAAGAGCCGCTGCCATACTCCTTGCCGGCGAGAATGATGAGCGGCACGCCGCGCTCGGTGTACTTTACGCTCGCGTCGAAGATGGACATCTGCTCGCCTTCAGGCAGCAGGCGCGTGACGCCGCCTTCGGTTCCGGGCGCCAGCTTGTTGCACAGCCGCACATTGGCGAAAGTACCGCGCACCATCACTTCGTGATTGCCGCGGCGCGAACCGTAGGAGTTGAAATCGGCTGGCTTGATGCCGTGCTCGACAAGATATTTTCCGGCGGGGCCGTTGGCCTTGATCGATCCGGCGGGCGAGATGTGGTCGGTGGTGACGGAATCGCCGAGGACCGCGAGAACACGCGCGCCTGCGATGTCGGTGACCGGTGCAGGCGTCATCGCCATGCCGTCGAAGTAGGGCGCCTTGCGAATATAGGTGGAATCGAGCTCCCACTGGTAGACCTCGCCGGTGGGGAACTTTAGATTCTGCCAGCTCTCGTCGCCCCGGTTCACCGTCGCGTATTCCTTGCGGAAGCCATCGCTGGCGTATTCCTTGCGGAAGCCATCGCTGGTGACGGCGCGCTCGATCGCCGCGGAAACTTCGGCCTGCGTCGGCCATATGTCGCGCAGGTAAACAGGCTGGCCGGCGTGGTCTTCCCCCAGCGGGTCAGCATCGAAGTTGTGGCCGATGCGGCCCGCCAGCGCGTAGGCAACGACGAGCGGCGGCGACATCAAGTAATTTGCGCGCACATCCACGTTGACCCTGCCCTCGAAGTTGCGATTGCCGCTGAGTACGCTGACGGCGACGAGCCCGTGCTCATCAATCGACTTCGACACGTCGGCGGGTAGCGGCCCTGAGTTGCCAATGCAGGTGGTGCAACCGTAGCCGACGACATTGAAGCGGAGCTTGTCGAGATAGGAAAGCAGGCCGGCTTTCTCGTAATAATCCGTCACCACGCGCGAGCCGGGTGCGAGCGAGGTCTTCACCCACGGCGGTACGGTCAGACCTTTCTCGACAGCTTTCTTGGCCAGCAAACCAGCCGCGATCATCACCGAGGGGTTCGAGGTGTTCGTGCAACTGGTGATGGCGGCAATGACCACCGAGCCGTGATCGAGATATTTGTCCGGGTCGACGTTAAATCGCTCCTTCACGGTCGTCGTCACTTTCAAACGCTGGTTATCCTGAGCGAGCGCAGCGCCAGCGGAGCGAGTCGAAGGATCTGCGGTTGTTCCTGCGAGAGCGGAATCACTAACGGTCTTGCGCTGCCACACGGCCGCGGTGCGCGCGCCCAGCGGCTTGGCCGTCGGCGCCAGCAGCGAGGGCAGCTGTTGCGCGAAGCTCGCGGCTGCGTCTTTCAGCAACACGCGATCCTGCGGCCGTTTTGGACCGGCGACGCTGGGTTCCACATCGCCGAGATCGAGCGTGAGAGTCTGTGTGTAATCCGCTTCGGGCGCGCCGGCGGTATGGAAGAGCCCCTGCTCCTTGTAATACGCCTCAACAAGCGCGACCTGTTCTTCGCTGCGGCCCGTGAGGCGCAGGTAGCGGAGAGTCTCCCGGTCGACCGGGAAGATGCCGCAGGTAGCCCCGTACTCGGGCGCCATGTTGCCGATGGTGGCGCGGTCGGCAAGCGGCAACTCGCTCACGCCGGGGCCGTAGAACTCGACAAGCTTTCCCACAACCCCGAGTTTGCGCAGCGCCTGCGTGACGGTGAGCACCAGATCCGTGGCCGTCGCGCCTTCGCGCAATTTTCCGGTGAGTTTGTACCCGACGACCTGCGGCACCAGCATGCTCACCGGCTGGCCGAGCATTGCCGCCTCGGCTTCGATGCCGCCGACGCCCCAGCCAAGCACGCCGAGGCCATTGATCATGGTGGTGTGCGAGTCGGTGCCGACGAGCGTGTCGGGGTAGGCCAACCACTCGCCGTCGACTTCAGTCGTGAAGACCACGCGGGCAAGGTATTCGAGATTGACCTGGTGGCAGATACCCATTCCGGGCGGCACGGCAGAAAAGTTTCGGAAAGCGGACTGGCCCCACTTCAGAAAGGCATAGCGCTCGCGATTGCGCTGGAATTCGAGCAGCGAGTTAGCCTCGTAGGCCATCGGCGTGCCGTATTCGTCCACCTGCACGGAGTGGTCGATGACGAGTTCTGCGGGCGCGAGTGGATTCACGCGCTCGGGATCGCCGCCCAGCGTCTTGATGGCGTCGCGCATGGCGGCGAGATCGACGACCGCCGGAACCCCCGTGAAGTCCTGCATGAGAACGCGCGCCGGCATGTACGCAATCTCACGGCTGGGCTCAGCCTTCGCGTCCCAGTTGGCGAGGAACTCGACGTCAGCGGCGGTCACGTTGATGCCGTCTTCGCGGCGCAGGAGATTTTCCAGCAGGATCTTGAGGCTGAAGGGAAGGCGCGCCAGATTCAATCCGCGGCTGCTGAGCGCGGGCAGGCGATAGATGGTATAGGAACGGTTGCCGGACGTGAGCACGGCCTTCGAGGAGAAGCTGTTCATGGGAACAAGACCTTTCTATCCGCATCATCGGCGGACGGGGTTCGGGGTCGAGCGCGGGTGAGCACTGCCGGCGCATCAACGAGCCGGCACGCGCTTTCTCAGGCTCGGCAGGCGAATCGCACGGGCCAAAACCGTATCGCAAACAGATTACTCAGCAGGAGGGACTAGCGTCCACGGTCGTGGCGGCCGCGGCGGAAGCGCTTGAAGCGGGGCGGGCCGGCGATGGCAAGGCGGCACATAGGCACGCAGAAATTGTAGCGCGAATTTGGCTTCTTCGCGAAAAGCCTTGCCTGCCCGATCAGCCTGCAGATAGGCTACGAAGCGTGATAGAGGAGGCTGAGCGTGTTCAATCGCATTGCTTTGGTGATGGCTGGTTCTTTGTCGTTGTTCCCGGCGGTGGCGCGATCCCAGACCATGTCCATGCCTGCCGCCAAAACTCCGGCTGCAGCACAAACCAGTCCCGCGCACTCCTGGCCTGCAGTCGACGGGGCTGTCACGCTTGAGAACTTCCGCTTCGCATCCGGCGAGACACTGCCCGAACTGCGCATGCATTACCTCACGCTGGGCACACCGCACCGCAACGCCGCCGGCCACGTCGACAACGCGATTCTGATCTTGC
>JBEKPO010000078.1:0-20415 GCA_049520675.1 Occallatibacter sp. | reverse complement strand
ATCGCGGAGGCGGCGAAGAATGGATTTCTGAAGCACCTCGCGTGGGGCGGGTTGGGGCCGGGGACGAAGTTTGGCGAGCCCGAGCCGCTGTTTCCACGCAAGGAGAAGGACGCAATTGATCGTATGCAGAATCTTGAAGAGGAAGACAACCGCGGCGCCGTGGAATCGGCAAGTGAGCGGGAGATCGTTGCCCCTGCCAGCGCGCCGGCGGCGGCGGCGGTGGCTCCGACAAGTGGCGTCGGCCATGGCGGTGCAAGCGAGGCTGTGACACCAACGACGGCGGCTCCGGCTGACGCCGCGAAACCGGTTGAGACGGCCAAAGTGCATCAGGTTCCTGCGCCGCTCGCGAGCAGCCGATTAAGCTCGACGCCCTCGCCTGCGCCGGCCGATGCGCCGTTACACCCTCCTGCCGGATCGAGCGCGCCGGCAGAAGGGTCAGCACCGCAACAGACAGGAACGAGTGCAGAAAGGCAGCACATTACGATCGATGACTTCGCCAAAGTGGACTTGCGCGTGGCGCAGGTGCTGGTGGCGGAGCGCATTCCGAAGGCCGACAAGCTGCTACGGCTCGAGGTCGACCTCGGCTACGAGAAGCGGCAGATCCTGGCCGGCATTGCAGAGCACTACGCGCCGGAAAAGCTCATTGGCCGCAAGATCGTGATCGTCGCCAACCTCGCGCCGCGAAAGATGCGCGGCCTCGAATCGAACGGCATGCTGCTTGCGGCTTCGCTCGAGGGTGGGGCTCCGGTGCTGGCCGGCTTTCTCGAAGACGTTCCGGTGGGCGCGCGGCTGAAATAGCGAGTCGGCACGAAGTTGGCGCGGAAGGCGGGGCTTGAACTTGAGCTGTTTTGCGAGCGTGACATTGAGCGCAGAGAAACGGTGAGCCCGCAGGCGAAATTCCGAGCGCGCCGAGGGACCTCGATCAAGACTATTCTCTGGCGTTTTTGCTTGCTTCGTCTGTTGCGGCGTGGTATACCCTGCACAGTATTTATTCGCAACGTCGCCGTTCGTTTTTGCCCGCCTTACGACACACTCGCACAATTGGGCGCTGCGACTTTCTGAAGTTCCGCTCTTCGAAGGGAGTCCTCTCTGTGCGTAATTCCTGCGCAATCGTAGTGTCATCGTGTGTTCTCCTTCTTTCCGGCTGCTCAGTTGCGCCGGTGGTAAGCTCTAACCCTCCTTCAACCTCAACGGGTTCTGTGCCCGGCGTAGCCTTTAAGGGCCGGGTGCACGGCGGCCAGAACCCCATCTCCGGCGCCCACGTGTATCTGTACGCGGTCAGCGGTAACGGCTACGGCGGCGCTTCGACGTCGTTGCTTACCAGCGCCGGCAATACCACCATGGATGGCGGCGGCCACTACTACGTCACAACCGACACAAACGGCAATTTCACCATCACCGGCGACTACACGTGCGGCAGTCCTTCGCACTACTACGTGTATTCGACCGGCGGCGATCCCGGCTCAGGTGCGAATTCGGCTGCTACCCTGATGGCTTCGCTTGGATCATGCACGCTGCCTAATTTCGCCTCCACATTCGTCGTCGTCAACGAGGTCTCCACCATAGCCACAGCGTATGCTTTCGCCGGCTATGCCGCCAGCGGGACACAGATCTCGAGTCCGGAAACCGCGGCGGCTGGAAAAGCCGTCAACTATGCGAGCTTTACGGTCACTAACCTTGAGGCGCTGAGCACGGGCGAGGCATTGGCCACCACACCCGTGGCCAACGGGGGCAACGGGACGGTGCCGCAGGATGAAATCAACACCCTCGCCAATATCCTCGCCGCTTGTGTCAACTCCACCGGACCCACTTCCACGCAATGCACCACGCTGTTCAACAACGCCGAGAACGGCACTACCCCCGCAACTGACACGGCCACGGCGGCAATTAATATCGCGCACAATCCAGGCGCGAACATCAACAACCTGTTTGGCCTGCAGACGGGCAGCACACCCTTCCAGCCCGATCTCCCTGGCCAGCCCAGCGACTTTACCATTGCGATCAGTTTCACTGGCGGCGGCATCGATGGCCCCGTCAGCCTTGCTGTCGACGGGGCAGGCAATGTTTGGGTGGCCAATAGTACGAACGCCACGGTATCGGAGATCAACGGAGGTACGGGCGCGGCCATCTCTTCGGCGGCGGGCTATACAGGCGGCGCCGGCGATATCACTGCGCCGGTCTCCATTGCGATTGACCCCTCGGGCAACGCCTGGGTCGTCAATCTGGAGGTCGAGACCTTCAACGGCGTAAATTTTACGGTGGTTTCGCCGTCGAGCGTGAGCGAGCTGACGAGTTCAGGCGAGGGCGCGACGGGCTCGCCTTTCACCGGCGGAGGGTTGTTGAGCAACACCAACTACGGCAACGGGGTGAGCCCCCGCGATATCGCGTTCGATGCCAGCGGCAATGCATGGATCGCGAACGTCACCGACAGCGTGACCGAGCTGAACGGCACCACCGGTGCGGCCATTTCTCCGGCGACCACAGGTTTCGTGGTGTCGCCCTCCACGGCGAATCCGTCGGGCGTCGCCGTAGACAGTGCGGGGCATTTGTGGGTTTCTGGCTTTCTGCAACCTTATGTCTATGAGATGGACGTCTCCAACGGTTCGCAAGTGGGCACCTCCACTGGCGGCGTCGGCACCATGCAGGAGCCCTACTCGATCGCCATCGATGCTTCCAACAACCTGTGGTTGCCGAACTATTTCGATTCCAACACGCTGGTTGGCGACACGGTCAGCAAGTTAACGTCGTTGACCGTCGGCAACGTATACGGCGCCGGCGGTCTTGCCGACCCTAGTGGGATTGCCGTCGACGGCGCGGGCAACGCGTGGGTGGCGGGCGGTGGCGGCGCCTTAGTTGAGCTGAACAACTCTGGGTCCGCGGTCTCGCCGTCCACGGGCTACACCAGCAGCGCGCTGGGCAGTGCATACGATGTGGCAGTGGATGGATCGGGCAACGTGTGGGTGGCGAACCTGTTGGAGCCGGTTACCTTTGCCACTGGTGTGAACATAGTCGAGTTTGTCGGCGCGGCAACGCCAGTGGTGACGCCGCTGTCGGTCGCCGTAAAGAACAGCACCATCGGCGCGCGGCCCTGAATTTGGCGCCGGGGATCCAGGTTAAATGTGAGTTTGATTCCTGTCTGTGACTTCGATGCGTCGACTTAGAAGTTCTTTTTGTGGAGGGAGACTTATGCAGAAATGGTCCTACGTAATTGTCGCGGCTGCAGTGCTGTTCGCGATTGCGGTGCCCCTACGAGCACAAAATGGATGCGTCGACTCGCCTGAGGGCCCGACGATGGTTCTGGGCCTCGTTGGCGGCGCCGGCGCGCTCGCCGCTGGCTTGTGGCGATCCCGCGGGCGTAAGCAATAGTCTTGCAGACACGGGAGCAGCGCGGCGTCTGCCCAACTGGCCGCAAATTCCCCCCCGTATCTTGTTAATGGTGCGGAAGGCGGGACTTGAACCCGCAAGCCTTTTGGGCGCCAGCTCCTAAGGCTGGTGTGTTTGCCATTTCACCACTTCCGCACACGGCGACCTGCTCATTCAAGTTTAAGACAATTCCGTTTTTGGCGTGACGGCCTCCCGCCCACGCAAAGCTAGGATGGGGCACCCCATTTTGTGCCGCCCCCTATTTTTCGCTTCGCGCAAAGTCCCCGCTCTTGCCGCCGGTCTTCGATTCCAGCCGCACCTCACGAATCACAATTGCCTTATCGAGCGCCTTGGTCATGTCGTAGACGGTGAGCGCGGCGACGGCGGCCGCGGTCAGTGCTTCCATTTCGACGCCAGTCGGCCAAGTGGTCGCGACCGTTGCGCGGATGCGCACCCCAACTTCGACGATTTCGGCCTGCACGTCGACATAAGTGAGGGCCAGAGGGTGGCACATGGGGATCAGCTCGGAGGTGCGCTTGGCGGCCTGGATTCCCGCAACGCGAGCTACCTCGAGCGGATCGCCCTTGGGGTTCTCGGGCAGCCCGGCCAGCACCGCGGGCGACAACTCGACGAATGCAGAAGCGGTTGCGGTGCGGCGCGTGGGCTGCTTGGAGCTCACGTCAACCATGACGGCCTTGCCGAGCTTGTCGAAATGGGAGAGCTTTGCTTTTCGCGGTGACATGCAGATCTTCTCCGGCGTTCAATCCGAGGCTTTCCGAAAAACGAATGCAGGTCCTTCGACTCCGGTCGCTCCGCGACCTCCGCTCAGGATGACCTCGCATAAATTGAGCGAATCTCCTACTCAGAATACTAGGTCAATAGAATGCGGACGATGTCACCTGGCTGGAGAGGATTCGCGTTGTCTGGCACGACCAAGAAGCAGTTGGCGCGGGACATGGCGGCGATATCGCCGCTTCCCTGCCAGGGAACGAGGGCGACCTCAGGCCCCGAGCCGGAAATTGGCGCGCCGAATGTGCATGTGGCGGGCAAGAATCGCGTGAGGCCCGGCTTCATTTTCACGCTGGTGGCGAGTTTGGCTAATGCGAACCGCGGGTAGGTCTCACGCGATCCGCGAAGTGCGTTCAGGATCGGAGCAGCGAAGAGCTGAAAGGTGACCGCAGATGAAACCGGGTTGCCTGGTAAGCCCATGCAGTAGCACTTCGTGTACTTCGTACCGTTCTGGTTTTGGACGGGACTTGTGCGACGTCGACGCGGTATTTCCCCAAAGACTGTTGGCTTGCCGGGCTGGATGCGCACGCCGGTGAAATGGAAGCGCGCACCCGCGCGGGCCAGAGCGGGCTCGACGAGATCGAACTTGCCTGCGGAGACGCCTCCCGTGATCAGCAAGAGATCGGCATCGGCCGACCTGGCGAGTGCGCGGTCGAGCGCCTTGGCGTTGTCGGCCGCGGTGGGCAGGATCCACGGTACGCCGCCACACGCCGCCACCATCGCCGAGAGCATGGGAGCGTTGGAATTGCGAATTTTGCCCGGCAATGGAGACGACCGAACGGGCACCAGCTCGTCGCCGGTGGCAAGAATGGCAACGCGTGGTTTTCGAAAGACCGGCAGAGTTGCGCATCCGCAGGCCGCGCCGAGTGCGATCTGGGCTGCCCCGATTACCGTTCCCGGCGGAAGAAGCTGGTCGCCTTTGCGCGCCTGCACTCCTTTAGCCACGATGTTTTCGCCCCGCTCGACGGTTCGGGGCGGTAACAGGCGCACCCGTCCATCCGCAACTTCCACGTGCTCCAGCATCACCACGGCGTCTGCGCCCTTGGGGACCGGCGCTCCCGTCATAATCTCCCATGCGGAGTGGCGTACCAGCGATCCCGAGGGCGCATCGCCGGCACGCGTCGATCCGGAAATTGGGAGCGCAACGTAGGTTGAGCCCTCTGTCGCACGGCAGGCAAAGCCATCGCGCGTGGACCTCGCGAACGGCGGCTGGTCGCGATCGGCGCGCAGCGGGCGCGCCAGCACTCTACCCCCCGCATGCTCGAGCTTGACGCTCTCGATTGAGAATCGCGCTCTTGCCAGCTTTGCCGCGCACTTCGCAACAAGCGCGGCCGCTTCGTTGTAGCTGAGCACATCCACGCTCACAGAGTCGAGGCTCATGGATTGGATTGTAGAGGCACGAGTGCATCCCACCCTAAGAGCGCCCGGGACCCGCGACGTTTAGGATAGAACCTCACTATTCCGAAGACACGAAGGGCGTCCCTGCGGACGCCCTCGGAAATGGTTCAGTCGATGCCGGCTATTTCGACTTAGGCGCTTTGTAGTTGGCGCTGACCTTCTCGCCCGCCTGCTGCAGAATGCCCGCTACTTCGGTGGCGTAGGGGCCGCTGGGCGCAAGATCGAGGTACTTCTGATACGCCGCGGTGCAATCCGGAGGGAGGACGATCCGGTTTGTCTTGGGATCGACGGTCGCATTCTGGACGAGGCCCTGGCCCTTGATGTAATAGAGCACCGCGAGGTTCGGGTCCGACGGGTTGGGGTCGGATTTGATGGCTTCATCGGCTGCAGCCACCTGGGCCTGGGAGTTGTTTTCCTGGAAGAAGATCACTGCTTCGTTCCGCAGATGCAGCAGCGCGTTTGGGGGGTCAGCCTTGACAGCGGCATCGTAGGCGGCGTTCGCATCCTGCACTTTTCCGGTCCGGGCGTAAATTTCGCCCAATCCGGCATCCGCGAGGGAAATCACCGAAGGACGCGGCTTTTTCGCCGCATTTTCAAGGTCAAGCGCCTTTTTGTATGAGGTGATGGCATCGTCGTACTTCTTCAAGCCGACTTGCCCGTAACCAAGATTCACCCAAAGCAGCGCCTCGTCGGGCTTGAGACCCGTGTCCTTGGTCATCAAGGTCTCGATATCGGTGTACTTGGTCGTCCTGATTTCGGCCGTCCTGGCGGTGATATCGCTTCGGGAAGCCGATGGCCCGAGGGCTGCCGCCGCAGTGGTAGCCGCGGCGTCGACGTCGTGCTTGTCCTGGCCGACGACCTTGAGATCGTTATTGAGCGCGCTGATCACCGAGTTGGCTTTCAATGCTTCAGCATTCGACTTTTTCAGGTCCTCGAGCTGCTTTTTCTCCTCAGGCGACATCTTGTCCATGTATTCCTGGCGCGTCATATCGACGTCCTGCGCGATGTCTGCCCCGGCCGTAATCTTCACGCCGCGGATGGAATCGACCATCTTGCCGGCAGGCGTGTCGTTGGCGCGATAGATCACCATGTAGGTTCCCTGAGGCGCTTCGCCAGTGTACTCGCCGGTGTCGGAAACCGGAAAACTGAACTTCAGGGTCGCCCCGCCGTCGGTTGACAGGCTCACGGTGCCTTGGCCCTGCGGTTGACCTGTAGGATTAATGACTTTGCCGTGAATTTTGCCCGTATTGGCCGCGGCAGCCGGAGCCGGGGTTTGCGCGCTAGCGGGTACAAGCGACATTGCCAGCAGGCCGGCCGCAGCCATTCCCAGCCAGACTGAAAGATTGCGTTTCATGTTTTCTCCTTGAGAGCGGCGGGAGCGATGCTACCGCAAGCTCGAAAATTTCAAGTTTTCCCGGCACTCCAAATCAAGCGCCTATCGCGAGTTCACATCGAGCCTAGCCCCTTCACGCCTTAGGGGCGTGGCCAGTCCGTCGACCCTTGCTGCTGCAACGACCCTAACTTCGGTCGCAGGGCGTCTTTCCGGCAAAACCAACGTTAAATCCAACCCGGCGCTCTGCACAAGGGGGCAAAGAATCTATTGCCCGCGGGAGGTCGTCCCATTGCAGCAATCGCTTTGAGCGGCTCACCATGGCGAGCGTCTCAACTGCGATGGTAGTTTGGCGGACACCCAGTCGATTGTGGCCTCTATCACAGACTAATATCGGGTTATGGAAACAGTGATTCGACAGGCAACGCCGGCTGATGTCTCCCTGATTCTCAGATTCATTCGGGCGTTGGCTGAGTTTGAGAGGGCTCCGGACGCCGTAACAGCGACCGAGGAAGGCCTGCTTCGCGACGGGTTCGGCCCTAACCCTTTTTACTTCTGCCTGATTGCCGAGCATGGCGATCGCCCCGCCGGTTTCGCGTTCTATTTCTTCAACTACTCCACATGGGTTGGCCGGCCTGGAATCTACCTCGAGGACCTCTTCGTTCACCCCGAGTTTCGCGGCCTTGGCATCGGGAAGGCATTGCTTCAACGGGTCGCGGCGATCGCAGTAGAGAAGGGCTGCCGGCGCATGCAGTGGGAAGTTCTTGACTGGAATACACCGGCTATCGATTTCTACCGCGCCCTGGGCGCCGAATTTCTGGATGAATGGCGGAATGTGCGGCTGGATGGAGAAGCGCTGTTTCGTCTTTCGACCGAAGACGCGATGGTTCGGGATTCGAGCCCAACGCCGAACGGCACGGGGAGCGCATCGTGAAGATTCGCGTGATCGGCGGGGGACTGGCAGGCCCGGAGGCTGCGCTGACGGCTGCGCGGCTTGGCTGCGAGGTCGATCTCTACGAGATGCGCCGGGTTGTCGATGGCAAAGCGCATCTGACCCCGGCCCACCAGACCACGGAATTCGGCGAACTGGTCTGCTCCAATTCCCTCAAGAGCGAGTCGGAGTGGACCGCGCCCTGGCTGCTGAAACAAGAAATGCGCGGTGCGGGTTCGGTGCTCCTGCGTATTGCCGACGAGACCGCCGTCCCGGCAGGCCACGCGCTGGCCGTCGATCGCGTGGAGTTTTCGCGGCGCATCACAGCCGCAATCGAGGCCGAGCCGCGCATCCGCGTGATCCGCGAAGAAGTGGCGAGCCTCGACGACACACCCCTCCAAAACCAGAATGGTGCGAAGCACTGCACCATCGTGGCGACGGGGCCTCTCACGTCGGATGCGCTGAGCAAAGAGATCGAGCGCCTCACCGGGTCGGGCTACTTGGCCTTCTACGACTCGATATCGCCAATCGTCGATGCCGATTCCATCGACATGAACCGCGTTTACTTTGCCGCGCGCTGGGACAAGGGAACTGCTGATTACATCAATTGCCCGATGGATCGCGCGGAGTACGAGCAGTTTTATGACGCATTGGTGGCGGCCGAAGCGGCGGAAAAAAAAGATTGGGAAACGCTGGATTACTTTCCACCCCATGCGCCAGAAGCGGGCGCACGGGGACCCCGGTATTTTGAAGGGTGTTTGCCGATCGAAGTGCTTGCGGCGCGCGGGCGAGATACGTTGCGCTTTGGGCCCATGAAGCCTGTGGGACTGCGCGATCCGCGCACCGGCAAGAATCCCTGGGCCGTGGTGCAGTTGCGCAAGGAGAATCTGCGCGCTGACAGCTACAATCTCGTCGGCTTCCAGAATCACCTGAAACATGGCGAGCAGGCACGGGTTTTGCGGCTGATTCCGGGGCTCGAAAACGCGCGCTTCCTGCGCTATGGACAAATCCATCGCAATACGTACATCTGCGCGCCGGCACTGCTCGACGAGACCCTCTTTCTCAGGAACTGCGGGGCGCGGCTAGCTTTTGCCGGCCAGATCTGCGGCGTTGAGGGGTATACCGAGTCGATCGCGACGGGAATGCTGGCCGGCATCTATGCTGCGGCAATATCACGCGGCGAGGAGCCCGTACCGGCGCCGCGTGCGACAGCGCTGGGCTCGCTGGTTCATTACATTACCCACGCTGGCGCGAAGAACTTTCAACCGGCCAACATGACCTTCGACCTGCTTGAGCCTCTCGAAGAAGAGACGCGGCGGCGAGTGCGCGACAAAAAAGAGCGCCATCGCATCCAGTGTGAGCGAGCGTTGGCCGCGTTCGATGCGTGGCGGGGCGCCCTGCAGTACCCTGCTGCGGAACTTCGCGCGTAGGATTTGCGTAGTTTCGTGGTACGCTGTGCCTTCCCCGGAAAGGGCTCTTATGCTCCCCATCTCTGCCGCGGACTCCGTTTCGCTTGCGGTTCAACGAACGCGGGACTTCCTCTTCAGGCCGTTCAGTTGGGGAACCTATCTGAAGCTTGGTCTGGTCGCGATCCTCACCGAGGGTCTCGGAAGCGGCTCCAACTCAACGACACACAGCAATAATGGCGAAGCCCAGGGACCGAGTCTCCCACCGCTGTTCCATCTCACGCCGGAGATAATCGCGACGATCGTGGCGGCCGTTCTGCTGGCGCTTTTCTTGTCCGCTTTTGTGTTCTATCTGATCACGCGTCTGCGCTTCGCCTTTTTCCATTGCCTCATCCAAAACACCAGGGAGATTCGGCCTGGTTGGCGGCTCTATGAACGCCAAGCGGCGCGCTTTTTCTGGCTCAACATCGTGGTGGGAATCTGCTTTATTTTAGTGATGATCCTGGTCGCGCTTCCCTTTGCTGCGGGTTTTTGGCGGGTGTTTCAGCAGACTCAACACGGTGGCCATCTCGACATCGGATCGGTGCTGGTTCTGGTCTTGCCCTTAATTCCGGTCCTGATCGCAGTGGTGATAGCCGGGATTCTGACAGACTTGATCTTGCGCGACTGGATGCTGCCGCACTTCGCCCTTGATGATGCGACGGCGGGCGAAGCGTGGGCCCAGGTCTGGACCCGCATCAAGGCCGAACAGAGGCAGTTTCTCGTTTACGCTCTGCTGCGTGTGGTGCTGCCGATCATTGCGATGATCGCCTTGTTCGCGGTGCTGATTCTACCCGGGCTGGTGCTGGCTGGTTCAGTGGCGGCAGTTGAATTCGGCCTTCACTCGATGTTCGCCGACGCAACTGGTGCATCCGCAATTGTCGGCATTGCCCTCCAGGTTTTCTTTGGCGTGGTTGCCGTCGGCTTCGCGCTGTTTGCCAGCATCTGTCTCGGAGGGCCTGTCAGTACGGGGATACGGGAATATGCGCTGATTTTCTATGGCGGCCGTTACCGAGCTCTGGGAGACATCCTCTACCCTCCGGCTTCGCCTGACTCACCAAAGCCGGGCGCTCCTCAGCTCGCCTGATCAAACTTCGTTGAGCCTGCCCCTTTAGCCGGCCGTCGAGCGCCAGCGTGTACCCTGAAGGTGGGGCATCGACGCGGATCGTACCCCGACGACTGGAGTCTCCTTGGCCCGTTGGATCATCGGTGCGGCTGGTTGGGTTGTGCTTTGTGGCGGCGCAACGACCGTTCTCGCGCAAGCCGGGCAGCCGACACCGGAGGAAAAGAAATCGGCGGCCACCATTACCCTACCGCCTTCGCCGAAAGCGCTGTTGCCCGAAGGGTTTGACGGATGGGTCGCGTCAGAGCCGTCGAAGGTATTGGCCGATGCGTCGCAGGCCGACCCGGCAAATACCGCCGCACTCAAGGAATACGGGTACGAGACGGGACTTGCTGCCAACTACAAACGCGAGGGCGACACTCTGAGCTTGCGCGCCCTGCGCTTTGACGACGCCAGCGGAGCCTATGGGGGCTACACGTTCTACCGCCAGAACGGCTGGCCCAAGGAAGCCATCGGAAGCGGCGCCGCCTCAAACCACAACCGCGTGCTCTTCTGGCAGGGAGCGATCGTTGTCGACGCGACATTTTCGCGCACCGGGCCGATGTCGGCCGGGGAGATGCGCGAGATTGCCAAGCAGTTACCGACCGCGGCGGGTAGCGTGGCGATGGCTCCACCCATCCTTGCCGATCTGCCGCACCCTTCCCTCGACCCGCAGACGACCCACTACGCAGTGGGACCGGCGGGCTACGAAGGTGCGGGAGGAGTGCTGCCTCCGTCGCTGATCAGCTTCGACCGAGGCGCAGAAACTGTCACCGCCAACTATTCGCTGACATCAGGCCCCGCGACCCTCACCATCATCGACTATCCGACACCACAAATCGCCCAGGCACAAGAGAAGGCCATTAGGGCCTATCTCAAGGCCGGTAGCCAGGCGCAGCCGCCGTGGCCTAAGCCGCTGGCCGACTCCGACCTGGCTTCGCTCGAGGTCCGCCACAGCGGCCCGTTGGTGGCTCTGGTGAGCGGTGATGCGATTCCCGATGAAAGCCACCGGTTGATCGAGTCGGTCCATTATGAGGCCGACTTGACGGCCATTCCGCAGCCCATTGAGTCAGACGTGGAAAAGACCAGCAAGCTGCTGATGGGCATTGCGGCGCTGTGTCTCGTCGGCGGAAGTGCGGCGATCGTGCTGGGAGGATTCTTCGGCGGCGGGAGGGCGCTTTATCGGATCGCCAGGGGTAAGCCTGCATCTTCGGTCTTCGATGAGGAGTTCATCCATCTCGATCTGCGAATGGAATGGGAAGAACCAAGAGGGGCAATCCAGGGGCCGCATCCGAAGCGTTAATGCGTCGGTCAGCCTGTGGAAAATGAGACTGAATCCCGAAGAAAACCGGTGAATTCCCGGAAAATGGCGGAAGAGTCGAGGCGAAAATCAAACGAAGAATAGACGTCGGCTCGTCAGCCTGAATCAAGTTAAATATCTGAAAATAAGCAGTTTATTTTTGTAAATGTTTTTCCTTGACACTGCTTTCCCCCGAACCTAGTATGCAGCCAGAAAGTTCTAATGGGTTTGCCTCCGTTGGAACTATTCTCCCTGAGGAGAGAGCTGCCCTGTTGCCGGGCGGCTCTTTCCGTTTCTGGCCCTCCTATGAGGTCGCTTCGCCGGCGTTCGCTGGTCTGCTGCCTTGCACCTCGGCGTCGTCGCTCCATTCGTTCTCGCAAGCCTCGCAGCGCCAGTGATTCCGGATGTCGACTCCCTCCAACACGACATCCATGGATCCGCACTTGGGACATTTGGGTTCGACGAACTCCGGGATGTCCTCCTGCGATTCGTCGATGACCTCCTTGGGAACGGGCTGCGCTGCGATTTCACGCGCGCGGTCGAGCTGGTCGGCCGCAACCAGAATGCGTGCATAGCGCCGGCCGAACTCGCGCGGCCATTGGACCCAACTGTCCAAACCTGCCTGCCGCAGCGCAGTAGAGAGTGCCTGCGCTTGTTCGTTGGTTTCGCATTCGCACAAAACCGTCTTCCAGGTGTACTCGAGCGCCTCCCCTGAGTTTTCTTGTTCAGCGGCATCGTCGGAAACAATCCTCGGCGCTCTTCCAATCACGCCGCCCAGCGAGTCTGGCAGACCGGGCGCGGCGCCAGAAATTGCGTGCTGGGTGTGCACGGCCGGAGAAGCTGTGCGAGACGGCTGCGGCTTCGAATCCGCGTTTAGCGTTGCTGTGGCCGCGGCCGGGTCGCCGAGCCCGCGGCTGCGCATCTCCTGTCGCAAAATCTGCTGCGCAGACTGAGTCAGGTCGGGGAAGTCCGCAGCCAGATCGCGAAGCTCCTCGTCGCTTCGCGCGTGATATTCTTCCGCGAGCCTGCGCCACTCCATTGCCGGATCGGTTTGCATGGCCAAAGTATAAAGGTGTTGCGCGGCCTCCGGTTAGCGCGGAGCACGCAAGCCGAGATCGACGATCATGGTGCGCACTACAATCATCGCGGAGACGGTGAGCGCGGCGAGCAGGCAAGTCCAGAATCCGATGCGGCTGTAAGGAATTAGCTGCGTGGTCTGTCTGCCGAGGAAGGGAATTCCTGCCTCCTCGGGCAAAACCGCCCTCACAATGACTGCGAAAACAAATCCACCGGCCCACACCATGGCGATGCGCAGGGCGAGCCGCAGAGTTTGCACGAGAAGCGATGTCTGAGTGACTTCCATCTGTGCGCCGCCATGCGCCCCGAACCGCTTGAGACGCATCCCCCCCAACTTTACCTGCATCCGGTCGAACGATACAATCGATACTGCAAGGCCGACGTAGCTCAGTTGGTAGAGCAGCTGATTCGTAATCAGCAGGTCGTCAGTTCAAGTCTGACCGTCGGCTCCAGGTTCAAAAGATCGCCATGGCCCCTCCATCGGAGTGGTCATTATTTTCTTTTTCGGATGCGGCCTTGGCCTCGCGATGCCGCCAGGATCGAGGTTCCCTCCGCACCGAACCGCGATAATGCTTTCATGCGTCTCGAGATCCCTCGGCCGGACCTGGAGCCCGCGGTCTACTGGATCGCGGCAGCCGCGTTTCTTCTTCGGTTGGTTGCGCGCCTGTGCCAGGGAATCGATCATTTCTGGGTCAACGGCTACACATTGTTCTTCGAGATTGCGCAAAGCATTGCGGCCGGCAAAGGGATCGCTCTCGCCAACGGAGCCCCAACCGCTTTCCGGGTGCCTCTCTATCCCATTCTGCTCGCCGGGCTCACGCTGGGCCATCGTTGGTTCTGGCCCATCGCCATCGCCGAATCGCTCATCGGCGCCGCGACTGCGCTTTGCACGGCGCTGTTGGCGCGGCAGATGTTCCAGGGCCCGGGCGGCCGGTCCGCCGCAATCCTAGCCGCCGCGATGACGGCTCTCTACCCGTATTACGTGGTCCACGATACAGCCCTGCAGGAGACCAGTCTATTCACGCTGCTGACCCTGATCGCCGTCTTCCTCGGATTGTGTGTCGCGCGCTCGGGCAGCCGCGCGACTGCTGCGCTTTGCGGACTGGTGCTTGGGCTGGATGTGTTGACGCGGTCGCCGATCGTGGCGTTTGCGGTGCTAGTGCCGCTGTGGCTCTTGGCGCGAAAGCGCGTCGCTCCCGGTTTGCTCTGCGCGACCGTTCTCGGGGCGACGGTGGCTCCGTGGCTCATCCGCAACGATCTGCTGGTGGGCGGACCTGTACTCACCACCGAGGCGGGTTTCGAACTCTGGAACGGCAACAACCCGATGTTGTTCGATTACTACCCCATGCAGAGTGTCGATGTAAGTATTAGTGCCCACGTGGACACACTCGACGCTCTCGACCAAAAAGATCTGCCGCCTCCGGGATCAAGTGACGTGGCAGTGGACCGGTGGTTCCAACAGAAGGCCCTGGCCTACATACGCGCCCACCCGCGGCTCACAGTCGCGAATGGATTTCGCAAGATTGGCGCAGCGTTCGATTGGCTGCCCACGCCGCGGCGGTCGCTAGCACAGACGCTTGTGCACGCATTTTCGTTTGGCCCGGTGATGCTGGCCGGCCTATGGGCGATTTGGCGGCACCGTGCTCGTTGGCGCGACGACTCGCTAATATACCTGCTCTTCGCACAATTCCTTCTGGTCACAGCCATCTACTTCGGGCAGACGAATCATCGCGTCTTTCTCGACGTGTACCTGATTGTCTTCGCGGCGGGAGCAATCGCAGGCACCAGGCATTCGGACCCGCTCACGTCTGACCTGACGAAATCGTTGGAGCGATGACGGAAGGAGGGGCCCAAGGGGACTTTTGTACTCTGAATTTTCTACCGATCGCGTAGAAATTACATCTACTGCGACCCGCAGAGGCGGAGCCAGAACCTGCAAATCATTCCAATTAAACTAATTGGGCAAATCGACCTTCTGGGCCTAAAATTGCTGTAGTCTAACGCAAAGAATCCTCTAACGACGGAAGATGCGATGGCGAGTCACGCTTTCTTACATTCCGAAGAGACAGCCCCGGCGCAGGGATTTGTGCGACTCGCAGAGGCCCGTCGTCTGCTTGATCAAATCAAGCTGGCTGTACCGGTGACCCATCAAGTTGCCAACAGTTCGGAGTTGCCGAGCACTGCTTTGGGCGGCGCGCGAGGGGCAATAACAGCGCTAGGCCTGGAAGCATTCGCTGTGGTTTACCTTTGCGCCATCTGGTTGCTCGCCCGGGCATTTTGATCTATGGCCGCCAAGGCAGACTGCCCCGGCAGACGCCCCTCATGACCGCAAATCGGGAGAATGCGATCGAACTTGCGGGTTCTTGTGCCGCCAATAACAGCTCACTTCAAAGGCTGGGCATTCCCTGCGTTGAGGGTCATGGAGTTTGCGCCCGCATGAAGAGTGACAGCCTGGCCCCAGAGCAATGGTTGACCGTTGATCTGCGCTGAAATCATAAGGTAGTAGGTGCCGGGAGGAACTCCGGGCAATGTTCCGCTGCCATTGGCATCGGCGCGGATTGCCGAAGCCGCGCTCGAGTTGACGGCGGCTAGCGCACTCTGACAGACGGCTGTGCGCGGTTGTGGCGCGCAGGCCTGGCCAACGAAGAGATAGGGCGAAACACCTGCTGGAACCATGACTCCGCCTTTGGCGAGAGCGTTGACATAAGTGTCGCGCAACAGAACGTAGGGATGGAGAGCCAGCGGATTAGGAGAACCTGTGAACCCGGAGGCGATGGAAAGCGTTGCGTTGCCGAGTGGCTTGTCGGGCGTGGAAATGCCGGGTGAGGCAACGGCGAGCGCGGCGGCACCGCCTCCGGATGGAATCTCCTTTGCCGGGGTCAGGACGGCCAGGTTGCAGGTCCGCTCCATGGGCGCGAAGGTGAAGTTGTCGTTGTCGTCCTGGCCGGTGACGATGCGACCGTGGACCTGGTAGGGACCTGCACCGGGGTCGAGCGAGTCGTCGGCGCGGATGGCGAGCGTGAGCGGGTGGTCGGGCGCGGCGACGGTGACGACGGATTTGGCGCCGTCGGCAATGACGGTGTAGGGATAGGCGCGCGCGGCATCGGGTCCGCAGCCGAGGATCGCGGACTCAGGAAAGAATTGCACGCTGAAACCGGTGGAGGGCGCGGCGAAGATGCCATGCATGCGGACGCCGGGCGGTGTTTGCTGACCCGCGTCTCCGCCGAAGGCAGACTTAAGCAGATTCGTCTCCATGGTCTGGATGCCGACACCCGCACCCTTCGACGTGAGGTTGATGGCTGGGCAGGTGGCTCGGCGGGGCACGAATGTGGTCTGGGGGGCAGTGTACGTACCGGGCACGTAGGTGCTCTGCGTGGTCGTGTGAGAATCGATCGTGCCGTCATTGGTGTTTTGGTAGTACTTGGTGGTTTCCGTGGTTTCGGTATGGCCAGGCGTGCCACCGCCCCCGGCGGATCCGCCGGCAACGACACCGTCGATGGTCACCGGGCCAGGCGGACCTGTGATCGTTCCGTCCGTGTGGACATTCAGTACCAGTGGTTTGGGCGTGGTGTGCACGGTGAGAGTGGGGCGGTCATTGGGGAAGGTAACGGAGTAGGTTTCCTGGTTGGGCGAGAGAAACGAACAATTGACGAGGACGCCGCCATCGACGAAGTCGAGCCGCCAGTTGCCGGCGCCCTGAAAAACACCTGCCATGTTCGGGCCCGCATCTGGCGGGGCATTGGCGGTGTTCGTTCCGGTCAGGCCAGAGAGCGTAGAGCTGATCATTCCCGTGAACATCCCCATCAGCCCATTGCCGGCGCAGGTCGTGGGATCGCGACCCGAGGAGACACAGCGCCGCATGGCGCGCTCTTCGGCATTCTTGGGCGGCGCTATCGCGCCGTAAGAAGCTCCTCCAGATTGCGCGGAAACAGCAGCCGATGAAGGCGGAGGCGCGGAATTGTATTTGGGTGTTTGCGCGTCGATGATGGCCTGCTGCTTTTTCTCAAAGGCAGCCTGCGCAGCCAGTTGCTGCGAAGTGGGCTGCGTGCACGTGGGCAGCAGTTTCTTCAGGGCTCCGCGCGTCATGTAGGTGTAGGTGTTCATGCCGGTGGGAGTCAGATGATCGGGATGCGCCACCATGCAATTAGAAGTATCGGATGTGTCGCGGATGTTGCAGTTCTCCACGTAGATGTGCTCGCCGTTGCAGACATAGGTGACGTTGAGGTGGATGTCTTGCGCAGCGGCGAGGGCCGCCGCAAGCAAGAGACATGAGAGAGCGGCTGCATGGCGAGTCTGGCGCATGGCGAATTCCTGGGTCCGGCCGGGCTAGTGTCGTTGCGAATTCAATTGTCGTCGTGCTTCAGGGAAGCCGGTTGGGGGATTACCCGGCCGGCAGCCAATGCCGCCGAAGCTGGAATTGTAACCCAACCGCGATGAGTTTGGTTACGCGTGGGTGCACCAAGAGGACGCCCTAACGTAATATAGCTGCGATCGATTTGAGCTACTGGCGGATACATTCGCAGATACACTATCGTTGTCGATCAATACAGGGATCCCTTTCGAGGAAGGTGCGGCAGAACCATGGCAATTCGCCTGTGCCCCAACTGCTGGTCCAGCCAATTGCGAGTTTCTCGCTTTCGGCTCCTCGACTTCGTGTGGCTTCTGATGCTGCAAATGCCCGTGCGCTGTAAGGAGTGCCAACAGAGGTTTCATTCCAGCCTGTACTTTGCCTTGAAGAAGGGCCGCGAGGTAAAGCGCGCCCGGCAAGCCGCGCCGGCAACCCGAGATTGAACAGTAGGGCGATTGAGATCGGTCGCACGCTGATGCCACGGCGGGGGATAATGCGCTTCTCATGGCAGCTATCCGTTGACTTTGCCGATGCTTTCTTTGACACCCTTTTCCTGAGTTGATAGCCTTCTTCCAAGGGCACCTCCGGCAAACTTTCCCTGCGCGTTCTGCTCTCCAACCGTCCCCGTCGTCTAGCCCGGCCTAGGACACCGCCCTTTCACGGCGATAACACGGGTTCAAATCCCGTCGGGGACGCCAACAAAACAAATAGGTTGTGGGTGGATCGATCACCACCCGCAAAGCATTCTGAGGCATCTGTGAGGCAAAGTGCACCTGTTTCTGGCTTTGGCGCGAATGGAATCCCGTGCGCTCCTTGCAATTCCTTTGCATTTCGAAGCAGAGCAAGAACGCCTACGGATGTACTGGGCTTGGAACTTTACGGTCTTTCCAACGCAGGATGCGAGACTCCATTCCGTACCATAGGCCATAAGCCACGGCAAAGCTCATGGTGAGAGCGAGCAGGTCAGTGCCTACGGCGCCGACTCGACGCGGAAGATGAAGCCGGGCGAAGATTCCCTCGCTGACGATGAGCAGGGCGTAATGGAATAGATAGAGGCTGTAGCTGACCTTTCCGACCGACCTGAGCCACTTGGCGCGGAAAGGACGCACCCAAAGCTGGGTTCCCCCCGCATGGCGGACCATTGTATGAACAATCAAGGCAAAGCTGAGATTGGCCGGTAGAACGCCAAGGTTGAAAATGAGCGGGACAAGGCTGTGCTTGGCGCTCAACGCCCAAAAGGCAACTGTTAGCGGAATGAAAATAGCCGCGAACCGGTCGAAGAGTTTATCGCGTTGCAGCCATCGATCAGGAGCAAGACTACGACAGCGAATGAACAGCGCAACGGCGGAGCCGAGAGCCAGCCCGTCCATCTGGCAATAGAAGTTTGCGATCGGGTGGTTATGCGACATCTGCCACCAAAATCGCAATACAGGAGCTGCGACAATCATTCCGACAAGAATCGCCGCGAAAATTCTCTGGCTGGTGAAGCGAACGATTGGCGCCCAGATAGTGTAGTAGACCTCTTCAACTGAGAGCGACCACGTAACACCGAGGCCAAAGGCGACTGTCTCCGGAAGAACCTTGAAGATCGGCGGTGCGGTGAAAAGCAGACTCGAATAGTAGAAGATGTAACTCAGCCAGGTCTCCAAGTCCCCCGGCCTACCTAGCGCCAGAGAAACGCAGAGATAAACAGCAATGCCAATGTAATACGGTGGGAAGATACGCAGAGCGCGCCGCGAGTAGAAGACTGAAAAGTAGTGCTGCTTGTCGCGGAGCTGCAATAAGATGCTGGTAATCAGGAAGCCAGACAATACAAAAAAAAGATTGACGCCTAGCCAACCGAAGGGTGACCCGGTGATCGGCAGCCAGGAGAAATAATGATGCAGGATAACCGCCAGAACAGCGATACCTCTTAGACCGTCCAATTCTTTTATCCGCATGTGTTTATGTTGTCCGGGGATTTGCTGGGCTGGCGAGAGAACAGACATTATGGCTTCTTGAAGTGGATCACCGGATCACGCGGGCAAACCTCTATATCCGGCTCGACGATCTCGAAGCCGACGCGAGTTAGAGCTTGGCAGGCTCGGTCGACACCCCAGTGGTACCAACCAAAATTGCCCCCAGTGTTCCATAAATTCTTGTCGCTCGACTTCGATACCGGTTCGATGTCCATCTTCCCCCGGAAAAAGCGCCAAGCCATAGCGTAGCCAAGTTTCGATGGAAGCCAAACCTTTCTCGTCTGCTCGACCAGAAAGCGTCCGATGGAAAGTCGGTCGGCGGCCGCACGGCACTGTTCGTACTTATCAAAGTCGGCGATCATGAGAAAACCTCGACTGCCATGACGCATCTTGCGATAGATGGAAAGCAGGTACTCTTCGCACATCTCCGGCCTCAGGTGGCAAAAAACCCCGAAAGAAAAGAAGTGGTCAATCGAATTGTCCGGGACACTGGAGAGTTTCAAGTCGTCGACGACGATGTATTCCGCGCGGGTGTCTTTGCCGACATAATCCCAAAAATGGGAGTGTTCCGGATCGGCCACGTCCACCGCGTAGAGCTTGCGGCAATTACGGTGAAGAAATGTTTTCGACCAAGCGCCGCGACCTGGCCCGATTTCTAGTACTACGGTTTCTGATGAGATGTAAGGGCGAATGCAGGCCGAATACACTGTATAGAGGACGCTGTTGTAGCCATAAACCCCATACGTTGACGGCGACATGGGGTCGAGCGGATCGCCTTCAAGATAGCCGCCTTGCCATGCTCGCTTAAATCCATCAAGAAACGTCACTTATCGGTTCTCCATTCCTGATTCCCGCGTCCAGCTTCTTTGCGTTATCGTTCTATGATATGCGGAGGTACCCAAAGCTCTCCTATGCAATGCATTCATTGCGGCTCAGCAGATCTGCGACCTTCACGCTTCCACAGCATAAGCGACCTGTTAAGTCTCTTGTTGCTGAAACGGCCGTATCGCTGCCGCACGTGCAATGAACGGGCGTCCCTGAGTGTGCTTGCGGGATTGAGGAATTTGCTCTGGAAGAAGCCGGGCGGCGATACCGGGTCCCCAAAAAGCAGGCCTTTCCTCCCAGGCCGGATGGAACTGGAGCTTCTGCAATCATGTAGCAAGCAAGTAGGATATCCTCGATACGACTCCCGGCACAGGCGAATCCTCGCTGCCAATCGGGTATCGCTGTAATTTTTTGTGGCGATCGGCTTTGGCTGGGCGTCAGATAGGGTGGCGACCCGTGCGTTCGTGGCGGCGCGCCTGCTGGATGGGTTCACCGTCGTCCGCGAGCGACGGTTCAGCGCCCCCGAGGATCCAGTGCACCGGAAGCCTG
>JBEKPO010000077.1:0-20798 GCA_049520675.1 Occallatibacter sp. | reverse complement strand
AATGGTCGGGGCGGAGGGATTCGAACCCCCGACCCTCTGCTCCCAAAGCAGATGCGCTACCAGACTGCGCTACGCCCCGATGCCGGCACACGATTGGCCGCGATTCTCTTCTGATTGTAACCCGGTTTCGGGTCGGTTCGGCGCGCGGTTCAAAGCTCGGCTGCGCGCCCGGAGAGCCGGTGGAGAATCGCTCCGATGCTACAATCAATAGCGTAGATGGCGGCTATAGTTCAGCGGCAGAACGCCTGACTGTGGCTCAGGATGTCGTGGGTTCGATCCCCACTAGCCGCCCCAAGCTAAATGCCAATCGTTCCTTCCGCGGCCCTCATTGCCGGCCGTTGATATTTTCATTTATTACGACAGCACTGGGCCGGCAGCGGTCCATCCGAGCGACGCGCGAGGTCCGGCCGGCCCACATCCTGCGAGCCTGGATCGGCCGCCGCCCATATTCTCGAAAAGGAATGGCGCACCGCTTACGAATGTGCTGAGGGTTGCAGCGAAATTACGGCGCGTAACCGCGCATGACATGGCGTCTTTTTCTTCAATTTGAGGCGCCGCCTCCCGTCATCGCGCTGGTGCTGTCTTTACATCGGAACAATCGGCATTCTGCTAAGGCCGCACCCGGTAAAGCACGCTGGCATGCGCCGCAAGGGTGACGGTGATGCCCTTTGCTGTACCCAGGTCTTCGTGTTCCCACAAATCGCGCAGGCGGTAAGTACCCTCGGGAATTCCAAGCTGGGTCCACGTGTAGTGCAGGTTCTGCGCCGCATCAGCGCGATTGAAAATCGCCACGTAGTGCCCGTCGCCGTCTTCCGGCTTCGAGGTCCAGACAACGTCCTTATCCGATGAAACGGCGACCTTGGTCTGGCGCGAATGCTGATCGACATCGAGAAACTCGCGATTGGTAAGCAAGGATGTGGTCCAGTCGTCGTTATGGGGTAAGTCGCCCCCCATCATTAACGGCGAGCGAAAGATTCCCCACAGCGTGAGAAAAGTTCTTTGCTCGTCGTGCGACAGCCTCGTCTGGCGCACCACGCCCCATCCGGGAACCGGCCCCAAATAGCCGAGCGGCAGCATGTCCGCGTCGGGATAGTGCCCCATTCGCGGATCGCTGGCCCACGCCGCCACTTTGACAAATTGATCGTTGAGTCCCTGCGGATAAAAAGCGGTGCTGTGCCAGACGTCCCAGATGTCGTTCGAGATTCGCCATTGCGTGGCGTATCTCCGCATTTCCAACTGCTTCTCCAGCGGCGCCGGTCCGGGCGATAGGCTCAGGACAATGCGGCGGCCGGTCTTGCCGAGCGCTCTGCTCAGCATCCGGATCTCATCGCCTTTATACGGTCCGAATGAGATGCAATCCGCCTTGATCAGGTCCACTCCCCAACTGGCATAAAGCCTTGCGATCGAATCGTAATATGCCTGTCCTGCGGCATTGTTCTTCACGTCGTAGTTATCGAAATTCCAGCGACAGGTCCCCGAGGTATTTGCCGCATCGGCCGCATGAAAGGTCGACCCTTCGATGGCATCATTCCGTTTGACCGCTTCTCTGGGAATGCCTTGCAGTATGTGGATGCCGAACTTCAGCCCGAGAGAATGTACGTAATCGGCCAGCGGCTTGAACCCGGCCCCAACGGATGAGGGAAACCGGTTCGGCGCGGGCGTGTACCGGCCGTTTGCATCGACGCTGTAGAGTGAGTCCTTCGCGTTTCCCTCGGGAACGGGGTTGGTGACGAACCACTCCATGTCAACCACGACGTATTGCCAGCCGAAAGCCTTCAGGTTCCTGGCCATCCAATCCGCATTGGCCTTCACCTGCGTTTCATTCACCGTGGTTCCATACGAGTCCCAACTGTTCCAGCCCATTGGCGGAGTTGCGGCTTCTAAATCCGCCTGCTGAGCGACTGAACTGCGCTGGGCGCTCCAAAGCACCAATAAAACGAGGAGCGCACCGATGTGCCGGGAAATGCCGAATCGCACGGAGATCATCTTGGTCTTAGCCTCGATAGTCTTTCCTGAAAGCTTCCGAGAAGCTGGAGTTCAATGTTCGGGAGCCGCCATCTCTCACCGCATCAATCTGAATCGATTACGTTAACGATGACTGCAAACGGCTAATCTATTCCTGCTCTATATTCGGTGTCAATGAGGAGACTCCTGTTGGTTTTCCCGGCCAGACACATCGTTCGGTCTCTGCTTCTTTTCGATCGAAGCCCGAATCACAAGTTGAGCTGAATGATGATGGTCCCGTTGCGCACACGAGTTTTTGATTCCATTAGCCACAGAGTTAACCGCGCAACTCGCTCGCCGATCATGTCGGTCTGCTGGTCGATCATCGAGAGTGGAATGCGAAGCTCTGTATCGTAATGCAGGTTTTCCGATCTGACATCACGTCCTCCGAGCTCCTGAAACGTATTCTGCGCTCGCCAGCACGATGCGCTCAGTCCTGAGGCGTGCTCTTCACGTTTGGGCTTTTCGTTCCTCGAGGCCCGCTGTTCTTGTTTCGATCCAGCGAAAGAAATCCGAGGGAAACATGCGATTCAGATCGTTATTAAGTTGCGCGGCGCTGCTGGCCGCAGCCTGCCGCACGCTGGCCGGGCAACAGGCGGATGATAACCGGAGCAATTCCGGAATCCAGACCATCTACCTCATCCCGAGCAGTCTCTGGGATCTCGGTTTCAAACTGCCTCCGCAAGAACAACTCGACGACATCAGACCTCACCTGGGTGCGTCGATCCGCACCGCGCAGCAGGATCCGCAGTTCCGCTGGGTGATTGAGAGCGCGTGGCAGCAAGGGTTTTTTAGCACAAAACGAACAACAGTATGATCGAAATAGCATATATCGACAACAGGATGGAGAGTATCGGCGAGCCTTCAGAGGATACACTGACTCAGGAATTGCCGTAGCCGCCCTAATGAGCCTGAAAATGCGAATCGACTTGGCAGTTCCAATCCCCCCACCCGTTGGGCCACTGTCTGCCGATCCATCCGGCGCAACCAGCCAACCTCAACAGAAGATTCCTTCCTGGCTCAAGCCTTTTGCGCCGCATCCCTGGCTTTCCAACGGCCATCTACAGACCATCGTCGGCAACTTCTTTCCGCGCCCTGCCTTTCGTCTTCCCGCCGTCTCAGAAACCGTCGAAGTCGACGCCGCCGACGCAAGCCGCGTGCTCTGTCATTGCCACTGGCAGCCTGTGCCCGTTCGCGCCGCGCGCCTTACTGCTGTACTTGTTCATGGGCTCGAAGGTTCCTCCGATTCCCGCTACATCAAAGGAATCGCCGCGCGCGCATGGGCCGCCGGCATGAACGTCGTGCGCATGAACATGCGCAATTGTGGCGGCTCCGATGCGCTCACGCCCACTCTCTATCACTCCGGCCGCTCCGCCGACGTCGGCGCCGTCGTCCGCCATTACGCTGGGCGCTTCGGCCTCGAGCGCGTCGCTCTGGTGGGCTACTCCATGGGAGGCAATCTCGTACTCAAGCTTGCCGGAGAGTGGGGTAGTTGTCCGCCGCTTGTTGCCGTCGCCACAGTCTGCCCGGCCATCGACCTCGCTGCCGGCGCCGACGCCCTTCACGAACCTGCCAATCGCCTTTACGAATGGCGTTTCCTGCGCGGCCTCAAACGTCGCCTGCGCCGCAAAGCATCGCTCTTCCCCGGCATCTATCAGCTCGCCGGAATGGGCCCCATCCGCTCCATCCGCGAGTTCGATCACAAAATCGTCGCTCCCTATTGCGGATTTCGCTCTGCCGACGACTACTATTTCCGCGCCGCCAGCGCTCGCGTCGTCGACACCATCGCCGTGCCCACTCTCATCCTCTGCGCTCAGGACGATCCTTTCATCCGCTTCTTTCCCGAAACGCGCGCGCACGTACTGGCCAACCCTCACATCGCCTTTGTTGAATCGCGGCACGGCGGCCACTGCGCCTTCCTCGGACGCGCCGCCGGAGACGATATCCATTGGGCCGAAGCCACCGTACTCCGCTTTCTTCAAACTGTTGCCGCGGATTCGCATCCAGCACCGCTCCTACCGAATGACCCGCAACACAGATAAAATGGAGATCGTGGGCGAGTAGCTCAATCGGATAGAGCACCGGCCTTCTAAGCCGGGGGTTGTGGGTTCGATTCCCGCCTCGCCTACCATAGATGGCCGCCGTCCACGTCGATGGAGACATCCGTTACGCGGACTCCTCCCGAACCGTTCCAGACCTTTACATGCAGAGTGCGCCAACGGGTCGGGGAGCTCACCGGCCCGTCGCAACCAGCTCGGTTTACCGGCGCGAGACTGGCTCCTCTGAATGGTCTGCCATTGAATGGGATACCGATCGAAGGCGATGGATGCAAGCGCGAGCAAGGGGCGGCTTCGACACCGCGGATGCCGGCCGAATTGCGCTCTCAGGTGTCGGCACGAAGCGAGACCAGTTCTTTCAGGCGGGCTCTCAATACTGCCTCGTTGATGGGCTTCTCCTCGAGTAGCATTCCAGCAGCCTGAATCATGGGATGCGAATGAAACCATCGCTGCACGATGTTGTTCCGCAGCAGATTGGTGATCGCCAGCAACGACATGCCGTGATGATGCGTCATCCACTCTTTGACCAGAACCGGGCGCCGAATGGAAACGGAGAAGTCGGCGGCCTCATAAAATCCGTATGGGCCCACCCATCCGGCAGATTCCATCCGCCGCACGTTGCGCAATGCCTGCCGCGGGTCGACACCGAGCGCTAGGAAGGTGGAGTAGGGTGAGATGACGGGGCCGGCGGTCGCCCCGAACCAAAGAGCAAGCCGCGGAATGCCGAAGGCGAAGTATTCGTAGTCGCCGCGGTCGTTCTTTCGTGAGGCGCCGGATTCCGAGACTCCCCAGGGAATGCCAAGCTCGTCGGCAAATGTGCGCTGCACCTCAACGCAAGCGGCTTGAGCGCGCGCAATCATGGTCCCGGGATAAGTGCGCATCCAAAGCGCGGGCATAAGGTACTCGAACATCGTTCCCGACCAGGAGAGAAGGACGGAACGACCATGTACATAATTATGGTCGCGGGCCAGCTTTTGCCAGCTTTTCTGGGGAAGATCCCCGCGTGCGATGGCGAGAAACGTGGCCATGCGCGCTTCCGATGCAAGCAGGTCATAACACGAGGCGTGGCGCTTTCCCGGTCCCATCTCGTAACCAATAGAAAGAATCCGGCGGTCGGGGTCAACGAGGAATCCAAACTCCACTTCCCGGGCACGGTGTTCTGCCTCGCGTTCGATGTTCCGCAGATCGGAGATCAGGTTTCGTAAATTCCGAATGGCTGCGGAAAGCCGATCGAGCATGCGCGCGAATACCTCGGCGACGCCCGCGTCGGCGTCGTGCGTGCGATGGGTGTTGGCCAGCGTGAATTGTAGTTGCTCGGCAAACTGCAGGGCCCCCAGGCAATTGAGCTCGCCGGCACTTCGATCGTACCCAAGCTCGCTGACGGCGCGCAAGGCAGCAAATTCAGGCAGCAACCAAGGCATGAATCTTTCGAGAAGGTCGAGAAGGGCCCTGATTCGCTGGAGCGTTTCTCGAATCCACCATTTGAATTGCGCTTCTCGAGGGGATGAAGTCGTGAAAGCGGCGAGGGCTGCTTGCGCGTCTGGCAACCAGGCGATCCATTCTGTCAAGCGAGCCGAAGGGCCGGGAACACGGGCGAGCGGCAACGCGGATGAGCCATGCATTTGAGAACGCAAGTGACGAATTTGCGCGCGCAGCCCGTCGAACAGCTCGAGACCAAGCAACGGCTTGACCGCCAGGTAGCGGGTGCCCGCGTGCAGGGTAAGGAGCGAGGCAACAAAGTTTCCGCTGTCGACCGAAGAGATGAAAGGCGCGCCATCGAGGGGGCGTAGTGTTTCGGTTCCGTACCAGTTGAAAAGGTGGCCGCGATGCTTCTCCATACGATCGACGGCGGCCAGCGTGAGAGTGGTAAGCTCGGCGAATTCGGGAATGGTGAAGAAGCCAAGTTCGCACGCGGCTTGCCGCGCATTCAGCAACAAACCGATGTTGGTGGGCGACACACGCGGGGCTTCGCGAAGATCCTCCTCCATCACGTTATCGGGAATCAGGTGATTGTGGCGTTCGGTCGAGAACTCGCGGAAGTAACGCCAGATACTTAGCGCGTGGGACAAAAGGAGGTCGCGATCTGCGGGCTCGAGGCGGCATTGCTCCCGCGGCCGCAGGTTGAGCCAAATGGCGATGGGCTCGGCCAGTGCCCAGAGCGCGAGGATAGGCAACGCGCAAAAGATAGCCCAGGGCCGCGCCCCGAACCGCCAAACCAGCATGGCGACTGCGAGAGCGACGGAAGGTGTCCCGACAAGATAGCGATCGGCGGGACGGGCGGTTAGAATCTCGGATTGTGCGGCCGTTTCCCACTCCAGCAAGCGCTCCCCGGTTATGAATCGCCTGATGAGCGAGCGCAAGATGGCGTCGAGGGTGAACAGAGTTTCGTGGAGCAGGAAAGCCAGGCGAAGCAAAGCTACCGTCAGCGCTTCGCCCAGCCACGAGAGTGCTTCGCCGGCTTGGCCTTTGCGGCCGCTCGACAATACCTGTGCCAGTGAAACGGCCCACTGTGCCATGGCGGGTAAGAACAACATGAGAAGCGCGGTCATTGTCCAATAGAGTGGGCCGCCAGGCAAATGAATCCAGCCCGCCACGAAAAGCATGAACAACGCCGGGTCCACGAGGCATCGGCGCAAGTTATCGAGGATTTTCCAGCGGGAAATGCTCGAAATAGGGTTTACGACCTTGCTGCCGGTTTCGTCGGGCACATATGGAAACATCCACTGGGTAATTTGCCAATCGCCGCGCACCCAACGGTGTTTGCGGCGCATGTAAGCGCCGTAGGTCGAAGGATAATCGTCGACAAGCTCGATGTCTGAGACCAGACCGGCACGCGCGTACGCCCCCTCGATGAGGTCGTGGCTGAGCATCGAATCGCGCGGAAATCTGTGGTCGAGCGCGGCATGAAACGTGGCGACTTCATAGATTCCCTTGCCGGTGAAGATCCCTTCACCGAAGAGGTTCTGATAGGCGTCGGAGATGGCGTGCGTGTAAAGATCGACGCCGGTCTGGCCGGAATAGATTGACGCAAGGCGAGACCGGGCTGCCGCCTGCACGGCAACGCTGATGCGCGGCTGCAGAATGCCGAAGCCGTCAGTTACCAGACGAAGCTTGGGATCGATGACTGCCTGGTTCAAGGGATGGGCAATGGCGCCGACGAGCCGGGCCGCAGTGTCGCGCGGGATCTCAGTGTCGGAATCGAGGGTGAGAACGTAGCGGATGTGATCAAGGACCGTAATGGGTCCCGCCTTGATTGGAAACGCGTCGAACTCGTGGACGAGAAGCTTATTCAGGTCAAGCAGCTTTCCGCGCTTTCGTTCCCATCCCATCCACACGCCCTGCTTCGTGTTGTAGATACGATGACGATGCAGCAGAAGAAAAACGCCGTTGCCAGCCAATCGATGTTTGGCATTCAATTCACCGATGAGGCGAACTGCAAGCTCGACGAGCGGGTGGGAGTCACGTTCGCGGGGCTTGGCGACCGAATCGGCGAGATCGGTCAGAAGCGCAAAGTGAAGGTTGGGATCGTGATTAGCCCAATAACGGACTTCGAGATCGTTTACCAGTTTGCGGACCTGTCCTTCGTTGAACAGCAGAGCGGGAACGGCGACCAGTGTGGCGCAGGCGGCCGGGATACCGGCGCCGAAATCCAGCTTGGGCAGCAGTACGGGATCGAAGAAGGCTGTGATAGCTCCGTAGACCAGACCAACTGCGACTTGCGAGGCGGGAATGAGGGCCAGGATGACGATGGCCGCTAAGCCGTAAAAGCTGTTTAGGCGTGGGAGTACGGGAAACAGCACACCAGCAACAAAAACCAGGGTGAGGATCTGGATGGTGCTAAGAAAATAGTCCTCACCGTGGCGCCGCACATGCTCCCTGGCACGCCATGCAAGACAAGGATGAAAGCCGACGCGGACGGCGAGACTGGCAAATCCCTTGTCGACGAGGTAGTACCCGACATGCTGACGTCTAAGCTGCATGCGTGAATCGGGCGGAGGGTTCTGACGCGCCTTCTGTGCGAGGTCGAGCGCCGCCTGCGCAACCTGACACTCCGTAGAATCGGAGCGGCGCGCGATTCGCGCGATACGCCGGCGATAAAGCTCGCGGCTCTCGAAGTCCATCTGGCCGAAAACGCCGGCAGGGTCCTGGCGGAGAATGGCATCGAAAGCAATGAGTGGCTCAATGAGATTGATCCAGTCGGCTTGATCGATGGATCGCAGACTCTCGATGTGCGTCATCACCAGGGCTGCTGAGACGGAGCCGGGAGAATGGAGTAGTGCGCTGGACTCGGCGAGCAGAATTTCAAGCAGGGAGAACCGGAGAAAGACGTCGATGATCCACAATTCGTCGACATTGAGGACCTCGTGCGACTGAAAGGCCTCGACGAACATGTGGAGGGTTGAGGCCCTAAAGCTGCCGTCGATGGCGCGCAGGTAAGTGCGGGCGAGGCCGGAGATCCGAGGCTCATCTTCGCGAGGACCGGCGACGAGGCGTGGCAGGCGGGCGATGTCGCGGGCCCTTTCAAACAGGGTCGAGATGGTGGCCCGGATCATGCGTTGGCTGGCGGCCAGTTCGAGCAGGGCAGAGTGGCGCGTTCTGAGGAGCGGGTCGCTGGGAACATGCGGGATGGACACGCGGGCGAGGCTCGACTCCAGTTGCGCCATCGCTTCGCGAGCGGCACGAACTCGCTTTTGGAAGTGACCCGCTCCTTCCGGGCGCGGAATCACCTCCCACGAGGCGGCAGCATCAGCAGCGCGGCGCAGGCGGTCCGCGGTTCCACAATCAATCGTGCTCTCAGTCAGCGGAATGGCGGCCGGTTCGCTCATCTGTTCCCCATCTGTAACTTGCGGCTTGCATCTTGAACATCGCGGCGTAACGGTCGCCGAGCGCCATGAGCTCGTCGTGACTACCTTCCTCCACAAGGCATCCTGAATCGATCACAACGATGCGATCTGCCATGCGCACGGTGGAGAAGCGATGCGAGATAAGCAGCGCCATTTTGCCCGTGGTCAGTTCGCTAAAGCGCTCAAAAATTTCGAATTCGCTGCGAGCGTCAAGCGATGCAGTCGGTTCATCGAGAATGAGCAGTTGCCCGTCGCGCAGATAGGCTCGCGCCAGCGCAATTTTCTGCCATTCACCACCTGACAGATCGACCCCACCCTCGAAGCGCCGGCCGAGCATCTGATCGTAACCGTGGGCCAGCCTCGCAACCACCTCGCTGGCCAAGCCTTTTTGCGCGGCGTGCTCGATTTCAGCAAAAGTGTGCCTCACTTCAATGCGGCCGAGCGCAATGTTGTCGCGGGCGGTCATCTCATAGCGCATGAAGTCCTGAAAGATGACGCTGATCTCGGCGTGCAGATCGGCGAGGTCGTAATCTCGCAGATCGACCCCGTCAAGAAGAATGCGGCCTTCTGTCGGATCGTATAGGCGAGTAATGAGCTTGACGACGGTTGTTTTGCCCTGGCCGTTCTCTCCGATCAGCGCTACACGCTCGCCGGGACGAAGCGTGAAATTGAAGCGTTCGAGGACGAGATGATTCGTCCCTGGATAAGCAAATGAGACGTCCTGAAATTCAAAGCCTCGACGAATCGGCCGTGGGGCACGCAGCCCGTCGGTCCGGGACTTTACAGCAGGCTCCATTGCGAAGAACGCGAGCAGGTCGGTAAGGAAAAGCGCCTGGTCGGCGACGCCTGAAGTGGTTGAGAATGCCTGCTGGATGCTGCTCATCGCCTGCATGATCGCAGCGGTGATGAGCGTGAGGTCGCCAACCGTGTAGCGTCCCTGAATCGTGCGGAGGATGCTCAGAGCGTAGGCGCCGTAATACCCGAGCTGGCCCAGGATGGAAAGCAGCGCGCCCCAGAAAAGGCGGCGCCGATTCAGCGCCACATTCTCCTCGTAAATCCCCTGCGAAAGCACAGTGAAGCGGCGCGTCAGATAGTTGTTCAAGTTAAACAGCTTGAGTTCTTTCGCGGCCTCCTTGCTGGCGCCCACCTGGCGCAGATAGTCCATCTGGCGCCGGACGGGAGTTTGCCTGAAGTTTTTGGCGTAGGTAAGAAATGCGAAGTGGCTTTCGCCGAGAAATGCGGGAATGATGCCGGCTACGAGAAGCAGGAGGAGAAATGGCGAGTAAACAACCAGCACCGCCGAGAAGGCAATGGCAGTGACGGTTTGCTGGATGAGGCGGCCCATCTGCTGGATCATCGCCAGCCTGTCGGTGGCCTGCACACGTGCCCGCTCCAGGCGATCGTAAAAGACCGGATCCTCATAAACGGTCACGTCGAGCGTTGCGGCCTTGCGCATCACCTCGACGCTCACATGATGCGTGTAACGATCGGCGAGAAGGTTGTCGAGGTAATCGATCGCGCGAGACAAGGCTCCCGTCAATACGGCCAGCACCAGCTCTGCCCCTACCAGCCACCAGAAGCCTTGGGGAAGAGGCTGATGGAAGCGGATACGGTTCACGCCGTCGATGATGTAGCGGACAATGATGCCGATGCCGACAGGCAGAAAGGCTGCGACGATGCGGATGACAATATTCCAGAAGACAATTGCGGGGCCCGATTCCCACACAAAGTGCAGCACTGGCGGAATATTTTTCAGCGCGCGGAGACGTTCACCCCAGGCGTTACCGGCCTCTACGGATGAAGCGCCGGGCGCGCTCCGGAGGTTGTTTTCTGAAGATACGGGCTCTTCGGTCAAAAGCATCGCGCTCCCACATAGGGCTTGGCGTTCCGGCATAACCCGGCTGCAAAGACTGTCAAAAAAGTCGCCCCAGCCGTCCCGATTACGAGGCTTCAGGGGTGTAGGATTTGAATCCCGCAACAGCCATGCCGCGCTGTGCCTCGGGATTCCTCATGAATGTCTCCCAAACGAATCCGGTACGCAGGTTTTCCGCCATCAACATCGTGATTCCTGTGTCGATTCCGATCACGTCGGTGTCGTACCAGTTCGTCAGAGGGTTGAACGCATCGACAAAACCGTAACGACACCATGCGTTCGGATAGTGATCGTGAATCGTCCTGAGGACCCGCATCGTTGCGCTCGGTTGAAAGGGCAAAGAACCCCCCGCCGCGGCTGGAACCACCGTGCCGTCGATCGGGCCCATTGCCGGCGGCCCGCCCCACATCACATATCCCCGTGCGGAATCGGATGCTGTGATCCCCCACAGTGCGTTGCTGTAATCGTCGAACTGCGAATTGAGCCCCAGACAAAAGCGCCTGTGCGCGTCGGTGGCGATCGCCGAGTTCTGAAAAAAATCGGTGTAGCGGTCTCGTTTTTGCCGAAAGTCAAACCACGCCTGCGAATACTGATGCACGAACAATGGCGCAAATGAACCGATGTAGCGCAGGCCGTCGTACTCGAAGAGTGTGCGCTTCCAAGCCAGCCAAGTCTCGGCGGGGAGCGGGTGCGACGAGGATCCCATGCCGAGCAAATACATCATCATCAACTCGCTGTAGAAGTCCCACCGAAAGGAAATGAACCCCAGTTCTGGCGTCCAGCCATGGGCCAGGAGGCGTGTGTCCTCAGAAAGCCAGGACCAATCTACGCGATCGAAGATGGCCTGCGCCAATTGCTCTATCTCCTTGTCATGAAAGTGCTGCCGGCAGGTGAGCACGCCGCACAGCAGGATAGCGGTATCAATCGATGATACTTCCGAGTCCCACAACCTCTCCCCGGTGTTCAGGTTGGCGAAGTGATAGAAAAACCCGCGATGCGTGGGAAGCTTGTACCAGAGAAACGACAAGGCCTGGACGACGCGCAATCGTGCCTCCAGGTGGTTGATGAATCCGCGCTCTTCACCAATGCAGATGGCGGCGAGGCCAAACCCAGTGGACGCAATGCTCGCGGCAGGGCTGTTGTCGGCGGTGCGGACATTGCACCGGTCTCTGGTTAGCCCGGTTTGCGGATTCGTCTGCTCCCAAAAGAAAAGAAAATTCGCGCGTTCGAGCTGATCCAGAAGCTGGTCGTCTTGAGGAGAAATTGTTGGAGACGAAGGACTTGGGGCAGGATTCTTCTCCAGCGAGCGCAGCGGATGCGCGGGATGGTCGTCGGAACTTGCGAGAGCTCCCACAGGCTTTAACGACAAGCCGAGAGGCAAGTAGGAAATCTGCCGCAGGAGGGCCCTGCGCGACATCGCGCGCGTTCCGGGACCGCTCGCTACTCGATTGTGAGCACGCTTCATGGTCTAGAATTAGCCGAGCCGCACTGCCGGACACAGTTGGCTTAGGTCAGGCCAGCTCGGCCATTGCGGCGACAAATTCTTGGATGCGTGAAGTGGTTCCGGCGTTCCGGGGCCTGGGCGGCCAATCAAGCACAAATCGCGTCCAATGGAAACGTAGGAACTTGAGGAAATGGGCGGTGGCAGAAGAACTGCAGTCCGAATCATCATTGTGTTCGTCTTTGTCTCGGCCCTTGTTTTTCTAGTGTTGGCCGTTCGTCACTGGCGTCCGCGCTGGTCAGTTATCCAGGGTGCGGTCGTTCGCCGGGACAGCGATCCGCGAAAAGAGTACCCGATTGCTGCCGTCCAAGTCACCGCTCATTACGAAAATTCGGTCCTCAGCACGCAGTCCGATGCGTCGGGATATTTCCGGCTCACGTTTCCCGGAACCGTGCTGCCTGGACAAGAGGTGAAGCTCGCCTTTCTGCATCCCAACTACGACCCTCTTGAGGTTCAAGTCACCATTCGCTTTCGCTCGGAATTAAGGCAGCTGGTCATCGCCGAGATGTCGCCCATTGACACGGCGACAGGTGTGGATCTTTCACACGCACCCACGGTCGTCTCCAATGTGCGCGTCAGATACACAGTCAACTCAGAAAACGAGGAAAACATCGGCAGCGCGGCCAAGACATTCGTGGTGACGAATCGCGGCAATATTCCGTGCCGTCACCAAGCGGAATGCTCTCCTGACGGATTTTGGAAAGCTGCGTCCGGTGCGATTCAGATGGACGCAGGTGCAGGGAATGAGTTCCGGGATGCGCGGGCCTCATGCATTGCAGGGCCGTGCCCGTTTACGCGAATCGATACAAGAGGCTTTATGAACGGTGGTCGCATGATCTCTGCATCGGCGCTGGATTGGTCGAGCACGGCAACTTTTCAGTTGCAGGCTGAGGTGTTCCGTACCAGCATCGTCTCCAACGTCCGCGAGTTGTATCCCGTTGTTTTCGGAAGGGGGCTCAATTTCACCATTCCGTCCAACGCTGAAGGCGTGACCCTCGAAGCCGAACTCGGTCGTGTCGAGATGGTCTTTCCGCTGGGGCCCGATCTCGATCTGAGTTGGGCAAAATGTGCCGAGAGAGAGTCGGCCAGGGCAGAGAATTCTGCCGCATTTCAATGCGAACTCAATCCCGGCTTTCAATTTTGAGCCTGTGCCTCCACAAATCAAATTCGAACGCTCTCGAGCGGTTCCTGACCGTAAAGGCAGCAGAGGAAAGCTGCTCCAACCGGCACGGCTCAGGCGCTCCTGAGGTCGCCCGCCTTCATGTAGTACGAAATACGCCTGACGCGAATGTGATCCTCATCGGTGCGCTGCGCTTGCCGGCGCACAGGTGATGAGCTCACCGCCGAGATTGCTTCCGTGGACTGGCGAGGGTGACTTGCAGCGGCCTATGCACCGAGAAACATCCGCGTGGATGTAATCGTGCCTGGGACGATGGATACCCCGATGAATCAAACCGTCCTTTCCGACCAGCAGGCGCGCGAGCAATATCAGAAGGAGGTTCCGCTTGGCAGGCTGGGGACCCCGCAAGATGTCGAAGGGCTTGCCGTATGATTTGATCACGATCAATCGACAAACCAACCAATGAGCCAGAAATTTACACCGCCGGGAATCAATTCTGACGGCGATAGTGACTGGGTTTTAGTACTGCAAATTGCCAGGGAGAAGAGACGTTAGCGCGGCTCTCGCGCACGATCGCCAAAGGTCAAGCAGGAATGGGCTTTGGATTTCGTCAGCGATGTAGACGTAGTCTGACGTGTTCGTGAATTCAAAGGAACAGACACTTGAAGAGACGCGATTTTCTTTGCCAATCGGCCCAAGCTACGCTCGCCGCCGGGCTCGGGAGCAGGTGCTGGGGGATCACTTCCTCCCGGGCTAACGCGGCGACGCAGCCCGGTTTGACCGTACGCACCAAGGGCGGCGGCCTCGACTCCCAGCTTCCCGGCACAGGGTCATTGACCGCCGAAGGCGATCTGGCTGAGCAAATGGTTGAATCCATCCATCGCTTCTTGCTCGCCGAGACACAGCGGCAAGCAACCAATCGCGAGCAGCGATGGAATCGCGATTACACTTCAGCACAACGCTACGCACATTCCGTGGCTCCCAATCGCGAACGCTTTCGCCGCATCATCGGAGCAATCGATCCGCGGGCCCAACCACAAGCTCCGGAAGTCCTCATGAGTTTTCCTGGATACTCCGAAATCGCGCGTGGACCCGGATATAAGGTCTACGCTATCCGCTGGAAAGTTTTCAGTCCTCTTACTGCAGATTCCAGCGAGATGTGGGCGTCGGGACTGCTCCTGCAGCCGGACGACAGACCTGTTGCACGCGTGATTGCGGTTCCCGATGCGGACTGGACTCCTGAAATGCTTGCCGGTGTCACTGAAGGCGTTCCGCGCGAAGCGCAGTTTGCGCGGAGACTGGCGGAAAACGGCGCGCAGGTAGTGGTTCCGCTCATCCTCAATCGCGACGACAAGTACTCCGGAATCCCGGGGATCGGCATGACCAACATGCCGCATCGCGAATGGATCTATCGCATGAGCTTTGAGGCCGGCAGGCACATCATCGGCCTTGAAGCGCAAAAAGTCCTGGCGGTGGTTGACTGGTTTGAAATGGAAAATGCGGCGGCGCCACTCCCCATTGGCGTGATCGGGTATGGCGAAGGCGGCCTGCTGGCACTCTACAGCGCCGCTCTCGATCCTCGCATCGCTTCGACCGTCGTCAGCGGTTACTTTCAGCCGCGGGAGTCGGTATGGAAAGAACCCATCTATCGCGACGTTTGGGGCCTTGTCCGTGAATTTGGCGATGCCGAGCTCGCCGGCCTGATTGCGCCGCGGACGCTGATTGTGGAAGTCAGCGAAGAACCGAAGGTCTTCGGGCCGCCAAATGCCAACGCAGAGCATCAACAACTCGCATGCCCAAACGGTGCCCTGACCACGCCGCCAATCGCGGAGGTGGAGTCGGAAGTCGCCCGCGCTCGCCAATTCTATCGGCGTCTCGGCGCTGAGAAAAACCTGCGGCTCGTCTCACCGGCTGGCAATTCCATATTGCCCGGTTCAGAAACGGCGTTGCTTGCGCTTCTCGAAACGCTCATTGGACGCCCGGTGACCCTAAGGCCTTCGCAACCGGCGGCAACGCCGATCTCAACGCGCGGTCCGCGTCCACAGATGAAGGAACAGTTCGATCAGCTTGTTGACTTCGTGCAGGCAGTCATTCGCAGATCGCCGGATGCTCGAAGAGAGTTCTGGAAGAGCGCGGATCCCGGTTCCATCGGCGCCTGGAAGCAATCGACCGAATTCTATCGCGACTACATATGGGACGAAGTAATTGGCCGCCTGCCCTCGCCGGCTCTGCCTCTTAATCCGAGAAGCCGGCAAGTCTACGATGCGCCGCGATTCACCGGATACGAAGTAACGCTCGATGTGTGGCCCGATGTCTTCGCCTATGGAATTCTACTGCTTCCGAAGGACATGAAGCCCGGCGAGCGCAGGCCAGTGGTCGTCTGCCAGCATGGGCTCGAAGGGCGGCCAAGCGACGTCGCCGATCCCGCAATTGACGATCATTTCTATCATCATTTTGCCGCAAGCCTAGCCGACGAGGGGTTCATTACCTATGCGCCGCAGAATCCGTACATTGGAGACGATAAGTTCCGGATCATTCAGCGCATGGGCCATCCTCTCAAGCTATCGCTTTTTTCCTTCATACTTGGCCAGCACCAGCAGACTCTGAAATGGCTCTCGCACCTTCCCTTTGTCGATCCGGAGAGGATCGGCTTTTATGGGCTTTCTTACGGAGGCAAGACTGCCGTCCGCGTTCCGCCATTGATCGACGGCTACGCCCTTTCTATCTGCGCCGGCGATTTTAACCAGTGGGTGTGGAAGACAACAACCGTGCTTGCCCCGCAAAGCTACTTGCTGACTAAGGAATACGACATGTACGAATTCAATTTCGCGAATACGGTGAACTACGCCGAGCTCGCGGAGTTGATGGCGCCGCGGCCGTTCATGGTCGAACGGGGACATGATGATCCGGTCGGTGTCGATGAGCAGGTCTCATTCGAATATGCGCGGGTGCGCGAGTTCTACGACAAGTTGAGCCTGGGCGCCGAGACGGAGATCGAATTCTTTAGCGGCCCGCACGAGATTCACGGCCAGGGAACTTTCCGGTTCCTGAAGAAGCATCTGAATTGGGCAGGATGAAGGACCATGCAACTCGTCCCTCCGGGCATCGAATGCGGCCGCCATCAACGGCTAGGTGCTTTCTCCTCGATGGATATGAAACCAGCTGTAGCACTCTAATTCCGGGTTTCGTTTGCCTCCCACGGCACAATCGCAACCTCTTCGGACCTCTCTGCAGCGGCGACTTCCAATGCAGCGCGCCTGCCGGAGTCTCCCCGGGGTGGCCCCGGTCTCCTCACGATAATGTGATATATCGATGTGATCGAAGCAGTCGACAGGATGCTTCACCGATTCAAATTGCACTCCTATGCGTTTCTGATGCGAACGCGGACGGATTAAGGACGGCAAACATCTCGAACTGGCTTCATTTTGCGCCGAGCGGAAACGAGCGCGCCGCCATGGCTACGACCGCGTTTCGGGACCCTGTCTAATTATTGATATATCACTGTGGACATATCGATTAAATATGATAGTATCTGAACGAATGGAAGCGAGCCGTTTGTCTGCCATTTAGCGTCTGGGGCGCCACAAGAACAAGTGATCACTAAATCTGCCTCGAGAAAAACCGCGCGCACTTCAGGCCGGCTAGACGTCCCTGGGGAGTCGTTATCCAGTCGAGCCTACCAACAGATTCGTGATGAAATTCTCAGTGGGGAGCTGTCGATAGGGGACGTCCTGTCGCGGAGAAGGCTGGCCAAGCGCCTTAACATGAGCTTCCTGCCCATCACCGAGGCGTTGAAGTGCCTGGAGACCGAGGGCCTGGTTGAAAGCCGCCCTCGAATCGGGACGCGGGTGCGCGTACCCACCGAACAAGACATCCGAGATAGCAACATCATCCGCGAGGCGCTCGAATCGCAAGCTGCTAGGCTGTGCGCGCAGAACATTACTGACGAGGAGAAGAAGCAGCTTCGCACCAGTGCCCGCCATCTCGATGAGCTACACAAGATGTGCGCTCTGGAGCTGGAGGACTCGCGGTTCCTGTTCTCTGTGCACACTTACCACATGCAGTTTCATATGCGGATCGCAGAACTGGCTCGCTGCCCGGGGCTGCGTCGTGCCATCGAGAAAGAAAATGTGCTGATCTTCAACTGGCTCTATGATATAGCCGCTCACCGGCACACTCAGCCCGAGGGATTCCACTCCACCCTGGCCGAAGCCTTGTGTAGCGATGATCCGCATGTCGCAGACGCGGCCATGCGGGCACACGTTCAGCACGGCCTCAGCCAGGTCCTGGAGCGGCTGGCGAACTACGATAATGGGGGCTCGTGGCGGTTGAAGGGCAAGCAATAACGATTGCGACGCTTCATACGCGGCGCCGCCGCAGGCGAAAATCAACCCTGCTCACCGGTGTAATAGGATGATATATCAACCGGCAAACTTGGCTGTCAAACGCGCTCGTCGACAATGCGATTACTTCTTCGCGCCGCCCCGTGCCGCATACCAATCCGCCAATTCGTGCCGCAGCGGTGTCGTCGGAAGAGCGGTTTCTCCCTGGCCACGTAACTCCAGATACACAACCTCTCCGGGAGCCAGCCGAAAATCGTGACTCACCTTGCCGTTGGTTGTGTCCGGATGGAACACCAGCGCCTCCGGATCGGCATGAACCTCCAGCAAATGATGCTCGATCGGCGAGAGATTTTGCGGGCTGCCCAGGGACTGCCAGGTTTCATAGCAACTGCCGGCGCCCGCCGTGATGAGCTCCTGCACCAGCAGAGGCTTGGACGATTCGGTCCAGGGCATCATCAGCTCACCCGTCCATGGTTGCTGACTCCCCACTCCGTAGGCCGAGAGGTCGCGGTACCAAAGCAAGACTTGCAGGCTCCCTCCTCCGGCCGTGGCCACCAGGTTTCGGCCGGCCGCCAGCGGCTCATGTTGCAGCTCCAGCCGCCCGCCGTGCAGCCGGTTCAGAAAGCGGAAGGCGTTAAAAGTCGCCTTCGGAATACCGTTGAGCGTGAGCAATCCATAGTAGCCGCTGAATTCGCTCTGCGGCATGCCCCCTTCTTCGAATACATCGCTGGCCTCCCACCAGCAAAAAGTGTCACAGTCTCCATCCACCGCGGTGGCCAGGTCGCAAACCGTTGCCGCCCCAGAAAGGTTATCCACACTCGGATTACTGCTCCATGCGACCGTGCCGTCGGGCAGAGGCGTCAGGCTGTTCCACTCCGTCAGATCGATCTCAAGATTGGGCATCGTGGACCGGCGGACAGCTTCGCTGACGCCCCGCACTACATCTGGCAAATACATCCCGGGCTTGTGCGGGCTACCCCGGAGACCCGGATACTCCACCCATTCATCCTGTGGGTATAGGTGAGTGCTGATGAAGTCCAGCGGCACGTTCTGAGCAGAACAGTGCACGATCAGATCCGCGACCCAGGCGGCCCGTGCCGTAACCGGCCCACCAATCCGCAGACGCGGGCTAACCGCCTTGAGCGCCGCTGCCGATGTGTCGTAGAGCCTCCAATAATCCTCTTGCGAGCCCGACCAAAAATCGATGTTCGGTTCATTCCAAACTTCGTAATACCACTGCGCGATCTCATCCAGGCCATAACGGTCCAGACAATGGCGGGCGAAGGCCCCCACCAATTGGCCCCACTCGGCGTAGTCGCTGGGCGGCGTGACATTGAACCCCCAATCAAAGATGGTTTTTGCTCCAGAAGCCAGAGCGACAGGCATCGACGACAGCTCCACCCGCGGACGTAGACCGAGCCTCTGCAGCGCGTCCAGGACTTTGTCCACTTCTGCCCAGCGGAACGTCAGGCTCCCGTCTTTCTGGCGCGCAACCACCGCCATATCGTCGTGGAACATGCCGTGGAATCGGCAGTAACGAAACCCAATTTCCCGCTGCAAAATCGCAAGGTGGCTCTGCAGGTCGTCACGGAGAAGCAGCGGGGCGTACCCCGTTGCAATTGCGTTCTTCCAGGGTTTTCGAAGCGGGGCGGAAGGCGGTCCAGCGGTCACCATGATTACGTTCGAACGCTCCGCGTACGCTTCGTCGCTCGCTCCGGCATTCTCGCCCGCGGAGGCGATCCCGAGCGTGGCCGCCGCGATTGAAGTCGCAAGACTCGTCTTAAGAAAGTCGCGCCTGGTAGTATTGTGCCCATCGAACGAGAAAGAGCCGTTCGGTCTTGAAGAAACAGAATCCATCATTCTCTCCTGAAGTGCCCATCCCCAAACCGGCGAGGATCAGTATGCATAGAAAGGTGCCGCCTGCTTGCATCGTTCAGGACCGAACCCCAGCGATGCACCGCCGCTCTCATTAGGATCTCTTGGTCAGTCGGATTTTCATTATGATATATCACACATGAATCCCTCGCGTCTTTGGGCTATGGCGCGAAGGCGAGTTCAGCAGTTGACAACGGAGATTGAAGTTGATTTCAGCCGGGCAAGAATGGGGCAGCTTAAGCGGTAAGAAAAAGTTATCTGCGTCCGGAAGACATGGCTTAGCCAAACTCATGAATATGAGTCTGTCCTCAGCGGTCGGTGGCAGTCGGCTGCCGACTAAATCGGCGGGGCCAATCCACCTCGGCGCTCGGTTACTTTTTCGTCTCGAACATGGCGATTGCCTCGATTTCAACCAGCAGCTCGGGTCGGCAAAGAATCGCCTGAATGCCCGTCGACGCCGGCAGCGGATCGAGCCCCTGCTCCTTGTAGAATGCAGTGCGCTCCTCGTTGAATGCCGCGTAGTCGCGCTCGATGTCGCGCAGGTAGCAGGTCGTGCGCACCACATCGTGCCAGCTCGCCCCTTCGCTGGCCAGCAGTCCGCTGATATTCGCCAGCGTCCGCCGCATCTGCGCGCGGAAGTCCCCGATGTGCACGCTGTTTCCACGCTCATCGATCGACGCTGTGCCCGAGATCAGAAGAATCGAAAGACCATTCAGGTCGACCCGCATCCCGCGCGAAAAGGAGCTGGGCTTCGCGTAGGCGAACGCCTCATTCAACACTGCGTGATTGGTAATGGCGCGCTTCTTGATCGGCCCATGAGCCAATGTCGAAAGAACCTCCGCGAACTCAGTCATTCACTTGTCTCCGCCTTTATGTACTGCAATTGGCAGTCAACTTCCTCTTTCATTTTACTTTGCGGCGAGGCGCAGGCCAGCGACACCTGAGTACTTGACCGAATTGCGCGCGGAGCAGACGCACGCCTCGGACGAGTTCCTTCGACTCGGATCCACGTGAGTATAGAAGCGAGCCCTCCCCAAGCGTTCTAGACTGGACGGCGTAATCAAGCCATCCCGAAGTCCAGGCCCGCCAGCAAGGTGAACGCCAGACCGGCCCAAACGGAATGTGTCATGAAGCTAGCTCCGTTGCAACTCGTTGTACTCGCGAACCGCCTGATACATGGC
>JBEKPO010000076.1:0-21221 GCA_049520675.1 Occallatibacter sp. | reverse complement strand
AAGTCCCCCGCCGCATTGTAGCGATTGACCCACCTCATCGCGAAACGTGAAAGCGATGCAGCGATTCGCAATTGCGTCTGGACGCAGAACCACATGCAGTTTGACAAGCCGGCTGCCATCGGGTTCGGGCCGTCCTGCCGGTGAGTCCGCGCCGTCTCGCGATTGCATATATACTCCGGCTCATCGATGCCGCGCACTGCGGATGGAGGCGAAATGACTTTGAGGCGAAAGGGACGCGGAAGGGAACTTCGCGCTCTGGCTGTGCTGGGCTGCTGTGGGTTGATGGCCGGCTGCTGGTTTTGGCAGACGCGCGCAACGGCGGCGCGGTCGAAGATCGCGCCCTTGATGAAGGTGCTGCCGCGCTTCACAGCCCCCGATGTGCCGGCAATGGGGCCGGGCGAGACTGAAGTGCCACCGCTCAAGCCGGGCAACCCGACCCCGACCGGGCTGCCGGGAGACGGACTGGCGCAGCATCCCATGCTGTACGTGGGCGAGGGCTACAACAAAATCCTGCTGGTCAACAACGGCAAAATCATCTGGACCTACTCGACCGGGCCGGGTTGGGAGTACGACGACGTGTGGATGCTCTCGAACGGCAACATTCTTTTTTCGCGCATGCAATACGTGGCCGAGGTGACGCCCGACAAGCGAGTAGTCTGGCGCTACGATGCACCGGCGGGAACGGAGATCCATACCTGCCAACCGATCGGGCTGAACAAGGTCTTGTTCGTGGAAAACGGCTTGCCCCCGAAGCTCAAGGTGATCAACATCAAGACCAACGCGGTTGAAGTAGAGCACGTTTTGCCTGCGCCCAGCTTGACCGACCAGAAGACCGTGCACGGGCAATTCAGGCGCGTGCGCTATACGGCGCAGGGCACATATCTGGTTCCCTTCCTCGAGATGGGCCGGGTAGTGGAATACGACAGGAGGTTCAATGAAATCTGGAGTTACGACGTTCGCAGCCCGTGGGCGGCCATCCGCCTGCGAAATGGAAACACGCTGATCACCGACGAGCACGATGTAACCACGATGGAAGTGACTCCCGACAAGAAGATCGCGTGGCAAATCACGCCGGCGGATTTGCCGGAGCCGTACCGGTATGAAAACTCGCAGTCGGTTACGCGGCTTGCGAACGGCAATACGATCCTCTGCTCGCGCGGCGGCCACAACGAGGGCCCGCAACTGGTGGAGGTCACTCCCGACAAGAAGGTGGTCTGGGTGCTGCAGGATTGGGCCGATCTTGGTCCCGCAACGGCGGTGCAGGTGCTCGACGATCCAGGCATCCCGGAGCGGCCAGGCGATTCGCAGCATTGATTTTGAACGGCAGGTTTCTGGGGGGCGGGCTCCCGGGTCAGGCGCCGATTCTTAGGTCCCGCAATACGGGATTATGCTTGGCCGGGATGCGCCGCAACACCTGCCCGGTGTGCTTCATCACATCACCTGCAACCCGCGCGCGCTCAACATGAAGGCATGGGCGTCCCCTTCTCGATTTCGACCCTTGTTCTGGTCGCTCCTTGCTCGCTGTTGCTGGGCGCAGTCTTGCAGATTTTGATCGCGCCGCTCTGCTCTGCCCGGGTCAAGGGGATCGTGGCTTTTCTGTGCAGCTTGCCTGCCCTGATTGCGGTGGTTGGAATCGCACCGCTGGTTCGTAGCGGTCAAGCGGTCGACTTGCGCCCCCTGCCCTGGGACGGGCCCCTGGCGCTCGTCTTCCACGTGGATGGGTTGAGTGTTCTGTTCGCTCTTATGGGCGCGTGCATCGGCGGCTTCGTGCTGCTTTACTCCGTTGGCTACATGGCGCACGACAAGTCCGCCACTCGCTTCTATGTCACGATGCTGGTCTTCATCGGCGGCTTCATCACGCTGGTGTATAGCGCCAACCTCTTCATCTTTTATCTGTGCTGGGAGCTGGTTGGCCTTTGCTCTTTCACCCTGGTCGGCTTCTGGTACACAAATCGCGAAGCGGTAAACGGGGCACGCAAAGTTCTGCTGATGACGCACATCGCGGGCTACGGTCTGCTCGCTGGAATTCTGGTTCTCTATCACCGCGCAGGCAGCGCCTTGTGGACGGATCCCGCGGTAGCACGCAGCTTCACCGGGGGCATCTTCGCGCTGATGCTGGTCGCGCTGGTCGCCAAGAGCGTGCAAGTGCCGCTGCATACGTGGATTCCCGAAGCCATGGCCGCGCCCACTCCGGTGAGCGCTCTGCTGCACGCGGCCTGCTATGTAACGTCCGGCGTTTATTTGGCGGCGCGTATGCATAGCTTTGGCTCATGGCCGGTTGCGTGGGGCGAGAGCCTGATGTGGGTAGGCACAGTCACCATCGCCGTTGGTGTGATGTACGCCATGGTGCAGACGGATTTGAAGCGCATGCTGGCTTTCTCGACCGTAAGCCAGATCGGATACATGATGATGGGGCTGGGCATCGGCACACCACTGGCGATCACCGCAGCCCTGCTGCACTGCCTGAACCACGGATTCTTCAAGGGTGGGTTGTTCCTGACGGCCGGCTCGGTGCAGCATGCGGCAGGAACGCGCGACATGAACCAGCTTGGCGGGCTGGCCGCAAAGATGCCCCAGACTACGCTTTCATGGCTAATCGGCGTAGGCAGCATGATGGGCATTCCGCTGATGAGCGGCTTTGCCAGCAAGTGGATGCTCTACGCGGCAGCGCTGCAGGCCGGCTGGGCGGTGCCTGCCGTGATCGCATGGGCAGCCAGCCTGGGGACGGTGTTCCTTGGCGTCAAGGCGACCAGCGCCGTGTTTCTGGGACCGCCGACGGAGAGTACGGAGGACGCACACGAAGCGCCACCTTCGATGGTATGGGGGATGGGCTTTCTCGCCGCAGGCACGGTGGTGCTGGGCGTGGCGCCGCAGCTGGCCGTCAACTACCTTCTGAATCCGGTTCTGGCAGCGCTCGGCATGGGTGCGGGCGTGCATGTCACCTGGCTGGGCCTGTCGGCAGACGCAGGCAGCTTCTCCTCGGCGGGCGGACTGGTGCTGGCACTGGTCTCGGTGATCCTGGGCGGCGCGATTTATTTGATTGCGTATGCGTTCCGGCCAGTCACGGCTTCGTCGGGTGCGGCGATGGCGGGAGCAGGTGGTGGAGTTTTCACGGGCGGCGAACCGTTGGGCGAGCAGGGACGGCTGACCGCGGGAGATTTTTCTGAGATCTTCGAGGAACACTGGCGATCTTTCTTCCGCTGGACCAACGTGGACAAGGCTTTTCTCTGGTTTTGGAGTGGCTTTCAGGCTCTCTCAAGTGGGCTGGGCGCGGCCGTTGGGTGGATGGAGCGCCGCGCAACGCTTCTGCTTGCTGTGCTGGCTGCAGTCATCTTCGTGCTGGCTCGCTGGATTGTGCCCGCCACGGCCGTCAGAAACCTGGGCAATCCGGAGTTGATCGCCTTCAATCAGATTCCGGCACTGCTGATCGCCGCTATTGGCATCGCCGTCGCGGCTCTATTGCTTGCTGCGCTGTCGGTTTCCGCTCAGAGAATGACTTTGCTGATGCTGGTCGTGGGCGGCCTAACGGTCGACGGGTTGCTTGTGGCGAACTCAGGATGGCGCCTCGGCATCTTGGAAACGGCGGCGCTGCTCACGGTCTTGCTGGTCTGGCAAACGGCCCGTTCGCAGGCGGCGAAGCTCACCTATCTCACAGTGGTGCTTATCTCTGCCGCTTCTACGATCGCCGGCGACATTTGTGCCGATCATGGAAGTGCCGCCTGGGCGCGCGCTCTACTGCTCACCGGGATCTTCGTCAAGTTGGCAGCGGTGCCGATGTTCTTCTGGCTGCTGGCGCTTGCCGATGAAGTTCCGGCTCTGGTTTTGGGTCTGATCATCGCCATCGTCGACATGGCGGCCTTCGGCGAGTTCCTGATGAGCGTGCAGGCGGTTCCCTCGTTGCTCACGCCGCAGCCGCTCTTCTTCTACGCTACGGCGCTCACTTCACTGCTTGCCGCGCTGTTGATGATCACACAGCGGAGTCTCAAGCGACTGCTGGTTCTCTCTACGATCGAGGATGTGGGCTTCCTGCTGCTCGGTGTCGCTTCCGCTAACGCGATCGGATTGCAGGGCGCGATCATCGCCGCTTCCACGCACGCATTGGCTAAGGCACTCCTGTTTATCTGTCTCGCCGCGCCCGAAGCCGACGGCGCGCTTCACGATGAACCGCTGGCCCTTGCGGCGCGCTACCCAGTGAGTGCTTTCGGATTCCTGTTCGGCATGCTGGCGATGCTGGGCGTGCCACCGACGATGGGTTACCTCGGACGCTGGCGCTTGTACTCCACGGCTCTGGGGCTTGGCCGCGGGTTGCTCGTTGTCTTCATGGTTTCTTCAATCCTGGCGCTGATTGCCTACACGCTGGCGCTTACGCGCAACTGGTGGGGACCGCCAGGCAACTTCGCGCCGTCCGCGGGTGCGGGCGGGGACGCCCGCACGACAGCCGGTCTTCCACCCCAGCGACGTGGACCTGTCGCTGGGGACCCCGGTCTGGAGACCGGCGCTACTGCCCGCGAGCCGTGGGCGATCAAGGCGGTCATCGTGCTGCTGGTGGTCATTCTGCTGGCTGCCGGAATCTGGCCGCACGCACTGCAAATGCTGATGGGGGTGCGGCCATGAAGCTCTGGAATCGCCTCATGTGCACAGCGCGCCGCCGCAGCCCGTGGCTCTTCCACATGAATTCGGGCAGTTGCAACGGCTGCGACATCGAGATTGTGGCCGCGCTCTCGCCGCGCTACGACGCGGAGCAATTGGGCGTACGGCTCGAAGGCAGCCCGCGCCACGCCGACATTCTGTGCGTCACCGGCCCGGTGACGAAAACGGCAGTCGGCGCGGTAAAGACGGTCTATGGCCAGGTGTGCGGACCAAAGGCGGTGATCGCCATCGGCTCCTGTCCAGCGACTACGAACGTGTTTATCGACAGCCGGACGCTGGATGGACCGCTCGATAAGCACCTGCCCGTGGATGTCTATGTTCCCGGCTGCCCGCCACGCCCAGACGCGATCATCGCAGGAGTGGCGAAGGCGGCGGAGATTCTGGCTGAACGCGGAATGGAGAGTAATGCAGGTCCTTCGACTCGCCCGCCAAGCGGGCTGCCTCAGGATGACCGGACCGAGAGGAATGAGATTTCCGAGGAGGTGCGGCAATGAACCTTATTACCGCACTCGCTCGCATGCTCGTCTTTCCCGGACTGCTCTTCGCCGTGCCGGCTGCGTGGTTCTTTCTTTGGGTCGAGCGCAAAGCTGTTGCATTGATGCAGCAACGCGTCGGGCCGCCGTTCATGCAGCCGTTCTGGGACTTTGTGAAGCTGCTGGGCAAGGAAACCCCGCCGCGCACCGGCATCGCCGGCCTGCTCATGCGCGCCTGGCCTTTGCTCGCCGTCTCGTCCGCTGCAGGCGCTGTGGGACTGTTGCCGGTGCTGCCATCGTCGGGGGGCTTTGAAGGCGACCTCATCCTTCTGCTCGCGCTTCTTGAGCTGCCGTCGATCTGCATCATCGCCGCGGGATTCTCGTCGAGGTCGCTGTTCGGAGAAATTGGCTCGGCACGCGAAGCTGCTTTGAGCGTCTCGTACAACGTCGTCTTTTTGCTGGCCATCGTTTCCATCGCAGCTTCGCAGCACACGTTCCGGCTTGAGGCGCTGGCGGGAATGCATCCTTCGTTCCTGACTTTGCTCGGCATCCTGGCGATTTTGGTTTGCCTGCCCGCCAAGCTGCACATCAATCCTTTCTCGCTGCCCAACGCAGAGCAGGAGATTTACGCCGGCCCGATGACCGAGTACGCGGGTCCGGAGCTGGCCATGTGGGAGCTGGCGCACGGGCTGGAATGGGTGGCGGGGACGGGCCTGGTGGCCACGCTGATCGCTCCGCACATGGCGATTTCGTCGTGGATGGGCGCATGGCTGGCCGGCTGCGTCTTCGTCGCGCTGGCGTTTGCCATCGTTTTGCTGTTGTCGGTGCTGGCCGCGGCCACGGCACGGCTGGCGATTGATACGACGGTGCGCTTCTACTGGCAGTGCACGCTGATCTTCGCCATTCTGGCCATTTCGTCGGCAATCCTCGTGAGGTTCCGGTCATGAACATACTCAGCATGATGTGGCAGAACCTGCGGCGCGGTTACCAGACGCTGATCTTCCCGGCGCGGCCCAGAGTCTCGCCGCGCTTTCGCGGCTTGGTTGAGTTCGATCCCGCTCTGTGCACCGGCTGCGCGGTGTGCCGCTTCCGCTGCACTTCGCGCGCCATTGAGTTCAAGGCGGGCAAAGGCGAGTTCACGTGGAGCTATAACCCTGGCCAGTGCACCTTCTGCGGCCGCTGCGTGGAAGGTTGTACGGAACACGCGATGAAAGAAGGCCACACCGAGCACGCGCTCAGCCAGCAACAGGACACGCCGCCGGTCTATCTCCACCAAGGAGAGCTGAAGAAGTCTTACACCGTGGCACGCAGGCCGCCGGCATCAAAATCGCCTGCCCCAAAGCCGGCGGTCGCGCCCTCTGAAGCAGTTGGACAGGCCGCGACTCCCGTCCTCAATCCCGCAGCTGGAGGTGCTCAATGATTGCTCTCGAAACCATCGCGGAAAGACTGGGAATTGCCGAACCCTGGGTCGAGAGCCGAGGCACGCATTGGCTCAACCCAGGCGCGCTGAGCGTTCGCGACGTGGCCTGCGCGATGAACGAAGCGCACGCCCGCTTCGTGACCATCACCGCGTACCAGTTGCCCGGAGCCGAGGGCTTTCGCCTCGAATACCACTGGGATCTCGAAGGGCGGCTGCTGGGGTTTGCTTTCGTGATTTCCGGCAATTCGATCGAGAGCATTTACGACCTTTGCGAAGCCGCGGATTGGATCGAACGCGAAGTGCACGAAGGCTTCGCCATCGACTTTACCGGGCGCGAATACGAGCCGCTGCTGCTGCGCAAGGGCGACAAGGCCGGTGTAAACCTGCGCGAGGACGCGGCGCCGTCTGGCGGCAAGCCGGCTTCGGCAGAGTCTGGCCAGAAGGAGGTGGCAAAATGAGTTACAAAATCCCCATGGGGCCATACCATCCCGGCCTGGAAGAACCCTACAAGCTGGACATGATCTGCGAAGGCGAGACAGTGAAGGATGCCGAGCTGCACATCGGGTTCAATTTCCGCGGCATCGAGCACCTGGCCGAAACGCGCAACTATTTTCAGGTGATCGCGCTCATGGAGCGCGTCTGCGGCATCTGCTCGTTCATTCACACGCTCACGCTTTGCCAGGCGATGGAGCAACTGGCGGGCCTGGAAGCGCCACCGCGTGCCAGGTACATCCGCGTGGTGATGGCCGAGCTGGAGCGGTTGCACTCGCATGTACTATGGGCCGGCATCGCAGCCAAGCTCATGGGATTCAAGACCATGTTCATGACCTGCTTTGCCCTGCGCGAGAAAGTAATGGACGTGCTGCAGGCGATTAGCGGAAACCGCGTGAACTATTCGATGAATCGAGTAGGCGGCGTCAATCGCGACGTCGAAGATCCACTCGCGCTTGTGGCGATGGTCGACGAACTTGAGGGCGAGATGATGCGCAAGGTGATCCCCATCTTCACCACCAGTTCCACGGCCCGCTCGCGCTGCGCGGGCATCGGCGTACTGACGCTCGAGAAAGCCCTCTCCTGCGCGGTCGTCGGTCCTACGGCCCGCGCTTCGGGCATCAACCAGGACCTGCGCCGGGACGCACCTTACGCGGCATATGCAGAGTTGAATTTCGAAGTGCCGGTAGAGCAGGCCGGCGATGTTCGTGCCCGGCTCTTTGTTCGCGCGCTCGAGATTATTGAGAGCTGCCGGATTCTACGCCAGGCGCTCGAGAAGATGCCTCCCGGCGAAATCTCCACTGGCGGCGACAAATTCTCGTTTGCCACTGGGACGGCGACCAGCCGCGTGGAAGCGCCGCGCGGCGAGGTCATGTATAGCGTGAGTTGGAAGGAGAACTCACGCAATCCGGCGCGGGTTCACGTGCGCACACCTACCTACGTCAACATGCCGGCCGTGCGCTGGATGGTGCGTGGAGCGCGGCTCGCCGACACGCCGCTCATCCAGGCGTCGATCGACCCTTGCTATTCCTGTACGGACCGGTAGCAGCGAGCGAGCTGGCAGGTCAGCGAGTCAGCCGCTTGGCGAGTCAGTGTGCAAGGCTGCGCGAAGTCGGCACTGTGAGCAAAACAAGCGCAAGAAAGTGCGCCTGACCAACCATGAGGCACACTCGCTGCGTGGCTGACTCGCTAACCTGCTGACTTGCCGCTTCGATGCAACCCACGGGGGGCAGTTGCCTATCGCGATCCTCAGCCTTCATCCCATCAAAATTCCGCGGGCATGGCCCTCTGCTGTTCCTCCTTATGCACTCCGCGAACGTCTCTCGCCGCGGATGTGCCTAATGCTCTACTCTGGCAAGAGACGTGCATGACGAAGTACCTTGCCAGATTCAAGGATGCGCTGCTGCAGGCGCTCGCACACGACGTAGTGAACACGGCGAAGGCAGCGGCTTACTCCGCAATGCTCATGTTCTTTCCCACACTGCTGGTGGTGACCACGCTGGTGTCGCAGGTTGAAGCAGGACCGTCACTGGTGGGAGAAACGCGCGCAGTGCTGGAACAATTTCTTCCCACGGACACGCTCGACCTGGTGCAATCGGCGATCCTGTCTCATCAATTGCACTCCAGCCAATTGGTCCTCTCCGCCTCGGTGCTCAGTCTCTTTGCCGGTATGGGAGTGATGCTCTCGCTGATGGAGGGGTTTCGGCGCGCCTACAACCTCCCGCCCGAAGATTGGAGCTTTTGGGGGCGGCGCGCGCGCGCATTGATTCTGGTACCCATCGCGCTGCTGCCGCTTTCGCTGGCGTCTGTGATCATTGTTTTTGGCCACCAGATCGAACTGTGGATCATTCACGGAGCCGGCCACAATTTGCGCCACTTCGTCATTCTCTTCTGGCGCACGGTTCGCTGGTCGGTCGCCTTCTTGACCATACTCACGGTGCTTTCCGCTCTCTATCATTTCGGCACCAGGCGGAAAGAGCATTGGTTTGGGGTTGTTCCCGGCGCGCTCGCCGGAACGCTCATCTGGTTTCCCGCGACCCTCGCTTACGGCTTTTATGTGACGCGCGTAGCCGATTACACCAGGATTTACGGATCCTTTGCTGCCGGAATCGCGACATTAGTGTGGCTCTACCTCAGTGCGTTCAGCGTGCTTCTGGGTGCGGAACTGAACGGAATGCTTTATTGGGACCGCATGAATCAGCTCGCGGCACCGGTAGCGGCGCGCGAACCCGTCCCGCTCTCACACCAGGGCCAGTGAAGAAGCATCAAGCGCTCTTCGGGGCTCAGTTTGAAAAACCACCCCTCAGAGGCTAGAGCTTCGAATGAATTTTTGGCGATGGGTTATGGCACGGCTGGACAGCTTGGTGAAATCGCCGGGCGAAGAATGAGATTCGCATAAGGGAAGACAGCAGGGGCTGAAACCCGCACTCGTTTTGCTCTCTTTATCGGCCCGACTAAAGTCGTGCCCTTGTTACGAAGCCCCTCGATACGTGTTCTTCGGCAAGCCGTAAATTCACCCTGCCGACGAAGACCTCACCTGACCCCAGCGAGAAAGAATCGCTTGCCCGGGACCCGAGTCCGCGGGGACCCGGACAAGCCTTGCCCCTTCAAAGCTGTCTCAAACTGAGCCGCTACATCAAGAAGGTGAAGCGAGGGCCGCGGCCGCTACAGTTACAATAGGCGCAGAAGCATCCCCGTTGCCGCTCTCATCCTCTGAAAAATTTTCCAGCGTTGAAGGCGTTCCTGGAGGCCGCTCCCTATGTCATTCGCTCATTTGAATCTGACGGAAGCCGCTGCGCAGCGACGCGCCAAGATTGTGGCTACGCTGGGGCCGGCGTCGAACACCGACCTTGTGATTCGCGAGATGATTCGCGCGGGTGTCGACGTGGTGCGGCTCAATTTTTCTCACAGCACGCACGAGCGAAAAGTCGCGGTCATCCAGAAAATTCGCAAGTTGAGCAAGGAAGAGGGCAAGCCGCTGTGCATCCTGGGCGATCTGCAGGGGCCGAAAATTCGCACGGGATTGTTGAAGGATCATCAACCGGTTCTGCTCAAGGCCGGTCACAAGCTGACCATCACGCCCCGCGAGGTTGCCGGGACCGCCGCGGTGGTGGGGACCACTTTCAAAACGCTGGCTGAAAATGTTGAGCAGGGATCGCGCATCCTGCTCTCAGACGGGCTCATCGAGCTGCGCGTTCACGAGGTCGCTGGAGAAGACGTAGTGTGCGACATCGTCAATGGCGGCACGCTGGGCGAGAGCAAGGGCATCAATCTTCCCGGGGTGCTGGTGCGCACGCCGTCGCTCACCGAAAAGGACTCAGTGGACCTGGAGTTTGCGCTGAACCACGGCGTTGATGCCATCGCCGTATCGTTCGTTCGCACCGCTGAAGACCTGCGCCTGGTTCGCCATCGGGTGGCTGCCCATGGCTCCGACACCTGGATCATCGCCAAGCTGGAAAAGCCGCAGGCAGTGGAGCACCTCGACAGCATTCTCGAAGTGGCCGACGGCGTCATGGTGGCGCGCGGAGATTTGGGCGTCGAGGTGCCCCCGGAGCAGGTTCCCGCGATTCAGAAGCTGGTGATTCAGAGGGCCGCCGAGTATGCCAAGCCGGTGATCACGGCAACGCAGATGCTGGAATCGATGATCGAGAATCCGCGGCCAACGCGCGCCGAAGTTTCCGACGTCGCCAATGCGATCTACGACGGCACCGACGCCGTCATGCTCTCCGGCGAGTCGGCCATCGGCAAATACCCTGTCGCAGCCGTGGCCATGATGTCGCGGATCGTGGTGGAGACCGAGCGCCACATCAAGGAGACGGTTGAGGACCGGCGCCGCGAGCGGAAGAGCCATCTTTCCATCGCTGAGACCATTTGCGAAGCGACCGCGCACGCCGCCGACGATCTCGAGTTGCGCGGCATCGCGCTCTTTACCGAGTCCGGCTCTACGGCGCGCCAGCTTTCGAAATACCACCCCATGGCGCCGATCTTTGCGCTGAGCCCAGTGGAATTAACCATCAATCGCCTGAACCTGTTGTGGGGCACGACTCCCATTCTTTGCCCAAAAGTGAATACCACGGAAGCTATGGTCGATTGCGCCGAGAAGCTTCTGGAAGAGCGCGGTTACGTTCGGCCCAAAGAAGTGATTGCGATCGTTGCCGGCACACGGACGAAATCGGGATCGACCAACTTTCTGCGGCTGCACAGCATGGGTGAAAACAGCACCGGTAGCGCCGCAAAGAAGCGAGCCGCTGCGCGCACGGCGAAGTAGCCGGCCTGGCTCACCGGCAATCACTTTTTCTGGCTGTGGGATATGCAGGCGGCCTTGCTGCGAATCAGCCGGCCCGTGACGGCATCATTGCATCTGCTGCATGGTCGCTCTGTAGTGCTCGACGAAGCTTCCTATTCTTGCGGCGTCGATGCCGTTGGTTGGAGCATAGGTCTCAATCGCCTTGCTGGGGCGGCGCGGTTCACCCTCGAGGATGAACTGAAATCCAACGCCATCGCTTCCCAACCGTACCGCCTTGGCGTACACCGCAATTGACCGATCGAGCGTCGATTGGCGCCGGTCAGACAAGGTCATTTGCACCACCGTGCCCTTGTACCAGCGCTCGCGGGTTACAAGATATAAGCCGGAGGTGCTGATGTCGCGAACGGAATGGGGCGCGGGAGTCCCTCCCGTGAAGAAATAAGCGACCAGGTCGGGCAGGGATTCGCGCGGCGAGCTTCGCGGATCCGGAGTTTCTCTCCAAAGCAAGCGACGCAACCAGCTGGAAGGAGCTTCCTGCTTCTTCCACGGTTGCCGCTCAGAGGTCCGCGCCGGAATCGCTTCTTTTTCGGCTGGGTTCTTCTCAGCCGGCAGTCCCGCGGCGATCGGCGCCGTGGCGAGCGCCTGAGGTTCTCGCGGCACGATCGCCGGCTCTGGCCTGACGGGCGGCTCCGCTGGAACCGGTGTCGATGGGCTTACGTTCGTATAGCCCGGCGCGATCGCCGGCGGTTCTTCGACTCTTGCTTCCGCGGCGGCTTGCTTGGGTACACGCCGGCGAGGTCCGGCCGCCGGTTTTGGCCTTTTCGGCAGCTCCGAGGGAAGCTGAACGGCGGGGCTCAATGCGCCATCGCCGGCGGTCGCCTGCGATCCGAGCGCAGGGGTTTCAGGAACGCCTCTACCGGGAGCGCCCTTGTTCCCCGGGCCCGGCAGCACCTCTGGCTCTGCCCACTTTGAAAACTCCAGCTGGGCATGCGCCGGTTCGCTGGCTCGCCGATCGCTCACCACCGGCTGCGGTTCTTCAGGGGCAGGCATTTCCCGCGCGAATTCGAGAGGCGCAGGGATCGCAACCTCGTCACGATGAGCGGGCTGAGCTGTCACCTGCTTGTGGGAGTCCGCGTCTTGCAGATACTGCATCATCTGGTCGGAGGCGGAGAACGCCAACCGATCGCCGGACCGGATCTGAAGATGAGCCAGAGTGTCGGCTGCCAACACCAGGACGCTTGTGGCTTGCGAGCTTGCCTGGCCACCTACGTTCATGGGAAAGAACTCGACGGTGTCGAGAACGACGCGATCGTCATTGAGGAACACCAGATCGAGGGGAAAACGGGCGCAGGCAGGCGAGATTCCTCTGAACGGAGAGATCCATAGCGTCGTTCCGCCTTCCGGCCCAAGAGACAGCAGCCGCGCTTCCGCGCCGCCGCCGGAGCCGTCCGCAGCTTCGACGTTGGTCGCCACCAGTCGTTGACTGGTCTGGTTGTAAGCACAATATCTCTCTGGATTCATGGCGGTGCCGCACCATCGGCGCTTGCCAAATCACCGTATTTTTCCGGACGATTCCGGGCGGACGATCTCCCAATATAATTTAACTCCTCCTCCCGTCGACCGATCACGTTTATCGCCTAAAAGCAGCCGATCGCAGGCGGGAAGCGGGAACCATCGGGAGGTTTGCCCAATTACCAACGGCAATCGGCAGGTTACATCGGGTTTTTGTACTGGTGACCCGCGATCAATGCCACGGGTGGGCCACCGGCAGACTGAGATCGGTGTCTTGACCCCCGACGTTCAGCGCGTGTTCGGATGCCAGCCCTCGCCTGGTTGCTCCTGGATTCCACAGGGCGGTTCGGGAGTTCTGTTTCGGGAGCCCTGCCCGGGCAAAGCGAGGGTGGTAGAAGCTATCACACCTTAGTTACCCGGCACAAGACTTGCAATTTATCTCAATCGCCCCTACTATCCGCATTAGAAACCGGCCTGCAAAGCAGGTGGGTAGTCAACACTGGTTGAACCAACATTCATTGAACAGGGGCTCGACTCGACAATCGGTTCCGTGTGCCGTGTCCGCCAGTCCGGAATGCCTAACGAACCGCGGAGAGCTCCACCGTCTTAGGACGGGTTCACCAGTGCATTGCTCACGGCCCCGTGGGCCGGATTTCTATTTCGATCCAATCTCGCTCCGCTCGCCCCACTCTTCCTGAGCGGAACCTGCTTTCATTCGCCACGTAGCTCCGCTCACTCCGCTGCCGTATCCTGTCTCAGGTGTATCCCGTTCTGTTTCACATAGGGCGCATGTTGATCCCGTCGTACGGCGTGGTCACGGCCGTTGGCGTACTGGTGGCGCTGGCTACATCGCAGCGGACGGCGCGCGTGGTGCAGGTGGATCCTGCAAAGGTGTGGAACCTCTGCATCCTGAGCCTGTTTGCGGTGCTGGCGGCAACACGGCTGCTGCTGGTACTTGTGAACTGGAGTGTTCTTCGAGCGCACCCTACGTGGGTCCTCGCCCTGGCCATGGTGCATCATCCGCTGCTGACCGGCGTAGGCGCGCTGGCAGGCATTGGCTGCGCGGCCTGGTACGCGCGGGCAAGCAGGCTGCCGTTCACGTCAACAGCCGACTCGCTGGCCGCCCCGCTCTCACTCGGCCTGGCTTTCGAGCAGGTTGGCACGTTGCTTGAGGGCTCGGGATATGGAGTGGCGGCTGGTCCCGGTACAGGTTGGGCCATCACCTACACCAACCCCTTGGCTGCACTCTGGAGCGGCGCGCCGCTCGGCGTTGCTGTCCACCCCGTGCAGATTTATGCGGCGATGGCATTTCTCGCAATCGGAGTCCTGCTGTTGGTCTGGCTGCCGCTCGAGCGCCAGCGCGGGGACGTAGCAGGCCTTTGGCTGATGAGCGCCGGGGTGGCCATCTACATCACCGAGTTCTGGCGCGAGCCCGAAGGCCGCGGCCCTATTTTTGGCGGCGCCATCGATGGGCCGCAGGTCGCCGCCGTACTGATGGTTATTTCCGGGGCGCTGGCGTTGCGCGAACGAGTGAGTCCGGCAGCAGTGAGCGGGCTGGCTTCCCACCCTTTTCACGATGAAGCCGTGAGAAGGATGGGGCAACGCGCCTCTGAGCCCGGCGCCGATGATGGAGCCGCGCATGAGTGAGCCGCGCACCATCGACGTACCGGCAGAAGGAAGCGGCCAGCGTCTCGACCAGTTCCTCGTTGCGCACATGGATGGCGTGAGCCGGTCGCGCGTGCAACTGCTCATCGACCAGGGCGATGTGCTGATCGACGGCGAGCGAGCCAAGTCCTCGCGGAAGCTGCGCGCAGGCGAGCGGATCGTCGTCTCTGGCGAGCCGCGACCAGAACCGCTCAAGGCCGTACCCGAAGCGATTCCTCTCGATGTCGTCTATGAAGACCAGGATCTCGCGGTGGTGAATAAGCCGGCCGGAATGATGGTGCATGCGGGATCGGGCGCAAGCGACGACGCGCGCAGCCGCGGAACGCTTGTCAATGCACTTCTCCATCGTTTCACGGCGCTTTCATCAACGGGAGGCGATCTGCGTCCCGGGATTGTGCATCGCCTCGACAAATCGACGAGCGGGCTGATCGTCGTCGCCAAGAACGATCGCGCACATGCGGCGCTGGGAGCCATGTTCTCGGGCCGGCGCATCAGGAAAACCTACATGGCTCTGGTCCACGGCGAAGTGCCTCGCGATCGAGGGACCATCACTGCAGCGGTCAGCCGCGACCCAGTGCGGCGCACGCGCATGACGACCAAGCCCAATGAGCTTGCGCGATCGGCGATTACACACTACGAGGTGTTGCGACGGCTGACCACGCGCTTTGGCAAATTCGCGCTTTTGCGCGTGCGGATCGAAACCGGGCGCACGCATCAGATTCGCGTCCACATGGCTTCGATCGGCCATCCCGTGGTAGGCGACACCCTGTATGGCGCACCCATGCAGTTGAGGGATCAGGCGGCGATGCGGGCGGCAGAATCGCGGAGGATGAAAGCCGAGCCAGACATTTTGCGTCTCGGCCGGAATTTTCTGCATGCGGCGAAGCTGGAATTTGCTCACCCGCTCACTGGAAAGCCTCTGGATTTGGAAGCGTCGCTGCCCGAGGAGCTCGCCGCCTTTCTGAAGTTGCTCGAGGCGGACGCAACCAGCGCGCACCCCGGTGATTCGCAGGGTTCCGGTACGAAAGTACCGACGCAGGGAAAGAGCCGCATCATTGCTAGAATAAAGAGGCGATGACCCGACAGTTTTGCCTCCCCCAGGCCGGTGCCAGCTCTCTGCCAACGAGGGTTCTTTTCCTGGCTCTTGCCGCATGTACAGCCTCAGCGACCGGGCATGGCCAACAAACAGCGCCCGCCGCTCCACCGGCACAAAACACCACTCAGCCTGCCACGCCGGCAACGGCAGACACGCCGGGCAGTGCGACCGCGCCAACGATCGTTGTGCCAGTCAACGAAGTTCCGCTGATTTTTACCGTCACCGACAGGCATGGCCATTACATCCCCAACCTGAACCAGAACGACTTCGCGCTGCTCGACAATCAAAAAGCTCCTGAGAAGGTCGACTCGTTTCACCAGCAAATCAATCTTCCGCTGCGCGTAGGCATCGTGATCGACGCCAGCACCTCGATCCGCTCCCGCTTTCAGTTTGAGCAGCAGTCGGCCACAGAGTTTCTTTTGCAGGTGCTGAGGGCAAAGAACGATCGCGCCTTCGTGATGGGATTCGATGTCACGTCTACGGTGACCGCCGATTGGACGAACGATCAGGACAAGCTCGAGACGGGCATTAACCGGCTCCGCCCCGGCGGCGGCACCGCGCTGTTCGACGCCGTCTACACGGCCTGCCGAGACAAGCTTCTAACTGAGCGGGGACCCGAACCGGTGCGCAAGGCCATCATCCTGATCTCTGACGGCGACGACAATCAGAGCCGCGTCTACCTGCCCGAGGCGATCAAAGAGTGCGAACGCGCCGAGACCATCATCTACGCCATCAGCACGAACTGGACGCCCAGCCGCGGCCAGGGCGACAAGGTGCTGACTCAGCTTGCAACAGAGACCGGGGGCGAGCCCTTCTTCCCTCCAACCATGGAAGAGATGGCGGTGAGCTTCAAAAACATCGAGGAAGAGCTGCGCAGCCAATACCAGCTCGTCTACACGCCGGCGGACTTCAAAACCGACGGCTCGTTCCACTCGATCTATCTTTATTGCTACGACCGGCGCTACCAGATCCATGCGCGTAAGGGATATTTCGCGACTGGCCAGTGAGGGCGCCTGGGACCGGGGCCAATGACGGCCTCGTGAAAACGCACGACGCGAGAGGCTGCGGAAAACTCGATCGAGCAGGATCAGAGCGAGCAGGGGCTAAAGCCCCTTTGATTTAACCTGGACAATTTTCGGCCCGGCTAAAGCCGTGCCCTTATTACAAACCCCGCGCCGGAGCTTTTCGCATCCGATTCAGTGGGGCAGAGAAGGCGTCGAGATCGATTTGCCGACGCGGTTGTTCCCGATTCAGAACAATTTCGTCGGCCGCTTCATTCTTGCATCCTTGCGCGTATTTTCACTCCCAACCCTGATCGAAACCCGCCGGTTCACGATGAAGTGGGAAAGGACGCCTTCGGGCAGCTCGTGGCGGTGCGCGCGGCAGCGGTGGCATTCGCTGAGTTGAGCCGCAAGGTTCCCGGCCGCCATCGGCGGAGTCGCCCAGGGCACCGTACGAGTCAAGGGAGCAGCAGTGATCCGGCAGGCAATCACGTGCGATATCTGTGGCATCGATAAGCGGCAAACGAACCACTGGTTTGTCGCCTATGAGCAGGCCGGTGAATTGCGAGTGAGTGGCTGGACCTCGCGCCATCGCCTGCGCGCCGATTCGAAACATCTCTGCGGACAGAAATGCCTGCACAAGCTGGTTGACGATTTCATCGCCAAGTCGATCGCGTCGCGCGCCAGGAGTGCCGCAGACAAGGACGGCGGCGATTCGGCGTCCGCCTGCCAGGATACGAGTCTTACATCGGGAGAAGAGCTGGAATCATCGGCGCGGCTTTTGATCGCGACGCCGCAAATCGCTTCGCTGCCCGCGTTTGGCCGCGAATCGCGAATTGCCGCAACGCAGGAGCGCCAGCGGCCGGAGGACCTACCGCCGGAGCCGGCCGGGCCGGCGCGCTATTCGTCGCGAAGCTGGCACGCAGAGGCCTGGCAACGCGAGCGGGAGCGCGAATTGCGGGCCATTGAGAACCACCCAGAGGTTGCCGAGCGCCGTGGATCAAGTGTCCGCCGCGGACTTTGAAATTGTCATGTGGATCGATCTGATCGTCGCGCTTTTCGTGATGCTTCCGTCGCTCGCGAATGCGCCCTGCCGCGCTAAGAGTGCGGCGGCGCGCAGCGCTAGAACCGGTTGCACAAATGGCCTACGGCTATCAAGAAACTTCCCTCAGGGGCTAAAGCCCCCATGTTTGTGCGGTCTTTCACGGCACGACTGAAGTCGTGCCCTTTCAAAACGGGGTTTATGTAGCCAGTTCTGGTACTGTGAGTCAGAAACTCGCTGCATGAGTTGAGGTTCTCGAATGCAGGTCCTTCGGCTCCGTTTGGCGCGAAAACGCGCCGCACTTCGCTCAGGATGACCGTTCAGTTGTGATGCGAACGTTGGACTCTGTTTGAGATGCGAGCTTTGGACTCAGGACACTCGCCTTACTTCGGCTTCACCTCGAGCATCGCCAGCAACGCGGCTTCATCGATGACGGGAACGTCCAGTTCGCGCGCTTTATCGAGCTTGGAGCCAGCTTCTTCTCCCGCGACGACATAGTTGGTCTTCTTACTCACCGATCCCGCGGTCTTGCCGCCGGCTGCTTCGATTTTCTGCTTGGCTTCGTCACGCGAGAGGTTGGGCAACGTGCCGGTGAGCACGAACGTGAGCCCCGCTAGCTGCGCGGAGCGCTGTTTCTTCTCCGCGGTCATGTCGACCCCCGCGACTTTGAGACGCGCGATAAGCTCGCGATTGGCAGGCCGCGAGAAGAATTCCAAAATCGACTCGGAGATGCGCGGCCCCACTTCTTCCACGCGCTCCAACTCCTCGGCGCCGGCCGCCATGATGGCGTCGATCGAGCCAAATTCCTCAGCAAGCAACTCGGCAGTACGCTCGCCGACGAAGCGGATTCCCAGACCCATGAGTACCCGCGCGAGGCGTGCTTTCTTGGAGTTTTGAATTTCGCTCCAGAGCGCCTGCGCGGATTTTTCGGCAAATCGATCGAGGCCGGCGATCTGCTCCACGGGCAACGAATAGAGGTCGGCAATGCTTTTGACCATGCCGCGATCGAGCAACTGCGCGACGGCCGCGTCGCCCAGGCCCTCGATGTTCATCACGCCGCGGCTGCCGAAGTGGAGCAGCGACTCGCGCAGCTTGGCGGGGCAGTCGGCATTCACGCAGCGCCAGTCGGCCTCGCCTTTTTCACGGACGACTGGATTTCCGCAATCAGGGCAGTCTTTCGGGAAAACGAACTTCTTCGTTCCCCTGGGGTGGTCCTTGTCTTCGATCACTTCCGCCACTTTGGGAATCACGTCGCCGCCGCGCTCGATCTTGACCCAGTCGCCGATCAGCAGGCCCATCCGCTCGATGAAGTCGGCGTTGTGCAGCGTGGCGCGGCTCACAGTGACTCCGCCGACGAATACAGGGCGCAGCATAGCGGTTGGCGTGAGCTTGCCGCTGCGGCCCACGGTGATCATGATGCCTTCCAATTGCGTAATGGCCGATTGCGCGGTGAATTTGTAGGCAATGGCCCAGCGCGGCGCGCGGCCGGTGTAGCCCAGCCGCTGCTGCGTGGCATGGGAATCGACCTTGAAGACCACGCCGTCGATCTCGTAGCCCAGCGTTGCGCGCCGGCTCTCAGCATTTTCGACAAACTTCATCATCTCGCCGACCGTGCGCACCCGGCCGCGATGCGGATTGACGCGGAAGCCGAGAGCGGTGAGGGCGTCGAGGGTGGCGGTCTGGCCGGCGGCGAGGTATTCGCCGTCGACGAGCAGGAAATAGGCAAAGAAGACCAGCCGCCGGTTGGCGACGATCGAGGGCTCGAGGGTGCGCAGAGTGCCGGCTGCGGCATTGCGGGGATTCACGGCCGGCGGCAGGCCTTCGCGCTCGCGCTCCTCATTGAGCCGGCGAAAGCCTTCCTCGGGCATCACGACTTCGCCGCGTACCTCGAGCACCTGCCCTTGCACCTGCGGTGCGGCAGCCCTTTGGAGCAATTCCTTGCTGATTGAAAGGGGCACGCTGCGGATAGTACGAATATTCGACGTGACATCCTCGCCGGTCTGCCCGTCGCCGCGCGTCAGGCCCAGTGCGAGCCGCGCCCCACCTTTCTCGGCCGGCTGGTAATGCAACGCCACGCTCAGGCCGTCGAGCTTCAATTCCGCTGTGTACTCGACCGGGAGATTGCCGGCCAGTTCGTGCGCGCGCCGATCCCAGTCGGCGAGCTCGTCGGCGGTGTAGGCGTTGTCGAGGGAGAGCATGGGCCGCGAGTGTTCCGCTTTCTTGAATCCCTCGGCCGGCTTGCCGCCCACGCGCTGCGACGGCGAGTCGGGAGTGACCAGTTCGGGGTGCGCGGCTTCGAGCTTCTTCAACTGGTTCATCAGCGCGTCGTACTCGGCGTCGCTGATCTCGGGCGCGTCGAGAACGTAGTAGAGATGTTCGTGGCGGCGAAGCTCTTCACGCAGCTTTTCGATCTTGCGCGCGACGCTCGATTCGGTCATAGGTAAGGATTATAGAGAGCGGTGGAACGCGGCGAAGGGCGCGAGGAGGCGGGGGGGATGGAGGGAGAGCACAGTCCCCAACCAACGAGCCCTGTAACAACGGCACGGCTCGAATCCGCCGTCCGTCCCATTGCTTGTCAACCCCCCTCGGCCGATCTCTCTCCGCCGCCCCTCCACACAACCCCAATCCGATCTCGCACTTGCGCTCTGCGCTCCGGCCTGCAATTTCTCGACTCGAATTTGCAAAGAATTTCCTCCTTCGGGCGCAACATGGAACCGTCGAAGAAATCTCTCCAGGAGAAAATTCCATGACGCATTCCGCAAAACCCTTTCCCACTATCGATCCCTCTCTCACCGGCTCTGGATACGAAAAGAACCAGGCTGTGGCCGTTTGCGTCAAGGCCTGGCGACGTACCTTCGAACTCGCCTCTCTCGCACCGGGCGACAGCCGCCTCGCGCCCCCTCGCGACGACAGCACCTACTTCGCCAATCAGCAGGCCGCCATCGCCTTCATCGACGCCATGCCCCCTCCCTGCGGTCAGCAGAACATCTCCGACTTCATCGCCTGCGTCACATTCGGTATCTTGAAGCGCATCCTTCGCAACGATGAGTCCAGGCTGCTCCTCGACGCTGCCAGAATCGCCCTCACCTCTCTGCGCACCGCGTCCCGCTTTCCCGCCCCGCCGCCCGCTGCCCCACATGAGCCCTGATGACCCCTCGCAAAAAAATCTCCAAAAGCAGCACCAGAATTGGTGCAAAATCGCCCAGCCGAAGCAAACATTGATTGAAATCAATCACTTGCATGTTTGCTGACACAATAATAAACTTGCCGTTATTAATCATTTGATTAACTCATCATCACGTGAGGCACTCGACACGACTAAAGTTCGTGCGCGCGGTGTTCTAGAGGTCCGTTTCATAAGGTGAATTCTTGAAAGGCAGGTCCTTCGACTCGTTTCGGTGCAAAAGCGCACCGAAAGTCGCTCAGGATGACCAGGGTATTTATGCTGCGGGCACTCGACGAGTCGTGCCCTGATTCAAAGCGCCCCAAGATGACTCAACGAGTCGAGGGAAAAACATCCCTCGGCGGCTGAAGCCGATGGTTATCTTGTGACGGTTATGGCACGCATGAATTCGTGCCCTTTCAAGAGCTGCCGGTCAACGGGTGTTTCTTCACGGGGCGCTA
>JBEKPO010000075.1:0-21306 GCA_049520675.1 Occallatibacter sp. | reverse complement strand
TTCCGAAATGTCCGATTAGATCGGACACACTTGATGTAAGGGAAAAGGAGAGATTTCGATGAGCATCGAAAAGAATGTCCAGGTTGTGAAGGATTTCTTTGCAGCAATAGGCAGCGGCGATAGGCAACGTGTGCTTGCGTTGGTTGCCGAAGATATTGAGTGGATCGTTCCGGGCGAGGACTGGCCCCTGGCCGGCACGCACCGCGGGCACGCGGGATTAGCGGTTGTGCTTCAGAAGGCGTCAGAAGAGGTGGAAACGACATACCCGGGGCCCCCCGAATTCGTGGCGCAGGGAGACCGGGTTCTGGTCATCGGCGTCGCTACGGGGAAAATCAAAGCCACGAATAAGGCGTTCGAGGACCACTGGGTCTTCGACATCACCGTGCGAGACGGCAAGCTGACGAGGATCCAGGAGTACATCGACACGCAAGCACTGGCGCGGGCCTCCGAGACGGCCGCGAGGCCCGGCTAATCGTACATTACTCAAAGGAATTGCTGGACCCTACGGCGTTTGGGGCGAGGGGTGTTGGTGCGGCTCGCGCCCTCAGTTCAAAACACCGACGTCTCTCCCAAGCAGAAATTGAGAAGCGAGCAGCACAGAATCGCGGTTCCGTTTGCTTCGTGGGCATTGCCGGACCCCTGGGCGTTTACCGGGACCTATCCGAATCGAGGCCGTTACTCTTCGCGGCTTCAATTTCGTAGTTGCTCCGTTAGGTCTTATGCTCGATTCCCGTATCCAGCGAGGGCTCTTCCGTCGGATTAGACCGGTCCGAATGAATGGGGATTCCGCTGATAAGGGCCTGATAGTTTGTAAGGCGTTTGCCGAGAATGACCACTCCCTTGGATGTGATTTCATACTCGCGAATATCCTTGGCGTGATTCCCGCCGCGCATCTTGATTACCACCATGATCTTGCGAAGCTGGCCATCGATGGATACGTAGCGCAGCCGAATGATGTCGTCAGTGAGGAAAGAAATTGAGTAGGTACTGAACGGGAATTCCGTGAACGACTCATCCACTTCAACTGTGCTTAGAATCGTGACCCCGATTCCCGTTAAAGCGAAGATCATGCGGTACAGCGATTCGCGAAAGTCGGCGCGGAAGCCGGGCGACAGAGCCATCTCAAAGCCGGCCAGCGAATCGATTACCAGGCGCTTGGCGCCGATCTTCTGCACTGCATCGAGAATCGAGTGCATGGTCTCATCTACCGAGAGATCCAGGGGACGCAGATAGAGGATGGAGAGTTTTTCGTCTTTCTGCGGCGTTTCCAAATCCAGGCCTAAACTGGCGGCCCGCTCCGCATACGCTTGCGGACGCTCCTCAAACACGGCCACGATTCCGGGCTCTCCCTGGCGTATGCCTTCAGCAATGAATTGGGTTGCCAGGACCGATTTCCCGGTTCCCGAAGACCCAGCTACGAGGAGACTGTCGCCCTCGCGAACGCCACCGCCCAGCATTTTATCCAACTCCGCGATGCCGAGGGAAAGGCGCCGATGGCTGGGCGGATTCTTCGCGTGTCCGGTCAACCCAAAGGTGCGCGAGAAGGCCTGCACTCCGGCATCGGTGATGCGGAAGGTGTGCAGCCCCGGCACAGAATCCTGACCGCGCAGTTTTACAATCTGCAACTTGCGCACAATTGAATTGCGCTCCGGTGTTTGGCGCAGCCAGAACAGACCATCGGCGACGGTAAAGATGGGATTATCACGCAGCTCGTCCTCGGCATATTCACCGATCAGGAAGGTTGTAGCTTGCCAACTTGCCAGAAACAGGGCCAGCCGTTGAATGAAGGCTTGCAGCTCCATGTCGCTTTGAGGCTTGCGCACCATGGTGCGGAAGGAGTCGACAACCACGACGGCGGGGTTAGCTTTTTCAACTTCCTTGGTAATCTGCTCCAAAACCGCACCCAGATCCTTATCCAGGACGACCTGGCTCAGATTGATAAAGCGAATGGCGCCGGGCAGCTTGGCCGGATCGAAGAACGTGTACTGCTGCTGATACCGCAGCATCTTGATGGCGGATTCGCCGAGGACCGTGAAGTAAAGAGCTGGATGCTCCGGCGTGGCATTGGCGAACACAAACTGGTGCGCCAGCGTCGTCTTGCCGCTTCCGGGTGCGCCGGCGATGATGTTGAATGAGAATTCCGGCAAACCGCCGCCCATAATTTCGTCGAGGCCCGGAACTCCGGTGGGTAGTTTGTTAATCGTCACTTTGTCTTGGGTGCTCACGCTTTTCTCCCGTTTTCGGAATTGCAATCGTCGAGAACTGCGCCTGGCCACGTAACCCGCAGCAGGCTGGCCGTTAAAGCTTCGCCAAGGAAGATATGAAGCAGGCCGAGCAAGCTAGCGATGAGAGGGATGCTCGGCTCGTTGGTCGGCTCCGCGCCGGCCGCCTTGTCTAATTCGATTTGGTGCTCCATCTCGCCCAGGCCCTGTAATGTTCCATCCTCGTTAACCCGAACCTCGCCAAGGCCTGGATCTTCCGATCTGGCTTGCGCCAGGGCACGAGAAGCGAGAGATCGAAATCCGGCAATTCCAGCAAATACGCTAAGGTTCTGGCGCAACTTGTCATAGACGCGAAGGGCCGGAGACTCCATTGGCTCGGAGGTCCTGCCCGCAGCGGCTTCATACGCAAGAAGACGATGGGCTAGATCTCGCATTTTTTGAGGAGTCGTCATGTTCAACCGTGCATGGTTCCGGGGACCCGATTTGGATTGCCGTTCTACGTTGCGAAAGGGGGTCGGGGAGCGACTCTGTTCTTTCTTGGAAGCGCCCTCGCGGTGAGAGCCGCTCTGGCTGTTGCGCCGGCGAATTCAATTCATATAGCGATTCGTCTCGAGGTTAGGGACCTCGTCCTGCGGGCCGCCAGCCTTGCTTCGGATAAGTGTGAAAACGTCCAGAACCGTGGCGATACTGCGAATGTTGCCCGCAACACTCGCGAGTCCATCTTCCATGCCGGGATGTTTGGCGGCCAGGGTTTCAATGCGGTCGCTCACGCTCCTCAGCCGGTCAATTTCCCGCAAAAGATCCTCGAAAGCCGCAGCAATTACCGGTCCATCGGCCGCTGCGACCGTCGCGTCCTCTGTGATCGCGGCCGACTCCCTACTGTCGTCAACCTGAAGGCGTAAATCTTCTATCAGACGCAGAGTTGTTGCCTCGCCAAGGAAGGTAAGAAACAGCCCGAGCAGCTGCGCGATCAGGATGATTCCGGCCTCGCCATCCTCGTCTGCGTCCGACCGGGATTCAACTTGGCCGAAACCGCGCAAGCCTCCATTTGCCGTTAGCTGCACCGCGCCGAGCCGGGGAGATTCCGACTTGGCGAGAGCCAAAGCACGGGCAGCGAGCACCTGAAAACCGTCAACTCCCACGGCTGCGCCGAGGTGCCGGCGAAGCCTCTCATAGACGCGCATTGTTGCGGGTTCGGCACGCAGGGAGGCCGTAGCTTCATCGGCCGCGCAAGCGATGAGGCTGCGGGCTAAATCACGCGTCTTTTGTGGCGGAGGCATCGATTCCGTTCTTTCTTTACACGCTACGCATCGCCTTGATTGTGATGCGTCTGTCGCAATGATACCCTCGGCTGCTTGCTCCGGCGGCGAAGTCCCGGCGCGCATCGTCCGACGCCGATTTGACGTCACGAAAACCAAGATACCTGAAATATTTCCCCAAATGGTGAGCAAAAGCGAACAGCACTTCTCCAACCGGCGTATGCGGCTTGGTTGCTTTTTGCGCAGACAACGCCAGCAGGGATCGAATGCGCCCGCTGGTTTCTGTTCGCAGTTTGGATGACAGCTCAATCAAACTTTCGTAATGCGAATATCGTGATCCAAACTCTCGATCAAACTCATAATGGAAGATAGCTCTTTCCCCTTGGCTGCTTGTTTCGGTGGCTGGTTCAAAGATGCCACTCGACCGCAAGGCTTGGCGCAAAATCGCGCGTCCGCGTCTTTGTCCGTTGGGGTCAAGAACGAATCTGCGAGTTCGTTTCCAGATTGCCGATCGACTGCGGATTTGACCGCATAGGCCGCCGTTATAGGAGCTTTTCACACAGTGCGATCGGACCTGTCGCTCCATCTCGATACCAGGCGCGATTCCGGCGCAGTTGCGGCCGAACACCTGTCGGTTGCCTTGATTGGCCCGGACAGAGAGAGGCGGCATGTCCTGGCCAGGGCTCTTGCCGATAGCCGTCTGGCCACCGTAAGTGAGTTCCTCTCCTACCCCTCGAGACTCGATGAGTTCGACTCGCTGCTCGAGCAGTCGTTCGGATTGATCGTCATTGACCTTGACAGCGACCCGAATACCGCTCTTGAACTGGTGGAAAGAGTGAGCGCCAGCGGCGTGGCGCCGGTGATGGTCTTTTCAGAGAACCGAGATACCAGGCAGGCAGTCCGCTGTATGCGCGCAGGCGCTTCAGAGTTCCTGCTTCTGCCGCTCGAGCAGGGCGGTCTTGAAGAAGCTCTCGCACAGGCCACCAGCGCGCCTCGTCCGGCGGCGCATCCTGCGGGCGTCGCGCGTTCAAAGGCCAGCCTCGCAAAGAGGACCCGGGGAGGTCTGCTGGTGTTTCTCGGCGCCAAAGGCGGCTCCGGCGTTACCACTATCTCCTGCAATCTCGCCATCGCCCTGGCCCGCGAATCTGACCAGAAAACTCTGCTGATCGATCTCGCTGCTCCCATTGGCGACGCCGCGTTGACCCTGGGAATTGCCACGGACTACTCCACCGAGGACGCATTCCGCGATGTCGAACGGCTCGACGCGCGCTTTCTTCAAGCACTCCTGGTAGAGCACAGTTCGGGATTGTTCGTGCTAGCGGCGCCCAGCAAAGTCCCTGAGATTGAGGCTTCGAAAGCCGCCGTCGACAAGCTGATCGCAGTCGCGAGGCGCGAGTTCGATCATGTGATCGTGGATCTGGGATCGAGAATCGATGTGGCAGGCACGGTTCTGTTCAGAGAGGCATCCACGATTTACCTGGTCACGCTGACCGGCGTCTCCGACTTGCGCAATGCGAATCGTCTCATCTCGCGGTTCTTCCCCGAAGGCGGCCCGCAACTTGAAACCGTCATAAACCGGTTTGAACCTCGCTCAGCGGGAGGAGTCAGCAAAGATGTCATCGCCGAGGCTCTCGGCAGGCCGGTACGGTGGACCGTTCCCAACGATCAGGACGCGGCGCGAGAGATGCAGAACGGCGAAATCGGGCTTGCAAAGACCCGCATTTCGCGCCTGGGCCTGGAAATGGCCGGCTCGATTAACGGGCGCCCTGTTGCACAGGAAAAGAAGAAGCGCTTTGGCCTTAAAGCGATCGGCAAGAGCATTGCGGATGAGGATGAGGGTAAAGCCGGGCGGCCGGCCATCACGATCCTGCCCTCACCGCATTCCCGCGCCGCTTCGATCATTGGCCTTGAATTGAGCAGCAAAAGCATTGCGGATGAAGACGCGGACAAAACCTGGCGGCCGGCCGTCATGCCTTCGCGGCACGTGCGCGCGACCCCGATGATTCGATGGCAGACCCCCGACCCGATCGTCTACGGTGACACGCTCTCCACGGCGCAACTGAACGCTACAGCATCGGTACCCGGGTCATTCGACTACTCTCCTCCTCTGGGAGAATTGCTCTCGGCAGGAACGCCGACGCTCCTGGTGACCTTTACTCCCGCCGACGGCGAGCATCATGCCACCACTCAGGCGGCGGTTTCGCTCAAAGTAGAGAAAGCAACACCTGTAATCGCCTGGGCCGATCCCGATCCGATACGGTATGGAGCGCGCCTCAGCGCCACGCAGCTCTGTGCCAAAGCGTCAGTGGCGGGAACATTCGACTACTGTCCGGGGCCGGGCGAGGCGCTGCCGGCGGGAACGCACGCGCTCTCGGTGACCTTTACCCCCACCGACTGCGCGAACTTCGCCACAACAAAGGCCACCGTGCAACTCAAAGTGGCCAAGGCAAATCTGGCCGTCACGTGGCCCGACCCCGACCCGGTTCTCTACGGTACAGAGCTCGACTCAAGGCAGCTAAACGCCAGAGCATCGATACCGGGAACATTCGACTACTCTCCCGGGCCTGGCGAAGTGCTTGCGGCTGGATTGCATACGCTGTCAGCAACGTTCACTCCGGCGGACAGCACGAACTTCAGCGCAAAGCAGGCCACCGTGTCTCTGAAAGTGGCGAAGGCTGCGCCAGTCATCGAGTGGCCGAACCCCGCTCCGATGGCATATGGCGAACCGCTCAGCGCCACAGAACTCAATGCCGTGGCGCCGGTACCGGGAACGCTTGAATACTCTCCGGCAGCCGGCGAAGTGCTTCCTCCAGGGACGCATGCGCTGAAAGTAAGCTTCACCCCCGCAGACAGCGCGAATTACACCGCAACCAAAACCACAGTATCCCTTAAGGTAGCCAAAGCAGCGCCCGAGATCACATGGCCCGATCCGGATCCGATTGTGTACGGGGCGCGGCTCGGCGCCATGCAGCTCTGTGCCAGGACCTCGACACCGGGAACATTCGAGTACTCACCCGCGACGGGCGAAAGGCTCTCGGCGGGAATGCATACGCTCTCTGTAACCTTCACGCCCGAGGACAGCGCGAATTTCGCCCCCGCGCAAACCTCCGTGACGCTCAAGGTGGTGAAGGCAATGCCGGCGATTTTATGGCCGAATCCGAATCCCATTGTGTATGGGGCGCGGCTCGGCGCCGCGCAGCTGTATGCCACGGCATCGGTGCCTGGAACATTCGAGTACACGCCACCGCCCGGTGGAGTTCTCCCGCTTGGATCGAATACGCTCTCAGTCGTATTCACACCCACCGACACCGCGAACTACGAAGCTGCACAAGCCGCCGTATCGCTCAAAGTTGACAAGGCGACGCCGGTCATCGCGTGGTCGAATCCCGATGCGATACCGTTCGGCACGCGGCTCGGCGCCGCACAGCTCTGCGCCAGGGCGTCGACACCCGGGACATTCGACTACTCTCCCGAGCCAGGCAGGGTGCTGGCGGCGGGAACTCATACGCTCACAGCCACCTTCACCCCCGCCGACAGAACGAACTACACAACAGCAAAAGCCAGCGTGTCACTCAAAGTCGACAAGGCCGCGCCCGAGATCGAGTGGCGCCGCCCCGATCCGATCCTGTACGGCACTCAACTCAGCGCCACGCAACTCTGTGCCACGGCGTCGATGCCCGGAACATTCGACTACCGGCCCGCGCCAGGCGATGTGCTTCCTGCGGGCTTGCATACGCTCACCGTCATTTTCACCCCAACCGACTCAGTGAACCACGGCACAATAAAGGCCACCGCGATCCTCAAGGTGGATAAGGCAACGCCGGCCATCAGTTGGCCGCCACCCAAGCCGGTTCAACACGGAACCGCACTTGGCGCCGCGCAGCTTCATGCCACAGCGAAGATTCCGGGAGCGTTTGTCTATTCTCCCTCCGCAGGCCACGTGCTCCAGCCGGGCAACAATACCCTCTCGGTATTGTTCATTCCGTCCGACGCTGAAAACTACATGGCCTCGCAAGCTACGGTTGAGCTTGAGGTCCAGGAATCGCCTCAATTCGCTCCGCTGTCGGCTGCGGCCTCGCGGAAACGGTCCTGGTGGACTTCCGATGCTGACGACTCTATCTCCGAAGATTCGACGCCCGCGGAAGAAACAGGCAGAGGCGCCGTCGCCGGGACAAATCCGTTCTGGCGATACGACGAGCGTGAAGAAATCCCAGCGCGCGTGCCGGACGCGCCTCGCGAAGTACGTTCATCATCGCCCGCGAACGCCCCTTCAGATGATCATCCTCTGCTTCAGAAGCGGGAGTCGACGAACGAGATGGTGAATCGACTGCCCGGCCCTGGCTACAAATTGGAGCCCAGCTACCTGAACGATGAGTATCCAATTGCACCCCGTCCGCGACAGGCCGAAAGAGACGATGAATGGGACGTCATCGGGATCCGCGAAGCTGATACGCCGCTCTACCGGTCGTTTCCCAACCGTGAAATGCGGGAGGAAAAGCCCGAGAGCAAAAGTTGGATGATCCTTGGAGCGGTTAGCGCCTGCGCAATTCTGGCTTTGCTCATCTTCGTATTCACCCTCTTCAATCTCGGAACGAAGTCCACTGCCGTACAACCGGTCCAGCCGCCTCCCCCCGCGGCCATAGCTGAGCCTCAGTCGAAGCCAGCCAGGCAGTCGCATCGCACGCAGTCAAGCCGGGCCAGACCATTGGCAAAGGCCCCGGTACAACCGGCCCGGCCTTCGACAGCGGCCGCAGCTCAGCCCACGGCGGCCGTTCCGCCGGCCAGCGCGGAAGACCCCGTGAAGCCAGGGCGTACGCGCTTCTAAACCGGATCCACTCAGGGGCTAAAGCCCCGTTTCTTCTTTGTGAGGCCATTGCGGCACCCTTCGGCTTCGCTCAGGGCAGGTTAAACTCGTGCCCTTCCAAAACATTGAGTTTTTCCGCAAGCTGTAAAGCCCGCGGTCATGTTGCTCGACTCGCGGCCCGGCTGAAGCCGTGCCCTTGTTACAAAACAGTCCACAGCCATTCCCCGGCCCACTCATCGCGATAAAGACGAGATGAATGGGGCACAGACAATTCCGCCACACAAATGTTGAGGGGGCCCGATGGCTTCGTTGCGAAGCGGCAAATGACGCTTGCGGCAGAGCGCTGGCAACAGGTCTGTTCTGCTCAGATTCTCACTTGATCGCCCCAATATACTCGCGTTCAGCCGCCCAAGCCGAATTTACCAGGCTGGCCGCTTGGGAGATGGCCAACGAAATCCCCCTAACACCCTTGGAAAATGAGTGCGGAACAGTAGTGGTCTGATGAACCGCGGGCGTGAGTTTTGTTGTTCAACAAGGAGGATACACAATGAAAATTCTAGTGGTTGGCGGCACCGGACACGTCGGTGCTGCAGTGGTGCAGGAACTCCAGAAGCGCAAAGCGGATATTCGTCTACTCGTGCGGAAAGAAGGCACGCCTACACCGGCAGGCGTGGAGGTTGCCGTCGGCGATCTGCTCGATCCAATATCTGTCCAGAAGGCAATGGAAGGGGTCGATAAGCTGTACCTGCTTAATGCGGTTCTTCCGGATGAACTGACACAGGGCCTCATCGCCTACGATCTAGCAAAAAAGCTAAAGCTGAGCCATGTCGTATATCACTCAGTCTTCCGCGTCGAGCACTTCAAGGATGTTCCCCACTTCGCCTCCAAGCTGGCGATAGAAAGCGCGTTAAGAGAGTTCGATGTTCCGTTTACGGTCCTTCGCCCGAACTACTTCAGCCAGAACGATGCATCGTTGAAGGAGCCGCTCGCGAAGGCCGGCATCTACCCCATGCCTCTGGGCGACGTCGGCGTGTCGGTAGTGGATGTTCGGGATATTGCGGAGGCAGCGGCAACCGTTCTGACCTCGAGCGAATATCACGGCAAGACGTATAACCTCAACGGTCCCGAGGTTGTGAGTGGCGCGAAAGCAGCCGCCATCTGGAGCGAAGTGCTCGGCAAAAAGATTCAATATACCGGTCACAACATGGATGCGTTTGAGGAGCAGATGCGCAAGAAAGCCCCCTCATGGTCGGCGTTCGATATTCGCATGATGTTTGAAGGCTACCTGGAACGTGGCTTCGTTGCTGAGGATGGAGACGTAGAGAAATTGACCAAGCTCATTGGGCATGCTCCTCGCCGATATGAAGATTTCGCCAGGGAGACTGCCTTGCAATGGCAAGAGATGTCGAAGGCTGCGTAGGAACAAACCTACCTTGTCGCGGGCGCCGGGATTGACCAGGTACGATTGTCATTCCCAATATTGGGGATAAGCCCGAGGGTGCGGCACGACAATGACCTTGGCCGCAGAGCGACATTGGTTTTTCTTTCCATAAGCTGAGGCAGGCAAATCGGCATTCGCAACGGTAAGCAAACGCAAGATCTCACCCAAAGGAGATCCACTATGTCCGAGAGTCCCCCGGTGTACCCGCCCCTTCCGCCCGACGATCTGAAGCGCAAGCTAACCATTGCCCAGCCCGATACGGATCAGAGCCTTCGGCACATTGGGATCGTGGGAGATACCTACACGATCGCAGTGTCCGGCGATGAGACCGACGGACGCTTTTGCGTCATCGACATGTACGTTCCACCCGGCGGCGGTCCTGGCCCGCATCGTCACGACTTCGAGGAGACTTTCATCCTGCTGGAAGGACAGGTGGAGGCTACATTTCGCGGGAAAAAGTCTTTGATCAAGGCTGGGGACACAATCAATATTCCTGCGAACGCCCCGCACCAATTCCATAATGCGTCTTCAAGCGCAGCCCGGCTTCTCTGCATCTGTTCGCCGGCAGGCCAAGAAAACTTTTTCATGGAGCTCGGTGTAAGAGTTGCAACGAGAACTTCGGCGCCGCCTAAACTCAGTCCTGACGAACAAGCCGCCTTCATCAAAAAGGCAAAGGAAATCACGGCTCGGTATCGGACGGAACTGCTGAAGGAAGCCTGATTGACAGTGGTGGCTGGGGGCAGTGGCGAAGCATTTGCTCCCACACTGGAGAATCGGCCGCCCTGCTGCGGATTTGGCGTCTGAGGTGATCGGTCGGCGAAATGAGCAATTCTGAACATTCACGATGCGGGGAATTGTCTTAGATTCTCATCTGGATTTCTCGCAGGCAGCCACAGAACTTGTTCTTTGCATCATTCGTCAAGTCCCTGGCGAAGATTGAAACCATAACCATGCGTAAGCTTGAAGAACAGGAGCCATGATGAAGATCGCCGGAGTACTACTGATCATTGTCGGGGTTGCAGCGCTCATCTACGGGGGATTCTCTTATACGAGCCACAAGAAAGCCGTGGATATTGGCGCAATTCAAATCAACAAAACAGAAAACCATTCGCTCCCTATTCCTCCTATTCTGGGCATCGTTGCCATAGTAGGCGGCGCGGGCCTGTTCTATTTCGGAGTCAAACAGGGCCGTTGACGACCTGTGACGACCATGCCCCGGCTCACCCATCTGCGATAGAACCGCGATGAATGGGGCACAGACCTTATCGATTTGCGAAGGGCTGACGGGCGGCTGGATCGGTGAGTGGGCCACCTGCTGGGAAGGCTGCTTCTGGGGGTGGTTTGCTACCGTAGTGCCTAATGGTGATGAACCCATCGAGATGGTTGTTTGCGAGGGGTATACGTGCTGCATGCAGTTTTACCCTGGTCGCTTTGCTGGCCTATTGGCCTGCGAATGCGCATGCGCAAGCAGACGCAGTGACGGTGTACCAAGGGGCCACGCTGATCGACGGCGTGACCAACATTCCCAGGCAAAGCATGTCGATCGTGGTGAAGGGATTGCGCATCGAGGCCATCGCGCCGGCTGCGGAGCTGACTCCTCCGGCAGGCAGCAAGGTGGTGGATGTGAAGGGGCTCTATGTGCTGCCCGGGCTCATCAACACGCACATCCACATCGCGACCGACACAAGCCGCGAAGAGGCGCTGGGGCTTATGCGGCGCGACCTTTACAGCGGGGTGACGGCCGAGCGCGATATGGCGGGAGACACGCGGCAGCTTGCGGAGCTGGCCCGCGCTTCGCTTCTCGGCGAAGTGGAGGGACCCGATATCTACTATGCTGCTTTGATGGCGGGCCCGAGCTTCTTTAAGGACGAGCGCACGCACGAAGCTGCCAGAGGGATGGTCGCGGGCGACGTGCCCTGGATGAGGGCTGTAACTGCGCAGACCGATCTGCACCTGGCGGTTGCCGAAGCGCACGGCACGGGAGCCACAGCCATCAAGATCTACGCGGATCTGCCCGCGGAACTGGTTGCAGCGATTACCAAAGAGGCGCACGCCCAGGGCATGCTGGTGTGGGCTCATGCGACGGTGTTCCCGGCGACCGCCGCGCAGGTGGTGGAAGCGGGAGTGGACAGCGTCTCGCACGCACCGATGCTGGCGATCGCGAATCCGGCCAACACCTATGCCGAAGCTCATCTGCATCCTGCGGCCGAGCAGCAGTATGCCGATGGTTTTGGTCCACGGCTTGCCAGCCTGCTGAAGGAAATGAAAGAGCGCAATACGATTTTGGATGCGACGCTGGTGGTCTTCAAGGAGAGCGGGAAGAGTCGCGCCAAGAATGATCAGGCGAACGCGGTGAACACTCTGGATATCGGGGAGCGGGTTACCCATGCGGCCTACGAGGCGGGCGTTACGATTTCTACGGGAACAGATTCAGAAGACGAAGAGAACAAGGATTGGTCTCCTCTGAGGGATGAGTTGCTGCTGTTGCAGGATGGAGCCGGAATGCGGCCCGCGGATGTGATTCGCTCAGCCACCGCAGTGGGAGCCCGCGCGGTGGGACAGGAGAAGGAGATGGGAACGGTTGAGCCCGGAAAATTGGCGAACCTGATTTTTGTGTCGGGAAATCCGCTCGACGGAGCTCGGGCTTTCAGCAGCGTGGTGCTGACGGTGAAGCGAGGGAAGCCCTTTTGGCGGAAAGACTATGCGCCTCAAGGCAAGCCGCGCAACCGTTAGTGGGGCACGCGGAGTGTGACTCGCACCGCCAGCCGTCGTTCCACGGTGCCTCCCACGGTGTAGTATCAACAAAGAAGGTAGGCAATTTCTGTATCATGCTGCCCACATAAATCGATCCAGCTGCGATGCATCCGCATGGCCGGCCCGCGCGGCTGAAGCCATTGGCCCCTTCCTGCTGGTGCTCGCGGCCGTTGAATTGGTTTCCATGCCGTTGACGCAGTACGCCTGGACCTGGGATCACTTCCTCCATGGTGGTGGTGACTTCGAGTCGAGCCTTCTGCTTCTCGTGATCTGCCTCGGCCTTTTGCTCGTGCTCCGCCATCAATGCCGGCAGGACGAGAACTTGCGCGTTCCTCGGCGGCTATCGCTGCACATCTTCGGGACCGCCAAATCGGCTACTTTGCCTGGGACCGTAGCTCTGCCGGCCCTTCGTCGAGAGTGTCAAGCCACTTCCGATCTCGCGATCTACAACCTTCCCCTTCAAATCTGATCGAGCAACTCTGCCCGCACGCATGTTGGATGGCTTGGCGAAGCGAGTCATCTTCTATCCCTGGACGAAAGATCCCCCGTTCCGTCTAATGCGGAGAGACAATGAAAACGTCCGAAGTGATCCAGGCCTGGTCCAGGATTCTGCGCGGCCACCCACCTTCTCTTTCGATCGAGATCACCAAAGAGTGCCCTTTACAGTGCCCCGGATGCTACGCGTTCGATGCCGCACATCTCGGCGGTTCAACGCAATTGCGTCAGCTTTCCGATTTCAAGGGAGATCAACTGGTCTCCGGTGTGCTTGCGCTTATCGATGAACATAAACCGCTGCACGTATCTTTAGTCGGCGGGGATCCCCTGGTGCGGTACCGTGAAGTCGAACAGCTCTTGCCAGAGATGGAAAAGCGCGGCGTCCATACACAGATCGTCACCAGCGCGTTCAGAGTCATTCCCAGCGACTGGAAGGCCTTCAAGAAACTGAATGTTGTGGTATCCATCGATGGCCTGCAGCCCGAACACGATGCGCGGCGCAAACCGGCCACCTATGAACGCATCCTCAAGAACATCCAGGGCGCGCGAGTCACCGTTCATTGCACAATCACAGCGCAAATCGCCGGGCGTCCCGGCTATCTGGAGGAATTTCTCCGGTTCTGGAGCGGTCGCCCCGAGATTGTGAAGGTGTGGTTCAGTCTTTTCACTCCGCAGCGCGGGGCCATCGATGCGGAGATTCTTGCGCCTTCACAAAGGACCGATTTGCTGGCCGAACTCCGCACTTTGCGCGTGGCGTATCCCGCTCTCGAGATGCCCGAAGCTTTGATTCGAGAGTTGGAATCTCCACCACAAAGCCCAGAGGAGTGCATCTTTGCGAGAACGACTCAAACCATCTCGGCAGATCTGAAAACGCACATCACGCCTTGCCAATTTGGTGGAAACCCCGATTGCGCCCAATGCGGTTGCATCGCCTCGATGGCTTTGGCCGCCGTTGGTCATCATCGCGTGTTAGGCGGCCTCACCGCAGGGCGAATATTCCTCGCTTCAGATCGCGTGGGCAAAGAACTGAAGAGGATGCGAAGAAAATTTGTGAGGCAATCCCCGGCTCAGCCGCACCCCTCTCCCCTCATCACAGAGCAACTGATCACCAGCATTGCCAAGATGCGCGATTCAAGCACTTGAATGGATTCTGCGGGTACCGAGCGCGTGCGTTCGAAAACTTTAGTCTTCTTCGGTCTGCGTAATCAGGTATCGTTCATACCCGATTTCCCTGATCTGGTGGACCTGGGCTTCCAGCCAATCGACGTGTCCCTCTTCATCTTTCAGCAACCTCATAAAAAGGTCGCGGGATCCGTTGTCGCCCTTCTCCACGCAGACACGAATCGATTCGTTGTACGATGCGACGGCCCCGTGTTCGAGGCTCAAGTCGGATTCGATCATTTCCTTCACCGACTTTCCGATCGCCAGGTCCATGGGCTCCATCTTCGGCATCCCGTCGAGAAAGATAATCCGCTCCATCAGCAACTCAGCGTGCTTCATCTCGTCGATGGACTGCCGCTTGATGTATTTGGAGTACTTTTTGTAGCCCCAGTTCTCCGACATCTCGGCGTGCAGAAAATATTGGTTGATCGCAGTCAGCTCGTCGCGCAGAGCCTGATTCAGATGTTCGATGACCGTGGAATTCCCTTTCATAGTGTCGCTGATTCTACACAACCGGCGGCGTGTTCGCACAGAGAAGTTTTCTTTGAGGAGCACCGGCTGCACGCGCGCCCGAAGACTCTGAGACGCGGTTCAGTAAAGCAGAACCTTGCTCGGGTCAGCTTGGACACATCTTGCCGGCGGCCAGAGTGTAACGGCGAGGACATCTGCAGTCTTGAACTGGGCAGCAGTCAGTTGGGCACGCGGAGTGTGACTCGAACCGCGGAGGGGTGATGCGGATAGCCTCCGTGCTGACGATCGCGAATCTCGGCGAAGAGCGCTGCGTAATCGGGATCGTTCATCAGCGGCTTGGCCCAGGGGCAGTCAGGCAGCATGGTTAGAACGACGATGTGGGAGTTTAGAGACGCTTTGAAGTAGGGCAACGCAGCCTTCGGCCGCCCCAGCATGACCAGGTCTTGCGCCAGGTAGAAGGCCGCCGGCTCCGATCCGTGCTCGAAGGCTGCCTTCAGTCCTTTAGCTCTGGCCTCGAGCAGGCCGGTCTTGCCTCCCTGAGCCCAGCCGCGGGCCACCTCATTTGCCAAGGCAAGATCGCCGGAGTTGCCGGTGATGGATGCGTAGCGTCGAAGATTCGCGACGTATCCGGGATTGTCTCCGATGGCGAAATCGATGACTGCCAGGAAGGAGGCGGGCGAAGTCAGATTCGGCTGCGTCAGTTCGATGTCGTTCAATGCTTTGATGCCGGCGGCAAGGTCGCCAAAATCTGCCTGGAGCAACGCGGCTTCAGCGGCAATTGCAGGCGACGCCGGATTCAAACGGCGCGCCTCGTCGATTTGCTTCAATGCTTCTGCGCCCTCTTCCCTGCACTCGAGACTGCTTGCATACCATTGGTGAGTCTCCGCGGAGGCTGGGTCAAGCGCGAGCGCGCGTTGAAACTCTGCGTCAGAACCAGCGATATCCCAATCGCGAAAGTAGAGTGCGAATGCCTTGGCCCGATGCGCCGCGGCCAGATTCAGATCCAGTGCGATGGCGCGATTGGCAGCATCCTCGGCCCGCAGAAGTGAATCACTAAGATTGGCGTTGGCGAACTCCGGCAGCAGGTCGTAACTTTCAGCGAGCCCCGCATAGGCATCAGCATAAGACGGGTCTTTGATAATCGCTTGAGTAAACGCGTTGATCGATTTCGAGAGGCCGTCAACGGTGCGGAGATTCCAGAAGTAGCGGCCTTGAAGGTAGAGATCTTCTGCGCCCGGAGCTGGAACGCGACGGGAGGCGCTCGCGGAAGCGAGGACCTGCTCGTGACGATCTTCCGCATGCCGGCCGCTAAGAATACGCGAACTTAGTGCCGCGCAAAAGAGAAGGGTGAGAAATGCGACTCCCCAGAGCAGCTTCCAGTGCGGCGAGGCGACAGGGTTGAGAGGTTCGAGGGCGGAAAGCGGCGCCGAACCACCCGCGGTGGCGGCCAAACTCAGCTCCCCGCTCTGTAGAGCGGAGCTCTGGCGCGAGGTTTCCGCAGCGTTGCCGGTTCCGAGTTCCGAATCCTTCAATTTCATCGCCTGCAGCCAGGAGTCGAGCTCCGATGGGTAGGCGAAGACATAGCCTCGCTTTCCGCCGGGCACCCGGTGAACGGGCATCCCTCGCTCTTCCCAGCGCTTCGCGGTCCGCTCATTACATCCGAAGTAGCCCGCGATGCTCTTCCACGATGCAAGAACTGCCCGGTTGCCGGGAGCGGGCTCCGTGCTTCTGCTTAGGGTTGCCATACGCCACTCTGCTGCTGATTTGCCGCAAGGCCCAGGTAAATCGGTCGGGGAGACCCCAGTATACCGTCGGAGTTCAGCTCAAAGGACGAAAACTACAAATCCGCATGTCCCGAGATGCCCTTTTGCCGCCCTGTGATGTCACGCGCGCTCCGACTGCGTCCGATTATCCTCCATGCCAGAGCCGACCCTAATTACCTCGAGGAGAGTGTTTTGACCATGCGTGTCGCCCTGGTAATCCTGACATCTTCGTGCGTTTTCTACCTCGCCGGCTGCTCTGGCACGCAGCTTGCGACGCCAGCCAAAACAAATCCCGTCCAGGGCGCGGCCATTCGGGGCAAGGTCCATGGCGGCCAGACGGTGATTTCGGGAGCCAGCCTGTATCTGTACGCGGCCAGCAGCGCCGGCTACGGCAGCCAGTCCATCTCGCTGCTGAACTCCAACGTGCTCAGCCAGACCCCTGCGGGCGGCCAAGACACAAACGGCCACTACTATGTAACCACCGGTTCCGACGGCTCATTCGCGATCACCGGCGATTACACTTGCCCCAGCACAACGTCACAACTCTACCTCTATGCGGTGGGCGGCAATCCGGGGCTCCCTCCGGGCTCCAACAACCCGTCTATCGGGCTGCTGACCGCACTGGGCACCTGCCAGGCCAACAGCACGCTCTCGCCCACGCTTTACGTAGTGATCAACGAAGTGACGACGGTCGCGGCTGCCTACGCGTTTGCAGGATTTGCGACAGATCCGACGCACGTGGCGAGTTCGGGCACGCCGCTGGCGCAGCTCGGCATCGCGAATGCGTTTGCTAATGCCGGGAACCTGGCCAGCACCTACACCGGGACCGCCCTGACGACCACTCCGGCGGGGAACGGCACGGCGCCGCAGGTGATCGTCAATACGCTGGCAGACCTGCTGGCGGCGTGCATAAACTCCACCGGCACGGTTAGCGGTCCATCGAATCCAACGGTGTGTTACACCCTTTTCAACGACCTCTTGTCTGGCGGTACCACCGGAAGCGTTCCAGGAGATACTGCCACGGCGGCGATCTATCTGGCGCACAATCCGGGAGCCAACCTGGACGCCCTCGGCTCGCTTTACGAAACATTGCCCGCGGACCTTCCGTTCCAGCCTGCAGTAACAGCCGGCTCGGGCCCCAACGACCTCACCGTTTCCATCGCGTTTAGCGACGGCAGCCTTAATAAACCCCTGAGCATTGCCGTCGATGGCGCGGGCAATGTCTGGCTCGCGAACTATGGCGGCAACAGCGTAACCGAGCTTTCCAGTTTGGGTGTGGACCTCTCCGGCGCCAACGGCTTCACGGGAGGCGGCATGAACGGGCCCATGGGCATTGCTATTGACGGCCAGGGCCACGTCTGGATCGCGAGCCAAACGAATGGCGCACTCGCCGAGCTCTCCAATACCGGATCTGTCCTCTCGCCGGGAAACGGATACCCGAATGCCGGTTTCTCCATTGGGGGTGCCGGCATGGTTCTCGCCATCGACGGTGCCGGCAATTTGTGGATTACCGGCGGCAGTGCCGGCGTAACCAAATTCTCAAGCGGAGGCGCGGTGCTCGGAACTTATACGGGTGCTGGCCTGGACCAGCAGACTGGCATTTCCGTGGACGGTTCTGGGAATGCTTGGATAGCTAACACCTCAGCCGATGTGAGCGAATTCTCGAGTTCGGGTTCCGTCCTCTCCGGGGCGGCCGGCTTCACAGTCACCGGCCAGCCCTACGGCGTTGCGATCGACAGCACCGGCAACGCCTGGGTCGGGACCGTCAGTAGCAGCGTCATGCAGAAGATTTCCCCCTCCGGCTCTGTCACCTCTGCAACGATTAACGCCCACAATGCAGAGGTATTCGGCATAGATGGCGCAGGCAGCGCCTGGACCGTGGGCGAGGGCAACCAGCTTGTTGGGGTATCCAGTTCAGGTGCACTCCTCTCAGGGCCATATGCCTATGATCCGCCAAGTTTGTATGGAGCGCAGGCTGCGGCCCTCGACGGTTCCGGAGATATTTGGGTCGCAAACGGCGGCAATAACACCGTCACTGAGGTAATCGGGGTGGCAGTTCCGGTAATTACGCCCATTTGTGCCGGGCTGCCGGCGACACCGACGGCGAACGGGACGAGCAATCTGGGAACAAAGCCGTAAACACACTGAACACGAAATCGAGGACATCATCAACGTGAAAAAGACAGCTCTTGCCTTCGCCTTCGCTCTGATCCTTGCCGCTGCTCTTCCCCTGCGCGCCCAAACCGGGTGCGCCGACTCGCCCGAAGATCCGACGATTATGCTGGCGCTGATCGGCGGCGCAGGTGCGATTGGAGCCGGCGTGTGGAGAACTCACCGAAGGAACTAGTCGTTCGAGCTGCACCTTCAAGAACCAAGGCCTCGGTATCAGCGGAGCGATCCACAGGATGAAGCCAAAGGGCGTGCATCGCTGCGACTAGACCGCGAACCTTAGGTGGCCGACTGCGGTGGTCTGGCGCGCTCGGCTGAAGGCTATCGGTTCGCGGGGCTTAGCGTCTCGGGCCCCCTTCTTTTCCCTCTCAAAGCGTCGGCTTCCCGCAATATGGTGTGATTTACATCACTGCAAAGAACTCCGACTTAATTTGTCGTATATTAAACACGGACTGAATTAGTCGCATATATGATCGCGACTTGATTGCCCAGTCCGATGGCTGCTCCATCTGACTTCAATACATGGACTTAGCTCGTGAACAGGATGAGAATTTCGCACCATTTTGCCTGCCGTTTCACCCTTGCATGGTTCTTCCTATCGGCCATTTGCGCATGGGGCAGTGTCTCCGGGTCCATTTCGGGCACCATCAAAGATCCCTCCAGCCACGCTATCCCTCTCGGCAGAGTGACCGCCCGCGAGGTCAATACCGGGCTCTCCTATAAGGTCACCGCAGACGCAAACGGTTTCTATACGTTCCCTGTTTTGCCGGTGGGCAGTTACGATCTTGAAATTGCGGCCCCGGGATTCGCAAGCTGTGACCGCACCGGGATCATTCTCGACACGGACGCCGCGCTCACCATCGACGCCACTCTCGCGGTGAACGGCGACCGCCAAACCATCACGGTGATCGACAACGGGCTGCATCTGGAAACCACCAGCACCGAGCTCGGCCAGGTGATCACCGGGGAGGAAATGCTGGCCGTGCCGCTAAACGGCCGCAGCTACACTGATCTTCTCGCGCTGCAGCCCGGAGTTTCTCCCGCTTCGGCGATCACGACGAGCACGGTTCAGGATGTCGGCGCCTCCATTCTCGACCCCTCAGGGGCGCTGAACCCCGGAAACCTGTCGGTGAATGGTCAACGCGAGACGGCAAACTACTTCAGCGTGAACGGCAGCGACGCCGAAGAGGATGTCAACGCCGGCACTGCCATTATTCCGAACCTCGACGCGATTTCAGAGTTCCGCATCGTGACCGGCGACTTCGATGCGGAATACGGGGAATACAGTGGCGGCCAGATCACCGTGGTGACCAAGTCGGGCACAAACAAATTCCATGGCAGCGCATACGAGTTTCTGCGCAACACCGATCTCGACGCGCGCTACTACTTTTCGCCGGCGCGCGGCGTCTTCCAGCAGAACCAGTTTGGTGGAACAGCGGGCGGTCCGGTTCGCCGCAACAAGGTTTTCTATTTTCTCGACTACCAGGGGACACGGCAAAACGAAGGCATCGACACGCCGGATATCGCCGTAGCGTCAAACGCAGATCGCAGCGGAAATTTGTTCGATCTGGGGAACAGCCCGACGGGCAACCGGCTCTCCGGCTCCGTCAGCGGTCCCTATCTCGCCAATCTGCTGACGCACAAGCTTGGCTACGCGGTGACGCAGGGAGAGCCGTACTATTTCCCCGGTTGCAACCAGGCCGATGCGGATGCGGGGCGGTGCGTCTTTGGCGATGCGGTGTTCCCGCAAAGCGCGTGGACAGTTCCCGCGCAGCGCATGCTCCAATACATTCCCGCGCCCAACACCGCAAGCAGCGGGTTTGCCACCTCGGCCTACGATCAAACCGTGCGCGATGACAAAGGCGGCGCGCGCATCGACGCGAATTCGCGGCTCGGACTGGCTTCGGCCTACTACTTCATCGACGATTTCAATCTCATGAATCCCTATCCTGTGGCGCAGAGCGGTGCCAGCGTTCCCGGTTTCGCCGCGCTCACAACAGGCCGCGCACAACTGCTGGCTCTCGCCGACACCAAGACGCTAAACCCCACGATGGTGAACGAGGCGCACCTGAGCTTTATGCGCGACGGCACAAACCTCGGTCAGCCCATTGGCGGCCGCGACGTGAGCCTGGTCTCGCAGGGGTTCGCCAACACTGACGGAACACCAAGCATCGTTGCCCTCGATCCGCACGGCCAGAGTGTGGAGAATCTCAACTTCAACGCCTATTCGACCGGCGCTGCGGCCAATCAGCTGATCCAGGTGAACAACACATACCAGCTTTCCGACAGCTTCTCGCAGGTTCGCGGCAATCACAACTTCAAATATGGGGCGGAGTTCCACGCCGACCAGATCAATGCAGCGCCCATCGCGCAATTCAACGGCAACTTCGTTTTCTCGGGCACTGAAACCGGGGTCGACTTTGCCGACTTTCTAATCGGCGTGCCCAGCCAGTTCAACCAGAGCCAGCTCAATCCCTTTTATGCGCGCAATAGATACGTGGGTCTGTTCGCGCAAGACAGCTACCACATCCGCCCCAGCCTGACTTTCAACTACGGCGTCCGCTGGGATCGCGTGGCACCGTGGTCGGAGAAGTACAATCAGATTTCGACCTTTGTTGCCGGCGCGCAATCGCAGGTCTTTCCCGGCGCGCCTGCCGGGATTCTCTATCCCGGCGACCCGGGCATCCCGAAGACGCTGGCTCCCATCGATCATTTCGACATTTCGCCGCGCATCGGCGTCGCATGGTCGCCGCACGCGAATGCGAGC
>JBEKPO010000074.1:0-31118 GCA_049520675.1 Occallatibacter sp. | reverse complement strand
TTACTGAATGAAATGAGGGCAGGCCCACCACATCGGGCCTGCCCTTTTTGTTTCCGTCGAGATCATCAGGATCTGGCCGTCGCAAGCTGCTTCTCGTGTTCGGCGCGGACTTCCCTGGCTGTGAAAAGCCGCAGGAACGGAGCGCCTTTTGCTGCGCGCTCCACGGCGGGCCGTCCGTTGGCTTCTTCGCGTTCCACGATGCAGACCACACCCGCGACCGTCATCCCGGCCTCCTGCGCAGCCTCGATGGCGTTGATGGTGGATGCGCCGGTGGTGCAAACATCGTCAACGATCACCACACGGGCTCCCACGCGGCCGAATCCCTCGATGCGACGGCCGGTGCCGTGCGCCTTTTCCGCTTTGCGGACGAGGAAGCCGTGGAGGAGCGGCGAGCCGGAACGGGAGATCGCGCGCCAGGCGCTGGCGGTGGCGACATTCGAGACGATGGGATCTGCGCCCATGGTGAGCCCGCCCACGGCCTCGGCGTCGATTTGGTTTGCCTCAAGAAGCTCCAGAATCGCGTGGCCCGTCAGCCGCCCACCCTCGGCGTGCAGGGTCGTGGTGCGGCAATCGATATAGTAATCGCTTGTACCTCCGGAGGAGAGCTTGAACTCGCCGAGACGAAAGCTGGTGCGGGCGAGGAGCGAGAGAAGTTGTTGGGCGTGCGTGGGCGTGATCATCTATGTGATTGTAGGCCGTGCCGAGTGAATGAGTGAAGAAGTGAAGAGAGTGAAGGGAGTGAAGGGGTGAGGAAGCGAATGGGGCGAGTACTCCGGATGCCTACTTTTTCACTTGTTCACTTCTTCACTCTCTTCACTCCTTCACTGCTCTTCTCACATCTTGTCGAGATGCCTGAACCCGCCAGTGCCGATGAGCATGATGGAGAAAATCAGGAAATTGTAGCAGGCATGAACCAGCGTGCTCGAGGCCAGCGAGCGCGTGAAGAGACGCACGCCGCAAAGTACGAGGCTTACTCCGACGAGAAGCAGAAACGGGCCGATTGAATAACCGGTCTGCTCGGCGTGCATGGCGGCAAAGGGGATGCTGGTGGCGATGGAACCGACGATCAGCCCACCCAGAGACCACTCCGAGTTACCGTGCCCGGCAGGCAAGCGAGGCGGCGAGCCTGTGATCTTCTCTGCAACCCAGTCATAGGCCGTACAAAGCGACGGCAGCAGAAACCCGCGGAAAAACATCTCCTCGAAGAATGGCGCGAACGTGACCCCGAAACCAAAAAGCAACCAGGCTGCGCCGGGAGTCTTGAATACCTTCTCAATCGGTGTGTTCGTAGGCCCGGGAATCAGGTACTCGTTCAGCGACGCGAGAAGAAAGCAGGCGAACGCTGCGCCTGCTAATCGGCCGCGCAGGCGGAGGGCGGTCCCGCCGTTCCATTGCAATCCAGCGAACAGGCTCTCGTGCCAGAATGCCGGAAAGACGAGCAGTGCTAAACCAAACGTGACCACGTAAATCACGGCTTCAGTGCCCAGGAGGTAATGAATCTCGTTCGACGCCTGCTGTATCGATGAGGCGCCAAAGAGGTGAAAGTGTACCGCAAGAAAAAACAAGCCGACCGAGACGACGAAGCCCATCAGAAGGAGAACGGCCAGGAGGAGAAGATCGCCGAGATTAGGAATTCGCCTGGGCTGGGCCGGCGGAGGCGGCTGCGTGAACGACTGGAAGATAGGCAGCTCAACGAGCCCATCTCCTGGTTGCACTTCGCTGGGTACGGCAGCGGGATCGATCGCTTCCGTCGCCGATTCCGGCTGATCGGCCGTGCCGCCTGGCTCGAGAACGGTGGATCCTTGCTCATCCGGCGCACCAAGTGCAGCGGGCCCATCCGTAGCCGGTTCCTGATGCTCGGGCGACGGGTTATCTCGATCTTCATTCATCGGCGTCTCGTCTTTTGAAGGGGCTTGGCATGAACGGAGCCATTGCGGCGGTCAGGCTTGGATGGCACTTCGGATTTCGCACCAGCATCTGCGGATTCGGTCACCAGCTGCACACCAAACTCCTCTCCAACCAGCGCACCGACAGCGCCGTTCGACGGATCTACTGTCATACTCTCATCTGGGTCGGCCCCGATGAAGCGCCCGTTCTCCGATTTGTAGTAGCGCTTGAGAAACTGGCCAGTATAGGAATCCGGCGTGGCAGCGATCTTTGCCGGCCGGCCTTCCCCAACGATTCGGCCACCGTCTTCTCCGCCTTCCGGCCCCAGATCGATCACCCAGTCGGCATTGCGGATCACGTCAAGATTATGCTCGATAATCATCACCGAATTGCCAAGGTCCACCAGCCGGTGCAGGACTTCGAGCAGCTTTCGCACGTCGTCGAAGTGCAGGCCGGTGGTCGGCTCATCCAGGAGATAGAGCGTCTTGCCCGTCTGCCGTTTCGAAAGCTCGCGCGCCAGCTTCATGCGCTGCGCCTCACCGCCCGAAAGTGTAGTTGCGCTTTGACCCAGATGCACGTAGCCCAGGCCCACATCGACCAGCGTTTGCAATTTCTGGTGCACCTGCGGCACGTCGGCCAGCAAGGGTAACGCGTCTTCGATCGTCAGGTCGAGCACGTCCGCGATTGAATAGCCGTGAAATTTCACGGCGAGGGTTTCCTGGTTGTAGCGCCGGCCGTTGCAGACCTCGCACTGCACATATACATCCGGCATGAAATTCATCTCGATGCGCCTCTGGCCGTCGCCCTGGCAGGCCTCGCATCTTCCGCCCGTGACATTGAAGCTGAAGCGGCCGGGCTTGTAGCCGCGTTCCCGCGCCTCAGGCAGCATGGCAAACAGATCGCGTATCGGCGAGAAGACCTGCGTGTAGGTAGCCGGATTCGATCGCGGCGTCCGCCCGATGGGCGACTGGTCGATGCGCACCACTTTGTCGATCTGCTCCGCTCCGAGAATCTCGTCGTGCGCGCCGGGCTCTTCGCGCGAACCGTAGATCGTCTTGGCCAGCGAACGGTAGAGAATGTCATTCACCAGCGTGCTCTTGCCGCTGCCGCTCACTCCGGTGACCACCGTCATCGCACCCAGAGGAATGCGAAAATTCAGGTCCTGTAGATTGTGCTCGCGGGCGCCCGTCACCGTGAGCCACTTACCGGTCAGAGGGCGCGGCTTGGCGCGTTGCAGCATGGTTGCCGATCCGCTCAGGTAGCGCCCGGTGAGCGATGCGGGCGAAGCCATGATCTGTTCCGGCGTGCCCTCAGCCACTACGTTACCGCCCAACCTTCCCGCGCCGGGGCCAAGATCGAGCACGTAATCCGCATGACGAATCGTCTCTTCGTCATGTTCCACCACGAGCACGGTGTTGCCCAGATCGCGCAGCTTTTCCAGGGCCTGGATCAGGCGGTTGTTGTCACGCTGATGCAAACCAATCGAAGGCTCATCGAGAACATAAAGGACGCCGCGCAGCCGGGACCCAATTTGCGTGGCCAGCCGAATGCGCTGCCCTTCGCCGCCCGAGAGCGTCGCCGCGTTCCGATCCAGAGAGAGGTAGTTTAAGCCAACGGCGCACAGAAACTCGAGCCTTTCGGCGATCTCGCGGCGGATGCGCTCGGCCACGATGGCCTCGCGCTCGGTAAATTTCAGGTTGATTGCCGCAGAAAGTGCGCGGTTCAGCGGCAGCGCGGTGAAATCGGCAATCGACATGCCGCCGATTTTCACCGCCAGCGACTCTGGCCGCAGGCGCTTGCCGCGGCAAACCGGGCACGGCGCAGCCGACATAAAGCTCATCATGTACTCGCGATAGCCTTCGCTGCGCGCCTCTTCCACGTTGTCGCGCAAATAGGCGAGAATCCCGTGAAATCCGGTGCGCGGCGCCTCACCTTTGGGCGGGCCGTAGACAAGAATGTGCTGTTGCTTTGGCGGCAACTCTTCGAACGGAACCTTCAGGTCGATCTTGTAGCGCCCGGCCGCAAGCTGAATCAGTTTGATCAGATATTGCGAGGCGGAGCCCGGACCGAGACCGCCATCGAGCAGCGGCTTCGACCAGTCGGTGATGACCTTTGCCGGGTCGAAGTCGTAAAGCGAGCCGAGGCCATGGCAATTGGGACACGCGCCAAAGGTCGAATTGAACGAGAAACTCCGCGGCTCGAGCTTGGGCACGTCGAGCCCGCAGTCCGGGCAGGCCATCGATGAAGAAAACAACTGCTCGTTGCCGTCGTTGAAGGCGATGAGAACGAGGCCGTTGGCCATTTGCAACGCTTTGCCAACAGCCTGGCCCAAGCGCGTTTCTACGGGGCGCTTTTCGGTGCCCAGCTTGCCGGCAATCACCGGATCCGTCAAGCCCTTTAACAGCACACGGTCTACGATGGCCTCGATGGTGTGATTCTTGCGCTTGTCCAGGGCAAGGGGTTCTGAGAGATCGCGCACCGCACCATCTACTCTGGCGCGAAATCCTTGCTGATCAATCTGATCGAGCAATTCCTTAAACTCTCCCTTGCGGCCGCGGACAACCGGCGCCATCACCGTCACCCGCTCGCCCTGGCCCTGTTCAAGGATGCGCAGCACAATCTGTTCCGCAGTCTGTCGCGCAATCGGCCGGTGGCAATTCGGGCAATGGGGCGCGCCGATCGATGCGTAAAGCAGCCTCAGGTAGTCGTAGATCTCTGTGATTGTGCCCACTGTCGACCGTGGACTGCGGCTTGTCGTTTTTTGCTCAATGGAGATGGCTGGGCTAAGCCCCTCGATCGAATCGACGTCGGGCCGCTCGATCTGATCGAGAAATTGGCGCGCGTAGGCCGAAAGGGTCTCCACGTAGCGGCGCTGCCCCTCAGCGTAGATGGTGTCGAAGGCCAGCGAGCTCTTACCCGAGCCGGAGAGCCCGGTCACAACCGTGAGCGCGTTACGGGGAATCCGGACGTTGATATCGCGCAGGTTGTGCTGGCGTGCCCCGCGCACGGAAATGTGCGTAATCGACATATCTGGGTGTACGAAACCGGAGGGTACCGCCAAAGTGTTATTGGCCGGAACGGGCAGCGGAACAACACTATGGAGGTATTTTAGTTGTCAACAGAAACGCGGGTCAACGCAGCCAATTTCTGCGACAATCGCAGAGTTGATCACGCAAATCCATGTCTATTTGATTCAACTCCGGGCGGCATCGTCGCTCATTTCAGCCATGGCTGCATCTAAACTTTTTGGATTGAAGCGATGACGAACCTGCTCGACCTGGCCATGTTATTTTGTGCATCCATAGGCGCTATGGCGTTTGGAATTCTGGCTGCATTCGGCGTTTTACGTATCTGCTTTGCCCTCATGCGCCCGCAGCGCATTGAGACTGCCGTGAAGCCGGCGACAGAAGCCGCGCGCATCTCTTAGATTCGTCCCGTACGCGCCAGCTGGAGATCAATTACTGCGGCGGTTGCTGCTGCTGTGGCTGGCGCTGCTGCATTTCCTGCATCATCTGCTGTGGGGTCCGCACCGGCACCGCTCCGGGTTGCGTCGGCGCGGCCTGGACTGGCACAGGTTGCTCTTGAGGCGGCTCCGGCTGCTGTGCTTCCTCGGCCTCGTTATCCTCATCCTCCCGTCTCGCGGTGGCGGGCGCGCCGGGCTGCGCGTTGCCCGCAGTACGAGCGGTCAGAACGATCTGGCGCGGCGTGCCCTGCCCAGCGTCGCCGATCATCAGCACGTTGTATCCGGAGCCATCCAGCAATTGGCTGATCACGTCCCGTGCCTGGCCGGGCCCATAAATCCCGAAGACGCGCTCATCCTTATTCAACCCTTCCAACGTGGCGCCAGTCTGGGTTGAGATCGCTTTCAGAATCTGCTCCAGGCTTGAGTTGGCGGCGACCACACGCAAGCCATGACTGTCCCAACTCACCATGGCATCGGATGGCTGATCGTTGGCCGGCCAATCTGGTGGAGGTGGCACGGCGGGCAAGACTGCAACCGGTTGGGGTGCTGGCTGAACCGCAGCAACCGCCGCATGCGATGAAACCAGCTTATTCTTGTGGTTCGCCGACGGGACCTTCTGCGTTGTCGAGGGCGAAGTAGTTGGCGATGAAACCTTCTGCGCTGACGCCGGCGGCGCGGTCATTCCAGGCGCCGTCGCTGCCGCCCCTTGGGCGGCAAGTGTGGTCGCGCCCAATCCCGTGATCGCGACAGCGAGGGCCAGCAGGTTTCCGACCACAGCAGTGGAGCGATGTTCGGAAGGCAGAGCCAGCTCGCACACCCGCGCTACGTGCTTGCTCTTTGTTTCTTGCTCGCGTCCCTGTCGCATGGGGGAAACTCCGGAGGGCAGCTCAGCGCAGGAGAAATGCCAACCTGGGGTCGCGGACTCAAGCCGCGCTGCCGCTCACTACAATAGACTAGCAGGAGCAGAGGAACGCTCTAAACGCACCCTCTGAGGGTAGAGAAATGTCAAGGGCAGGGCTCTTCGGATGGATGGGTTTAAGCGCGGCTGTGCTTGCAGGACCGCTGTTTTGCAGGGCGGTGGGCTGCACCTCGCAGGCCGAGCTGGCTTCGCTGGACAGAGATGCATTGACCTCCATCTCGGGAAAGCTGGCCACGGCGGTGGTGGCGCAGGACTTTACCACTCTCCAGGCGACGCTGCTGCCCGAGGAAGCCAACCAATGGAGCGGTATCCGCGCCGCGGTGGAGCAATCTGCGCCCCTGATCAAAGGCGGACAATTCCTGGTTCGCAATCTTTACTTGCTTGACGCCACCAGCCTGAGCGCCCCTGCCGACACACAATTCTTCTGCTCGAACGCCAGCGGCTCGCTGACCGTCACCATCAGCATGAGCGCTTTGCCGCCGGGCCGTTACGCGGTCGTTTTAGTCGATGCGGCGGGCGCCGCTCTGGCCGGGCAAATGGGGTTGATTCTGGCGTGGGATACCCCGGCTACCCTGTGGAAGCTGGCCGGATTGTCGATCCGGCCGGGAATCTTCGACGGGCACGACGGCGTTTGGTACTGGTCGCGCGGCCGCGAGTTGGCAAAACCCGACCCTTGGAGCGCCTGGTTCAGCTACGACGCGGCCCGCTACCTGCTGCTGCCCGTGGATTTTCTTTCCTCGCCTAATCTTGACAAGCTTCATCAGGAACAAAGCCTGATTTCGCCGTCGCCCTTGAGTGCGCTTCCGCTCTCTCTACATGATGGCGACCGGACCTGGAAGATCGAGGCGGTCGGCCTGGACCCGTCGCTTCACGAGCCCGATCTGGGGGTAGTGTATGAGTCGACGGGCGTCACCGATCCCGCCGCGCTTCGTACCGAGGCCACGGCAGTCTTGAGCGCGTTTCTCAAAGCGCAGCCGGGCTTGAGAGCCAGTTTCCATGGCCTATGGGCCTATGCGGAGAAAGACGGCAAGCGGAACCCGGTAATCGAGCTGCCGATGAAGCAGATTCCGTAGCATCAGGGAGGAAGGGAACAAGCGAAATAGGCTCGACGCCCTTCACATATTCACTTCTCTCACTTCTTTCACTTCTTTCACTTTCTTCACTTTTTTCCCCTCTTCATTCATTCACTCGCCCCCTCGTTCCCTGCTCTCCTCACATCTCGTCCGCCGACGGCCCGTAGCTCCCCGGTATCTTGGCGCCCAATATCCGCAGATACAGACCAAGCTGCGCGCGGTGATGAATGGCATGATTCAACACCCAGTCGCGAAAAACCTTGCTTTTTGGTTCGTCGATCCAGGCTTGGCCGCCAGCCACAAATTTCCAGCTGTGGTCCCACTTTTCCGGTGAAATCGCCACCAGCTCGGCGCGGGTCTTCTTGACATCGGTATCAAACTTCTCGAGCAGCGCCGCTTTACTCGCCGGCACGTACGGTTCGAACTTGTGATCGGCGGGAAACTCCAGCTTGTCCAGGGCCAGAGTATGGTATCCCCAATCTCCCGCCGTCTCGGCCAGGTGTCCGGCCAGGCGTCCCAGGGTCATCGATTTCGGGCTGGGCTTGTAGCTCCAATCGACATCCGCTGGGATGGCTTCGAGCATCTTGCGCGTTCTTGCGGCTTCACGATCGAATTCGGCAATCAGTTCTTTCTGTGCGTCCATCGGGCAACCTCCTCGTTGCCCACACAGCATAGCCGATTTCAGTCCAATGAGGCGAAGAAAAAACGAATAATTTAGCCGATGGGCTGAAACAGCGAGGAGTGTTCGCTGGTATCCGTCTGCCGCACAGCCATCAGTTTGGAGTCGGCAAACCTCCGCGAGTAAAGTGGGAAGACTGTAGGGAGGCGCGCATTGCGGCAACGAATCCTGACGGCTGCTCTGGTTGCTCTGTGCCCAGCCATGCTGCTTGTAGCCCAAACCCTTAACCTTCCGCAATCTACTGCGCACCCCGGCACTCCCAAACCGCACACAAACGCGAAAGTTGTGCAGTCAGCAGCCCAACCCGCGCCGGCGAATGTCATCGATGCAACCTCTTTGGGCTCGCCGTTGGTTCTCGACAAAGACTGGCGCGTGGGAATCTCTTCCGATCCCAACGTGCCGTCGCCGGAGTTCGACGATTCATCCTGGCCGCTGCGCGCGGCTCAGCCTGCGATCGAAGACGCGCCCGATGAAGATGCCTCCGGCTCATCTGCGTCCGGCCAACCGGGCGCGAGCAGACCTTCTTCGCCCGCCAACCAGCGACGCTACGCCTGGTTTCGCCAGCACATCGAGCTCGCACCCAACCATGGCCCTGTTTCCCTTTTGATCGAGGTTCCGGTCTCGCTGAATTCCTCCATCAGCATCGGCACAACCGGTGTTTCCCCCGACGTTTTCGCCAACGGTATTCAGATTTCTCCCGGCGGACCGCACGGCAGCACTCCGCAGCACTATCAAACAATCTCCCGCATTTACCAGCTCAACGTCCCGCCCTCCCAGACCTCGCTGGTTCTCGCGGTCCGCACCATGGACATCTCTTTCGGCTACGGGTCTTACACCACGTTCTTTGCGGGCCGCACCTTCGAGCTGGGCAATCCCGGTGATCTCGACCGGGAGTTCGAGCTTTGGTCGAATCGCAGCTTCTTCGAGCGCCTGCCCAGGCTGATCTACTCGAGCCTTCTCGCCGTTCTCGCGGTCTTTCTCTTCGCACTTTATTTCGCTCAAAAGGGCCACAACGAATACCTCTGGCTCGCTCTGCACGAACTGGTGCAGGCTCCCATTGGCTTCATCGAGCTCGCCGGAAGCTCAGCGCGGCTCGATAGCCTGTGGTATGCCGCCCTGACGCTCGAGTTGGCGCTCGCCGCGGCTTATCTCTTTTTTGAGTTTCTTGTCGCCTTCCTCTCGCTCAAGCGCCGCTGGTATATTCGGTGGCTCCGCTATACTGCCCCGGTCCTCGCCGGCGTCGGCCCCATCCTGCTCTTTGTTGGCCATCGCGGAATCACCGTGGCGCTGCTCGCCTCCATCTTTCTGTGCTCGCTTCTCTGGCTGATCGGCTGGTCGGTCTTCATTTTTCTTACCCTCATCGCCGCTGTTTTCAAGCGCAACTTCGAAGCCGGCCTTTTGCTCATCCCCCTGGTCCTTAGCGTGGTGGGCCTGGTTGAGCCGATTTTCACAACCATCATCAGCGAAGACACCGGCAGGCCCTACATCTCGCCGCTCACTATTCAGGCGGGTCCCATTCCCATCCACTTCGCATCGATCGGAGATTTCGCGGGTATCTTCGTCATCGTGCTCATCATCTTCGGCCGTTTTCTGCGCATCCATCGTGATCAGGAACGCGTCACCGGCGAACTCGCCGCGGCGCGCGGCGTGCAGGAACTCCTCATTCCTCAGGAGAAGCTTGCCACCCCCGGCTTCGAAGTCGATTCCGTGTACAGCCCCGCCAACGAGGTGGGAGGCGATTTCTTCCACGTTCAGGCCAGCGAGGGCGGCCTTCTGGTTGTCATCGGTGACGTCGCCGGCAAGGGACTCAAGGCAGCCATGAACGTGTCGCTGATCATGGGCGCTCTGCGCCAAACCGGCGAGCGCAGCCCGGCCAAGATTCTCCATTCGCTCAACCACGTGCTGGTCGGTGCGCAGAGTTTCACCACCTGCCAGGCCGTTTGGTTCGGCGCGAATGGCGAGATGGTGATCGCCAACGCGGGGCATCTGCCCCCCTACCTCAACAGCCAGGAGATCGCGCTGCCCGGCGACTTGCCGCTCGGCGTGCTTGCCAGCGTCAGCTATGAAGAGGCGCGATTCTATCTTCATCCCGGCGATCGCCTCCTGCTGCTTTCCGACGGCGTCGTCGAGGCGCGCCAACCCTCCGGCGAGCTCTTTGGCTTCGACCGTCTGCGCAACTTCAGCCAGCAGTCTGCCTTTTATCTCGCCGAAGCCGCCAAGGCCTTCGGCCAGCAGGATGACATCACCGTCCTTACCGTCCGCCGCGAGGCGCAGGCGATGGCGGCATAGCGAGTCCCGATGCCTGCCAACGCGCCCACGCACTCGTCTTCTTCCACAATTTCGTCGATTGCTGAAGCCAGCGCGGCCTTGGCACTCCTGGCCACCCTCGTCTACCTCTTCAAGACCAATCCCACTTCCGGTCATTGGCAGCAAGGTTACGATCCCACGGGCCACTGGATTCTTTCCACGCTCATCGCGGCCCTGCCCATCGTGGTTCTGCTGGGAGCCATGGCCATCCTGCGCCTCAAGGCGCATGTCGCCGCCATGGCCGGCCTTGCCACCGCGCTGCTCGCCGCTGTTGTCATCTTCCACATGCCGATGCGGCTCGCTTTCACCGCCGCGGCTTACGGGGCCGGTTACGGGCTCTTTCCCATCTGCTGGATCATTCTTCCCGTCATCTTTCTCTACGATCTGACCTGCAAGACCGGCCATTTCGTCACGCTGCAACAAAGTCTCACCGGCATCACTGCCGACAGCCGCCTGCAGCTTCTGCTCATCGCATTCGCGCTCGGCTCATTCTTTGAGGGAACCTGCGGATTTGGAACTCCAGTCGCAATCTGTGGCGCGATTCTTATCAGTCTCGGCTTCAGGCCTTTGCAGGCCGCGGCGCTCACTTTGCTCGCCGACACTGTGCCGGTGGCCTTTGGCGGTCTGGGCATCCCCATCGTGGCGCTCCACGGTGTCACGGGACTCGATGTCCATGCACTCACGCAAACGACCGCTGTCATTCTGGCGCCTTTCGATTTGATTCTTCCCTTCTGGCTTATCTGGGCCTTCGCCGGTTTTCGCGCCATGATCGAAATCTGGCCGCCGCTTCTCGCTGCAGGCCTGACCTACGCTGCGACACAGTACCTAATGGCCGCACACGCCGGTCTCTCTCTTGTCGCGATCGTTTCCTCCGCAGCAACGATTTTGGTGCTGGTTGTGCTCTTGCGTTTTTGGCGGCCGCGGCGCACGTTGAACGTCAATCTCGAAGACGTCACCGCCCAGGAGCGCCGTCACCACGGTCACAGCGCGGAAACCGTCTTCAAGGCGTGGCTCCCCTGGATGGTGCTCAGCATCGTCGTATTTATCTGGGGGCTGCCTCAGATCTCGGCGTGGATCGACGCCCGCTCCACGATCAAGATCGTGGTCGCCGGCCTGCACAACATCGTGCAGCGCGTTCCGCCCGTTGTTCCGGCTCCTGCCAGTGAACCCGCCATCTTCAATCTCAACTGGCTCGCGGCAACAGGCACCGGCATTTTGCTGGCCGCAGTGATTGCCGGGCTGCTCATGGGCCTCGGACCGAAATCGCTTGTCGCCGCCTTCGCCCGTACCGTCTTCAACATTCGTTACACATTCGTGACCATCGCCGCCATGATGGCTCTCGGATACGTCACGCGCTATTGCGGGCTCGACGCGACCCTCGGACTCGCATTCGCGCGCACCGGTGCGCTCTATCCGTTCTTTGGCACGCTCATCGGTTGGCTGGGGACCGCCAGCACCGGATCGGACACTGCGTCTAACGTGCTTTTCGGCAGCCTGCAGCGCATGACGGCTCGGCAGATCGGCGTCTCGCCGGTGTTGATGGCCTCGGCCAATGCGGCCGGTGGCGTGATGGGCAAGATGATCGCCGCGCCCAGTGTCGTGGTCGCCAGCACGGCAACGCAGAGTTACGGCCAGGAAGGAGCCATCCTTCGCTTCGTCTTCTTTCACTCGCTCGCTCTGGCCTGCCTTGCCGGTGTGGTGGTTTCCCTGCTGGCCTATGTGCCGCTCTTCGCAGGCTTCGTCGCCCGCTAAGGGACCGTCCGCAAAGTTCGAACCATAAGTATTGCTGTCATCCTGAGCGAAGTTTGCCGCGCTTTGCGGCAAACGGAGTCGAAGGACCTGCATTCTGTTCCCGCCAGATCTGGATGAGATATTCTGGACTGCGAGTGGTCAGACCTCTGTTCAAAGGGAGATTTCGCGATGAAGAACATCGATCTGTTGCGACGCGATTTTTTGCGTTTCGGGAGCCTCGGAGCCGCGGGTGCCGCGCTTCCATCTTCGGCCTTGGGCGCGGCGCATGAGGCCGCACTTGCAGGTGGCGGAGGCGTCTTCGACGTGCGGCAATACGGCGCGATCGGTGACGGCAAGACTCTGGACACCGATGCTGTCAATCGCGCCATCGACGCGGCCGCGTCCGCCGGCGGTGGTGTCGTTCTCTTCCCGCAGGGAACCTACCTTTGTTTCTCCATTCATCTCAAGAGTCACGTTCACCTGCATCTCGACGAAGGCGCTACGATTCTGGCCGCCGACTCGCCCAAGCCTGGTGATACCACCGGCTATAACGGCGGCACCTACGATGCGGCCGAGCCCAATACCGAATGGGACGCCTATCAGGACTACGGCCACAACCATTGGCATAACTCGCTCATCTGGGGCGAAGACATTCACGACGTCAGCATTACCGGCACCGGCTTGATCTGGGGCAAAGGACTCTCGCGCGGTTCCTCATCCGCCGCTGCAGGTCCAGGTTTCGTCGCCGAGCAGGCCGGCGTGGGCAACAAGGGCATCGCGCTCAAGAATTGTCATAACGTGCTATTTCGCGATTTCTCCATCTTGAAGGGCGGCCATTTCGGACTGCTCCTCACAGGCGTCGACAACCTCACCATCGACAACCTCAAAATCGACACCGATCGCGACGGCATGGATCTCGATTGCTGCCAGAATGTGCGCGTCTCCAATTGCACTGTCAATTCTCCCTGGGACGACGGCATCTGCCCCAAGTCGAGCTACGCCCTCGGCTACGCTCGCCCCACGCGCAACGTCACGATCACCAATTGCCTGGTCACTGGCTGGTATCAACTCGGCACCGTGCTGGACGGCACCTTCAAGAAATTCCCGCCTGAGGTCAAAGCCTTCGGTACCGGACGTATCAAGTGCGGCACTGAATCGAACGGCGGCTTCATCAACATGACCATTTCAAATTGCGTCTTCGAGGGCTGCAACGGATACGCCCTGGAAAGCGTCGACGGCGCCTTGCTCGAAGACGTCACCATCACCAACACAACCATGCGCGACCTCGGCTGCGGCCCGCTCTTCATGCGCCTTGGCGCGCGGCTGCGCGGCCCCAAGGACACCACGAAAGTCGGCACAATGAAGCGCGTGCTGATCAGCAATCTCGTATGCCACAACGCGCCCATGAAGCAAGCGTCAATCCTCTCCGGAATTCCTGGCTCGCCGATCGAAGACATCAAGCTCTCCAACATCTACATCGAAACCCTCGGCGGCGGCGCCGCCGAGATGATCCAAACCGTCCCCACCGAGCAGATCGACAACTACCCAGAGCCGGGCCGGTTCGGCCCCACGCCCTCGTCAGGATTCTTTCTTCGCCATATGCGCAACCTCGAGATGAGCCACGTTGAGATTGCCAACGCAGCACCCGATCGACGCCCGGCGTTTTATCTCGCTGGCGTCGATCGCGCCGACTTTTTCGCGATCACTGCGCCGCGCAGCGACAGCGGAGCGTTCGCGTTGCACGACGTGAAAGACTTGCGCATCGGCTGGAGCCGCGCCGCCGCCGACACCACACTGCAGAGCATCGACAACAAGACGCTCTGATCCTCGCCCCCTGCCGGGACCCCCGGCGACAGGTCTTCGTCGCTGGGGTGGCTTGTTCCCTGTCTCTTCGGGTTAACCAACTCCTTCCCCATTTCCGCTTTTTCTGTCGGGGCAGATTGCGCCGATGATAGGCTCGACCAGAGATGTGCCTGAAACACCTCCAGCTTCTTGGCGCTATGTGGCTTGCGCTGCTGCCGGTCTCTGCGCTCGGTGCGCCGCCCAAGCAAGGCGGAATTTCGCCGAATGGGCCGGTCATCATACTGGGTGACTCGGCAGTTCCTCTCACTGGTCCTTGGAAATTCTCGCCCGGTGACTCGCCGTGGCGAGGCGACTCTCCGCTCTGGGCTGAGCCTGGCTTCGACGACTCTCGCTGGCCCACCCTGGACCTCACACCGCAGGCGGACTCCTTCGATTTGGCATCGAGCGACCAGAGCCGCGCGCCTGGCTGGACCGCGAAGGGCTTTCCCGATCTCACTGGCTACGCCTGGTATCGAATGTCTATCCGTGTCTCTGATCCGTCGCGCCAGCTTTCGCTCAAGATGCCCACCGATTTTGACGATGCCTATCAGGTTTATGCCAATGGCAGATTCGTCGGGCAATTCGGCCGCTTCGATTCGTCTTCACCGACGCTCTTCTTCGCTCGGCCGGTGACCTTCGCTTTGCTGCCGTCAACCTCGGCCGGCCAAATCGATCTCGCTCTGCGCTTCTACATGTCGCCGAATCCGAATCTCCACTCCGCTGGCGCGGGCGGCATGCGCTCACCCCCGGTTCTGGGGCTGCCGCTTACTGCCGGCCTCATTCAGTCTTCCCAGGAGGTCAGCTTCGCATTTGGCCGATTCGGCAGATTGCTGACCATGCTCCTGTTCCTTCTCATGGCGCCTGGAGTTTTATGGGCATGGTTCGAGAATCGCCGCCAGCTCACATTTCTGTGGCTCTTTATCAGCTTGGTCTCCACCGTCCTCTACAACTACCTGGACTTCATCTCCGGCGCCACCCTCCTGCTAACCAGAAACGAAACCATGTTCTGGCTGCTCGTCGTTCTGGGCCCCATATGGCTTCCGACATGGATCATGGTCTGGTGGTCATGGTTCGCCCTTCGCAATCGGCGCTGGATTCCTATTGCCGCCTGGCTCACCGCCCCCCTCACCGCTTTTGCCGACTACGATGCATTCCTTGCAGCGCGCCTTCCGGCTTCTCTTCCTTCGATGACCCGGGCAAGTTATATCCATGCTTCGCTCCTGATCGTGGTTATCGCATGCATCCTGCTTCTCGTCGTTCTGATTGAGGGATATCGCCGCGACCCCACAGAAGCACTCCTGGCCGCCGTCCCCATCGGTCTTCTCGAGCTGGCCGCACTCTTCAGCTACTTCACTCCGATGTTCGGCCTTCCCTTCCCCGCGCTTCATTTCTTTGGGCTAGCGATCGACGACTCCAGCATTGCTTCCATCCTTCTTGCGCTCGTCCTTGGCGCGCTTTTCCTGCGCCGCTTCCTACGCGACCGCGTTCACGACGAGCTCTCCCGCCAGTCTCTCCGCTCCGAACTGGAGCAAGCACGTGAGCTTCAGCAGCGCGTCCTCGTACCCGAGGATCTTCACTCACCGCACTTTGCGGTCGAAGCCGAGTACCGGCCTGCGCAAATCGTCGGCGGCGATTTTTTCGTCAACATCATCGGCCGCGACGGCAGCCTCTGCGTGGTCATCGGCGACGTCAGCGGCAAAGGCATCAGCGCTGCCATGCTGGTTGCTGTTCTCGTTGGCGCTGCACGCACCCGAGCCGCGCAGGACTTCGATCCCATCACCATGCTGAAGACTCTTGACGACCGTCTCGGCGGCCGCTCCGGCGGTCACTTCGCCACCTGCCTCGCCGCCCATCTGTTCCCCAACGGCGTGCTGCGCCTGGCCAATGCCGGCCACATCCCGCCTTATCTCAACGGATGCGAACTCGACATTGAAGGCTCAATGCCCCTCGGGATAGCCGGCCAGTGCAACCCCACCAAAACGCAGTTCCAGCTTCGCCAGGGCGACATCCTCACCTTCATTACCGACGGCGTAATCGAAGCCAAGAACAAGCGCGGCGAGCTCCTCGGCTTCGATCAGGCGCGTGTCCTCAGTCAGAAACCTCCAGCCGACGTTGTCAGCGAAGTGCTGGCCTACGGCCAGGACGACGATATCACTGTCGTCCGTGTCACCTTCCTCCGCTCCGAAGCCATCGGGCCGTCAGCGAATCTCGCTGCGCGGCAGCCCGCACCCGCGTAAGCCAACCGGCGCCTTCGCTGATTCGTCTCGCAACGTCCAACTCCTCTCACTTCGCCGGCCCCGCTAACTCCGCAACCTCCGCCATGTATACTGCGCTCTGCCAGACATCCCCAGAGCATCACTGGCCAAATCAACCACTGGAGATCGAAATGAGCAAGAAATTGTGGTCTACCTGCGCGGGGCTGTTCGGGCTCGCGGCGCTCACCCTTTGCGCAATTCCCGCAAGTGCGCAGATGCCGGAAGTCAAAGAGAAACCGCCGATGTATACCTACGTCGCCAACTGGCAGGTGCCACGCGAACACTGGCCCGACATTGAGAACTCGACCTCGCCCGCGGCCGCTGCCCTGCAAAAGGCCCTGGACGATGGAACCCTTATCGGCTACGGCAGCGATACCAACCTGATCCACACAATTGACGGCGGTACGCACGACAGCTGGTGGTCGTCGATGTCCATGGCCGGCCTGATCAAGGCCCTGGAAAAGGCCCGCGCCGCTACCGATCCGCACTCCGTAGCCTTCAACAGCGCCAAGCACTGGGACAACGTCTATGTCAGCCACTACTACAATTGGAAATCCGGCCCCTACAAAGGCGCATACACTTCCGTTTCGAGTTACAAGCTCAAAGCCGACGCGCCCGACGATGCTCTGAAAGACCTGAGCGGGCATTTGGTAGCTCCGTTGCTTGAGAAACTGCTTGCCGATGGAACCATTCTTGAGTACGAGATCGACGTTCAGGCAGTTCACACCTCGGCTCCTGGCTCGTTCAACATTGTTTACGTCACTCCCACCCCGGAAGGCATCGATACAGTGGATGCTGCCATCAGAGACACTGTCAAAGGCCACCCACTCGGCATCGAGGCTTTTGGTGCCGCGACAGACTATACCGCTCATCGTGACGAGATCGACAAGAGCGACGGCGTCTACAAATAAGTGCTGCGTGGGCGCCTTCTGGCAGGACGCCCACGAACGCACACCGGCAGGCTCCCCAATCTTCCCCAAAATCTGAGCAGACCACCCATGCGGCGGTCTCGTTCTCCCTGCCACCAACCCGTTGAGCTGCGAAAGGAGGCAACGATGCCGTCAGTGTTGATTACAGGAACGAGCAAAGGAATCGGCTTTGAAACCGCGCTGGCATTCGGCCGGGCGGGGTACAAAGTGCACGCCACGATGCGCAACCCGGGCGGTTCGCCCGAGCTGGCCACAATGGCTGCGCGCGAAAAGCTTCCGATCATTGTTTCGGCCATGGACGTCGACTCGGACGAATCGGTGAAGAATGCCATTGCGGCAATCGAACGCGATCATGGACCTGTGGATGTGCTGGTGAACAACGCCGGCGTTGAGCGAGCGGGATCGGTGGAGGAGATGCCGCTGGCTGAGTTCCGTGCGGTAATGGAGACCAATTACTTCGGAGCCATTCGCTGCATTCAGGCAGTGATTGCCGGGATGCGGGTGCGACGCAGTGGGTGCATTATCAACGTAACCTCGGTTGGCGGCCGGCTTTCCAGTCCGCCTCTCACCCCTTATAACGCGTCGAAATGGGCGCTCGAAGCGTTGAGCGAAGGTCTGGCGGGCGAGATGAAGACCTTCAATGTGCGAGTGGCGGTCGTGGAGCCGGGGATCATCGATACGTCCATGGCAGAGCGAATGGCCGGACCCGGCGAGACCTCTGCCTATTGTCAGCGAAGCCGGTTTTCCGATCTGTTCACGAACGCATTGAGCAGCCCCAGACCAGCATCGCTCGTCGCGGACAAGATTCTCGAAATTGCCACAAGCGGAACCTGGCAACTGCGCCACCCGGTCGGCCCCGATGCCATTCCATTGCTCGAATGGCGAAAGCAGATGACCGACGAGGAATGGGTGGATCTGCACGCATCCGACAACGCGACCTACTTCGCGCGCACGGAGCGCGACTTTGCAGCATCCGGGAGCCCTTCCTGAACTTCGCTGCTGGGTCGCCCCATCCTGAACGCGCCGCCTGGGCCTCATGGATATCGGGGTCCCGGCGAGCGGTGTTTGCTCGCTGGGGTGAGGTGAAGCCTCGCCCGTATCGTGGTTAAGCGTTTAGGGCGGGATCGCGTGCGTGATGTAGAATCGACCCACCCCGGCTCAGTACGGTCAATTAGGACAAAACGCTCGTGGACGCCTCCGGAAAGTCCAGCCTGGTCGGTACCACACTTTCCCACTACCGGATCAACAGCTCAATCGGTGCGGGTGGAATGGGAGAGGTCTACCGTGCCACCGACACCAAGCTTGGGCGCGACGTAGCCCTCAAGGTTCTGCCTGCGGATATGGCCCGCGACGCCGACCGGCTCGCCCGTTTCCAGCGCGAGGCTCGCGCCGTCGCCGCGCTCAACCATCCCAACGTAGTCACAATCTATTCGGTCGAGCACTCGGAAAATGTCCAGTTCATCACCATGGAATTGATCGAGGGGCATCCGCTCGAACGGCTCATCCCCGACAACGGCCTGGCGATCGAACAGATCGTGGAGATTGCCGCCGCGCTGGCTGACGCCCTTGCCGCAGCCCACGAAAAAGGCATCGTGCATCGCGACTTGAAGCCCGCCAACGTCATGGTCACAACTGAGGGCCGGGTGAAGGTGCTGGACTTCGGGCTGGCCAAGGATGTAGGCGCCGACAGCTCCAATGATCGTACGATGACTTCGGCCGGGCACACGCAAGCCGGGCTGGTCATGGGAACGCCGTCGTACATGTCGCCCGAACAGGTCTCGGGCCGCCCGCTCGACCATCGCACCGACATCTTCTCGTTAGGCGTGATGCTGCACGAAATGGCGACGGGGCGACGTCCGTTTCAGGGAACCTCATCCGCCGAGCTGATTTCATCCATTCTGCGCGACAATCCGCAGCCCGTCACCGAGATTCGTCCGGACCTGCCCGCCGATCTGGCGCGCATCATTCGCCGCTGTCTCGAAAAAGATCCCCGTCGCCGCGTGCAGACAGCTCGCGACGTGGGCAACGAATTCCGCGACATGGCGCAGCCCGGCCAGCGCGCGACGGCTCACGTCGCACCGCCCTCGACCTCGGTCAACGCTGCCGTTTCCGGCCCCTCTCGCGCCGACGAAGGCTTCTGGGTCGCGGTGCTCCCGTTCAAATGCAACTGCGCCGACCCCAGCGTCACGTCGCTAGCTGACGGGTTCACCGACGACATCGTCACGGGTATGTCGAAGTTTTCCTACCTGCGGGTCATCGCGCGCAGTTCCACCGCCCGTTACGCGAACCAGACCGGCGATGCGCGCTCCGTAGCAAAAGAGATCGGCGCGCGTTACATCATGGAGGGCAGCATCCGGCAGGCGGGCGCCAAAGTTCGCATCGCCGTGCAGCTGGTGGACGCAATCGCCGGGGCCAGCCTTTGGGCCGAGGCTTATGACCGAGCCTTCAACCCCGACGCCACGCTCGATCTGCTCGATGAAGTGGTTCCCCGCATCGTGGCCACCGTCGGAGACACCCAGGGCATACTGGCACACAATATGACGGAGGCGCTTCGTGGCCGCGACCCCGAATCCTTCACTCCACACGAGGCGCTGCTGCGCAGTTTCGGATTTCATCAGCATGTGAACGCTTCTGAACACCTGGCCAGCGTCAAGGCCCTCGAGCGTGCCGTCGAACAGGCTCCCGACCGCGCCGACTGCTGGGCGATGCTGAGCTGGCTCTATCGCGCCGAGCACTCGAATAGTTTCAATCCGCGCCCCAACGCCATGGACCGCAGCCTGGCTGCCGCGCAGCGCGCCGTGGCTCTGGCTCCCTCCAGCCATCTGGCGAATGCGGCGCTGGCATCGGCATTCTTTTTCCGCCATGAGTTGGGGTCCTTCCGCGCCGCAGCCGAGCGTGCTCTCGCGCTCAACAGCATGGAGGGATATATCACCGCGTTCCTGGGCATGCACTTTGCTTATGCGGGCGATTGGGAACGCGGGTGTGCTCTCTCTGAACGTGCCACGCAGCTCAATCCCAATCATCCCGGATGGTACTGGCTGGCCCCGGTGATGAATGCTTATCGACTGCACGATTCTGAACGCGCCCTCCAGCTTGCACTGCGCATGAATATGCCTGGCCTCTGGACCGCCCAGGCCGCGCTCGCCGCAATCTACAGCCAACTCGGAAATATGGATGAGGCTCGCAATGCGGTGCGCGGCTTGCTTGATCTTCGTCCCGACTTTGCCGCCGTGGCGCGCAATGAGCTGGCGAAATTTTGGCTGCCCGACCTGGCCGACCAGATGTTAGGCGATCTGCGCAAAGCGGGACTGGAGGTTACGGAGACCTCCGGCGTACCGAAGGTCTCCTGGCCAGAAGCGCCGACGCGCGGGGCCTCCGGCGAAACCCGCGCCGGCGAAGGCTTCTGGGTCGCCGTCCTGCCCTTCAGATACGCCGGCGCCAACCCCGACCTGAAAGCCCTTGCCGAAGGCCTCTCCGAAGAAGTCATCACCGGTCTCTCGCGTTTCTCTTATCTTCGCGTCATCGCTCGCGGGTCGACCGCGAAATATCTCAGCGAGTCGGGCGACGTCCGCGCTATAGGAAAGGAACTTGGCGCGCGCTATGTGATGGAAGGCAGCCTGCGCGAAGCTGGCGGCAAGTTGCGCCTCGCCGTGCAACTGCTCGACGCGACTACGGGCGCTCACCTCTGGGCTGAGAAATTCGAGCGCGCCTTCACTCCCGAAAGCGTCTTCGAGCTGCAGGACGACCTGGTTCCACGCATCGTTTCCACTGTTGCCGACATGAACGGTGTGCTTCCTCGCAGCATGAGTGAAGCCTTGCACAGCTTACCCGCCGAGCAACTGAGTCCTTACGAGTCCGTGCTGCGCAGCTTCAGCTATTGCGCAAAAGGCACTCCCGAAGAACTGGCCACGGCGCGCTCTGCACTCGAGATGGCCGTCAAGAAAGCGCCCGACGATTCTGAAGCATGGGCTATGCTCTCCTTCCTCGACGGCCAGGACTACACTCACGGATTCAACCTGAAGCCCGATGCTCTCTCCGCTGCGGCCGAGGCTGGGCGCCGTGCCATCGAAGCGCGGCCCACCAACCATCTGGCACATTTCGCTCTTGCCCAGGCGCTCTTCATGCAAAAGGAGTTTCAGGGCTTCCGCGGCGCGGCAGAGCGAGCGATCGCCCTTAATCCGATGGATGGCAACTCGGTTGCCCTTCTAGCGGAGTTGCTGACCTACGCCGGCGACGAAGAACGCGGATTAGAACTGGCGGGGCGCGCCAAGCAGCTCAATCCCAATCATCCCGGCTGGTACTGGTACCCAGATTTTTATCGCGCATATTTACACGGCGATTACCGGGGCGCGCTCGGCTTTGCGCTCAAGGTCAATATGCCGAGCCACTACGTCATGCACTTGATTCTGGCTGCTGCCTACGGCCAGCTCGGCGAAAACGAGAATGCCGCAAAAGCCGTGCGTGAGCTGCTCAGAATGCGGCCCGACATCTATTCGATTCTCCGTTCGCAGGCCGACAAAGTCTGGAATCCGGAATACGGTGGAAAATTTCTTGAAGGTCTGCGCAAAGCTGGCCTCGACATTCCCGGCACCGCAGCAGCACCGGCGTCCACCTCCGATATTTCCGCCCCCCGCACGGCATCTGGCGAGACCCGCGCGGCCGAAGGTTACTGGGTCGCCGTGCTTCCCTTCAAGTTCACTGGCGCCAACGCCGACCTGAAAGCCCTTGCCGAAGGCGTCTCCGATGAGGTCATCACCGGTCTTGCGCGTTTTTCCTATCTGCGCGTTGTCGCCCGCGGATCGACGGCAAAATACCTGAGCGAATCTGGCGACGTCCGCGCTATCGGCAAAGAACTCGGGGCGCGCTATGTGCTGGAAGGCAGCATTCGCCAGGCAGGAACGAAGCTCCGCCTCGCTGTGCAACTGGCCGATACAACCTCCGGCACGCACCTGTGGGCCGAAAACTATGAGCGCCCCTTCAGCCCCGAGGCGCTCTTCGAGTTGCAGGACGATCTGGTTCCGCGCATCGTCTCCACCGTCGCTGATTACTACGGAATCCTGCCGCACACCATCAGTGATGCGCTCCGCCGCCGCAAGGCCGACGACCAGTTGAGCCCTCACGAGGCGGTTCTGCGTGCATTCAGTTACTTCGAACGCATCACGCCAGAGGAACACGCGCTGGTAAGAGACATTCTGGAACGCGCGGCTCGCAGCGCACCCAACCAGGGCGAGATCTGGGCCATGCTGTCGACCCTCTACTGGCACGAACATTCGCTCGGCTTCAACCCGCAACCCGACCCACTTGGGCGCGCACTGGCAGCGGCGCGGCGCAGCATCGACGTGGCGCCCACCAATAACCTCGGCTACAGCGCATTGGCGACCGTGCTGTACTTGCAGAAGGACATTCCGGCGTTTCGTGCCACGGCAGAGCGGGCCATCGAGCTCAATCCGATGGATGGATCCAACCTGGCCCATGTCGGACTTCTAACCGCCTATTCCGGCGACTGGGAGCGCGGCTGCGCGCTTGCGGAAGCTGCACTGAAACTGAATCCAAACCATCCGGGGTGGTATTGGTTTGCCTCGTTCCTGAACACGTACCGGAAAGGCGACTACCGCGAAGCTCTGACGATTGCGCTTAAGTTCAACCTCCCTGGCTATTACACTGCTCACGCCTTCACTGCCGCGGTTTACGGACAGCTTGGCATGCGCGACCAGGCGCGAAGAGCGTTGCAGGACCTGCTTAAGCTCCGGCCCGATTTCGCCGAGACGGCGCGCCGCAGCTCATCGAACACCTGATCGACGGCCTGCGCAAAGCCGGCCTCGAAATCCCCGACGCGGCCGTCGTCACACAACAACCCGGCCAACCCAACTAGGGCTTCTTACGCTCGGCCGCGCCCGACCCCGCCAGCAGCACCGTCGACGCGAACAACAGCGTGTCGCCAAAGTAGTTGATCCCCTCCACGGCGTCAGCGTGAATTTGCGCCACCATGATCGCTCCGTAGAAAAACGCCGTGAGCAGCAAAAGCACTGCTCCGCATGCGGCCGCCGCAATTCGGACCGTCCGGCGGAAGAACAGCGCAACCCCCGCGATCACCAGGATAATTCCGACGAAATACGCGATCACTAACGGTGCTGGCATCCACACCGGCGTCAACTTCTCCAGCGGAACGCCTGGCACATTGTGCGGGAAGAAAAAGTGTTCGATGCCATAGAAGACCATCACCGTTGCGACAATCCGGCGGCCGATCGCAACAAGCGCACCGCCCGCCCAACTTCCGCTCGGCCACACGCTGCCGGCCAGCACCATCGCCCCGCTGGCAAAGCAAAGCTCGCGCACCGTGAGGGTCCAAAAGATCCGGTCGTGCAGATTTGCGGGCAGGCCCGGCAGGTCGACGGTGGCCACGATAATCAAGAACAGCAACGCAAGAAGCGCAGCCGACCAGCGCACGCATCGAAACGCCATAAAGCTGAGAGCCGCGGCCAGCAGCGCTGCCCCAACCAGGTAGGTCCAGAACAGCGGGCCCGGCAGCCACTTGGGCACAATCTGCATCAGGCCGTGTGCGTCGGTAAAGTGCTCGGCGGCAAAAATTGCCAGCGGCACGGCTTCTAGTGCCGGCCCCAGCACAAGAATCTTGTCCGCGCCGGTAGCCGCCAGGAACCGTGGCCGGACGAGAATCATTCCCGCAACCAACGCGGCCGCGCCCGCGCCCATCATTCCCCAGACTTCGATACTCATCCCGCCCCGCAGTAAACCTACATCCTACTCTCCAACCCCCGCGTCCTTGTCCCTCTTCCCTGGTCCCTCGTCCTTGGTCCCTGGTCCCTGGTCCCTGGTCCCTAAAAGGTAACTACCATCCGAGTCAACCCCGCCTCGCGCGTGCTACGCTTCGACCATCTGTGGCCAATTTCGAAAAAGCTCCGGCCGAGGTCCAGGAAATCCTGTCCAAGCCGATTCGCCAGCTCGGCTTGAAGCTCGAAGGCTCTCCCCTCGAACGCTTCGTCCTGCAACTCTACAAGGAGTTGGACGCCAAGGGTCTCAAGAAATTCCGCCCCATGTGCTACCTCACCGACGAATGGGGCTGCCCAAATATGGAGCCGGTCATCGGAATCCCGTTTTACCTGGCCGACCCGAAGCTGCAGCGCCTCGAGTCGGAGATGAACGATATCGAAGACGCGCGGCAGATCATGATGTACATGCGTCACGAGGCCGGACACGCTTTCAATTACGCCTATGAGCTTTATAAGACCCCCGAATGGCGCAACCTCTTCGGTCCGTTCCGGCGCGCCTACCGCGACAACTACAAGCCGGTTCCCTTCTCGCGCCAGTTCGTGCGTCACATGGAGGGCTGGTACGCGCAGAAGCATCCCGATGAAGACTTCGCTGAGACCTTCGCGGTATGGATGACGCCTCGATCCAACTGGCGCAAGCGCTACCAAGGGTGGGGCGCGATGAAGAAACTCCTTTATGTGGATCGCATGGGCCGCAAATTCGGCGACGCCGACCCCCTTGTCGCGCATGGCGACACCGACATCACCGTCGACGAAATGGACGTGACCGTCGGCGAGTTCTATCAGCGCGCCCTCGATCAGCAACTCTCGCTCGGCGAACTTCCTCTCGACACGGATCTCAGCGACATCTTCAACGTGTCGAAGCGCCGCAGAAAGAATGTTCGGCCGGCAGCCGATCTTCTGCGCGAAAACCGTAAGCTTCTCGTCGACAAAGTGAACTACTGGACGGGCGTGCAACGTCCGCTCGTCAAGAAGTTAGTGGAAACCATCGAAACCAAAGTCAGCGCCCTCGGCCTGCGTGCGGACATAAAATGTGAGCGGGAATATCTGACAGAACTCACGGCGTACGCAACGGCGCTGGCAATGAACTACATCACCAGGGGCAAGTTCGTTCAGCCCTGAGCGATTTGTCGATCGGTCCGTCGCATCTGCCCGTGGCCGATGCGTTTCGTACCGGGAAAGCATAGAGGCATCATGGCCAACCTCAAAGTTACGATCCTGCACGATGTCTGGGAAGAGGGCCCGCCTGAGCCGGAACCGGAGCCGGTGAAGACCCCGCGCGGCAAGAGCGGCAAGAATCGGAAGAAGAAAAAAGATCCTCTGCACGATCGCGAAGAGATATTCGAAGCGCTGACCAAGCTGGGCCACGAGCCTTCGTATCACGTGCTCGACGGCAAGAACCAGTCGCTGAACGCGCTGGCAAGGTGCGGCGCCGACCTCATCTTCAACCTCACGGAGTCTTATGCCGGCGACGACGGCATGGACAAGAACATTGCCGCCTATCTGGAGTTGCTGCACATCCCTTATACCGGGGGCGGACCCGAAGCTCTCTATCTCGCGCAGGACAAGTCGCTCGCCAAGAAGATCTTCGACTTCCACAAGATCAAGACGCCGGACTTCGCCACCTCCTACAAAGGCCGCACCGAGCACTCGCACGATATCGAGTTTCCCCTCATCGTCAAGCCTGTCTCCGAAGACGGATCCATCGGCATCGACTCAGGCTCCGTCGTCGACAGCGTCAAAGAGTTGATGGAGCGGATCCACTACATCCACGAAGAGTTCGACAGTCCCGCACTCATTGAGGAATACATCGAAGGCCGCGAAATTTACGCCTCCATCCTCGGCAACGACAACGCCGAGGTGCTCCCGCTCATCGAGCTCGACCTCTCCAAACTTCCCAAGGGAACGCCGCGGATCGCCGGCCAGGACGTGAAGTTCGAGCACGATACTGAGGCCTACAAGGTCACCAAATCCGCTCCCGTCGAAGACCTCGACGAAGACACCGCGAAAAAACTTCAAGACACCGCGCTCGCTGCATACCGCGCTCTCAAGCTGCGCGACTACGGCCGCATCGATCTGCGCCTGAACAAGAAGGGCCAGGTCTACGTCATCGAAGCCAACCCCAACCCATGGCTCGCGAGCGCCGCGGAATTCGCCATGGCCGCCAAAAAGGCCGGCTACTCCTATACCGATATGATCGAGAAGATTGTCGAGTTAGCCCGCGCCCGCTCGATGTAGTTCAAGACGTGTATGATTCCTACGTTCGCCTGATCCCCCACCGAGGAGAAAGAAATGATTCGTCGACTCCCCTGCTTCGCCTTTGCTCTCCTGTTGCCGGTTGCCTTGTACGCTCAAGCGCCGGCGGCTCCAGCGCTGCCTTATTCTCCAAGTCTCGATCTCACGTCGATGGATAAGTCGGTCGACCCGTGCGTGGATTTCTATACTTACTCGTGCGGGGGATGGCAGAAGAAAAACCCCATTCCGCCCGATCAGACTTCATGGAGCGTCTACGCCAAGCTGTATCAGGACAACCTGATGTTTCTCCGCGGAATCCTGGAAGACGCCGCGGCAGGCAAGGGTGAGCGCACCCAGGTCACACAGGAGATCGGCGATTTCTACGGCGCCTGCATGAACGAGCCCGCCGTCAACCAGCGCGGAGTTGCGGCCATTCAGCCGCAGCTTGACTCGATTGCCGCTCTCAAATCGGTGCGCGACATCGCGCCGCTTGTGGCCACGCTGACATTGCCGTTTGGCGAGACGCTTCTCTTCGAGGCCGGTTCCACCCAGGATCCCGACGATTCCGAACGGGAAATTGCGGACCTTGGCCAGGGCGGCCTTGGCCTTCCCGATCGCGATTACTACACCAACGACGATGCCAAGTCGAAAGAAATCCGCCAGAAATATGTCGAGCACGTGCAGAAGGTCTTCGCTTTGCTCGGCGACTCGCCGGATGTAGCCGCAAAGAATGCTCAGACCGTGATGCGCATGGAGACCGCGTTGGCCAAGGCTTCCTGGACCGGGGTGGAACGCCGGGATCCATACAACCTGAAAGACAAGCTCGACATGGCCGGCCTCGAGAAGCTGGCTCCGGGTCTTGACTGGCCTGATTATTATCGCGTCGCACTTTATCCACACTTCGATGTCGTCAACGTCGAGTCTCCGAAGTTCCTTCAGGAGGCAAGCCATCTGCTCACCAGCGAGCCGCTCGACAACTGGAAAACCTACTTCCGCTTTCACGTAGCGGATGCGTATTCGCCGTTCCTGTCGCAGCCCTTTGACGATGAGAATTTCAGCTTTTACCGCGCCTATTTGCGCGGCGCAAAGGAACAGCAGCCCCGCTGGCGTCGCTGCGTGCAACACACCGACTACAACCTCGGAGAAGCACTGGGACAAGCATATGTGGCCAGGGTTTTCTCGCCGGAACTTAAAGCGCAGACGCTGGAAATGGTCGATCTCATTGAGGCGGCCATGCGGCAACGCATTGATAAGCTCGACTGGATGAGCCCGGAAACGAAAAAGCAGGCGCTGATCAAGCTGGCAGGAATTCGCAACAAGATTGGATACCCCGACAAGTGGCGCGATTACAGTTCCATTAAACTCACCCAGGACGACTTTGCCGGCGACATTGAGCGCACCGGCTCATTCGAGCTGCACCGGCAGATCAACAAGATCGGGAAGCCGGTCGATCACGGCGAGTGGGGAATGTCGGCCGCCACCGTTGACGCCTATTTCGATCCACAGATGAACGACATCAACTTCCCGGCGGGCGTACTGCAGCCACCCGTTTATGACACCAAAATGGACGACGCTCCGAACTACGGCGACACCGGCGGCACCATCGGACACGAGCTGACGCACGGATTCGACGATGAAGGCAGCCAGTTCGACGCCAAGGGCAACCTGAAAAACTGGTGGACCAAGGAAGACCGCGAGAAATTCGATGCCCGCACCAAGTGCGTCGCCGATCAGTATTCCTCCTACATTGCTACGGATGCCGTTCACGTGAACGGCAAGCTGACGCTGGGCGAGAATGTCGCCGATCTCGGCGGCGAGATCCTCGGCTTTATAGCGTGGCAGGCCAAAACCAAGGGAATGAACCTGCAGCCTATCGATGGCTTGACGCCGGAGCAGAGATTCTTTGTCGGTTTCGCACAATGGGATTGCGCCAATGAGCGGCCCGACGACCTGCGCGAGCGCGCCATCACCGATCCGCATTCGCCGGCGAAGTATCGCATCAACGGTGTGGTCGTCAACATGCCGGAATTCGGCAAGGCATTTGGCTGCAAACCCGGCCAGCCCATGATGCGCCCGGCGGATCAAGTGTGCCGGGTATGGTGAATCGGGCGAGCGCTCTGCGTCAGCCCGGCTCAAGGCAAGAACTAAGGGGCTGTATGCCCATCGAGGTCTTGTAACAAGGGCACGACTTTAGTCGGGCCGAATAAGCGCTCGCAAACTCCTGGGCTCTAGCCCCCTGCGGAATACGCCAGGTGTTGAGTCGCCTCAATCGCGCGATGCGTTGGGAATCTGAAACTCCACGCCTGCCACCGCGTTCACTCGCTGGGTTGCGGCTACATCGATCTGGTCCAGCGGAATCTGTTCGTAATGCCGAGAATCCAGATCGGTGAGGACCTTCGCGGTCATCATGTAGTTCTGCATCTTCACTGGTGCGCGGCCGCTCTTGAAAATCACCGTCAGAAGTTCCTCAGACTCTGAGGCCGCGGTTGAAACAGTCGGCTCGCCTGGGGCTCTCCAGCGCGGCATCTCGCCTGCGGGCTCATCGGTCGCCCCATAGTCCGGATATGGAGCCAGGCTCTCATCGGCCGCGCTGTTCTCAGAGCCGTCGCCATCGCCCCAGTCGTAGAATCCGGGATCGATCAGGTACGGGTAGGGATATCCGTAGGCGAGCCAATTTGGATAATAGGAGGAATACCAGTTCGCAAACGAGCGCCTTTGTGCATCGCGACCGCGGTCCCCGTTGCGAGATGCCCCGGCACGCAAAGAATCGTACGAAGGCCGCGCCGCCGGGAATCGGTTTCCGTCGCTGAGCGTCCGAGGGCGCAGGTAGCTTTGTGGAACAGGTCCTCGAAATCCCGCCCTGCCCGAACCGATTCCCCCCGGGACCATCCTGCCTGTCGCGCCAGATCGTGCTGGAGCCGCGGGTCGCGCAAAGCTGCTCGACTGCGAAAAACCCGAGTGTCCTGAGAATCCGGAGCGGCCGGCGAAGCTTCCACCGCCGAAGGATCCGCCATGCGCGCCGCCGTGTTGCGCAAACGCCGGCGCAGCAAGCGCGAACAATGCGATTGCAGCCTGCAACATCATGGCACCATTCTACGCCGAATTGAGTTGAACGACCCGCTCATCGAACTACGGCTCGACGACGCCGGTTCATCGCTTCTGCGTCTTGTCGGGGTCGGCGGGCCGCCCCGGCAACGGCTTCCCTTCTGTCTGCAGAGCCTTCTCGATCTCTGCGATTGCGCGTTCCAGCTGCGGGTCGCGTCCCGCGATCACCGCTTCAGGATCGTTTTCGACGACAATATCCGGGTCGACCCCGTGGCCTTCCACCACGTACTTTCCTTCCGGACTGGCCAGGGCCCTTTCCGGTACAAAGACCGTGCCGCCGTCAAGCAGGGGCTCGCGCCCGGCGATTCCCACTGTGCCGCCCCAGGTGCGTTTGCCGATCAATGGCCCCATCCCTGCCTGGCGAAACATATATGGAAAAACATCCCCGTCCGAAGCCGAGGTTTCGTTAATCAGGCAGACCTTCGGCCCGTGAAATATCCCTTCCGGATAGGTGCCGGTGTCCTGGTCGACGCGATCGAACCAGGTCCCGAGTAGCGGCTGGTCGAGACGTTCGATCACCATCTGCGAGATGTTGCCCCCGCCGTTCCCGCGATCGTCCACGATCAGCGCCTGCTTGCGAGCCTGCGGGTAAAACGTCCTGATGAACTCGCGGATCCCCGCCTCGCCCATATCGGGCAGGTGGATATAACCCGCCTTGCCGCCGGTGGCTTTGTCTACCGCCTCGCGGTTATGCGTCACCCAGTCGTAATAGATCAGATTCTCTTCGTCTGTGATCGGCTTGAAGGAGGTGGTACGCGAACCGTCTAGCACGGGCTTCGAGTTGACCCGAAGTTGCACCGGGTGCGCGGCCTTGCCGCGCAGAAACTCGTAGGGATTATCCTTGGCCGTCAGTTCGCGGCCATCGATCTCCAGAATGTAATCGCCCTCGTTGGCATCAACGCCCACTTCTGTCAGCGGCGAGCGGTAAATTTCCTCGTCGTTCTCGCCGCGGTAAATCTTGGTGATGCGGTACCGACCGGCTTGCGCGTCTAATTCGATGCGTGCGCCGGGAAGGGCCACCGGAGTGCGCGTGGGAATTTCAAAATCACCGCCCGTGATATAGGTATGCGAGTTGCTCAGCTCCGAGACCATCTCGCCCAGAACGTAGTTCAGATCGGAGCGGTGCGACACGTAATCAACCAGCGGGCGATACTGGTCGCGCAGCGTCTTCCAGTCGTAGCCATTCATGTTGGCGGCAAAGAAAAAGTCGCGATAGCGCCGGTAGACCTCGTTGAACATTTCCACCCACTCCTCGCGGGGAACGCGATGGACCATCATCCCGCTGGTGGAAACAGTTTTTGCGCCATCCTTGCCCTCCGGCTTGACGTCGTAAAGCTTGTAGGTGTGATCCTGGCTCACCAGCGCTTTGCTGCCGTCGCGGCTGATCACGTAGCCGTTCGCCTTCTCGGCAAGCGTGGACTCTTTGCGGTCCTTCAGAGAAAACAGCACAAGGGCCGGCGGCGGATAGGGCTCGCGGCCGTAATACGGGGCGCCCACACGCCGGTAGACCAGGTAGTCCTTAGTTGCGGCGAGGTCGAAATAGTTGCCTGCGTCGACCGGAACCATGCTCACGCGATCGGAAAGTCCGTCGAAGTCGATGCGCAATGGTTCCGGCTTCTGCTCGTCTCTTTTCTCGCCCGCCTTCTCGTCCTTCTTACCTTCGGTCTTGCCTTTATCTGCTGCAGCTTTTTCGTCGGGCTGGGTTTTGTCCGCCGCGGTCTCGGACGGCTTAGCGATCGTCACTTCGTCGCTCTCTGCCGGGAACGGATTCTTGCCGTCCTTGCGCAGTGTGAGGGCGAGCAGCGCCCTGCCGCGGTTCGTGGCGAAGTTGAACTCGATCAGGCTGAGTTGCGGCTGATATTCGCGCGTTCCGGCAAAGTAAAGATAGTTGCCGCCCGGATCCCA
>JBEKPO010000073.1:0-23517 GCA_049520675.1 Occallatibacter sp. | reverse complement strand
AGAAGATCGAGCTGAACGCCAGCAGCGAAAACCGCACAATCGGCGACTGGCTCAGATCATTCAGAGCGGTCGTGGCTGGGTTGGTCCAAAGCACGTAAATGAGCCTACCGTAGAAGAGAGGGCATCGGATACGGAAGGACTAAGTAAGCGCGATGAAGGACAGGAGCTTGAAACTTGCGGAGGGTACGGGCTTCAGCCCGTACATCCAGCCCTTTCATGCAAAGGGGCATCGACCCGGCGGAGTGAGCAGTGGCCTTCAGGCCACTAAAACGCGCACTTTCAATCTCCTTTAGATTCCCTCGAACGACTCGACTAGCTGGTGCCCCCTCGCATCCTCCATCACCGCATTCCCCTCGCGCACTACCAGCCGCGTCTCCATCCCCGCTTCCTGCGCCGCATCCAGTTCCTTCACCACATCCGAAAAGAAAATCGCTTCGCCCCGCCCAACCTGCATCGCCTTGGCAATCGCCGCGTAACTCGCGCTCTCCGTCTTCGGCCCGGTGCGCGTATCGAAGTACCCCGCAATCAGCGGCCGTAGATCGCCAAACACTGTGTGCCCGAACAGCAGTTTCTGCGCCTCCACACTCCCCGACGAATAGATCGCCACCTTGTCCGTTGCCGACCAGCGCCGAAACGCCTCCGGCACGTCGGCAAACAGCGTTCCCTTCAACTCGCCTGACTCAAATCCCGTCTTCCAGATCTTGCCTTGCAGCGACTTGAGCGCCGTCGATTTCCGGTCCCGATCCATCAGCCACAAAAGATATTTGAGCGACCCGTCCCGCAATTCTTGCCCACCAATTGCCGTTGCCACACCGCCAATTCCGCCACCGGCAGGATCTCTCCCGTCTTTACGCACAATCCGCGGCGCGCCGGCATCGCCCTCGCGCAGGTTCTCCTCGATCAGCAGCAGCAAATCCTCCTGCACCGCCCGGTCCGTTGTGTTTTTTTCAAGGAACTCCGCGAAATGTTTTCGCGCGTAAGGGAAAAGCTGGTCGGTCGTCAGCGTGAGCGGCGCGACAGTTCCCTCAACGTCGAGCAGATAAAGCTTCGGGCGCTCCGCGCTCATGCGTCTTGGTCGAGTGTCAGTGGAGTCTCGACCCGCGGCCCCAGATACGCCGGCCCGAAGCACAGCGGCTCATAGCCTTTCTCCCGGCCGGAATTTGTATAGAAGGGCGTCCACCCCTCGGTCTGCTGGAACCAGCGGATCGCGCGAATCCTCCGGTCCTCGCACAGCGTGAACCAGTGCTTCGTTCCGCGCGGTACGCGCAGCATGTCGCCGGGACCCACTTCTACACTCGCAACACCCTTTTCCAAAGCCAGGAAAAAAATTCCGCGGCCGGCAAGAATGAATCGCACCTCGTCTTCAGAGTGCGTATGCTCCTTGTCGAACTTCGCCAGCATCGTTTCCAGCCCCGGCGTCTCCGGTTTCACGTCGATCACGTCGACGGTCACGTAGCCGCCGCGCCGCTTCATATCGTCGATCTCCGCACCATACGCGCTCAGCACGTCCTCCGCGGAGCATCCCACCGGCACGCGATCCAGACTCCAGCGCTCATAGTCGATCCCCATAGCGCCAAGCGCCACGCGAATCTCCTGCTCGTCTTCGATCTTCTGGTTGGTTTCAGGGAAGCGAAGAACCGCCATAACTACTCCTCAGCAATTGTCGGTCATCCTGAGCGAAGGTCGCCGCGGCGGCCGAAGCCGAAGGACCTGCATGTCTCGATTTTGAGACGTGGGATAGCACGAACTCAAATATTGGCCGGACTCTGACGCCTCGCCGTGATTAAATCCCGCCCATCAGCCGGCGCCCCTCTACCTCGAACAGAAACTCGAGTGCCTCCAGGTGACGGCGCGCCTCGGCCATCGATTGTCCCCAAGTATATAGCCCGTGACGGTTCAGCAAAACCCCATGCGTCTCGGGATTTTTCTCAAGCACACTCTCCAATTGCGAGGACAGTACGAAGTACTCCTGCGTGTTTTCAATAAGCGGAATCCGCTCCACATGCGTGTGCGCGGTTACGCCGGACAGGCCCTTCAAAATCTCATACCCTTCAATCGCAACGTGGTCCTTCCCCGCATAATGTCCCGAGAGCAGCGTATCCCACACCGTATGCACGTGCGCAATCGCCCCCGCCTCAGGCCGTGCGCGATAAACAACGAGATGCAATCCCATCTCTGCCGAAGGCTTGCCGCTCCCTTTCAGTACCTGCCCCTTGTCGTCGATCTCAAGCAAATGCGCCGGCGTCACCATTCCCTTGTCGAGCCCAGACGGGGTAATGAACATCCGCTGCGAACGCCCATCGAGCACACGCACGCTGAAGTTTCCGCTCGTCGCCGGTACCCAGCCTCGCCCGTAGCACAATCGCGCCGTCGCGCATAGCCGTTCCATCTCCGATTCAAGTGCCTCTCTGCCAAGAGTCATCCGTCCGCTCGACCTCCGATGGGTCTTTGCAGTGTAACAACCGGCCCGCTCCCGCTCTACAATCACTTCTTGCTCACTGAATCTCAACTCGATCGCGTCGAGCTCGTCCTGGTCTCGCCGCGAAACCCGCTTAATATAGGTGCTGCGGCGCGGGCCATGGCCAACTTCGGCTTCTCGCGGCTCACCGTCGTCGCCCCCTACGAGCCTCACTGGCGCGAAGCTAAATCTGCCATTGGCGCCGAGAAACTCCTCCAAAAAGCCCGCTGCACGCAAAGCCTTGCCGAGGCTGTCGCCGGCTGCTCTCTTGTCCTTGGCACGGCGACGCCGACGCGAAGGAAACCCGAACAGCCCGTGCTTTCGCTGCCCGGCCTCGCGCCGATCCTTGAGGACGAGCTCGCCCGCGGCGGCCGGATCGCCGTCGTCTTCGGCCCGGAAAAACGCGGCCTCACTCGCAACGACCTCTCGTTGTGCCATTGGCTCGTCGTGATTCCCACCCATCCCCGCCAGCCTTCGATGAACCTGGCTCAGGCCGTCGCTGTCTGTTTGTACGAATTAATTGCGCCTCGCTGCGAATTAGTCCGCTCCGGCGACAATTCCGCTTCGAGCGCCGCGCTGGGGCCATCCTGCAAGCCCGAAGCCGACACGAATGGCCCAGACGCGATGCCGCCAGCGACTGCGCGCGATCTCGATCTCCTTGCCAGCGTCATCGACCAAACCCTGGCGGCGTCCAACTACTCGCCCTCGGCCATGCGCAACGCCAATCGCCATGACCTGGATGTGCTCCTGCGAAGGCTTGCACTCGGCCGGCGCGACGTCCGGCGCATTCTCGGCGCTTTCCGGCGAATTCTGTGGCAGTTGGAGCGCCGCGGCCGTGATTAACTTTGTTCGCCGGAGTAACACACTGGTAACTCCACGGTAACCGTTTTGTCGCGCAATAGTAATGCGAACCCTGCTAGAGTTTCGTTAGCAGGCTCCCCATGGCACAGCACTCATCTCGTATTCGCTTCTTCGACTTCACCGATCTTCCAGCACGGGCAGTGGCAGTAGTCCTGTGCGCCTGGCTGGCGGCAACATTTGGCGTCTCTGCCCGGGCCCAACAGGATCCAGCTCCCCAACAGGCATCCCCGGCTCCGTCCACCGGCAACCCGCCCTCCGCTGACCAACCCCCTCCGGCTCAAGCCCCGGCACCTGCATCCCAGGCCGCCCCTTCTGCGGCACCGGCTGACATGCAATCTTCGCCGCCGCCCGCTCAACCCTCCACGATCGCCCCGGACGTCGCACCGCAATCTGCCCAACCCGGTGAAATCACCGAAGACCAGGTTCGAAAGCTCCTCACCGGCAAGGAGCTCTTTCTTCGCGGTGGCTACCTGGACAACACGCTCAGCTTTAACGAGCGCGGCGCCCTCATCGGCCACTCACCTCAGGGCTCCTACACGCTCAGCGGAATCGAAATCAGCAAAGTGCATCTCGCTCGCCACAAGCTCGAGCTTGAGGGGCAGCGTTTTGGCCTTCACTTCCTCGGTGCTTTGCCCTACGAAGACCCCACGAAAGCCGTCGATCGGGTGAACATCACCCCCAAGAAAAAACTGGTCAAAATCACCATCGACCGCGAGCTCGTCGTCAAGCCCAAGCAGGAAAAAGGCAAAAAGAAGTCGGCAAAGAACACTCCCAAGCCCGCTGCGAAACCAGTTCCAAACTCGGCTGCGCCCGCCACAGCCAATGCGGCCTCGGCACCAGCCGCAAGTCCTACTCCCGTATTCGCTCCTGCCGCAGAGCAAACCGCGACGCTAAGCGGCCCCGCTGGCTCGCAGACAACTCCAACCTCTGAGATGCCCGGCGGCTCCGAAGTGCAGGCCGAAATCGCTGCAGCTCCGCCATCTGAGCGCCCCGCCGATCCCAATAGCGTCACCACGACTACTTCGCCTGCCCACGCCAACAAAGTTCTCCTCGACGCTCTCAATAACGCTTTCGCACAGGGCTTCGACGCCCGCATGATGGACTTCATGCCCGGCTTCTGGAAGCTCTACTATGAGGCGGCTGCCGCCAAGACCGACTACCGTCCCAACGACCCTGCCGTATTACGCCAGGACATGGTCGATCGGAAAGCCAGGCTGACATCAACCTTCGAGCCCGCGTCGAACGAGTATGCGCAGAACAACGGCGTCGCCGGCATCTCGCTTTATCACGTCGTCATCGGCGCCGACGGCAAGCCGGAAGAGATCGCGGTAGCAAGGCCCATCGGATTCGGCCTGGATGAGAACGCCGTCGATTCCATCCGCAAAGCCGCCTTCGAACCAGCCATGAAAGATGGAAAGCCGGTGCCCGTGCTGCTCGACCTGGTGGTTGAGTTCCACATCTACTCCAAGCGCACCAATGTCGCCGCAACGCCCAGCGCTGCGACTCAGCCCAACGCACCGTCGCTTCCTGGCCCATACAGCCTCCAGCACTGATTGGCGTCCGGGTGGGTGTCGTGCCCGTTTATGCTGCCGACTTCAGCCTTGGAACTCTTCAACCGGTCTCATGAAGCGAAATTCACTGCGCCGAGCCGGCGTGGGACCGAACAACAAGGCGACTCCCAAGGAGTTTCGCCTTCGATGAACTCGGTTGATGAGACCGGTTCTAGGCGGATGTGCCTGCGCGGGCTTCAGTGAACAGATCGACAAACTCGCGATAACGGCCGGCAATGGCCGCCACTGCGTCGGCGCGGTTCTCGTTGCCTTCGCGCCATGCCACCAGCGGGTCCCAGAAATCCGTGCGGCCGACGGCGAAGCCGATGAAACCCGACACCTCGGCTGCGGTGGCCAGCCACTCGCGCACCTTTTGCTCACTTTCGCCGCGGCCCAGAATGATGCATCCGACGCGATCGCGGCCGCCGCGGCGCGCAATGGCCACCATGGCTGCGCAATCCTCCCGGGCGTCGAGGCCTTCGATCTTCCAGATGTCGGGCTCGACTCCCGCGTCCTGCAGTTCGCGAATTGCCTGCTCCATAAGCTTGGGGCGAAGCTGGCTGTCGTAAGCCGTCTTGTCGCCCTTCATCTCGGCGAGTTGCGACGGCTCCGCCGGAACCAGCAACTCAAACATGAAGAGGCTGCGATTGGCTTGCTGCAGGTAATCCGAGAGCTGCTTGAGCCGCGCGGCCTGCCGGCTGTTCAGCGCGGCATCCCCGCCGGGATTGTAGCGGACCAGGACCTTCGCGAAGGTGGGATGAAAGGCCTCGATGTGCGCGGCAAAATCCTCACCATATTCGAATTCGAATTCTTCCTGGCCGCTTTTTTCCGCGGGGCATGCGGTGCGGTAGCCCTGTTCTGAGGCGTCGCGCAAAATCGCTGCACCGAACTGCTCGTCGACCAGAATGGCGGCGTTCTCTTTGGCCACGCCGGCGGCGATGGCAGTCTTGAAACCGTCGTAGATAATCTGCTTGGCCGCTGCGATCTCGGCGGTTTGCGCAGCGCTGAGCTCGCCCTTCCAGTGGAACAGTCCCGTCTCAAACGAGCCGCGATGGTCGAAGGGAAGGATGTAGAGGGGCTGTTGGTATCCGCGCGGGATCATGGACCCTCCTGGGGCCGGAAGTGTCGAACTCTCTTCATTAAAGATGCGCAGGTGGCAGATGAGAGCTTGAAAGTTTCGTCACAATCTGCGGAAATCCGGGCAACGTGAATGCGCTACGCGCAAGGACCGAGCGCGGCCCTGAATCTCTCAGATTTGTAACGAAGTGGTCGCCAGGGACGGGGATTGAACCGCCGACGCCGGCCTTTCGGAGGGCCGCGGGCAATGTGAATGCGCTACCCGCAAAGACCAGAGCGCGGCCCTGAATCTCTCAGATTTGTAACGAAGTGGTGGCCAGGGACGGGATTGAACCGCCGACGCCGGCCTTTTCAGGGCCGCGCTCTACCACTGAGCTACCTGGCCTCAGTTGAGACGTGAAGTTGCATTGTCCTGCGCGGATTCCGGCTCTGCCGGGAAGGCGGGTGAATCCATTTGCCGTGCGATGCAACTACCTGATTCAGTATAACAATGCGCGCGTCCCTTGGCACGTTTCCAGCGCCCGCACGAGGCCGTGCTATGATCGTCGGCACTGGCTTTTTTGAGCAACCGGCAACCTTCCCCTAAGGCTTCCACCGGTTGATCTGCGGGCCCCGTCCCGCGGCCTCAGAAACCATACTGGAATGAGTCAGCTGATTCCCTCTCTCAGGAAAAACCATGCGCTATCGGGTCGCTTCTCTCGTTTGCTTCACCTGCTTCCTCACATCGGCCATGCTCGCTCAGGCGCAGCCGGCGGCCGGACAAAACAGCTCCGCCTCTCAGCCGGGATACCTATCGAAGAAAGATAGCGCCTTCCAGGGCGCGGCGCAGCAGGGCGTCGCAGCGTTGCGATCTTTCTTGATCGACTTTCCCAAAGGCGCCGATTTGCACGTCCACCTGGGGGGAGCGGTCTACGCCGAAACCTTCATTCGCGACGCGGCAGAGGATGGCCTCTGCGTCGACCCGGCAGCGCTAAGCTTCGCGCAGCCGCCGTGCACGGAGCCGTTGATTCCCACCACGCAGTTCTCCGGCAACATGACTGCGGCCAATCAGGCGATCTACGACAAACTCATCGATGCCTTTTCCATGCGCAGCTTTGTCCCCTCGGCCGGTTGGAGCGGGCACGACCAGTTTTTCGCCACCTTTGGGCGATTTGGCGGACTGAAGAAATCGCACACCGCCGAGTGGGTCGACGAAGTGGCCAGCCGCGCCGCGGAGCAGAACAACCAATATCTTGAGCTCATGGTCACCCCGACTTTCTCGGGTGCCGCGCAGACTGCCATGCAGATCGGAAGCCGCGCGAACCTTCAGGAAGCGAGCCAGCCTGTCTTCGCACAGTTCCGGCAGCAACTGCTTGATAACGGGATTCGCAACGAGGTCCAGGAGGATCGCGATGAGGTGACACAAGCCGAGGCTGGCCGCAAAAAGACTGAACAGTGCGGAACGCCGCAAGCTGCGCCGGCCTGCCAGGTTGAGACCCGTTACCTCTATCAGGCGCTGCGCGCCAATCCTCCTGAAGAAGTCTTTGCCCAGTTATTGCTGGGATTCGAAACGGTGCAGGCGAGCCTGGCCGCGAAAGACGACACGTGGGTGGGCATCAACCTGGTCCAGCCCGAAGACGGCTACGTCTCCATGCGCGACTATACGCTGCAGATGAAGATGATCGGGTACCTCCACTCCGTGTATCCCACGGTACCGATCTCTCTGCACGCCGGCGAGCTCGCCTTTGGGCTGGTGCCGCCCGACGGGCTGCGTTTCCATATCCGCCAAGCTGTCGAGCTCGCCGGCGCGCAGCGCATCGGACACGGTGTCGACGTAATGGACGAAGATAATCCGCACCAGTTGTTGAAGGAACTGGCCGACAAGCACGTGATGGTCGAGATTAACTTGAGCTCGAACGAGGGCATTCTAGGTATCAAGGGCGCACAGCATCCCTTCCCCATCTACATGGCGCAGAAGGTGCCCGTGGCTCTTTCCACCGACGATGAGGGCGTGAGCCGCATCGATCTGACGAACGAATACCTGCGCGCTGTTCAGGATTACAAGCTGAACTACGAAAATCTGGTCAAGCTGTCGCGGACCGGGATGGAGCACAGCTTCCTGCCCGGCACGAGCCTGTGGCCTTACGCCGATTACTACGAAGCTCCGGTAAAGGCGTGCCAGCAGGATACGTTGGGCTCAGCCACGCCTTCGACCGCATGCAAGGCATTCCTCGACTCCAGCGAAAAGGCCGCGGCACAATGGGAGCTCGAGCGGCGGATTGCGGCGTTCGAGGCGCAGATCACGGCCGCGGCCAAAAAGAAGGCGGCCGATGCCGGCGCGCAGCCGACGAGCCAATAGCGTCGCATTGCACATCATGGACAACGAACGTATTCGCGAAATCTGCCTGGCGCTGCCCCACGTAACGGAAACCCTGAACTGGGGCCATCATCTGGTTTACTGGGCGGGTGACCGGGACATCGGCGGGAAGATGTTCGCCATGACCGACGTGGATGGTTCGGGAACAGGCGTGCTGTGGTTTCACTGCGGCGTAGAACGGTTCCACGAGTTGCTTGAAATCGAGGGCATCATTGCGTCGCCCTACCTGGCCAAGGCCCATTGGGTTACCTTGGAGCGCTGGGACGTGCTGCGGCCGCGCCAGGTTGAAGATGAATTGCGGCGCGCGTACGAGCTGATCCTGACCAGGTTGCCCGCGCGGATCCGGGCCGTGCTGCCGATGCCGGATATGGAACGCGCAAAGATCATTCACGAGCGGAAGAAGAAGCTGGCGGCGCGGGCGAAAAAGCCCGCCGAGGGTGCCTGCAGCGGGGTCGCACCAAAAACGCGGCCTTCCAAGAAGCGATCGTCGAAGCGGAAATAGCCTGACCTTGGCGACGGAACCACTGGCGTCTTTGCGGCGTATCCTATGGTGGGCCAGAGGAATGCCGGCCTGCGCGTGTGAGGCGCTATTCTCGATGATCAAATTCCTGCTCTTCTGCATTCTCCTCGTTCTCTGCTGGCCGTTAGCATTGCTGGCGTTGGTCCTTTATCCGATCGTGTGGCTGCTCCTTCTGCCATTCCGGATTGTTGGCATCACCGTATGGGGAGTGCTGGAACTGGTAAAAGCCATCTTCCTGCTGCCCGTGCGGGTGCTGCGGGCGGCGTGAGTGCAGCCGGCAGCGCTGAGCCTTCGGACGGCACTCTTTCGTTGACGAAGGTCCAGCCCCAGTCCGCCTCGACATCCCGTTCCATCATGCATTAGCGTGGGGCTATGGCAGTGCCTTTGTCGCTGGACGGGAAAGTTGCGCTCATTACCGGCGGTTCGCGAGGCATTGGCGCGGAAACAGTGCGTCTTTTCGTCGAGGCCGGAGCGCGGGTTGCATTCAATTATCGGCAGGCGCGGGCGCACGCCGAGGCTTTGGCGGCGGAGTGCAGCGGCAAAGGAGAGTTGGGCACGCCAAAATGCCTCGCCATTGAGCAGGACCTCGCAACCCCAGCCGACGGACATACGCTGGTAGAAAAGGCCGTTGCAGCATTCGGACGCCTCGACATTCTCGTCGCCAATCACGGCATCTGGGAATCGCGCGACGTACCCATCGACCAGATGACCGACGCGCAATGGCGGCGCACGCTGGGCGTTAATCTCGACGCGGTCTTCGGCCTGGTGCAGGCAGCGACCACGCACATGCGCAGTGCGTGCAGCAGCCCTTCGGACAAGGACTGTGCAAGAGGGCATATCGTTCTCATCAGTTCCACCGCCGGGCAGCGCGGCGAGGCCTACCACGCCGATTACGCCGTGACCAAAGGCGCGATCATCAGTCTTACCAAGAGCTTGTCGAGCGAACTCGCGCCCAAAGGGATTCGGGTAAACTGTGTGGCGCCGGGCTGGGTGGCAACGGATATGTCGGCGGGCACGCTTGCTGATCCGTCTCTCAGTAAGAAGATTCTCACCGGCATCCCGGTGGGCCGGCCGGCAAGCCCCCGCGAGATTGCCGGGCCGGTGTTGTTTTTGTGTACGCCGCTGGCAGGCTTCATTAGCGGCGAGATTTTGAACGTGAATGGCGGCTCGGTGCTGGCGGGGTGAGAAAGACAGGGGTCAGGGATCAGGGATCAGGGACCAAATCTGGCAGCATTCTCCGCTGATAGCTGAAAGCTGACGGTTGATAGTTATCACTAGAGGAGACGATGAAGATCGGGAAACTTGCAACCTTGGCTCTCGTCGCGCTGTTGCTGGCGTTGCCGCACGCCACGCGTACACAGACCGGCGACAACGCAGCTGAGAAGAACGCCCAGCAGGCCCGCGCCGCGTTGGAAGCGATGGTGAAGGCGCTGGGCGGCTCGGCGTGGCTGAACATCCAGAACCAGGAACGCGAGGGGCACATCGCCGCGTTTTTCCAGGGCAATCCCGATCCCGGCACAACCCAGTATTACGAGTTCCATCAGTGGCCCGACCACGACCGCATCCAGTTCACCACGCATCGCGACGTGGACCAATACTTTATTGGCCGGCAGGGCTGGGAGGTCACCTACCGCGGCAAGAAACCGCTCGAAAAAGACATCGTCGACGACTACATGCGCCGTCGGGACCACTCCATTGAAACGGCCCTGAAGGTGTGGATGAAAGACCCCAACACGATTCTGATTTACGAGGGCCAGCATCTCGCCGAGCGCCACCTGGCCGAGCAGGTGACGCTGATCTCGCCGCAGAACGAGGCCATCACTATCCTGATCGACGTGCAGACGCACCTGCCCCTGCGCCGCTCATTCCAGTGGCGCGACCCCGAGTACCACGACAAGAACACCGACGCCGAGGAGTACGACGACTACCACATCATCCAGGGCTTCCCTACCCCGTTCACCATCAGCCGCTGGAAAAACGACGACATGATCCGCCAGTATTTCGTGACTAAGGTCGTATTCAACGAGAATCTGTCGGGAGATTTCTGGGATATGGATGCCGAAGCGCGCAGAGTAAAGAAGTAGGCGGAGCCAAATGCATCGCTCTCCCCTTCAGAGCGTGTTTCAAGAAATTGGATTTGCAGCAAGGGCACGGCCGGTCATTCAGCAGCCTAGGGCTGCTGCTCCTTACTCGTTCCGAAAATCCCATCAGGTCGAGCTCTCACACAGACTCTTTTGGCTCCCGAACGCGGCTTCTTGGGGCGGTTTCAAGCCGATCCGCGCCGGGATGTTGTACTTTCAGTGAACATGTAAGTGATTGATTTCAATTGGTCGAAGCTTAGATTGGTCGGTTTTGCACCGATTTTGGGGCTGTTTTGGGAGATTTTTTTTGCGAGGGATCAGGGTTCAATCTGGCGCAGAGGCCTGGGGAGGGAGAGTGCGGGACGCGATGCGCAGAGAAGAGAGGGCGATTCTGAGCGGCGTCGAGGAGGAGCCTGGAGTCACGGTTCTATGTTGCGCCAGGAGGGGGAAATTCTTCACAAATGCGCGGCACAAAATTGCGGGCCGAGGCGAAGAGCATAAGTGCGAGATCGGATTGGGGTTGTGAGGGCGCTGGCGGAGACAGGACGGAGCGAGAGAGGTTGACGCGCAGATGGAGCGGGCCGGGATTTGAGCGATCCCAGAATCCTGCGCGGCTCCCACTCGGCCCGTTCATCGTAGTCGGCATCGATATTTATAATCCTTTGGAGCATCTGGCAGCTAATTCACCTGCTCCCCAGGAGATCTGAATGACGTTTACGATCCAGGAAATCATGGATTTCCTGCCACACCGCTACCCCTTCCTTCTCATCGACCGCATTGTTGAGTTCGAGCGCGCCAAGCGCGTGGTGGCCATCAAGAACGTGACCATGAATGAGTCGTTTTTCCAGGGGCACTTTCCCGGCGCGCCGCTGATGCCGGGCGTTCTGATCGTTGAAGCCATGGCGCAGGCCGGCGCGGTGCTGCTGCTGTCGGAACTGGAAGACAGGCACTCGAAGCTGGCAGTCTTCACCGGCATCGATGGCGCCAAGTTCCGCCGCTCGGTGACGCCGGGCGATCAGCTTCGGATCGAAGTGGACGTGGTGAGCTTCCGCCCGCGCTTCGGCAAGATGGCAGGAAAAGCATACGTCGAAGGCAAGCTGGCTTGCGAGGCCACGCTGACTTGCATGGTTGTGCCGCGAGCTCAGGAGTCGAAGGCAGAAGCAAGTCCTGCCGAGGCGGCTCAGTGAGCATCCACCCCACCGCGGTGATTGCCGAGGGCGCACGCATTCCGGCCTCCTGCACCATCGGTCCTTACTGCACCATCGGCTCGGAGGTCGAACTGGGCGAAGACTGCACCCTGATCTCGCATGTAGTGATCGACGGGCGGACGCGCGTGGGGCCGCGCAACACATTTTATCCGTTTGGCGCCGTCGGTATGGCGCCGCAGGATCTGAAGTACAAGGGCGAGCCGACCGCGACCGAGATTGGCGAAGACAATACCATTCGCGAGGGCGTGACCATCAGCCGCGGCACGGTGGGTGGCGGCGGCGTTACGCGCATCGGCTCGGGGAATCTGCTGATGGCCTACGTGCACATCGGCCACGACAGCCAGGCGGGCAGCCACTGCATCCTGGCCAACAATGCCACACTTGCCGGGCATGTCATCATTGAAGACCATGTGACCCTGGGCGCGTTTTGCCCCGTACACCAGCACTGCGTGGTAGGAGCGTACTCGTTTATCGGCGGCGGCACCATTGTGACCCAGGACGTACTGCCGTTTTCGCTCACCTCGGCGCGGCGCGAGAACAAGGCCTTCGGCATTAATAAGATCGGATTGGAGCGGCGAGGGTTTTCCGCGGAGCGCATCAAGACGCTGCAGAAGGCATACCGGATCTTGTTGGCATCGAAACTGAACACCACGCAGGCGGTGGAAAAGATGCGCGAGCTCGAAGGCGCGGAAGTTGCCGGCGACGACGTGGCCGTGCTGGTGCGATTCATTGAGCGCAGCGAACGCGGGGTGATCAAGTAGGGTGGCCTGGCGTCCGCGACTCACAACGTGTCTTCGGGAGATGCCCGGCCGAATCGAGCCGCGATCGCGCAAGGACTGAACGGAGACCCGCATGACCCTCGGCCTCATCGCCGGCAATGGCCGCTTCCCTTTCCTGTTGCTCGAGGCGGCACGGGCGCAGGGGCTGCAGGTCGTCGTCGCGGCCATCAAGGAAGAAACCGACCCGGAGATGGATCGGCGCGCTGAGGCCGACGCGGGGATAGCCGTCCACTGGCTCTCGCTGGGCGAACTCTCGCGTCTCATCGACACCTTTCAAAAAGCGGGCGTGACCAAAGCAGTGATGGCCGGCCAGGTAAAGCACAAGCAGATTTTCTCGTCGATCCGGCCCGACTGGCGCCTGGCCAAGCTGCTCCTGAATTTGCGCACGCGCTCGACGGATGCGCTGCTCGGCTCCGTGGCGAAAGTGCTCGCCGACGAGGGCATTGAATTGATCAGTTCGACTGCGTTTCTTGAGCCGTTGCTGGCGCAGGAAGGCGTATTGACCGAGCGCGCGCCTGACGAGGAGGAGTGCAGGAACATCGAGTACGGGCTGGGCGTTGCCCGGGCGCTTGCGGGGTTTGACATCGGCCAGACTGTAGTTGTGGCCGCGCAAGCATGCGTGGCCGTGGAGGCGATGGAAGGGACGGACGCGGCGATTGAGCGCGCCGGGCTGCAGATGCAGACACTCGAATTGGAAGCCTCAACTTTGGAGCGCCGCCTTACCGTAGTGAAAGTCGCCAAGCCCAACCAGGACATGCGGTTCGATGTGCCAGTCATCGGCTTGCCCACCGTCGAAACCATGATTCGCGCCGGGGCGAGCTGCCTTTCCGTCGAGGCGGGTCGAACGCTCCTGTTCGATCGCGATGCCCTACTCAAGCGAGCCGGCCAGGCAGGCATTGCCATTGTTGCGGCCCCGCGCCGATAATGATGAAGCCGTCGGCGAATCGCTCGGCGGTCGTTTAGTTCCCTGGTCCCGTAATCCCTGTTCCCTTCACTTCAGGAGGTTCTCTCGTGCATAAGTTTTTTCCCGTAGCCCTCGCCGTAATGTTGCTGGGCGGTCTCTGCGTTCTGGCCGCTCGCGCCGCCGATGACTCCCCCATGCCTGCCGAAGGCCAGAAGGCTCCCGAATTCACCCTCCCGTCGCAGGACGGCTCGCCCATCTCACTCGATCAATACCGCGGGAAGTGGGTGGTCCTCTACTTCTATCCCAAAGACATGACGAGCGGCTGCACCATCGAGGCACACAAGTTTCAGGACGCTTTGCCGCAGTTTGAGGCCAAGAACGCGGTGATCCTGGGCGTGAGCGTGGATTCGACCGACAGCCACAAACAGTTCTGCGCCAAGGACGGGCTGACGTTCCATCTCCTGGCCGACACCGACCACAAGGTGGTGAGCGCGTACGGCTCGCTGGGCGGATTCAACGGCATGGTCATCGCCAACCGAAACACATTCCTCATCGATCCGCACGGGAATGTCGCCAAGGTGTGGGTGAAGGTGACTCCAGCAAATGCCGCCTCGGATGTGCTGGCGGCAATTCCGTAAACTCGCCCAATCTCCCCGTCGGGTGCCCTACCCTAACCCCGTTAGGGTGGGGTGAGTTATTTCTTCCGCCACCGGCCGTGACCGGGCGATGCTGAAGCCCAACCATCTTGCAGTTTCTTGCTCTCGGACAGCGAACCGTGGAAAGCCTGATGACCGAAGTCACCGCGAAGTTCAATGCCAGCCTGAGCGCCATCGAGGCCACGCTGCTCGCCGTTCTGCCCGCATTGGCCGATACCCCCTGGCGCGTGGGCGGATGGACGCGGAAACAGATCGTTGGGCATTTGCTCGATTCGGCGGCCAATAACCGGCAGCGCTTTGTGCGCGCGTCCACTGAAGGAACATATATCGGACCGACATACGCGCAGGATGCGTGGGTCGAGGCGCACGGCTATTCTGAACAGTCCTGGGAGACCCTGCTCCACTGGTGGCAGGCGGAGCACGAAATCCTGAAAGAAGTAGTGGCGCGCATTCCCCAGGAGCGAATGGGAACACTCTGCACGGTGGGCGAAGACGCGCCGGTCACGTTGCAATTCCTCATCGAAGATTACGTCATGCACCAGCAGTGGCACCTGAAGCAGATTCAGGCGCCCTCGCCAGGCAAGATAGCTCCGGACCTGCTGCAGAGCGCAAAAAGCCCGGCATAGCCGGGCACTTTGCATTCCTCGCTTGCATTCAGCCGCGCCGGCTTGCCGCGCCCTTGGGACTATCCTCTGCCCTCGGCCGGCAATGGCGCCTACCTGAAAAACTACTTCTTCTTGCTCTTCTTCGCGGTCTTCTTGGCGCTTTTCTTGGCGGTTTTCTTGGCGCTTTTCTTGGCTACCTTTTTGGCCGGAGCCTTTTTCTTGGCAGCTTTCTTCGCGGGCGCTTTCTTGGCTGCCTTCTTCGCTGGAGCCTTTTTCTTGGCGACCTTCTTGGCTGGCGCTTTCTTAGCTGCCTTCTTGACCGGAGCCTTCTTGGCTGCGGCCTTCTTGGCGGGCGCTTTCTTCTTGGGGGCAGCCTTCTTCGCCGGCTTCGGGGCCACAGGCGTAGAAACCACGATCACTTCCTCGGCGATCACTTCATCGTCGTCCGATGAGGTAAGGATGCCGGCAGTTTCCATTTCGTCTTCTTCAAGGTCCTCGACCCGACCGGAGTCCAGGTCACCCGGCTTCCCTGATGGGTCGCCGTCACTCATCGCGTACATCCTGAACATTTCGTCCATCCCATCGCCTCCAGCGGATTTCCGCTGATCTCAATTCCTAAGAATTTCGCTGAGCAGATGAAAACAATTTGCTCGCGCAAGCGATTGTAGCCATAGCACGCACTTAAACACAAGCGAAACTCGAGCAACACGCGGGGGTTTTCTTCGCTTTCTCTATTGCGGCGAAGCTTTGGCAAGGCTGCCGGTCTTGTGCGTCGCGCCGGATTTAGCCCTCGACGCGGTCCCGGTGGAATGGGATTGGGCCCGCCTTGACTTAGACCCCGCCGTCTTGTGGGCGGGCACGGCCTGAGAGGTCTTCGAGGTCTGGGATTTTGATCCGGCCGTAGGCGCGGCCGGGGATTTTGAATGGCTGGCAGTCGCTGCGGAGGGCGACGAACTCCGGCGGTGCCGCGACGAGGAAGCGCGAGAGACCGGGGCGGGCTCGGCCACCCGAATGCGCCGGCCAGGCTCGATGCGAGTACCCGTTTGTATGCCGTTCCAGCGCCGTAACTGGCTGAGCGAGATGCCAAAGCGGTCGGCGATGGTGACCAAAGTGTCACCCCGTCGCGCCACGTAGAGCCGGCTGCGCGTTGAGGGCTCCGCAGCGGGCGCAACCGGCACCACCAGGGCTTCAATCCCGGCAATGCTATCGGACCGGCCAAGTTGGTTGGCGGTCGCCAGCTCGGCCACCGGAACCCGGTACTCCTGGGCCACCGACTCCAAAGTGTCGCCCGCGGCCACAGCATGGTAGCGCCAGGAGTTCCTGTGGTCCTCGGGGATCAACGCGGCTCGCTGTTCGAACAACGTTGCTGTGCCCGCCGGAAGGTGCAGATCGAACGCAGCCTCAGGCGGTGTCACCATGCGCAACAGGCTCGGATTGAGCGCCTCGATCTCATCGACCGGCGCTCCGACCAGGTCGCCCACCAGGCGAATGTCGATTGAGTAGTTAATGCTGACCGTATCGGTCAGTACCGGGGGATCGAGTGTAACGTCGTCAAAGCCGTACTGGTGCGGGTTATTAGCGATGATGATCGCCGCAATAATCTCCGGCACGTAATTCTGGGTCTCTGTGGGGAGCTCGTGGCGCTTGTATAACTCCCAGAAATCCGCGTAGCCGGTGCGCTCGACGGCCCGCTGCATATTGCCGGCGCCGTGGTCGTAAGCCGCCATGGCAAGGTACCAGTCGCCCAGCTGGTCATAGAGATACTTCATGTAGCGAGCGTAGGCGCGCGTCGACTTCTCGGGATCGAAGCGTTCATCCAGATACGGATTGTGGTCGAGCCCGTAGACGCCGGTGGGCATGAACTGCCACATGCCCCCGGCCCGCGAGCGCCGATTGACAGCCCGAGGCTGAAAGCCCGACTCGGCCACCGCCAGGTAGATAAGGTCCTGCGGCACGCCTTCTTCTGCCAGTACGCGTTGAATCATGCCCCGGTACAGACCGGAGCGCTGGAACGAATGCAGCAACGTGTTGTGGCCCTTTTGGGTATACGCGAAGAAGTTAATGAAGCCGGCCACGTAGTCGTTGATCACCAGCGGCAGGTCAGACTTCGTCGTCGCAAGATCGGCCGTCGCCTTGGCCACCAGGTTGGGATCGACAGCGAAGGTTACATCGCTGGCCGCCTCGGCCGGGGTGATCTCTTCCTTCGGTACAAAGCCATTACCCTGCTTCAGCGCCTCCATCTCCAGAGCGTTCACCTGATCGACGATCTTGTCGAACTCGTCCTGAAGCTGGGGATTTGATTTGATGTCGATCCCGCTCGAAAGCATCAGGTCAACGGCTCGATCGAACTCGGCCTTTGCATCAGCAAGCTGCCCCTTGCGGTAGTCTGCGTCGCCGCGCGCGTAAGCCGCCTCAGCCTGCTCGATAATGGCGCGCACGCGCTGTTCTTCAGCCGAACGAGCCGGGGGCGGCGGCGCGGGTGCAGGCGCCTGTTGCGCGGGTGTTGGCTGCACGGCCGGTGCCATCGCTTCTGCCGCCGGCACGGCGCTCACTGCGCCTGGCTGCGAGGGACACCCCGCCAGCGGGATCGCAAGTAGAAGACAGACCGGCGCGAGCACGCGATTCCAACCCATACGCATCAGACGCACAACCTGCCGGACGGGGGTGATGCCGCGGGGAGCATTATGCCGATGATAAGCTAAGCGTTGGAGCACGGCCGCGACAGGTATTCAGAAACGCAATAAAACCTTTGTTTTGAAAGCATCATGGACGTCCGCTTTCTTCGCAACTTCGCCATCATCGCCCACATCGACCACGGCAAGTCGACGCTGAGCGACCGGCTGCTGGAGTTGACAGGCTCGGTAACGGGCCGGGAGATGCAGGCCCAGATCCTCGACGATATGGACCTGGAGCGCGAACGGGGAATCACAATCAAGGCCCACGCAGTCCGCATGATGTACAAAGCGCGCGACGGCAACACATACCAGTTAAATCTGATTGACACGCCTGGGCACGTCGACTTCAGCTACGAGGTCTCGCGTTCGCTGGCCTCGTGCGAAGGCGCGCTGCTGGTCGTCGATGCCAGCCAGGGCGTGGAAGCGCAGACGCTGGCCAACGCTTACCTAGCCATCAACCACGGCCTTGAAGTCATCCCCGTCATCAACAAGATCGACTTGCCTTCGGCCGACGTCCTGCGCACCCAGGAGGCCATCGAGCAAGCGGTAGGGCTGGACGCCACCGACGCTATACCGGTAAGCGCCAAGACCGGCCAGGGCGTCGACGAGGTGCTCGAAGCCATTGTGCACCGGCTTCCCCCACCGACCGGCGACCCGGACGCTCCCCTCCAGGCATTGATCTTCGACTCCTGGTTCGATCCCTATCGCGGTGTCATCGTGCTGGTGCGCGTAATGCAGGGAACCATGCGCAAAGGCCAGCGCATCCGGCTGATGTGGAATGGAACGGCCCACGAGATTGAGTCGATGGGCGTGCTGATGCCCAAACCCGTCGAGATCATGCAGCTTTCCGCGGGCGAGGTCGGCTTTTTTTCGGCGACCATCAAGAACGTAGGCGACACGCGCATCGGCGACACGGTGACCGACGACGCGAACCCCGCCGCCCACGCCCTGCCCGGATTTGAAGACATCAAGCCGATGGTCTTCGCCGGCCTCTACACCGTCGACTCGCACGAGCACACCCTGCTGCGCGACGCGCTGGAGAAGCTTCGTCTCAACGATTCGTCCTTCTTCTTCGAGCCGGAGAGCTCGGAGGCACTGGGATTTGGGTTTCGCTGCGGCTTTCTGGGGCTCCTGCACATGGAAATCATCCAGGAGCGGCTGGAGCGCGAGTACGAGCTGGAATTGATCACCACCGCGCCCAGCGTGCGCTATCACATCACGTTGACCGACGGCAAAGTGATCGAGGTTGACAACCCCTCGCGCTGGCCCGAGCCGCAGAGCATCGAATCGATCCGCGAGCCGGTGATTGCCGCCAAGATTCTGACCAACGAGGAATACGTTGGCGGGATCCTGAAACTTGTCGAGGAAAAGCGCGGCAAGCAGGTCAACTTCGAATACGTGACGCCCACGCGTGTGATGCTGAGCTACGAGCTGCCGCTCAATGAAATCGTCCTCGACTTCTACGATCGGCTCAAGTCCATTTCGCGCGGCTACGCCTCGCTCGACTATCAACTGGCCGGCGAGTGGGAATCGCCCATGGTCAAGCTCGATGTGCTCGTCTCCGGCGAACCAGTCGACGCGCTTTCCATCATCGTGCACCAGGACCACGCCTACGAGCGCGGCCGTGCATTGGTCTCGAAGATGCGCGAGCTCATTCCGCGGCAGCAGTTCGAAGTGGCCATTCAGGCGGCAATCGGCGCCAAGGTCATCGCCCGCGAGACCGTCAGCCCGCTGCGCAAGAACGTGCTGGCCAAGTGCTATGGCGGCGACATCTCGCGAAAACGCAAGCTGCTGGAGAAGCAAAAAGAGGGCAAGAAGCGCATGAAGCGCATCGGCAAAGTCGACATTCCCCAGGAAGCATTCCTCGCGGTGCTCCGCGTCGGCGAAGACCAGCAAAAATAATCCACCCTCAATGTCATCCCGAGCGAACCCCCTTCAGCACTGTCATCCTGAGCGGAGGTCACTGCAAGTGACCGTAGTCGAAGGACCTGCATTTCGCGCGGCCCATCTCATCACGAACGTGGGTGCCCCACCCTCGCGACGCTTTTGTTTTTGTCGCTAGGGTGGGGTGGGCACTGATCACTGACCACTGTCTACGGCATCAACACCGTGTCAATCACCTGGATCACTCCGTTCGACTGGTACACGTTGGGAATCGTGATCGCCGCCATGTTGCCTTTGTCATCGGTGATCATGATCTTGCCGTCCTTCATCCACGCTGTCAGCGTGCCGCCTTCCACCGTTGTCATCGTGGCCTTACCTCCGCCGTCGGCAATCATCTTCTTCAGGTCGTGCGTGGAGATGCGCCCCGAGACGACGTGATAGGTGAGCACCTTCTTCAGCGTGTCGATGTTCTCCGGCTTCAGCAGGTTGTCGACCGTCCCCTCAGGCAGCTTGGCGAAGGCTTCATTGGTGGGCGCGAAGACCGTGAACGGCCCGGCGCTTTCCAGCGTGTCGACCAGGCCGGCGGCCTTGACCGCCGCAACCAGCGTGGTGTGGTCGTTGGAGTTGAGCGCGTTCTCCACGATGTTCTTGCTGGGAAACATCGCGGCTCCGCCCACCATGGGATCCTGCTGCGCGTAGACTGCAGTTCCGGTGTACATCAGGATCGCGGCAAAGAACAGGTTAACAAGCTTTTTCATCGACAGGTTTCCTTTCCTCAGTGAGGGATGTTTTGAATTTGAATTTCGGATCAGGGCCGCAGCGTGAATCCATCCCGTGAATCGCATCCAACTGCGATTGGATTCGGATGAGCCTCCTGCACCCTGTACGCGGAGGGTGCCGGGATCGGATTGGTTCTGATCGGTGCCAAGACTCCGTTCCCGCAAAGACTCGGTCCCGCGCAGGTTCGGGGTGCTCTCGCACAGCGTCTAACAATGTGCAAGAAGCTGATACACTCGACGACTGATGCGTTCCGCCATCCTCGCTGCGGTCACATGCACACTTCTCGCCCCAGGCCTACCGGCCGTTGCGCAGGATCTCTCGCAGCAAACCGACCGGATTTTTCGCGAGTTTGATCGCCCTGACTCTCCGGGCTGCGCTTTGGGAGTGACCCGCGACGGCGCGTTCGTCTACCGCAAATCGTATGGTTCCGCGAGCCTGGAGCTCGGCGTCCCGCTCACCTCGCATTCCGTGTTTTACGTTGGCTCGGTCTCCAAGCAATTCACCGCAGCGAGCGTCATCCTCGCCACCGAGCAGGGTTTTCTCTCGCTCGACGACGACGTCCACAAATATATTCCTGAGTTACCCGGCTACGGGCACGCAATCACTTTGCGGCAAATGCTTCATCAAACCAGCGGATTTCGCGACTTCTTCGATCTGGTCTATCTCTCTGGCCACGATGTCGCCGCCTTCAACTCACCTGCCGCGATTCTCAAGCTGGTCGAGCGCCAGCACCAGCTCAACAATGTACCCGGAGACGAGTGGATCTACAGCAACACAAACTACTTTTTGCTGGGGATCGTAGTCCAGCGCGCAACCGGGAAGCCGCTAGCGGAATATGCCGCCGAAAACATCTTTCGCCCGCTCGGCATGTCCCATACGCGCTTCTACGACGATGCTTCAGTTGTGATCCCCGATCGCGTGGCCGCTTACGACCCCGGACCCGGCGGCAAATTTCTAGTCGACTGGTCCACTACCTACGCCGTTGTCGGCGGAGGCGGCCTGATGACCACCGTTGACGATTTGCTGCAATGGGACAATAACTTTTATGAAAATCGGCTGGGCAAAGGGACGCTCGTGCACGAGCTCGAGACCGTGGGAGTCTTGAACGACGGCAAACCCACCGACTATGGAATGGGGCTTTTTTCCGGCAGTTATCGCGGTGTCCCAATCTTCGAACACAACGGCGCGCTCTTTGGCTACCGCTCCGACATCCTTCGTTTTCCCAACCGGAAATTCACGGTGGCCTGCCTTTGCAATCTGGCCTCTGCAGATCCCGAAGGCAAAGCACGCCAGGTTGCAGATCTCTATCTGAAGGATGTTCTTGAGCCGGATCAGGAGAGTGGTCCGAGCCCGGGCCAGAACCTGCCTGAGCCCTCTGTTTTCGCTGGCCAATATCTCGACCGCCGTACCCACGTGATCGATTCTTTCACTGTTGAGAACGGGAACCTGATGGCGTGGGGATCGGCCCTGCGCCGCAAGAGTGCCAATCGGTTTTACGACCGCTTCGGAGACGCGATCGCCTTCGATTCCTCCACCGGAACCGAGCATGCCACGCTCGACATGCGCGGCGAGACTTATTTCTCGGGCAGCAAAATCGGCGAGCTCCATTCGGATGAACTAGCGCTAAAGAATTTCGTTGGCGAGTATCGCAGCCCGGAGCTGGATGGCGCGCTTCAACTCTCGCTCGACCAGGGCGCCCTGACTCTCAAAGCTGGCGGCAACCCTCCACTCAAACTGGTTCCAATCGACGCCGACGAATTCGCTGCGGAAGGCGGCTTCTCCATCGTCTTCCATCGCGACGGGCAAGGAAGTGTATCCGGTTTGAGCGTGTTCTCCCCGTCCGCTCGGGGAATCGCGTTTCATCGAGCCCATTGAAATTTATCTGGAAGTGAACGCGGTTCCCGGGCCACGTGGACCTCCGGATGATATAAGTGCAAGGTAGCCTTACCCGGCCCGCTTTGGGTGTTTCGGCTGGATCGGCCCACTCCCCCAAAAGCGTCACTCTGCGAGCAATCCATTGCCTCTCTTCATCGCGTATTCACGATATGGACGGAGCCTGACACGGTGACTGCACAACCGCAGCACGTGCCCGACTCCGCGCTCATCGAGAAGATGATGACAGGCGACGAGTCTGCGCTTTCTGCTCTCTACGACCGTTATTCCCCGCTTCTGTTCGGCATGCTGATGCGCGTGCTCAACGACCGCCAGGCCGCCGAGGAGGTTTTGCAGGATTTGTTCCTCCAGCTCTGGCGGAACGCCGGCCAATTCGATGCGAGCCGTGGCTCGCTGCCGGCGTGGCTGATGGTGATCGGCCGCAACCGAGCCATCTCGCGGCTGCGCGGGCGGCGTGATCGTGAAGTGCTGGAAGAGGAAGAGGGCGATTTTGCGGGGGCGTTCGCATCGCCGCAGAACATTGAAGACGAGGCTGCCCGCGCCCAGATGGCGCGCACCGTAAAGGCGGCTCTCGAAGAACTGCCCGCAGAGCAGCGCCACGCCGTGGAGCTAGCCTATTTTGAGGGAATGACGCAAACCGGACGCAAACCGAGATCGCCGCCAAAACCGGGGCCCCGCTGGGAACCGTCAAGACCCGAGTACGAACCGCGATGCAAACGTTGAGACAGATACTTCGATGACCACGCCGCACGCCAACCCGGACGATCTCGACCTCTACGCGCTGGGCGCGCTGGATGGAGAGGAGAAGCTGACGCTCGAAGCGCATGTGCGCGATTGCGCGGCATGCCGGCAGCAGTTTGCCGCGGCGCGGCAGCGGACGGCGCTCCTGGGCTTGTCGGCGAACCCGGTTGCGCCTCGGCCGCAGGTGAAGTCGGCGCTGATGGACAGGGTGCGGGCGGAGAAGCCCGCGACCTCGCAACCAGCCCGGTCCAAGGCCGGGAAAAAACGGTGGGGACTGCGCTTCTCGCTTGGCTTCGGCTTGGCCACGGCGGTGCTGGCTTTTGCGGCCTTCGAGCTGGCCAAACAGGACCTCGACCGCGGCAGGCAGATCAAGCAGCTTCAGGCGCAGCTCTCGCAGAATGCCGCGGCCCTGCAGGCGATGGGGCAAGTCACTGGCGCGCCCGATACCGCGCAAATCACGCTGCTGCAGCAGCCGGGTGGGCCGCCAGG
>JBEKPO010000072.1:0-45223 GCA_049520675.1 Occallatibacter sp. | reverse complement strand
GTGATCGTGTTGGCGGGCGCAAGAATGTAGGCGTTGCCAAAAGGCTTTCCCAAAGCATCAACGGCATGCCTCACCGCGTCCTTGACTTGTTGCGGCGTGTAATCTTCAAGGCGCTGGTCATCAAGTCCGCCGCAGAATGCGACTTTGCCGCCGAATTGCCCGCCGACGGAATCGAGATTCATGGCCTCGGGCTGGATGGGATCAAGGACATCGACACCGAGGTCAATCAACTCCGGGACCAGGCGCATGACATTGCCACAGCTGTGGAAGATGACGTCCCTGCCGAGGCGGTGAATCTCCTCGATGATGCGCCGGTAGTGGCCGCGGAAATATTTCTTCCATAACGCAGGAGAGATCATCAGCCCGGTTTGCGAACCCCAGTCGTCGGTCAGGTAGTAGGCCGAGATTTGAGTCTGGCCCCACTCGCGGATCAGCTCAATGAGGTTATCGCACAGCGTCTCAAGCAGGCGTTCCACCTCGAGGCCGTTCGACGCAAAGTCGCAAAACGTATTCTCCATGCCCCGCAGGAAGTGCTGGCGCTCAAAGAGCGCAGGGCATATGACGGCGACACAATACTTCTTGCCGCCATGGGGTGCGAGCATTTCCCTGGCACGATCGAGCCGGCCGGGCGCATGTGGATCGGGAATGCGGTGAGCGAGATAGTCGTCCAGTTGGGACCAATGTTCAATGGCGCCGCTCAGCGGTGTGGCGCCGACGCCGCCAAATGCGTGTCCCCAGCGTGTACCCCACTCGTCAGTCCACTGGGAATCCCTGGTGAGAACTTCTATTTCGTCGACTCGATTGGGCCCCGGGGGCTGGAAACCGACGCCGTAATCGTAGGCCTGCACCCACAACACGTCGTCGGGGAACTGGCAGAACAGATCGGCGAGATCGTCACCGTAGCGGAGAATTACATCGACCGAAAGACGCTTGAGGCGCACCAGGCAGCGGTCGGAGCCTCCGTGGTGAAGAGCTTTGCGGACGGACTCCCCGGTGGAGGCGTGTTCCTGGAAAGCGGTGCCCACCCGTTGATGAAAGCGCGAGACGGTGGCCCGCATTTCGGAAAGAGGAAGGGCAAGGAAATCGTGGGATGAGACGTCGCGGTTGCTTGCCATGCTCACTCCCCAACTCCAGAAGGCCGCCGGCCGACCCGTCGTAACTTGCCTGGGCGTGATCGGAAGTCTGGCGGCGCCAAATTTTCTGACAAATCTAGGCTGTGAACTCGAAACTCACGGCCCAAAGTAGAGCTACCACCTCAAGCTTGTCGAGTGTTGGATTTGTGTCTATTGTATACGGAATACGATCCTTCTGGCAAAATCGACTTGAGCCCATTCGGTATACGCGGTTCTCACGCGAGGCAGGTGGCTTACCGTGCAGAGCAAATCGAGGTTGTCCGAAACGAGGCGGACGGGATTGTCTCGTTCCCGGCAGGGAAATTCGATTCAGAGCCCGGCTGACTCAAGACTCAAGACTCCGCGGGCATGCAGCTGTTGCGCCGGTTTTGGGTCAACGCTTAGAGTTTCAACGGGCAAGGCGTCACAAAGGAGAAGAATCCTGTGAAGTATTGGCATCGTTCATTGTTGCTTTCGTTATTCGCAGCGGGAATCACACCCGCAGTTTCTCAACTGTCTGGTTTTGCAGTGCATGACGGCGATCGGGTGGCATTCTACGGCGACAGCATCACTGCGCAGAGGCTTTACACAGAAGACGTGGAGGAATACGTCATTACGCGATTCCCGGGTTGGAAGGTGGAGTTTCACAACGCCGGCGTAGGAGGCGACAAGGTGAGCGGCGGTTACGCGGGCCCGGTCGACCTGAGGCTGGACCGTGACGTCTTTGCGTGGCATCCGAATATTGTCACGGTGATGCTGGGCATGAACGACTTCTACTATCGGGCCAGCGAGCCAGGAATCGTTCTGACTTACACGCAAGGTTACCAACGTCTTGTCGAGTCACTGAAGAAGAACCTGCCTGATGCGCGAATCACGCTGATTGAGCCATCTCCGTATGACGACGTTACGAGGGCGCCCGACCATGGCGGGTTGAATAACGCGCTCGTTCAATATGGCGCAGTGGTCGCGCAGATAAGCAGGGAGAAGGGAACGCAATTGGTCGATTTCAATGAGCCGGTTACGGAATTTCTGCAAATCATGAATGAGAAGTCGCCCGACCTCGCCAAACAGGTCATCCCTGACCGAGTGCATCCGCAGCCCGGCGGTCACTGGATCATGGCAGAGAGTCTTCTCAAGGCGTGGGGCGCGCCACCGCTCGTCAGTTCGGTGATTGTGAACGGATCGGGCAAGGCGCCGTCGGTGACGGCAAGTAACGCCAAGGTCGAAGATGTTGTGAAGAGCAAAACGGGACTGCGCTGGACTGAAACGGAGGGTGCGCTGCCGCTGCCGTTTCCTCCACCTGTTCTCGACCCCGTTCTTGGCCTGGCCCTGAAGTATTCCGATCTTGTTGCCGCCCTGGACGAGGAGACGATCGCGGTGCAAGGGTTGCCTGGCGGGAAATACGATCTCTTGATAGATGACGAGAACCTTGGGAGCTTCACAGACCAGGAGCTCAGCGCCGGACTGAATCTGGCCCTTATAAATACGCCAATGCTCAAGCAAGCCAGGCTGGTTGCGCTCGATGTTCAGGAGCGCAATGAGTTAGAGGATGCACGATTCAACGTCATCTACCCTTCCCTCGAAGGCGAAACCTCCGCCACAGCGGCAGCGTTGGCGTCGGCTCTGGTGGCGGCGGAATCGCAGGTGCATGAAGACGCGCAACCCCAGCCACACCACTTCGAGATCAGAGCTCAGAATGATGCGAAGCCATAAGCGTCACCGGTCGAAGAGCTGAACGAGTGAGCGAAGGCGGCCGCCGAGTGCGGGGCGAAGGGAGCCGGGCCGGCAGCGCCAGAGCCAGTTTCCAGTGGTTGTGCCGGGAAGATTCATGCGCGCGGAACTGCCCAACCCGAGCACATCTTGCATGGGCAGGATCACAATGTTGGCCACGGAGGCCTCGGCGGCGCGAATCATCACCCAGTTGATCTCGTCCTCGTCGCCGAAGTTCAGATAGGCCCTGGCCAGCGCGTGTTCTTTTAGGACATCCTGAGAGGTTCGTGTGCTATCGCCTTCACCGGTGCTTTGCCACCAGCCGACGGCGGTGTCATTGTCGTGCGTTCCGGTATAAGCGACGAGATCGCATTCATAGTTGTGCGGGCGGAACGTGGACGACTGCTGCTCGATGCCAAAAGCAAACTGCAGAATGGCCATGCCCGGCAACTTGAATTTCTTGCGCAGGTTCTCGACCTCGCCTGTAATTACGCCCAGGTTCTCAGCCACGATTGGGAGCTCACCGAGCTCCTTGACCAATGCGGTAAGCAATTCCTCGCCAGGGGCCTTGACCCAGCGGCCATGAATGGCCGTGGACTCACCGGCGGGAATCTCCCAGTAGGCTTCAAAGCCGCGAAAATGGTCGAGGCGAACCAGGTCGACGAGAGCAAACGAAGCGCGGAAACGCTTGATCCACCAGCGATAACCGGAAGAGGCAAGCACATCCCATCGATAGATGGGGTTTCCCCAGAGCTGGCCGGTGGCGCTGAAGTAGTCGGGGGGAACGCCGCTGACCACGGTGGGGCGGCCGTCGAGACCGAGGTGAAAGAGATCAGGGCTGGCCCAGACGTCGGCGCTATCGTGGGCGACGTAAATGGGAATATCTCCCATAAGCCGGATCTCCCGCTGATGGCAATAGGCTTTGAGATCGGCCCACTGGCGGAAAAACTCGAATTGGAAGAAGCGAATGGCTCGGAGTTGCGTGGCCAGCCGCTGGCTCCAGGCGCGCATGGCTTCGGGTTGCCGGTCGCGGATCGAGGGTTCCCACTCCGTCCACGCCACGCCGCCATGGGCTTCTTTGAGGCCAATAAAGAGAGCAAAGTCCTCAAGCCAGTCACGGCTAGCGACGCAGAAACTTTCGTACGCTGCACGCTCTTCCGCGCCGGCATTGGTGAAAAACGTTTCCGCAGCTTTGAGCAGCAGGGGGCGCTTGTGGGCAATTACGGCGCCATAATCCACCTTCTCTTCAGGAAACGCGGGTGCACCGGCCAAATCGGAATCGGCGATCAAGCCACGATCGCGCAGACGCTCGAGGCTGATCAGCAACGGATTACCGGCGAAGGCGGAGAAGCACTGGTAGGGCGAATCGCCGTATCCGGTAGGGTTGAGCGGCAGCACCTGCCAGAGTTTCTGGCCGGCGTCAGCGAGAAAATCGGCAAATTCATACGCAGACGGTCCCAGATCGCCGATGCCGAAGCGGCCGGGAAGCGACGTGCAGTGCAAGAGAATTCCGCTGCAACGAGGGAAATTCACCCGGTGACAATACGCTGCCTGCAGGGCGGAGGTCAAACGCGGCGAAATACAGAAGGGGAAGGAACGAGGCTAAATTGGGTTGACAAGCGATGCGAGGCTCTGCTCTGATCATTAACTATTCAGATGCCGGTGTGGATTTTCGCCTTATGGCAATCGGTTGTCTTGCATTCCACGCATGGGACCAAGTCATCCGGACGGCGAATGGCGCGCCGGCAAAGCGGAGAACGGAAATGAAATCGATTCGCTTTCTTCTTTCCTTGATCGCGGTTCTGGTCCTCCAATCCTTTATGATGCGGGCGCAGAATCTCCCGGACGTCCAGATTTGGTTGACGACTGTGGACCGGGCGGCTGTGTTTGCTCACCAACCTGAGCCTCTGCGCTTCTCTCCCAGGCAATCTCAGTTTCCGGCTGTCGCTGTGAACGATATGCAACAGTACCAGTCGATCGAAGGATTCGGCTTTGCTGTGACCGGGGGGAGTGCGCAACTGCTGATGCGCATGGCCCCTACACGGAGAGCAGCGTTGTTGAAGAACCTGTTCACTACCGAGGGCGATGGAATCGGAGTGAGTTATTTGAGGGTTAGCATCGGGTCTTCGGATATGAACGACCACGTGTACTCCTACGACGACATGCCGGCGGGTGAGACAGATCCGAAGTTGAGGAGGTTCAGCCTCGATCCCGATCGGGCAGACGTAATTCCCGTGTTGAAGGAAATTTTGGCGATCGATCCCCGCATCAAAATCCTGGGCTCTCCCTGGTCGGCCCCTGCCTGGATGAAAACCAACGGCAAAGTGAAGGGTGGGGAGCTGAAGCCAGAGTTTTATGAGGCATATGCGCAGTACCTTACGAAGTATGTGGAAGGGATGAAGGCGGAGGGGATCACGATCAACGCGATCACGGTGGAGAACGAGCCGCTGAATCCGAAGAACACGCCGAGCATGGCGATGTTCGCCGAAGAAGAGGATGAGCTGATTGCGAAACACCTGGGGCCAGCATTTGAAAAAGCCGGAATCAAGACGGAGATTCAGGTATACGATCACAATCCCGATGTGATTTCGTACCCCTTGTCGATCCTCGGCGATGCTGCCGCCAGCCCATTTGTTGCCGGAACGGCCTTTCATCTCTATGGCGGCGACAGCAGCGCGCTGACGACCGTGCATGAGGCGTATCCCAACAAGAACCTGTATCTCACAGAGCAATCGGTCGGCTGGGGAACAGGCGGCGACACAATCGATATTGCCGAGCCAGTGAGCCGGGTGCTCATCGCCGCTACTCGAAACTGGGCGCGCAATGTACTGCTGTGGAATCTCGCGGCCGATCCCCACGCCGGTCCGCACACAAACGATGGCGGTTGCAGCGGCTGCTTCGGAGCTGTCACGCTGGATGGCGACAAAGCGACGTTCAATGTGGCCTACTACGCGCTGGCGCACGTCTCGAAGTTTGTGCCTCCGGGATCTGTGCGGATTGGGTCGAATGAATTGGAACAATTGTCAACCGCCGCGTTTCTGACTCCCGACGGAAAGGTGGTGCTGGTGGCGGTCAATACCGGAAACTTTGACAAGACATTTCAAATCGAGTATCACGGGCAGAGCGTTCACACGACGTTGCACCCCGAATCAGTGGGAACCTACGTGTGGTAATTCGCGACGGAGCGAAGAGCGTGCCTTTGAGGGGAATCAAGAGAAGGATTGGTAAGAGCGCGATCCATTTTGGCGGGATCGCGGCGTTGGCCGCGTTTGCGGCCTGCGGCGGAATCACATCCATTGCCGAAGCCGCAAAGGCGCCCGACCTCGGACCGAACGTCTTGATCTTCGATTCCTCGATGCCAACGGCGGCGATTCAGGAACAGATCGATAAGGTCTATGCGATCGAACGCCAGAGCGAATTCGGGCCGGCGAGGTATGCGCTGTTGTTTCTGCCGGGCCAATACCATGTGAATGTGCCGGTGGGTTTTTACACGCAAGTTTTGGGGTTAGGCGCAACGCCAGATGCGGTGGAGATTGCCGGCAACGTTCACTCGGATGCGAGCCTGCCGAACAACAATGCGACATGCACTTTCTGGCGGGCGGCAGAAGGATTTTCGGTGACGCCCGCCGGCGGGACGATGCAGTGGGCCGTATCGCAGGCGATTCCCTTCCGAAGGATGCATATTCGAGGCAACCTGGTGCTGCACCAGAACCACGGCTGGGCCAGCGGCGGATGGATGTCGGACACGTTGGTTGACGGCAATGTCGACTCCGGATCGCAGCAGCAGTGGATCTCGCGGAACGCCGAGTGGGGCAGTTGGACGGGGTCGAATTGGAACATGGTGTTTGTGGGCGTAACGAGTCCGCCTGAGGGCGAGTGGCCATCACCGCCGTACACGAAGGTGGAGCGCGTGCCGGTGGTGCGCGAGAAGCCATTCCTCGAGGCGGACAGCAAAGGCAACTGGAGCGTGCGCGTGCCTGAATTGCGAAGAGACAGCAAGGGAATCACCTGGCATGGCGGGTCGACGCCAGGGCTGTCGATTCCCTTGAACCATTTCTACGTGGCGCGCCCGGATGCGGATACCGCGGAGAGCATCAATGCGCAACTGGCGAAGGGCAAGGACCTGTTGCTGACCCCGGGGAATTATGAATTGGATGATGCAATTCGCGTGACGCGACCGAACACGATTGTGATGGGACTGGGGTATGCCACACTCAAACCGACCCACGGAACAGCGGCCATGACGACGGCTGATGTGGATGGAATCGACATTGCCGGCGTGTTGTTCGATGCCGGCGCGACGAAGTCTCCGGTGCTGCTTGCGGTGGGACCGAAGGGAAGCAAAGCACGGCATCGCGAGAATCCGATTTGCCTGCACGATGTGTTCTTCCGCGTGGGCGGAGCGGAAGTAGGCAGCACGCACGTCGACCTTGAGATTAACAGCTCGGACACGATCGTGGACCACACTTGGATATGGCGCGCGGATCATGGGTCGGGTGTGGGCTGGGACAAGAATCTGAGCGCAAATGGAATGGTAGTTAATGGCGACGATGTGACCACCTACGGGTTATTCGTCGAGCATCACCAGGAGTTCCAGGTGCTATGGAATGGAGATGGAGGGCGAACCTATTTCTACCAATCGGAAATTCCGTATGATCCGCCGGACCAGGCGAGCTACCGCAGCGCGAAAGGCGTGGACGGGTGGGCTTCGTACAAGGTGGCCGATAGAGTAACGCTGCATGAGGCGTGGGGGCTGGGAATCTATAGCGTGTTCCGTCACCCGAATGTGGTGCTGACTCGTGCGATTGAGGTGCCGGAAAAGCCCGGCGTGCGATTCCATCACATGATTACGGTGGCACTGGACGACAAGGGCGGAATCGAGAATGTGATTGACAATGTGGGAGGGCCTACCTCTACTACGCCGCGGGTAACGCCAAAGGTCGCTGAGTTCCCGCGGCAATGAAAGAGTGTGGGGCTAAGCAAATCAGGCCCATTGCATGGTGAGGACGGAATCGGCAGGCAGGCTGATAGAAAGAAGCTTGCCCTGAAACCCGCATTGGATGTCGCGTTCTTTGCCCTGATTGGTAACGACCAGAACGAACGTGCCGTCAGGGTTGGCGAAGGCGACGTGCTCGACGCCGGCAAGCGACGAACTGGAAGCGATGACCCGCGCTCCGCGCCGTACAGTTTTCGAGTAATGCGCCAGCGCCCAGTATTGGCCACTGCGCGTGAGCTGCTGGGTTTTCGAATCGACGGTGACAACGCCACCGCACTCGAATGGGCCGAGATTCGGTCCGCCCTTTTCGTTGAGCAACAGATTCCATGCAACAGCACAGCGGGCCCAGTTTCTGAAGATCTGTGTGTAGGTGGCAGACCATTTCGCCCACCCGGTGAGGTAGTCAGCGTCAGTAACGAAGGGGCCATACTCGGTGAAGTAGGCACTCTTCGATGGAAAAGCATCGTGTACGCGTGTCATTGCGCCGGGTTCGCCGACGTATGCGTGCCATGCTACGCCGTCGACAAAGTGCGAGACGTCGGGGTCGCTGAGCAGATCCATGACGCGACCCCAAAGATCGAAGTTGTGATCTAGGAGCCAGATCTTGGTGTCGAGCGATGCGCTACTGAGCGCGGGTCCGAGAAAGCTCTTGATGAAACCGCCTTCGTACTCCTGCCCCCAGAGAGCTGCCGGCATCCTGCCGTCCTGGTCGGTGTCGACTTCATTCTGGATGGTGACGGCGCCGACGTTAATGCCTTCCGTCTTGTATGCATCGATGAATTTGACGAAGTATTTCGCGTAGCAATCGAAATAGCGTTTTCTCATGGAGCCGCCGAAGAGAGAGTCGCCGGTTTTCATCCAGGCGGGCGGGCTCCAGGGCGTCGAGAAAAAGAAGAGGTCGGGTCGAATTCCGACTGCCTCGCGAAGGATAGGCAGGATATACGCGCGATCATGCTCGATGCTGAAGTGGGTAAGTCCGGGATCTGGCGCGGGAGTGTCATCAAAGGTGTAAACGGATCGAGAATAGTCACTGGAGCCGATACAGGTTCTCGCCACGGAAAACTGCAGGCCCTCGGGCGAGAAGAACTCAAGCAACAACTGGCGGCGTTGAGCAGCGCTCATCTGACTGAAAAGAAAGCAGGATGAATCGGTGAAGGCGCCGCCAAATCCGAGCATGCTCTGAAACGTCTGAGAGGCGTCAACCTCAATTGTGGAATCCCTGGCGGTTGAGGTTGACCCGGAAGCCTGCTGCCAGCCTGGGAGCGTGATCTCCTCATAGCGCCGGTTTCCTGCCGTCAGCCAGGCACGCGGCGAACGAGCAGCCGGAATCAACTGGCCTCCTGCCGATAACCCTCTTACGCAAACTATTGCCACGATGGAAGTTGCCGCATTTGCAAGAAACTGACGCCGTGATGCGGGATGCATTCGGTACTTACCCACCTTCCCAGAGGTCCGAAAAATCGATTTAGACAAGCGATTGCCTAAATGAAAACGCTAACAAAAGACGCTTTCTCGCCGTCGGACCTCGAAGCGCTCCTATTGCCATGAGAGTTGGCCCAATGCGGTCAATGATACTCAATCAAACGTTTGTCTACAACCAAAAAATGGCTTGACAGTCCATCTTTCGATGTGGTCTAATCGCGGCGCCTTCGAAAAAGACGAGTCAGAGTGATGAAACAACCGTTTGTCTTATGAAGTCCAAACGGAATCTGCCCCGGCGAATTCAAAGGCGTTCCGGTGCGGCGCCGGAGCAAGTTCCACGAATCGCCGGTAGCCGAAACGGCAAAGTGCGTGTGATTCAGGAGGCAGTTCATGAGAAATGAGTCGCGATGGCTTTTGCTTCTGGTCCTGCTGGTCAGCGGAATGCTGATCGCTGGAACCGGGACATGTTTTGCACAGAACACAAACTCAGGCGACTTGCGCGGCACAGCGGCGGATGCGACTGGCGCCGTGATCCAGGGCGTGACGGTCAACGTGACGGATATCGACAAAGGCGTCACCCGAACCTATGTGACAGACAGTGCCGGACTTTACGACACGGGCGCAATTCCTGAGGACCATTATCAGCTGACATTCACAAAGGGCGGATTCGAAACTTACGTCCGCGGGCCTGTGACGGTGAGCCTCGGAATTGAAACCGTCAATGCGGTGATGCAGGTCGGCCAGATTTCGGAGAAGGTGGTTGTGACCACCGATGTTCCCCTCCTCGACACCGAAAGCGGCGCGCAGGAAGGCGACATGCAGGCGGACTTCATGGACGAGTTGCCGCAGGTTGGCAGCCAGAATGGCGGCGGAGCCGACTGGGAAAACTTCGTGATCTCGATGCCGGGAGCCGCCGGCGCCCCGGAAAACGCCAGCAATTCCCTCAACCCGGGCACGATTTCTTCTATCAATGGCAACCTGCCCTATGCCAGCATATTGCAAGATGGTGCCACCACCACCCTGCCGATGAGCCAGAACTCCGACGTGACCATTTTTGAGACCACAGCGGAAGTGAAGATCAGCGCGACGGCTTTTTCGGCGCAATACGGCGTGGGCGACATCGTCTACAACCAGATCACCAAGAGCGGCACCGACAAATTCCACGGCGCCGCCTATGAATACAACCAGAACAATTTCTTCGATGCCGCCACTTATGCGTGGGGCACGGGAACCGTTCCCATCGTTCGCTTCAACAACTTCGGTGGCGCCGTCGGCGGACCCGTGTTGCCGAAGCACATCTTTCACAAATCGTTCTTCTATTTTGACTACGACCGGACGGTCAATAACGGCACCGGGTCAGCGTCGTTCGAGTCCTTGCCCAGCACCGCCGAAATGGGCGGCGATTTCACTCAGGCCGGTCTGCCCACCATCTACGATCCCACCACGCAAACGATCGTGACCTCGGGCAATTGCACGTATACAGGGGCGGAGTTTCCGGACGGCACTTTCACCCAGCCCGCACCGTGTGTCCAGCGCCAGAGCTTTATCTCGGAGTATGGGAGCAATAAGATTCCTTCGACGATGATCAGCCCGGCCGCAAACGCAGTTAACCAGGCAGTGCTCGCGTCGGCTGGTTATCCGAAAAGTGTAGCGAGCTACAGCCAAAACAACTTCTCCATCCTCAGCCCAGCGAGCAGCTACCCATATATCAAGTACTTTGGGCGTTGGGACACCGATTTGACATCTTCGAACCGGTTGACTTTGTCGGAGACGGAGAGCGACGCCCCGGATAAGTTTCTGAACCCGTTTTGCCCATTCGGCTGCCAGGATGGCGACGTGAGCCGTGACAACGCCGAGATTTCGGATGTGTGGACAATCAGTTCGCACGTGATCAATGAAGCGCGCATGGGCTTCACCGATCAGTTGAACTTCTTTGTGCCTTTCACGCTCGGCGGAGGATGGGAGCAGAAGCTGCAAATGCCTTTGCTGAAGGCAGACATCTTCCCGAACATCAACATTAACAACAATTACTATAGTCCCGGAAGCGCCTCGAACTCCGTCTACAAGGAGATGGTCTTCGATCCCTCCGACGTCGTCACGATGATTAAGGGACGCCACGTGCTGCACTTCGGCGGCGAGTTCCTCATCAATCGCGCTGATTCTACGTCGTGGGGCAACATCAATTCCGGAAGCTTCACGTTTGCCGGCACCTACACTGCTGCCGGAGGCGCGGGGACTGACAGTTATGACGGTCTCTCCTACGCCGACTTCCTGCTGGGCGAGTCGCAAAGCTGGAGCGCAGGCGTAACACCTGAATTCGGAGGCAGGTGGAAGACTCCGCAGCTCTTCGTTCAGGACGACTTCAAGGCTCGGCCGAATCTGACCGTGAACCTGGGTGTGCGGTATGAGATCGAAACCGGCTGGCGCGAAGTAAAGGGCAACGAGGCGGTTTGGGATCCTTCAGTGCAGAACTTCAATGTTTCCAGCCAGGCCATCAACGGAATTGCGCCCGGCGCCCCGGTTCTCGGCGGCCTCTGGTACGGATTCATCGGGCAGAACGGGCGCACCAGCCTGCAGGCGCCTAAGTACGACATTATTCTGCCTCGCATTGGATTCAGCTGGGAGCTATTCCCGAATACCGTGCTCCGCGGTGGCATAGGCGTCTACGCCTCGACATGGAGCGAAGACACCTACGGCGCCGGCATGGGCAACGCGTTTGGCAGCCACGGCAACTACGGCGACACCACCAACGGCATTTGCCCGGTAACCGAACTCGACGGCAATGGAAGCGCTCCGGATATGACAGATCCAGGATGCGGCGTCGGCATCTACAACTCCAGCACCATCAACTCACAATATCTGAACTCGCCGACTACTCCATGGGCCTCGAACAACTCGGGCGTATCGTACAACGAGTACCACACGCCTGTTCCGACAAACTACCAGTGGAACCTGGCTGTGGAGCGGATGTTCCTGAAAGATTTCTCCGCACAAGTGGCTTACGTGGGGAACCATGGTACAAAGCTCAACTTCCCAGTGGATATTAACCAGGTCCCGGTAAGCGAGCTGGGCCCCAACGATATCGTGAACGAGCCCTATCCTCTCTTCCAGGCAATCACCGGAAGCACCAACAACGCCATTTCCAACTACCACGCGTTGCAGGCAGTGCTCACCAAGCGCATGAGTTACGGTTTGCAATTCAGCACCAATTACACGTGGTCCCATTTCCTCGACGACATGGATTCCTCCGGATGGGGGAGCCGCGGTGGTTGGCAAAACTATCAGAATGCCTACGTGCCGTCCCAGAACTACAGCAACTCGAACTTCGACATCCGGCAGATGTTTAAGGGCGAGGTGGTGTACCAGTTGCCGTTCGGCAAAGGCAAGCAGTTCCTTAACACCAACCTCCTGGCAGATGAAGTGCTCGGCGGCTGGGAACTGGCGTCGACCTTCATGGCGCAGACTGGCAACCCAATTGGAATCACGACGGGCGGTTATAACAACTCAAACAACCAGTCGGGGAGCTACACGCAATATGCAAATCTGGTCGGCAGCTATAAGTCGTCCGACACCGGCCCCGCTGCGACAGGAGGAGGCGCGGTCCACAATACAAACGAGTGGTACAACCTGGACGCGTTCGCGCTCCCCGCTCAGTACACCTACGGCACCTTCCGCAGAAACATCGTCACGGGTCCGGATCTAACCGACGTCAACTTCTCGCTCGGCAAGAGCTTCGACCTGTGGCCTGAGCGGGGCGTGAAGTTCCAGATCCGCGGCAGCGCGACCAACATCCTGAACCATCCGAGTTTCGGACAACCTGGAGGCGTCGTCGGAGGACCTGCATCTGACGAGCAAAACCAAGCCAACATCCGCAGCACTACGGTGGGAGGCAGGACGTGGGAGCTCTACGGACGCCTGTCATTCTGAGCAACCGATGAATTCAACCTGGAGAGGACGGCGAACGCTCGCCGTCCTTTCCATTTCGCGGCAAACTATGCCTTGGTATGATGAGGGAATCATGCCGGCGAAGTCATCTGCATACGCGCTGGTCTTGCTGAGCGCGATCTCCATTCCATCCACGGGCCAGACCTTACCAAGTGAAAAACAACAGATCGAGCAGCATGAGCGTATGGCGCAGCAGTATTTGCATGAGCAGCGGCCCGATCTGGCGATTCCCGAGTTGAAAGAGATTGTCGGCCTCGATCCCAACAACGTGGAGGCGCGCGCGAACCTGGGAGTGTTGCTCTTCTTCCGCGGCGATTATGCTAACGCCGTTCCGCAGTTGCAAGCGGCGATCAACATTCAGCCGAACTTGTGGAAGGTGCAAGCGTTGCTTGGGCTTGCCGAGGAGCACACGGAAGATCTCACCGCCGCACGCAAGGATCTGGAAGGCTCGTTCCCGATGATTGAGGAGAGAAAGCTCAAGATTGAGGTTGGCCTGGACCTTGTGGGGCTTTACACGGGAAGCGGCGAACTGGATAAGGCGGCCGGCTTAGTCAGTCAGCTGAAGACAGCATATCCCGACGCGCCGGAGGTTCTTTATGCTGCCTACCGGACTTACGCAGACCTTTCCGGGGAGTCAATGATAAGTTTGTCGCTGGAGGCGCCCGACTCAGCACAGATGCATCAACTGCTGGCCCATGAAGAGACGCGAGAAGGAAACACAAATGGAGCGATCGCCCAGTACCGCAAGGCAATTGCAATCGACCCGCACCTGCCCGGTATACATTTTGAGCTTGCCGAATTGCTGCACACCTCGCAGGATTTGGCGGTGAAGAAGGAGGCGGAGGAAGAGTTTCGAGCGGCGGTGGAAGAGAATCCGCAAGATGAAAAAGCGATTTGCGAATTGGCCGAGATTGCAGAAGCGAAAGGCGATGTGCAACAGGCATACGACGACTACACAAAAGCTGAGATGTTGCATCCCGAAGATGCGAATGCCAAGCTGGGTCTGGCAAAGGTGCTCATTGAGATGGATCGGCAGGGCAAGGCGTTGCCCCTGCTTGAGGCATCGGCGCAATTAGAACCAACCAACTCGAGCGTCCACTATCGGCTGTCGACACTTTATAGGAAGATAGGCCGAATGGACGATGCCAGGCGCGAGGTGGAACTATACCAGAAATACAAGGGTATGAAGGACAAACTTCGCGCCGTATATAAGGAGCTCCTCATACAGCCAGATGAGATCCGTGCCGACGACAACTCTGAAGAGGAGCCACAAAGCAAGAAGTGAAGCGGAACGATGAATCAAATCGCTGCGGGCGGGAATTTTCGAAGCTTGATTTTGAAGGTCGCTGCTGCGCTTTCATTTCTTATGTTTCTTGGGAGGATTGCTGGACAGATGGGAACACCCACGCCGCTGTCTCCCGCGGAGCGCCAAAAGGCTGAAGCAGAAAAGGCGGCTTCGGGCCCGGTGCCTGATTACCCGCAGTTGGTTGATATTACTAAGTCGACGGGAATCAGTTTCGACCATAAGTCGAGCCCGGAAGCAAAGTTCATTGCTGAATCAATGAGCGGCGGAGTTGCCCTAATTGACTATGACGGCGACGGATGGCCGGACATCTATTTTACGAATGCGCAAAGCGTGGATATGGCCCTTCACGGAATCAAGGCACGCGGCGCTCTGTTTCATAATAATCGCGATGGAACCTTCACAGATGTTACGGACAGAGCCGGCGTAGGGTACCCCTGCTGGGCGATGGGTGCTGTGGTCGGTGACTTCAACAACGACGGCTTGCCTGACTTGCTCGTGACGTGCCTCAATGGCGTGGTGCTCTATCGTAACAACGGTGATGGAACATTCACAGACGTAACCAAGCCCAGCGGCCTTTCTGGTGATTCCGGCTGGGCAACGGGCGCCGCATTCGGGTCTGAGAGCAGTGGAGGTTCACCCGGCCTTTTCGTGTCGCACTACGTCGATTTTAGTCTCGATGACCTGCCTGCCTTTGGTTCGTCGCGTAAGCCGTGTAAGTACCTTGGAATAGACGTTCAGTGCGGCCCCCGCGGACTCCCCGGTCTACCCGATAGTCTTTACCATAACAACGGCAACGGCACATTTACAGATGTATCGAAGCAGGCAGGTGTACAGGATCCGGAAAGGCGCTACGGGCTTACTTCGGTCTGGTGCGACTTCAACAACAGCGGAAACCCGGACCTCTTTGTCACCAATGATGGCGAGGCCAACTATCTTTATCGGAATGACGGAAAGGGAAGCTTCGAGGATGTAGCTCTCCTGGCTGGCGTTGCCGCCAACGAAGATGGGGTGGAGCAGGCCAACATGGGAATCGCGGTTGGGGATTATCTCCACAATGGCCTCATGTCGCTGGCGATCTCGCATTTCGACGTCGAATACACGGCGCTTTATCGCAACGAAGGGGCGATGAACTTCACGGACGCATCCATAGCATCGGGCATTGCCAGAGGAACGCAGGGCTATGTGGGTTGGGGTGCGGCCTTCGTGGACTTTGCCAATAGTGGATGGCAAGACTTTTTTCAGGTCAATGGACATGTGTATCCGCAGGTAGATAACGCGCATACCGCGGCGCGCTACCTGGAGCCAAAGCTGCTGTTTCTGAATCGCCACGACGGCACCTTCCAGAACATCAGCCGGCGCGCCGGGTCGGCGATCCAGATCCCACAGGTCAGCCGGGGGCTCGCGGTGGGTGATTTGTTCAACGACGGAAGAGTTGAGGCCGTGGTCGAGAATCTCGTAGGTGCGCCCATGATTCTTCGTCCCGTTGGAGGCCCGGCGAATCATTGGATCGGCATTCAGCTCGAAGGCGGGGAGAACAACCGGCTGGCGCTAAATGCACGGGTACGGGCCACGGCGGGGGACTTAGTGCAGCTTGGAGAGGCGCTGAGCGGCGGAAGTTATCTTTCGCAGAACGATCTTCGCCTGCATTTCGGACTCGGCAGTCATGACCATCTCGACGAAGCGGAGATTTCGTGGGCGGATGGAAGGAAGGAGTCCTTAACGAATCTGAAGGCAGACCGGATTTACACGGTTCGTGAAGGTGCCGGCGTCGTCGCCGTCAAGCTGCCGGAAACCCAGGCGCGACTCCCTTACTAATTGACGCCGGCTTTAAGGGGTAGAACTAGGATCGGGTTGTGGCTGCATTTTCTGTGAAATAGACACAATCTCAATGTAGAATTAGAGTTGCGGCGAGACGGTAAGGAGATAGGCTTTTCAATGAAGGGTAGGGCAACTGACAAGCAGCGAATGGACGGCGCGCGAGCCCCAGCCGGACAGCCGGTTAGCCTGAAGCAGTTAGCCGAGCACCTGGGGTTGAATCCAGCCACCGTGTCGGTCGTCCTCAACGATGTTCCGGGCCGATCGATCCCCCAAGCAACACGGGACCGCATCAAGGCTGCCGCAAAGGAGATGAATTACCAGCCAAACCTGGTTGCACGCTCGTTGCGCAGCCGGCGTACTCTCACAATTGGGATCCTTGTGCCGGAATTGGGCGACGGGTACCATACCCAGGTTATGAGCGGTATCGGGGACCAACTCATCAAAGCGGGTTACTTCTATATTACGGCTCATCATCGTCATAAAAGAAGTTTGATAGAAGACTACACCCGAATGTTGATAGGGCGAGGCGCGCAGGGAATCATAGCGATCGACACTCTTTTGGAACATTCCATCAGCGTACCTGTCGTCGCAGTGGCCGGCCATCGTCAGATCAAGGGCGTGACCAACGTGACGCTCGATCACTCGCACGCCGCAGAGCTAGTCCTGAATCATTTATATTCACTTGGCCATCGGAACATCGCATTTATGCGCGGCCAGCCCTTCAGCTCTGACTCCGATGCCAGGTGGAAAGGGTTGGTGGCGGCCGCAGAGAAGCTCAATATTGAGATCAGGCCCGAGTTGGTTACTACGCTAGATCGAGATATGTTCTCTCCAGAACTTGGTTATCCACCAGTTCAGCAATTACTCGCTACCAAGCTTCCATTCACTGCACTGGTAGCTTTCAACGATATCTCTGCCATCGGCGCGATCCGAGCGTTCCAGGACTTCAACCTCCGCGTTCCATCGGACATCTCCGTGATTGGTTTCGATGACATTAAAGCGGCGGCATACACTATGCCTCGCCTCACGACGATTAATCAACCGTTGGAAGAGATCGGCAGAATCGCAACTCAGAGCCTATTGAATCGCATTCATCACACAGTTCCGCCGCGCGCTGAAATCACGGTGGAGCCGGAACTAGTTATTCGCGAATCGACGGGTCCGGTTCGAGTCTAGCACGAGATCATTTGCCATCTTATGACGATGATCCTGCTTCCTCGCTAACTACGAGGAGAGAAAGTTATCACTGGAATGCGAACCAATTCAGATTAGCAATACTTCCCGTGCTTCCGCCGCCGCTGAAGACAAGATACAAATCATGCACTCCTAAAGCCGCAGTGACGGGCGCAGATACAGTCTCCCAGGCTTGCCAACCGCCTGTTACGGGCAGGGTGCAAGTAGCAATCGGCGGCCCGGTCATGGCATCGAGATAGAATGCGACCTCGCCGCCGTTTCCTGCGCTTGCGGTGTGCACTTCGACTTGGCTGACTCCGGCGCCGAAATCCAAGTGTTTGTAGATCGCATATGCTCCTGGCGTTACATAACCGAGATCGTATTCCCCGGTAGAGTCTCCGGTCACTTCGGTCTGCAACCCGTTCTCGCTGCTATAGCTCGAACCCTGAATCTGCGATGCCGCCGCGATGGTGGGCGTGCCGCTCTGGGGCCCCGCCCATGTAAATGTGGCCGCTGAAAGGGGAGGAAGCGTATAACCAAACGACAGAGTTCCGCCCCATTGCGCCACGAAGCTCTGGCTAAGGCCGGAGTTGTTGTACGCGATCATCGCGGTTGATCCGTCCGGATTCTGGAACGCAGCGGTGGCAATCACCGGGGTGTTGCTGGAATAAATTCGCACGGCGCCCGGCAAAACGTATTTGCTATAGTGGCCTAGCGTATAGTATTCGACATCGTATGTAATGGCACCAGTGGAGCTGTTCACGGTGACAATTGGTGTACACGTGTTACAGCCGCCCAGCCCGGCGTTCTGGGTGAGATTCGGACCAAGATTCTGATCCAGAGCAAGGCTCCATTTCACATAAGCCCTGCCGGCGTTCCTGAGCACCTGGGTCATATCAAGAAAGTCAGAGGTAAATTGGTCGTTGATCCAGGTTCCCCCTGAATGCTCGGTCATCCATTGACCTTGAGAAGGATAAAGATTTGCGAGGGTTTGCTGGGCGCCGGGTGTTCCTGCGTAACCGTGCCAGGCGGTTCCGGCCACCTGCCCTAACTGCTGTGCGGTTAAGCCTGAAAGCACAGATTCAGGGTAGGAAGCAGTGTCCCAGTTGTGATCGTAGGCCATAACCTGCGTCGAGATGTTATTAGAAGCTAAGGCGGGCAGCACATAGTTCTGGAGCAGAGTAAGTTGGGTGTTATCGGTCATCCCCATGCTTGGATAAGATGAAGTAATATTCAGAGGTTCGTTTTGCAATGTAATGTAATCGATGTGTATTCCTGCAGATTCGTAGGCGTGAATATATTTGACGAAATAATTGGCAAAAGCGGTCTCATTCGTGCCGGTCATGAGCAGCGTTCCGCCGAGCATCGAGACGGGATTCATGGAGGCTGGATCCTTCATCCAGCCTGGAGGGCTCCAAGGAGTTGCCACGATCTTCATTTGCGGATTGAGCGATTTGGCCTGCAAAATAATTGGAATGATATCGACTTGATCGTGAGCAATGGAGAAATCTGCAAGAGTCGGGTCGGTCTCTCCTGTGGGATGGTCGTCGAAGGAATACACCGAGCGCGCGATATCGCTGTCCCCCATAGGACTTCGCATGAAGCTAAGGCCAATGCCCATTCCTGTTCGTGTGAAGAGGTTGCTCAAGGCGCTCGAGAGTTGACTCTTGTCTGCCACCTCATTCAGCAGATAGGCGGCGGAATCGGTAAATGCAGCCCCGAAGCCGTCGATCGATTGATATTGCTGGGAGGAATCGACGGTAATTGTATTTGTGCCCGCGTCGAAGGTATTGGAGATGAAGTTGATGCTGGGTTGTGAGGTCATTAACTCACTGTGACTATCGGTGCTGAGAACCACGGACACGGCGGGACCGGTTGCAAGCAGTACGAATGTGCCCGGGGCGACATTGCTGCTTGAATAGCCTGGTGCCACAGCAAATGCGTTGATCGTGGTGGTGGCCGAAATTACCAGCGGAGTGGAGTAGAGATTGGATGCGGCAGTCGGGTTGGATCCGTCGGTGGTGTAATGAATCGACGCGCCTGCCGTGGCGTCAGAAAGGGTAATGCTTTGAGCCGAGGAGTAGGTTCCAGGAGCAGGGCCAATCACCGGGGTTGCGGCGATTGGTTGAATCGGCGATGAGCCGGCCCGGTTGTTTCCGCCGCTGCATCCCATGAGATCGATCAGGGCCAGGGGAAGCAGAATCGAGATTGCTGCGCGCAACATCACTCCAGCTATCCTCATGTCCTGAAACGTATCGATACAGCAAACGATTGTCTCAATGGGATTCGCGAGATTCGATCAGAGAGAACAGAAATTAGAAACCTCGGAGAGGATGCCTGTCAAGGGATGCCGGTCAAAGGCAAGAGGGTGCAGACGGGCTTGAGGGGGGCGCCTGCCGGACCGCAAGCGAACGTAGAAGCAGCATGAGCAGAACAGCTGCGCAGGGCGCCAGCAGTCCAAATCGCAACGACCCGAAGCGGGCCGAGAGCAGCCCTGTCAACCATGGGACGATGGCCGATCCGGTCCCGGCGACGGCGAAGATCCATCCACGCGCCGAGCGCTCAAGCAGGAACGATAGCAGCAGGGGATAGATAGGGCCAAGACAAAGGCCAGACAGCCATGAAGCCACAAGAATCAACGTTGGATCGCGAGTGAGGATCAACAGCGCCACGGCCGCCGCAAGACCCCACATCGTCGATTTCAGCGCCGAATAGCGCCCGAGCTTTGCCATCAGCGGTGTGGAGAACGCCAGGCGGCTGAGTACGACGCCAAGCCAGAAGAGCGATGTGGCCAATGCCGCCCGTGCGATGCCGTGGGGAGCCGCGCGATGGGAATAGGTCGTGAGCCAGCCGCTCAATGACGCTTCAACGCCAACCGAACTCATGGCCAGAATCAGCAATGGCAGTAGGCGGGCAGGAGACGGCGCGGCGCGAGACTGTAAGCCATCTCCATGAGGAAGGGGAACGATCTGCCTCTCGCGGAAAAATACCCACGCGAAGAGCACGAGAAACAGCGCTAGAAAAGTGAAAAAAAGCAGGCGTATCTGTGCGGTGATAAGAAACGGCAAGAATAGCATTGGCGCGGTAGCTGCTCCAGCAGCCCAAGCGAAGTTGAGGGCTTCCAATTTGGCTGCACGGTCATCGCTCCAACGATCGGAAAACAACAAGCTGGTCGCGGTCATGGTCATGCCGAGCCCCAAGCCCCAGCAGAAAAACAACGGGAATGCCATGCCGGGGCCCGCGAAGGCAAGAGCACACGCGCTCAACACGAGCAGGCTATAGCCTCTCATTAGAGAGTGAACACGATGGGCGCTGGTAAAGACCGCGCCCAGGGCAGAACCCGAAAACTGGAGAAAGAAAAGAAAACCCGCCACATCGTCGTGCAGGCGCCATGCCTGCGAGAGTGTTGGAAGAAGCACGCCCAGCATCACCGTGCCGGCGCCGGTGAGCCCAAAACCTATGCTCAGAACAAAGCCCGACACCGTCGCACTGGGAGAGGTTTCTCGAACGGCGGCGATTCGGGTCATCATACGAGGCAGGGCTTGCTGCCGAATTATAAACTTGCCCTGTGACAAGCAGAGAACCTGCCTAACCAATCGGCTGAAGCGTTAACCCTTAGCGGTGACGGTGGCTGGCCGCTCCTCACGCCCGCGGCATTCATCCCCGTCAATTTGAAGGAAAAGGGGAGCTGGCTGCGGCCGCGGCAGGTCGAGTTGCCATGGCTTGACGGACTGCGGTGCGTGTTGCCTCGAGTTCCTCTCCAACGACTTCGAGCCGAGGTGGACGCACGCGCGCGTATCCTGTTCCCAGTTCCTGCTGCACCTGCTTGATGAGCTGGATGAATTTGGGCACGGTATCCATGCGCAACAGCGGCAGGAACCAACGGTATAGCTCAAAGGCTTCTGCCCGCTTGCCCGCGCTGGCAAGGTTGAACAGTTCCACGCTTTCTTTGGGAAGTGCATTGACCAGGCCGGCGACCCAGCCGCATGCGCCTGCTGCGATCCCTTCGACGATTGCGTCGTCAACGCCGACAAAGATCGCCAGCCGATCGCCCACAAGGGCACGAATCGCCGTTACACGCCGCACGTCGGTCGTCGATTCCTTGACCGCTTTGAACGTGGGATATTCGTTTGCGAGTTCCCGAATCTGTTCGGGGAGGAAGTCCGTACCGTACGAAACGGGATTGTTATAGAGCATCGCGGGCAGCGATGAGGCTTGGAGAATGGCAGCCACGTGGGCCTTCATCTCGCGCCAGTCGCCATGGTAGACGTAAGGAGGCAAAATCATCAGGCCCTTGGCGCCCAGCGACTCAACTGCCTTCGCGATGGCGACCGCCTCGGCCGTGGAAAGCGCAGAGATGGCCGCGACCACGGGCACCTTTCCGTCAACCGCGGTAATCAGGGTTTCAACCAAGGCGAGTTTCTCTTCAAATGTGAGCAGTCCGGCTTCGCTGAGCGAACCCAGCGAGATCAATCCGCTGACGCCGTTTTCGACTTGCCACTGAGCGTGTCGAGCTACAAAACCGTGATCGATCGCGAGGTCTTTATTAAAGGCCGTGGTCAGCGCCGGCATGACTCCAGTCCATTGCATAGTTTTCCTCTTGCCGGCATTCCGTGCCGGATGTTTGGACGTGCGCATAGCGCGCAGGCAGATAGGGTTCGGCGGCGATGGCCGAACCGCGATTTGTCAGTTGATCGGCCACCAACTCGGCAGTCGCGAGCGATGTGGTAATGCCCAGGCCCTCGTGTCCTGTGGCAAGAAACAGCGTGGAATCGCGTAGATCGGGGCCAATCAGCGGGAGCTTGTCCGGGGTCGCTGCGCGGAAACCGGTCCAGACGCGAATTGCGCTCAAACTTCGAATGCCGGGAAGATAGCGCGCGGCGCGAGCCAGCATCGCGCTCAAGATGTGTTGATCAACTTCAGTATCTTCGACGCCAAACTGGCGCGAAGATCCAATCAGGATCTGGCCAGTCTGACGCGGCTGCACGTTGAACGCAACCGAGTCGCTGCTGGTGGTGTGGGCGCTTTTCAAATAGCCCAGTTCTACCAGCTGATGATGCACAAATCCCGGGAAGCGGTCGGTGATGACCAGATGCCCCTTGCGTTTGCGGATGGGCAGCTCTGGAGCCAACTGCACTGAGTCTGCCCCGAGAGCAAGGATCAAGCGATCGGCTGTCACTTCGGAGCCGTCCTCAAGCTCGATCGACTCATTGCCCAGCTTGCGGACCGATCGGCCCAGAAAGACCTCTGCTCCCAGCCGCTCGGCGCGACGGGCAAGTTCCAGGGCCACGGTTGGCGGGTAAACCACTGCGTCTTCCTCCACGAGAAGCGCTCCAGCAAGCCCGTCGACAAGATTCGGCTCAATGCTGGCTAGTTGGGCAGCGGTCAGGATCGCGCAGGGAACGGACCGCTGGGAGTACCAGTGGTACTTTTTCTCCGCTGCCTCCATCTCTTCGCTGTCTGCTGCAATCCAGAGCGTCCCGCGCTGCTCATATTCGGCGGTCGCGGCGGGTGAGCGCAAACTGCGACTCTGAATCGTCCATCACGACGATGTGGCCCATCCCGGCGGCCGTGGCTCCGCTGCCAAAAGTGTCGCGCTCCACCAGCGCGACTCGCAGTCCGCGCTGCGCACACGCCAGAGCGCATGCCGCACCAACAATGCCGCCTCCGGCAATGGCCACATCGAAAACCCGCTCCGAACTCATCCCTCAGCTCCGGCGGGAACCGGAAATCCACTGCGGAATGGATCTTCGGGCAGAAAGATCAACGACGACTCAGCGGTTACATGAGCTGAGGATGTTATATGCGGAATGATCCTCTCGCCTTCCCGCTCGAAATAGCCGGTGAAAACACTGCCCAGAATCCCCTCCTGGCGCCAACGCTGGCCGGTTTTGAGCTTGTTGTCGGCGGCAAGACACGCTAACTTGGCGCTGGTCCCGGTGCCGCATGGGGAGCGGTCGTAGACTTTTCCCGGACAGAGCACGAAGTTGCGGCTGTCGTTAATAGGATTCCGGGGCGCAGAGGTCAGCTCGATGTGGTCGATCTCCGCTCCGTTGGCCCCGCAAATGCCATTCGCAGCCAGCGCCTGGCGCAGTTGCCACGCAAAGGCGGTCAATTCATCGACATTCTCGACGAGAAGCGTAAACGGATGATCCTCGACAAGAAAGAACCAGTTTCCGCCCCAGGCCACGTCGCCGTGAAGCTCGCCAAAGCCCGGAACCTCAACCGGAACTCGCGTCCGGTAACGATAAGAATCTACATTGCCGATCGTAACTTCGCTGTTTTCGCCTAGTAAGATCTGTACTCCGCCAACCGGTGTTTCGACGTGATAGGAGCCCGGCTCGATGCGGCCAAGATACTTGAGAGTGGCCGCGACCCCGATCATGCCGTGGCCGCACATGCCGAGATAGCCTACATTGTTGAAGAAGATGACGCCCGCTGCAGCTTGCGGATCCACCGGCTCGACCAGCAATGCGCCGACGAGGACATCTGACCCGCGCGGCTCGCAAATGACCGCACGTCGGAAGTGATCATGCTCCTGCCGTAAACGTGCCAGACGTTCAGAGAGACTACCAGAGCCGAGATCGGGTCCACCCGAAGTTACGCAACGCGTTGGCTCGCCAGCGGTGTGAGAATCGACGACTTTCACCCGCAGTGGAAGATGGTTGTTGAGCGTCATGCCGATAGTCGCTAAGCTTGTGCTGGAAACCCTGCCTGGATAGTATACGAAGTTGGATACAATCCTGACACGATCCATTTTCGCCTGACGCGCGAATGCTGCGCGGGTGCGCTATAAATGATTTCCCCAACGCCCCAACCCGAGGCGCCGTCTGATCGTGGCGCCAGTCCGCGGATGATCGAAAGTATCGGTCTCTTCAGCGCTATTACGCTGGTTGTCGGTTCCATGGTGGGCAGCGGCATCTTCATCGTCGACAGCGATATCGCCCGCGGCACGGATTCTCCCGCGCTGTTTCTTGCCGCCTGGGTCATCACTGGGATCATGACGTTGATTGGCGCCCTCAGTTACGGCGAGCTGGCAGCCATGATGCCCAAAGCCGGCGGCCAGTATGTCTATCTGCGCGAATCTCTCGGGCCCTTGTGGGGCTTTCTCTACGGCTGGACCTTCTTTCTCGTCATCCAGACGGGGACCATCGCCGCAGTATGTGTGGCCTTCGCCAAATTTCTCGGGGTATTCGTTCCAGCGGTCTCAAGCACTCACTGGCTTTGGCATATCGCTCATGTCCCGCCGATTCGCCTTGGGCCGATGGTTCTGGGAAACATGGAGATCGGCATAAGCACAGCGAACCTGGTTGCCATTGCGGTGGTTTTGCTGCTGGCGGCCATCAACATCTTAGGCATGAAACTGGGCGTCCTGGTGCAAAACATCTTTACCGTGGCCAAGGCGCTGTCGCTGGCCGCGTTAATCTTGCTTGGCTTTACCGTGGGGCGCAATAGCATTGCTGTGGCCGCGAACTTCGGCACCCATGGGAGTGCATTTTTCAGGAATGCTGGCTGGTCTGTGCTGCATCCGGTGCAGGTAGGGGTCCAGGGTCCCATTGCCTTGGTAGGCCCGATCGTGATCCTGGCAATCGTGCAGGTGGGCTCGCTGTTTTCGTCGGACTCGTGGAACAATGTGACATTCACCGCCGCCGAAACCAGAAATCCCCGGCGCACCATTCCGCTCTCCCTGGCGCTTGGAACCGGGTTTGTCTTGACGGTCTATTTCCTGGCCAGCGCCGCTTACCTCATGGTGCTACCGCTGCACGGCGACCCGCATGGCGCGACGATCGCGGCACGAGGCATCCAATTCGCATCTGAGGATCGCGTGGGCACAGCGGTGCTGGAGCAGATGTTTCCCAGCATCGGCGGTTACCTGATGGCGGCCGCGATCCTGGTCTCGACCTTCGGCTGTGCGAACGGTCTGACCCTCGCCGGAGCGCGCGTCTATTACGCGATGGCACGCGACGGGCTGTTCTTCAAGTCGGTCGGCAATCTGCATCCGCACTTTCGTACGCCGGTTGCCGGGCTCATTGTGCAGGCTCTATGGGCTACGCTCCTTTGCATCTCGGGGTCGTACAGTCAATTGCTCGACTACATTATCTTCGCAGCGCTTTGCTTTTATTTCTTGACGATTCTCGGCCTGTTCGTACTGCGCTTCAAACAACCCGATGCGCCTCGCCCCTACAAGGCTTTTGGCTATCCGTTCCTACCGGCGCTGTATCTAGTGATGGCCACGGGCATCTGCGCGGCTCTGCTTCGCTACAAGCCGCAATTCACCTGGCCGGGACTGATCCTGGTACTGCTGGGAATTCCCGTCTATTTTTTCTGGTCGCAAGGCGGGCTGGAGCGCGCTTAAAAAGGTCGCTGAACGAAAGCCAGCCAATCCGTTATCACTTCGCTTTCCCTGCCAGTTTCATATCCATCAGTTGCAGCATCAGGTCGGTTACCAGTTCGCTGGTATAGGGGGCCCCGCGCCAATTAAACCCGCCGTTGCGTTCCAGCCACGGATCTGCGATCGCTTCCGTCACAGAACCCTTGTAAGGCCCGGCAGTCACCTGAGTATAGAAGTTGAGTTGCATCACTCGGTCCCTGAGCTGTTCAAACAGCGGATCGCCTGTCGCCTTATACAACCGGTCCAAACATTGGATCTTGCGATTCTGGTAGTTATAAACGGAATACTGGTTGTAGTGCTCCTGTTCCGTGTGTGCGCCTTGTGTGGGGTTCTCCACCCAGCTAAGTTGCTTCGGGCACCAATAGAGCAATGCATAGTATGCATTGGCCAGGGCATGGTCGAGGCTTTCCTTGTCACCTGTCCGGTCGAACTTATCCAACCAGTACTGCACCACCTCGTAGATGCTGTCCTGCTCGAAATCGCCTGGCGGAAGATCCGGATGCTGTCCGGTATACCAGAAATGCCCCTCGACATTCTGTCGAAGGAACGCCTCCTGCTTCTCGCTGGCGCGAAAGAGGCGATCATCTCCGGTGATTCTCGCGATGATCGGCAATCCCACCAATGTACGGCCGTCCACTACGGATTGCGATTTCAGGCCAGATTCAATATCCACAACCTGCGGAAAGCCACCGTCAGGGTTCTGCTGCGCGAGTACCCACCCGAGCGACGCCATGGCAGCTTTATACCAATCCTGCCGATCAATCCCCTCGTTTTCCTTCAACAGTTGCCAGGTCAGCAGGATGTAGCGGACCATCCATGCATTGATGTCCACTTTGTAACCATTGTGGCCCCAGTCCCAGCTGCAGAAACCCTCCGCTGTTTGACCGCGTGGCCGTTTCTGTTTTTTAAAATAATAGGACGTGTGGAACACACCGCTGGGCTGCTGACCTTTGATTGCAAAGTCTATCTGTTCGATGGCCCGCTGACGCCACAACTCCTCGCCGGTCAACTTGTACAGGCGATATTCAAAATAGGCGATATATGGATTGTTTCCGATGTAAACGAATGGAGCACCGCGATGATGCTCGTAACCGATGCCCGGCTTCCAGCTCTTCATCTGCCGGCGACCATCGACGCTTAGGTCCAGAGCCTCCTGAGGTGTGCGCACTTTGAGAGAATCGTCCACGCGAAATTTGCTGACTTTGATCCAGGCCTGCATGATGCTGGTGATTGAGCCTGCAAAATCACCTGCATCGCTCAGAAACAGTTGAAGGGGCATTTGGTACTTTGTGCCGGCGGCCAGCAGGCCGCCGCCAACGCGGAACTGTGGAGCGGTCCTGCGATTGGCGAAGAAGAAACTTGTCTTTCCCGTCCAGGTGGTTGGGTTCAGATAGTCGGAGTTACTGTCAATTGCATACAGAAGAACCAGTGACAGATCCGGCCGGTAGATCAAAGCGCCCGGAACGCCAGGGTAGCGGAAGGGAGTAATGGCAACATCCTCACTGTCACCAGCCCACGGATAGCTCTGTACGCGCCAGTCGTTACTGAAACCGTCATGGTATCCAAGGCATACTTCCCAGCCCTTGAGATCCTTGTCCACTGACCAGCTCACTGTGAAGGTCGCAGCAGGCAGGTCATCTTGCAGCGCCACATCGGCTGCCCAGGAAAACATCACGCCGTCGATCCGCTGTTGGCCCGACAATCGCGCAGTGCGCGGATCGACCTTCCCGGCCGACGATGCTGACAGCCAGCGAACTTTCCCGCTCTTCAAGTTGCGTAGAGCCAACAGACCGTCGGCTGCTGATTGTTCCACAGGCTTAGCATGGAGTGAAATAGTTCCCAACGCCCAACCGCTGGTAGTCCTCAATAATTCCCACTTCACGCCAGCGCGATTCTCAAGATCAATCGTCTTGCCTGGGTCAGAAGCAGCTGCAGCCACGCTGCAAACCGAGGACAGCGCCAAGGCAGTCAACAATCTCAACGCCATTCGCTGCATAGAATCCCTCTGCATTTGATCGACCGGTCATCGAGTTATGGGTATTTAGCTAGCCGGTCTGGGACGTGAAAACTGGTATATGGCCTAATGAGTAGGCAGATTTACTGTCAGTGGAGCAATTGTGGGCTCCGACGCAACTTCCACCCCGTCGCACCAAACATGCAATCCGACCCCACGGTGGTATCGGGTCCCGGTTTTGTCGTAATACACGGTTAGAAGATGGCCGTGGTATGGCAGTCCGTCGAGAGCAAACCATTGCCATTGATTCGACACCAGCGGATGAATCGTCAACCGATTCCCGGGCACGGGACGGACGCCGATCAGCCCGGTGATAATGAGGTCGGCAAATCCGGAGTGATTGTAATAACGGCCGCGATTGGGGGGCGGTTGCTTCAATTTTTCCAGAATGGTGCGCGCGATCCACTGGCCGGTGTCGGGATCAAGGTCTTCATCGATCCAGGGGACGGTCTCCCCATTCGGGAACTTGATATGCTGCGAGCGCACATACTCGTCAAGGACCTCGCGATACATGGCCGGCCCGATCGATGTCTGGGAAACGTCACTGTTGAGAAGATTGGCCAGCGCCACGAGCGTCTGCGTGGTGGCGAAGGGCCAGGATGGGCCATTCCAAAGACACTCGTGCGGGTATTCGAAGCGAAAGCGCGGGCTTCTCCGTTCCGCCGTTGTCGGGCCATACTTTCCCGCAAATCCCGCGGCGTCGGTGAGTTGCCGCCAGGCAACTGCCTGGTCTGCGGCTGGGACATCGTAGTACCAGGGGACGTAGCCGACGAGTTCGCGCACGCTAACCCACGATGCGCCGGGATCGCGTGGCAACGTTTCATAAAACTGGTCGTGAGGATTCCAGAGACGCTGCTCGATTAGAGCGCGGAGATCTTCGGCTTTCTTCTGGTATTGCCGGGATAAGGAATCGTCTCCCTTGAGCGCCGCGATCCTCGCGATGGCCACGGCATCGCCATACATATAACTGTTGATTGTGGGACGATAGCCACTGCCCCCGATACTGTCTTCCATGCCGTCGCGATCGTCGATCTGCCAAAAAAGGCCGTTGGCATCCTGGTGAGTTTTTTCCCACGCCTCATAATTGCCGACCAGCGAGGGCAGGAGTCCTTTCGCTAATCCTTGATCCCCGTTGGCAAGAGAAACCGCATAGATCGAATCGGCGGCGGCAAAGCTGTAGCGGCGGGGCTCGCCATCGGGGGAAAACCAAAAGCGCGCATAATCTTCTGCGTACTCCGGGTCGCGCAACCAGCGGGCCTCTTTTAAGTGATCTTCCGCCGCGCAATCGATGGCATTGAACTTGCCTGCCCATGGGACGTTATCAAGAAACTCGTCAATGATGTAGCCGTCCGGCGTGTGGTGGATATGCTTCTGAAACGAGTACCAACGGAAGTAGTAAATCCGCTCCATTTCCGTGTCGGGTACATCGAGCCATGGGATGTTCTTCGCAAGCCATGGCCACTCGTCCGCCGGTTGATCGTTCAGAAATTCCTGCTCCTGGCGGGCGAACTCCGTGAAGTAATGATGGTACGAGTCCGGAGCAAGCAGGCCATGCAGGGGTGCATTTTGCGCAACGGTTCTCCCCGGCGCAGAGCAGATCGCCAGGCCGAAGAGCAGGAATAACCCATGCGCGCGGCTGCTGCGGAGTTTCATTGATTCCTGCCTAATCCTGAAATCCGAGCGATGGTCCGTCATGCGTGGCAAGGCCGATTTGCTCAAGATGAACATTTCTCCCGTTGTACCAGAGCATCCACTTGCCGTTTGAGTAGACTGCATACGGCTTGTAGCAGGCATCCGCGTCGAAGCCGTCGCCGATCGCGCGGATGATGGGATTGGAAGGGCAGCGCTCCCAATCATGCAATCCATCGCGAGAGCGAGCCAGCCCAATCTGGGCATGGTCGATGTCGCGATACCCAATATAAAACGCATAGAACCAATCCCCGTGCGGAATCACCTGGATTCCGGCAACGCGCTGCTTTTCCCAATCGAATCGGGCGTCGGGTCGGAAGATGGGGTTGCCCGGATCCTTGACCCAGTTCGTTCCGTCTTTGCTGGTGGCATGGCCGATAGCGTTTGGCTCATATTGCGCACCGCCCGAGTACCACATTCGCCATTGCCCGTTCTTTTCGTCCCAAAGCACATCGGGGCACATGACGGCCACATCTTCCCACGGCAGCTGAGGCGACAAGGCCGGCTGGCTGGTACGGCGAGTCCAGTTCACACCATCGCTGCTGGTGGCATATCCGATGGCCGAGTTGCCATCTTGGCGGCCCTCCCGCGACGGAGTCGGGCTCCAGGTTTGGCCCGTGTACCACATGTGATACCCGTCCGCCCGACGGAACACCGCAGGACGATTGATATCGTCTTCCCATCCCGAGGCCGGGTTTGGCGCCAGAACGATTCGCGGCGCGGACCAGTGAATGCCATCGCTGCTTTCAGAGAGAGCGATCGACTTCTTGGGGCGCCAGGAAACCCACATGCGGAAAGTGCCGTTGTCCTGGATTACGCAGATGTCGAAACAGGTGCCATATTCGCCGCCCAGGACAGGATTTCCGCGGTACTTTTGCCAGCCCGCAGCAGTTTCCCGTGTCGCCAGCGCCGGCGTGCCCTTATGGTCGGCAAGGGCAGAAACCCCGGCAGCGCCCAGCCACGATAGTAGAACCCTTCTATTCATCGTCGAGCTCCCGATGCGAAGTCTGGTGCATTCTTCTCTCTATCGCCACCTGCATCGGCCGACGACTCCCGGGATGCGGCGCGGTCATGCGCGCGATTCCGGCACGAAGTCCAGGTTCTCTCCGTCGTGAAAGACAAGGCCGATCTGCTCGAGGTGCTCGCGCCGCCCGTTGTACCAAAGCCTCCAACGGCCATCGGAATATAAGGCGTACGGCTTATAACATGCATCGGCATCCCAGCCACCGGGTGTCGGCCGCACGATGGGATTGGCTGCATGGCGAACCCAATCTGTGATTCCGTCTTTCGACCGCGCAACGCCGATCTGCGCATGGTCGATATCGCGGAAGCCAATATAAAAGGCGTAATACCATCCCTTATCCATGAGAATCTGCGCAGCCGTCACGCGGTTCTTTTCCCAGTCGTGGAGCGGACTGGGAGCCAGAACAGGGTTGGAGGGGTACTTCTCCCAATGCACCCCGTCCTTACTCGTCGCATAGCCAATCGCGTTGGGCTCGTACTGCTCACCGCCGGAGTACCACATCTTCCACTGCCGCTGCGCATCGTCCCACAGCACGTGCGGGCACATCAGAGCAACGCCCTCCCAGGAAACAGACGGCTTCAGGACCGGCCGGTCCGATTGCCGCTTCCAGGCGATGCCGTCGGCGCTGGTCGCATATCCGATAGAGGATTTTCCATGCGCCTGCCCGGTATACCACATGTGATATCCGTCATCGCGATGCACTACGACAGGACGGTTGATGTCATCTTCCCAGCCCGTTTCCGGGCGGGGCGAAAGAACGATTTGCGGCGCTTTCCAATTGATTCCGTCGGTGCTTTCCGTAATCGCGACACTCTGTTGGGGGCGCCAGGAAACCCACATCCTGAATTTCCCCGCTTCGCGCAGAACGCATATATCGAAGCAGGTTCCGTATTGGCCGCCGAGCACCGGATTCCCGGTGTACTTGACCCAGTCGTTCTTCTCACCGGAGCCTAATAGCCGCTCCGCACGGGCCAGATTCGGCGTCGCAGCGGCAGCTGCCAGCACAACCATTAACTCTCGTCTCGTTAACATCGTTCAATCTCTCGCTGGATCCCGTTGAATTCATCGAATGCTCGACTGCGCCGGATCGAACACGCCATTCTCATCAGTTCGCCGGTGAGTCGCGCAATCCGCCGCGGTGTCTCCCCTGGGTCCCCGCAGCTGGCGCGGACCCAGGGATCTGCCATGGTGAAGTAGATGGTGACTTTAGAAAATCGCGTGGAACGATAGCTGGATGCTCCTCGGGGCATTGGCTGAGCTGATAATGCCGAAGCCCTGTGTGTCCGGTCCCACGGTGTTGTTGTATCCCGGGCCCTGCAGCACGGTGTGATTCAACGCATTGAATGCCTCGGCATGGAAGTTCAGCTTTACCGATTCCCAAATTCCGAAATCCTTGTCGAGGCTGGCATTGAAGTCCTCAATGCCCGAAGCGGGTCCCTTATAGACGCCGACTTTGGCGTTGCCCAGGTAGAGCTGGTTTCCAACATTTGGCAAGGTCGTGGGTACTCCATCGACGAGCGCCTGATCCGCGCGGATAAATTTGCTCGGATCGAGCCAGCCCACACCAATCTCCGATCCGCCCGCCATGACGACCTGTTTCCGGCTGGATAGGAGCGCGCCGCCGCCGGTATAGTTCGCATAACATCCCGCCGACTGGAAGTTGAACTCGTTGCAGTTGTAATCTGCCACGCTGCCGTAGCCGCCGGTACTTGCTGTCCCGGTTCCGCCGATCGCCCAGCCGTCAAGAATCTTGTCGCCTAACGAATTCTGGTGCAGGAACCTCGGAATCTTGTAGCGGAAGGCCGCGGTCATCTGCTGCACGGTGCCCGGGCTGTAGTAGTCCAGGTTGCAGGCCGCGAGATAGCGGCAGCCTTGCTGCTGAGCAAGAGAGTTGCTGTAGGTGTAGGTTCCCAGGAGCGACAGGCCATAGGAATATCTCTTGTTCACCTGTACCTGAAGCGAGTTATACATCGAGTTGTAATCCGAGTACAGAGTGGTGATTTGGTTGAATCCCGCGGGATAATACGGTTCGCGCGGAAGATAGTTTGACGGGTCGTTGGTGCTCGCGCCGGGGACGAATACCGGCCAGTTCTGGTTGTGGGTTTCGAACAAGTGCGTTCCCCGCGTGGCTACCCATGCGGCAGAGAAGACCCAGGTGTTGATAGGTTCAATCTGAAACTCCAGATTGAACTTGGAGTACTCGCCATTGTTGAAGTTCGGGGCGATGGCCTGCTCGGAGAGCGGATTGGGAAAGACCAGGGTGTTGGCCGCTGCCGAGCCAGCAGTTGGCGCCGTGAAGGGGAACGGCACACTGCCATACTGCGCATAGGGCTGGGAAAGATTCAGCGCCGGTCCTTGCACGGGCGAGTAATCGACGCCGAAAGGAGCGGCGGTTGTGTAGTTGTTGAAACTCAACAGGTACTCATAATCCGTGTAGAGCCCGTAGCCGCCCTTGAGCGCTGCCTTGTGATTTCCCAGCATGTCCCACGCGAACGAGAACCGAGGACCAAGGTTGTAGTGATTGCCGGAAAGATTTGGCGGAATTCCCTGGTCACCGACCGTCACGAGTCCCACAGGAGCGGTCGGGAATACGGTGGACGCCTGGCCCGGACGAAAAGTGACGAACCGGTCCTTCTCCTCGCGGACCCCGAAATACGGCTGTAGCCGCAAACCGATCATCACGGTCAGTCGTGGCTTTACTTTGTACGTGTCCTGAAAGTACGCTTCGCGGGCCGGGTAGTTGACGATGAGGGCCTGGGTGCTGTTTTGATAAAAGCTGCTGCCGAATTGGCCGAGTGGCCCGCCGTTCAGCATCATGTCGGCAATCCCGTTTCCGGTGCCGCCGTAGATGTTGTCGGAGTCATTAAACGAGACGGCCGCTCCGGCATCGTAGGTCTGATTGAAGACCTCGTGATAATTGCGGAGTTCCAAGCCGGTCTTGACGGTGTGCAGTCCCTTGACCCATGTGAAATTGTCCGTGATGTCCCAGGTGTACTGGGTCATCGGATTGATGTACCCGTTCCAAATGTCCACTCCCATGTTCCGCGGAGTGCTGATCTCCATAATGTCTGGAGCAAGATGATCGCCTACGGCCGCGATCCCTGTGTTCTGCGGATTGACGGGCCCACTGCAGGGATCGCAGGTGTTGGTCACTGAAATCTCGGTCTGAGTGAGGCCGAGAACGAAATTGTTCAGCAGCGAGGGGCTTATGGTGTAGGTTTCGTTGATTGCCCACACCTTGGTCTGGACTGGTTCACCCCATGTGGCAGCGGGGTTGGGATACTGCGTTGCCCACGATGCTTCGCTGAACTCGTCGTACATGTCCTGGAATGTCGGGTTGCTGTTATACCACCAAAGGCTTCCGAAAATTCTATTCTTGCTGCCGAGGTTCTCGTCGATGCGTACCACCCAGGTCTGAATCAGCGAGTCGAAGCTCGGATTCCACGTAAACGTATCGGTTCCGCTGGTTGCTGTGGGCATGATTGATGTACCGCTCGAGCCGCTGAGCGACTGGCCGATAGGGCCGAAGTCCGAGCTGGGGATACTGGGCATCGGTTCTCCGTTCACGATGGGAATCCCGTCAGGCGAATTGCTGAAGTCGCCGTTGCGCTCGTCGCTGGTGATGGTCTGTCCCGATGTGGTCGACTTCTTTGACGTCGATGTGCGCTCGTAGGAAACGAAGAAGAATGTCTTGTTCCTGCCGTTGTAGAGCTTGGGAATCCAGACCGGACCGCCGACGTTGCCGCCGTACCACTCCTGGTGAAATGGTTGGCGCGGAATGTCCTGGAAGTTATTCGACCACTGGTTCGCATCCCATGCGCCGTTTTGGAGATAGGTCCAGAACTGGCCGTGAAAGTCGTTGGTGCCATTCTTCAGGGTGGCCTCAACCTGGCCGCCCGCTCCGCGGCCTACTGCTGCGTCGGGCAGCGCCGATGCCACGCTGAACTCCGAGAGGTTCTCAGACTGAGGGAAGCTCGAGGCTGCGGATCCATGCATGTAATCGTTCTCGGCCGCGCCATCGACATCGTAATTGTTGGTGAGCTGCGAGACGCCGTTGAAGCTGGTTACCGGGATGAAGAACGACGCACCGGTGCCGGCGGATGTCGCCCCGGGCATCAGGACTTCCATGGATTCGCGAGGATCCCGGCCCGACACGGGGATTCCTGCAACAAGATCGGAGTCAATCGTGGTGAGATTGTTGGCGGTCTCAGTGTCGACCATTGCAGAGCTGCCGGAAACTGTCACCGTCTGAGTCTCTGCTCCCACCTCAAGAACGATGGGCAGTGAAGCGGCCGCTCCGGCGTGGAGGATCACGTCGTGCGCGGTGTAAACCTTGAAGCCATGCATCGAACAAGTAATGGTGTAGTTGCCCGCGGCCAGGGAGACGAACTGATAGAGGCCGGCCCCGTTGCTGCTGGTTCTTGAAGTGGCGCCGGTTGCGACGTTTTGGGCCATGACGGCGGCGTTAGGAACCAGCCCGCCATTCTGATCGGTCACCGCGCCGGCCAAAGAAGCCGAGATGTCGATCTGTGCCACGCACGAAACCGAGGTTGCGAGAAACAAGACCAGACACGCGACGATCGGAATCAGACGCCATTCGGCCGTAGCATTCGCGGGCCTGGACGCTGCGTTTTCAGAAATATCGCGAGGGGTTTGGACTTCATTTGCACATGAATGACCGACCATCTGGATCCTCCTGAAGGGTGGTTCGTGGGGCATTGAGGTTCGTTCTTGGGGCGTTTGCTTTTTCGCACGTCAGCTTGAGACGCGCGTAGACGCCCTGTCCAGTACAATTCGCGTTAATACCGGTACGGGCATTCTTCGTCTCTGAGCCCGCAGAAAATATTGATGTTATGGGCGATTTGTAACGTTACAGATGCAGATTTCCCCGGTGACAGCGGTGCCTGAATTGCTGTTGATGGGCCTGTTTTGGCTGTGCTAACGTAAAGGCGCCTGAGGACGGGAATGCTTACCATCGACAGAACCGCGGAGCTGGCTGAATATGAGGCGGTTCTAGGTTCGCCCTACTTCGCCGGACAAACAAACTCCAGCCGGTTTCTAAAATACGTGTGCGACAAGTTCTTCGCCGGTGCTCAGCATATATCTGAAGTTGAGATCGCAGTGGAGGCGCTTGGCCGCCGGGCAAATTTTGATCCCCAGCAAGACTCCATCGTGCGCGTTGAGGCGCACCGGGTAAGAAAAAGGTTGCACGATTATTACGAGAACGAGGGTGCCGCCCATCCTATTCGCCTGATTTTGCCCCAAGGTAACTACCTGCCGCAATTCCTTTCCGCGCGGGAAGCGCGCGCCGTTTCCGACGTGGAGATTGCCGGTGTGAGTTCCACGCCAACGACGGCTCCGCCATCAACCCCTCCCCGGTCAGGGGTCAGCAACTATGCAATCGCCGGGCTGGCGCTCCTCCTCATCATCGTCTTAGCGGTGGTGACGATCTTTCTTCTTCGCAATCGCCTTAAGACGCAGTCCCCTGCTCCGAACGCACTCTCAGCTCCTGCCCCGATTGCCGGTGCAACTTCCCCTGAGGTTTTGATCATGGCGGGCTCGACAGCCAGGAGCTACACCGACCAGCTTGGGCATGTCTGGTCTGCCGACAGGTATTTTGACGGCGGGGAACCGTGGCCTGTGCCGTTCCGGCGAATTCTACGAACCAGCGATCCGCAACTGTTCCTCTCTGCGCGTCAAGGCCAGGACTTTGGCTATGACATCCCGCTCAAGGCCGGGCTTTATGAGCTGCGCCTTTACTTCGCGGAGACGTTTTACGGCGAAGACAATTCCGAGGGCGGCGGAGAATCGAGCCGCATGTTCGATGTAATCGCGAACGGCGTGCCGATTCTGACCAATTTCGATCCACTGTCGGATGCGGGAGGGAGCAACACCGCGGACGTACGTGTTTTCGCGGGCATCTCGCCCGCCGCTGACGGCAAACTGCATCTGCGATTCCGCAACCACTTGGCACTGAAGGCGGTGGCATTCGTGAATGCAATTGAACTCACGCACACTGACAATAAGGACATGCTGCCGGTCCGCTGGGTCGCCAGCGACTCTGCGGTCGAAGACCGCGAGGGCCGTCTTTGGGTTGGAGACCAATTTGTCGAAGGCGGGCGCAAGCGGGCGCATAGAGATCAGGTCACAGGTACATATGACCAGGGGCTCTACCAATCTGAGCGATACGGCAACTTTACTTATGCCATCCCGGTTGCTGCCGGCTCCACTTACACTCTCACTCTCTACTTCGCCGAAGAGTGGTTTGGCATTCCAGAAAACGCCGGCGGCAATGGCATAGGTAATCGCGTATTCGACGTTTATTGCAACGGCACCTACTTACTGCGCGATTTCGATATCGATAAGGATGCCGGCGGGAGCCTTAAGGCGATCACTCGCACATTTCACGGATTAAAACCAAACCATCAGGGCAAGCTCTTTCTCTCGTTTGTGCCCAACCTGGATTATGCGAACGTTACGGCTCTTGAAGTGGTTCCTGAAAGCAAGTGAGCGGAGCCTTGCGCGTTCTATGAATCTGCTATCCTGACAGCCGTCAGGAAGGCCCGATGCAGACAACGAAGGTTCTCGCCCGCGCCGGTGGGAGCGCAAGAACGGCAAAGTCATTTTGTCGGAGCCTTCCGTGCGCAGTACTTCTCTGCGCAGGTTTGCCGGCGGTTCGCGCCCCAGCCCAGACACCCTCGAATCCCAGCACAGTCATCGCCCAGTTGGCCAGGCAAGCGGAATCGGATCTTCACAACGGAAAACCCGAGGTTGCGGCGGAAGAGTATCGAAGGATCCTCGCGCTCGATCCCAACAACGTCAGCGCGCATTCCAACCTGGGACTGGCCGAGTATCTTCGCGGAGATTACGCCCCGGCTGCCGTTGAGTTCAAAGCCGCGCTTCACCTGAAACCGGACATCTGGAACGACGCGGCGCTTTGCGGGCTATCTGAGGCAAAGATCGGTGAAAACGGCGATGCGGAAGTGCATTTGCAGCAAGCATTCGAGCATGTCTCAGAGGCGTCGCTGCGGCTGGCGGTAGGCAAGCAGCTTTACGCAATTCTGCTGGAGGCCAACCAGTACGAGCGCGCCGCCGAAGTCGTAGAGAAGCTGCAGCAGTTTGAGCCGAAGAATCCCGATGTGCTCTACGCCGCGCACCAGGTTCATTCGCTTCTGGCAGAAAAGGCGTTTCTGACTATGGCGCAACTCGCACCTGATTCGGCACGAGTGTATGAGTTGCGCGGCGATCGCATGGCGGAAATCGGAAACATGAAAGGGGCCATTCTGGCATATCGCTCGGCCATCGAGCGCGATCCGCACCTTTCCAGCGTGCACCTCGCACTGGGCGAAGCGCTAAGCATTTCTCAGGATGCCGCGGAAAGAGCGCAGGCGGAATCTGAATACAGGAAGGCGCTGGCAGACAATCCCTCCGATGAGAAGGCCGAATGCAGGCTGGGTGACATAGAAAAGCAGCGTTCCAATTTCGACGCCGCCAAACAACACTACAAACGTGCTCTCGAGCTTCAGCCGGACGACCCCGACGCAAACGAGGGTCTCGGCGTAGTCCTTTTTGAAGACGGTGCGATTCAGGAGGCACGCACCTATCTGAATCGTGCGGTGCAGCTCGATCCGGCAAATGCGGCTGCCTACTATCATCTGAGTCAGGCGAGCCGAGGGGCGGGAGATTTGGATCAAGCAAAACGCGAAATGGACCAGTTCCTGAAACTGAAGACGCAAGAAGAGGATCTCAAGCGCAGCTTCGACGATCTACCCTCGCGGGCTGCCCGGCAGGCGAGGGAGGCTCAGGGTGACCAGTCAACGCCGGCTGCGGTTTCAAATGGGGCCGAGAATGCGCCCGCCCAGCAAGCCCACTGACCCGCATCAACGCCCCCATTAAAAAGCTCCCGTCTCCTGCCGCGATTCGGCCATGCGATGGTGGGTCAGCCTGAATTGGTCTTCAAGGGGCGCGACGTTTCAGTCGTGCGGGTGCCTCAGGTGATTGACGAGTTCATTCAATGATTAATAATTATTAGGTACATACTTGTCATCTAAGTAAACATGTAAGCGATTGATTTCAATCAATCTTTGTTTTGGCGGGTCGATTTTGCACCAATTCCGGTGCCATTTTTCGGGAGATTTTTTTTTGCGAAGGATCAGGGTTCATCGGGCGCCGCGGCCCGGAGAGTGGGAGCGCGGGGACGCGATGCGGCGTCGGAGGCGCTGCCTGGACACACGGTTCCATGTTGCGCCCAAAGGGAGAAATTCTTCGCAAATGCGAGGCAAGAAATTGCAGGCCGAGGCGTCGAGCGCAAATGTGGGATGGGATTGGGGTTGTGGGAGGGGTTGGCGAGAGAAGACGGGGCGAGGGGGTTGACAAGGAGATGCGGCGGCCGGGGATTTGAGCGAGCAGAGGCGCCCCCCCAATTATTTAGAGGAACCGTTTCGGTCCGGTTGAAGTCGTGCCCTGATACAAGGGGCGAGCGGGAACCGCTGCAAAATCGGGGCACATCCAATGGCCTCGGCAATTGTTGTGCTGATTTTGTGCTACGTCTGATCGCCAGGAGCGCGAATACGGGTTGACCTGCCCGAAACTTCCGTATCGCCGGTGACTCGCCCGGAACTCGAGTTTGGCTCGTTGAGTGACTCGGCGATTTGTAGGCAAACGAAAATCCAGCAAGCTTATCCCGACCTTACCCATCATTCGCCCCTTCGATGAGACCAGTTCACTCCTCGCGGAGCAGGATCAGGGGATCGACTGAGATGGCTCGCTGCGCGGGAACCCACGTGGCCACAAGGCCCACCAGCGCCATGGCCAGAACAACACCGGCGAGCACGAGCGGGTCTCGGGGAGTGGCCTGGTAGACGATGTTGGCCAGTATTCTGGTGGCAAGGATTCCCAGGACTAACCCCGCGATTGAACCGAAGGCCAGCAACTTCAAAGGCCGGCCGAGCGCTGCCTGCAACACTTCTTTGCGTTGCGCGCCGAGAGCCATGCGGATTCCCAGCTCTTTGAGCCGCTTGCTCACCGAGTACGCTGCCATTCCAAAGATTCCGGTGATGGAAAGCATGGCGCCCATCGTGCCGAGAATGCCCAGAGCCACTGTAGAGATGCGGGCAGGGAACAGAATTGCGGCCATCAATTGTGTCCATGTCTGGATGTTGACCGGAAGCCCTTCATCCAGGTCGTGCAGTCTGCCGCGCATGGCGGCCGCCAATTGCTGCGGATCGCCGTTGGAGCGTACTACCAGATAAGTTTGGCTCATTGGCTCCTGGAGCAGGGGAACAAAGACAGCGGGCGCTTGATCCTCGGTGAGGTTCTGATATTTTCCGTCCACAACGAGGCCCACGACTTCAATGCGCTTGATATCCGCTCCTAGCACTACCTGGAAATGTTTGCCCACGGCGTCTTTGTCTGAGGCAAAGAGTTTTCGGGCGAACTCGCGGTTGACCACAGCAACGAGCGGGGCATTCTTGTCGTCCTGCCAGGTGAAGGTTCTGCCGGCCAACAGAGTTGTGCCCGCGGCCTGGAAATAATCGGGAGAGATGTTGTACCAATATGGCGCAGCGGCGGCACTGGACGGCTTAAGGCTTTTGGCTTCGTCGGTAAAGACGTTCCACGAGTTCGCGCCGCCAGACAGGGGCGCCCAATTGATCGATGCTGCCGACTGAACCCCGGGGATCGTTCTCATAGCGTCGATCATGCGCCGCTGCATTGCCGACTCCCGGTCACCGCTGTATCCCGCCATTCCCAAACCCGTATCCGCGATCATCGCGTTTTGAGGCTCAAATCCGAAGTTGCTGTGCATGGAGCGCGCCAGTCCGCGGACGGCGACCATGGAAGAAGTGATCAAAACCGCGCAAATGGCAATCTGGAGCACAAGTAATACGTCGCGCAGAGTAACGCGGCGGCCGCGTACACCCGCGGAGCCGACTTTGACGATCTCGTAGGGGTTGGTGTTGAGGACTTGGCGCACGGGAACAATGCCGAAGAGCAGGCCGCTGATCAATGCCAGTGCGAGGGCAACGAGGTAGACTTTGGCGTCGGGATTGACAGGGATCTGCACCGGAAACTGCGGAAACGGCTGCCACACGCTGAGGCGGCGCAAGATGGCCACGCTGCCCAAGAGTCCGACGGCGCCGCCAGCCAGCGAGATCAGAGTGGCTTCGGTCAACAGTTGGCGCAGGATGCGATTGCGGCTCGATCCCAGCGCGAGCCGCAAGGCGAGTTCCCGCGAGCGGTCTGCCGCGCGCGCGGCAAAGAGGCTGCCAAGGTTAGAGCAGGCGGCGAGAAGAATGAGGCCCGATAACGTCATCAGCGCGGCCAAAAATCCCAGTATCGGCTTGCCCATGTAGTCGCCATACAAGCTGGGGCGGGCAAGGATGAACTGCATGCCACCATCGTCGACGGGGTATGTTTTGCCAAGATACGAGGCGACGGAGTTGAGATCGGCCGTGGCCTGTCCCGGAGTGACTCCGGGCTTGAGGTGGCCCATGGTCTCGAAGATCCAGTTGACGCCACGCGTATTGAGGTCAAACTCGCTGTTGACCTGGGGCTGGTTGACGATGGGCACGTAGAAATCGGGATTAAAGAACAGAAGCGTTCCGCGAAAGCCGGGAGGGGCAACGCCGATCACGGTGAAGGGATGCTTGTTGATCTGGATGACGCGGCCTAGCACGCTGCGATCGTCTTGAAAATGGCTGTGCCAATAGGTGTAGCCGAGTACGATGTAGGGCGCGCTGTTGACGCCGTGCTCGTCGCCTGCGTGAAACGTGCGGCCGATGAAAGCCTGAATGCCCAAGGCGTCGAAATAATTCCCGCTAGCGGCGGCGACCCAGGCGCGCGAGGGATCGCCACCGGTATCAATTCCGGCCTGCGATATGTTCCATGCGACGAGGCTTTCGAAGCCGCGACTGCGATCGCGGAGATCGAGATAGTTGGGATAGGATTCCTGGCCCATGTGATCGTCAGAGTGTTCGAGCCCGTAGAGGCTGTCGGCATGGGGCACGTTGAGCGGACGAAGGATGACGCCGTTCAGGACGGCAAAGACCACGGCGTTCGCTCCGATGGCCAGGGCCAGCGTGAGCACTGCGGCGACGGTGAATCCGGGGGACTTGCGCAGAACGCGCACGCTGAAGCGGACGTCCTGCATCAATGTGCCAACGGGATTGCCGCCGAGTGCTTCGCGACATTCCTCTTTGTACTTTTCCCGGGCGCCGAACTCGATTCGGGCGCGGCGTTCCGCCTCAGCGCGCGGGAGGCCGGTGCGCTCCAGATCGTCGGCGCGGTGCTCGACGTGCGAGCGCAGTTCTTCTTCAAGATCGGCATTGAGTTCAGAGCGTTGAAAGAGCGCGGCAATGCGAATGCGGAACCAATCGAGCGGTTTCATAGTTCCTCCGGTTGGGCGGCGAGCGCGGAAGTCATGGCAGCCGCGAGGCGATTCCAACTGTTCGTTTCCTCGCGCAGGCGCTTGCGGCCCGCGACGGTGAGCGAATAAAACTTGGCGCGGCGATTGTTCTCCGATGTACCCCAGCTGGCTTTGAGGAGTCCCTGGCGGACGAGTCGAAAGAGGCCGGGATAGAGCGCGCCCTGCTCGATGAGCAGGGCATTGCCGGAGATTTGCCCGATGCGCAGCAGGACGCCGTAGCCGTGGAGCGGGCCGAGGGAGATGGCGCGGAGGATGAGCAGATCGAGAGTGCCGGGAAGCAGCTGAGCCTGGTCGTTCAAGAGAACACCCCTAACGTGATTAGGAGAGTAGCGCGATCTCTCCTAAGCTGTCAAGGGGAAAGAGTTCGAGGAGGACTCGGCCCAATGCGCGCAGTCATTCCGTGCCGGAGTTTTGTGCTAATTTGTGCTACGACCCTGGCGGTGTGGGCTCGCTTGGCTATTGAGGCTAGACTCGGATCGAGCGACGGGCTACTTTGATTCAAAGGGGCCCACTGCGCAACACGCGTGCCAATTGACTGAAACTCAAGACTTTTCATACAATAGATGCAGTATGCATTCATCGCGCACCGGTTGCGGCTGCTGTTGTTGCTGTTGTTGCTCCTCGCGGGCTTGTCCTGACGAGTTGAGCACCGGGGCGCGCGCTAAGAACCGCCTCTAATTCTTCGCCCAACTCAAACAGATCAAGCCCGCAAGCGCGACTCAATCGCGCCTGTGCCCGCATGGGCCTGTTCGGTCGTTGAGTTTGTGATTTCGCTTTCGATTGCGGGAAATATGGGAGGCCAGCACTCTTTCATGCGAACTGAATACCGCGAAATCGAACTCGGGTCTTCGCTGGAGAGCCGGATCGGCAATACACCGCTGATTCGTCTTGACCGCGTGGTTGAATCGCTTCCAGGCATTGCGCTGCTTGCCAAGGCCGAGTGGCACAATCCGGGAGGAAGCGTCAAAGACCGTGCCGCGGCGGCGATGGTTCGCGAGGCAATTGCCGAAGGCCGGCTCGGCCCGGGCAAGACTCTGCTCGATGCCACCAGCGGCAACACGGGCATCGCATTGGCCATGCTGGGGGCGGCGCTGCGATTTCCGGTGCTGCTGGCAATGCCGTCGAACGTGTCTCCGGAACGGAAACGCATTTTGAAGGCCTATGGCGCTGAGGTGGAGTGGACCAAGGCCGGCGAGGGTTCAGACGGTGCGATTCGACGCGCTCGCGAGCTTGCCGGCGACGACCCGGACCGGTTCTGCTACATCGATCAATACTCGAACAAAGCCAACTGGCGCGCGCACTACGAAACGACAGGACCCGAGATCTGGCGCCAGACAGACGGGCGCATCACGCACTTTGTAGCCGGCTTGGGGACCGGCGGCACGTTCATGGGCACAACGCGAAGACTGAAGGAACTGAAGCCGGAGGTCGTGGCCGTGAGCATGCAGCCGGATTCGCCGTTTCACGGTCTTGAGGGATTGAAGCACATGGCCACGTCGATTATTCCCGCGATTTACGATCCCTGGCTGGCCGACCGCGATCTTGAGGTGGGAACCGAGGCCGCCTACGAGATGGCAAAACGGTTGGCCCGCGAAGAGGGACTGCTTGTGGGTATCTCGGCAGCGGCGGCAGTGGCAGCCAGCCTGCAAATTGCTCGCGAGGAAGCAGCCGAAGGCCGCAGCGCGGTGATTGTCACCGTGCTGCCCGATTCCGCAGACAAATACCTGAGCGAGCGGTTCTGGGAGGAAGCTTGAGCGAGTTGCAGATGACCAGAGCGGTCTACGAGTCGATTCGCGCGCACGGTGAGGAGACTTATCCCCACGAGTGCTGCGGAGCACTGCTGGGGCGCGCGTCGCAGGGTCGCTGGAGCATCGAGGAGGCCGTAAGAGCAGGGAATACGCGAACCGATTCGGCGCACAACCGCTACCAGATTGCGCCTGCCGAACTGGTGAAGATCGAGCGCGATGCGCGCGGCAGAGGATTAAGCATCGGCGGCTTCTATCATTCGCATCCCGATCATCCGGCGCAGTGGTCGCCGACAGACTTTGCCGAGGCGCATTGGCTGGGCTGCTGGTATGTGATCACCGCGGTGGCGCAAGGCAAGGCCACGGTCACCAACTCCTTCCTGCTGGCCGGAACCACAGAAGAAGACAAACACTTCGAGCAGGAACCTATCGATGTGACTGAAACAGCTGAGCCCTTGGCGGCTCAAGCCGAATCAAAGAAACACTGAGAGGAATCGGGACGAATGACGATCTATATCCCTACCCCGCTAAGACCCTATGCGGGCGGCAAAGACACTTTGGAAGTGAGTGCGGGCACTGTGAGTGGCGCCATCGAGGAACTTACACAGACCTTCCCAGACCTGCGCAAACACTTGTTTACCGGCGAAGGTAAACTGCGCGCATTTGTGAACGTGTACCTGAATGACGAAGACGTGCGCTACTTGCCGGCGAAGGAGTCGACAGCCGTATCGGCGGGTGACACGCTTTCGATTGTTCCGTCAATTGCGGGCGGGCTTTGTGGCGCGGAATTCGGTGCTCAAGAGAATCTGTTCGTCGGAGCAGGTTTCGAGACTGGCTGTCTGGGATCATCCCTCAGGGGCTAAAGCCCCGTATTTCTTACGCATTTTTCGGCCCGGCTAAAGCCGTGCCCTTATTACAAAGCAGATTCTTAAAGCCCGCTCTAAGGCGAGGTGACATCATGGCCATTGCAACTGCACCAACCGAATTACCCGAGCTCACGAAGGATGATCTTGCGCGCTACTCGCGCCACCTGCTGCTGCCCGAAGTAGGCGAAGAGGGCCAGCGCAAATTGAAGGCGGCACGCGTGCTATGCGTGGGGACCGGCGGACTGGGCTCGCCGTTGACGCTGTATCTGGCTGCTGCTGGTGTGGGCACGCTGGGCCTGGTGGACTTCGACGTCGTGGACGCAAGCAATTTGCAGCGGCAGATCATCCACTCGACCGCGGATATCGGACGCAAGAAGCTTGACTCGGCCGAGGAGAAGCTCAAGGCCCTGAATCCCGATCTCAATGTGATCAAACACGACCTGCTGCTGTCGAGCGCCAACGCCCTCGACATTTTGAAAGATTACGACGTGATCGCCGACGGCACCGACAACTTTCCTACGCGCTATCTGGTCAACGACGCCTGCGTGCTGCTGGGCAAGCCCAACGCCTACGGCTCGATCTTCCG
>JBEKPO010000071.1:0-23173 GCA_049520675.1 Occallatibacter sp. | reverse complement strand
GGACACGCTCTACGATCTGATTTCTCAGAGCCGCCACCTCCGCGTCTAAGGCGTGCACTCGCCAGCCCAAAACTCCCAAGTCAAGCCCCTCATTCCCCCACACCCCCGCATCCCCCGCATTCCAAACGCAATAAATTTCCGCCCGGCACTGCTGGTTATTTCCGCGATTGGCGCACAATGAAACCACACGCTGATTCCGGCGCAGGGCCTCAGTTTTCCGGGCAGCGCGAATAGAGCTAACTCTTTCAGAATGAGGTTCTTTCGGAGAGCGCTCCTTTAGAATAACGAACTTACGGAGATCCCACTCCCTTAACGCCCTTGCCATGACGTATTTAGCTATGGAGATGGTGGGGGGCCCCCCGGGGTACTAACCAGTAAATATCCGAAGCTTTGATCGCGAGACTGAGGCCGCTGGAAAGCAGGCTGAACTGCAGATCCCTCGACTGCGCTCGGGATGACAGCGTGGAGAAGCGGACGGGGGACGACCTGCGCTCGGGATAACACGGCCAGAGCTGGAGGCGCGGGTCTGGCGCTGACTTGCCGACTTGCTGACCCGCCGACTCGCCGACTCGCTCCCTCGCTCCCTTTGGCCGTCTGATCCCTGACCCCTGAACCCTGATCCCTCGTTCCCGGCATTCGTGATTCAATAGAACAGATGAGCATTCCCCGGAGATCGACGCTGAGAGGCCGCTGGAAGCGCGTCACCCGCAAGGCGCGCGAGTACGCCATGGTGGTGCGCGCGCTGGCCTCGACGTCGCATCCCGTGCTGGTGCAGATTATTCCCACGCGCTTCTGCAACCTGAGCTGCGCCTACTGCAATGAATACGACAAGGTGAGCGAGCCGGTGCCGCTCGAGGAGATGTTCCGGCGCATCGACGCGCTGGGGCGGCTGGGCACGGCCATGATCGGCATCTCGGGCGGCGAGCCGCTGACCCACCCCCAGCTGGACGACATTATTCGCCGCATGAGAAAGACCGGCGCGATCGCGGGCATGATCACCAACGGCTTCCTGCTGAACCCGGAGCGGATCGAGCGGCTCAACCGCGCCGGCCTCGATCACATGCAGATAAGCATCGACAATTTAGACCCGGACGAGGTTTCAAAAAAATCCCTCAAGACGCTCGACAAGCGGCTGGAGATGCTCGCCCGATATGCCGAGTTCCACGTGAACATCAATTCGGTGGTGGGCGGCGGCATTCGCGATCCTAACGATGCGCTGGTGATCGGCAAGCGGGCGCTGGAACTGGGTTTCGAGTCGACGATCGGGATTATCCACGACGGAGACGGGCAGCTGAAGCCACTGAAAGAGGACGAGGCGCGCGTGTACCACGCGATGACGCGCCGCCGGAAGACCAACTACGCGCAGTTCGACAAGTTTCAGGAGGCGATTGTCGAGGGACGCGCCAACGACTGGCGCTGCCGTGCGGGATCGCGGTACCTGTATGTGTGCGAGGACGGGCTGGTGCACTATTGCTCGCAGCAGCGGGGATTTCCGGGCGTGCCGGTGGCTGAATACACGCGCGCCGACCTGAAGCGCGAGTTCACGACGGCCAAGAGCTGCGCGCCGCATTGCACTGTGGGTTGCGTGCACAGAATCAGCTACATCGACCACTGGCGCGCCCCGCAGACGCGCATGGTGGCACCCGGCGGCCAGGAGCTGGTGAAGATCGAGATGCAGGGGCTAGGAACCAGAGAATAGAGATAAGAGATAAGAGGTCAGGGATGAGCCGCCCCAGCAATGAGGACCTGTCGCTGCGGATCTCGGCTCAGAGATAAGAGAGGGCCCTTTTGCTCCCTCGCTGCCTTGGTCCCTGTCTCTCTGATCTCTTTTCTCTGATCTCTTCTCTCAGCGGCCGCGCGTTTCGGCCAGGGCCTGATCAATCAACTGGTAGAGCTTGGTGCGGTCCACGACCTCGACAAACGGCGGAGCATTCTTGGCGTTGGTCACGACCCAGATGGTAGGTGTGTGCTCGATGCCAACCTTCTGGCCGAGCGCGTAATCTGCCTTGACCTCGCCGGCGAACTTTCCCATGGGATCGATGGCGAAAGGCAGAGCCACGTTGTGCGCGGCGGCGAACTTCTGCGTCCAGTCGCGCAGCGCGTCGGGAGTCTCAATGGAGATCTGGTTGGCGAAGATGTAGTCGCGGTAGTCGTTGCCGAGCTTCTGACTCTTGGTATCGAAGAAGCGGGCATTGACGGCTGCCTGGAAGCTCCAATTGTGGAAGGGCAGCGGGAAGTCGTGGCGCACCCAGGGAATGTTGTACTTGGCGCTGGCTTCGATGAGCAGCGGATTGGCGCGCGCACAGTCGGGGCACTGCAGGTCTTCGAACTCGACGATGGCCACGCGTGCGCCGGCCGGCGGCTTGAGCGCCATAGCGTCGTGGACCGGCGTGGTGGGCGGCGCGCCGAACTGCGCGTGCGCGGCCGGCGGCAACAGCAGCGCCACAGGAACGAGGGCAACGATGAGGGACGCGATAAAGCCCGCCCTGAGCCGGTGAGCGCTTAACTTAAGGGCAGCGAAATCAAGCATGTCGATTGGACCATCCCCTTGTCTCTATTGTAACGAGGGATTTTGTCAGGCTACTTCCGCACCTGCGCCAGCACCTGGTCAATGGTCTGGAAGAGACGGCTGCGATCGACGACCTCGGAGTAAGGCGGAGCATGGCCCCCGCTGGCGACAATGAAGATGGTCGGCGTGTGCTCCACGCCGATGCGCCTGCCGAGATCGATGTCAGACTGGATCTGGGCGGCGAACTTGCCCATAGGATCGACGGCGAAGGGCAGCCCGACGCCGTGAGCCTGGGAGAACTTCTGGGTCCATGTGTTGAGCTCAGCGGGAGTTTCGATGGAGACCTGGTTGGCGAGGATGTAGTCGCGGTAGTCGTTGCCTAGCTTCTGGCTCTTGGTGTCGAAGAAGCGCGCGTTGATGGCTGCCTGACGGCTCCAGGGATGGCCCGGGATGAGGAAGTCGTAGCGAATCCATGGGATTTTGTATTGGTTGGCCGCCGCAACGAGCTGCGGATTGGTCTGAGCACAAAGCGGGCATTCGAGATCGTAAAACTCGATGATCGCAACGTGGGCGCCGGCGGGCGGCTTGAGCGCCGAGGCATCGTGAACTTGTGTGGTTTGTGGCGCACCGAATTGTGCGTGCGCGACCGCCGGCAAACTGAGAACGACCGCCCCAAGAGCCAAGGCGAGAGCGCCGGTGCGCGCGGCCGCGCGATAGGTGCTCAACCTAAGAGCAACGGAATCAGGCATATCGATTGGACGACCCCCTCGCCTTATTGTAACGGTGATGGCGCCGGAAGGACTCGGCCAGTGAGAGGGATCAGCGCCCGCAAGCTAATTCTGCCGGTCGCGCCGGCGGGCATCGACCCATTTGCGCCAGCGGTAGTCGGCGTAGATGGAGCCGGCAACGATGAGAACGACGAGGATGGCGAGAGCGATCATGAAGAACAGGGATCAGGGGTCAGGTTTCAGGTGTCAGCACGGCAAGACGAGGTTCCGGCTCATCAATGTTATCTTGATCGCAATCTCAGGTGCGCAGATGCTCGAGTTTTTCCGTCTGTCCGAGCGGCCGCTTCGCTCAATCGTCATCGGTCTGGCGTGCTTTTTAATGACCGGGCCGCTCTTCGCGCAAAGCGGCGCAGAGAATCCGGCTGCAGTGTGCGCCGCGAAGAATCGCGACGATGCGGCGACGGTGGATCACTTCACGTTTGCCAGCTATTCGAGCGACGCGGGTGGATGCCTGCAGGTGATCAGCGGCGGCAAGGTGATTTTTCGCCACGCTGAGGAGTTCCCGTTGGCCTTTACGCTCGGCCAACATGCAGACGCGCAGTACAACATTCCATCGGTTGCAAACGGAACGGACGTGACCGGGCGCGGCCACCCCGACATGATTGTTTCCGAATACACTGGTGGGGCGCACTGCTGCATGAGCCACTACGTTTTCGAGCTGGACCCAGAATTCAAGCTGCTAGCCACGCTCAACGACGCCGACGATGATCTCGCGCATTTCCAGCGCGCCGCGGACGGCCGTTACGACTACATCACGGCCGACTGGACCTTTGCTTACTGGCCCGATTGCTTTGCCTGCTCGCCGTCGGAGCTGGTGATCCTGCGCTGGGCCGATGACGCGAACGGCGGAGGCTTTCATCTCGCGCTCGAAAAGATGCAAAAGCCGGCGCCGAGCGCGGCGTCGTGGAGCAAGGAGCTAGCCGCCGCGCACAAGGTGGTGAGCGCGGGCGACGTCAACAGCATCGGCCGGACCTTGTGGCAGACTGTTCTCGATCTCGTTTACAGAGGCCACTCCGACCTGGCATGGAAGTTCGTGGATGCAGCCGGGCCGAAGGCGCAGCAAAAGCCATTCCCTCCCCTGGCAGATTTTTGCGGGCTGCTGAAGCAAAGCGAGTACTGGGCAGACCTGGGACCGACTCTGAAGGACGTACCGCCGGCGTGCGCAGCGGCCGGCCCGGCAGCAAAGAAGTAAATACCGGCCAAGAGTCGACCCGGTCTCGATGCATTACCCTCATAGTTGCGTCCCATTCACACAAGCGGGAGCTCGAGTTTGCGCATTGTTCTGTCGAACATCGGAACGTTTGGCGACATCAATCCGCTGATTGCCATTGCCCTGGAGCTGAAGCAGCGCGGTCACTCGCCGGTGTTGGCGCTGCCCAACGTATACCGGCCGAAGATTGAGCCGCTGGGTCTCGAGTTTCACGCCATCCGGCCAGACATTGACCCCGCCAATACCAAGCTCGTTGACATGATCTACGACGTGAAGAAGGGCACCGAGACCGGCCTGCGCGAGTTCTTGTTCCCCGCTCTGCGCGAGACCTACGACGATCTGCTGGATGCAGCGACCAAGCCCGCGCGCGCCGACCTGATGCTTCTCGGCGAGCTGAACTACGCCGGCCCGATCGTGGCCGAGGTGACGGGCATTCCCTGGGCCAGCTACGTTCTGGCTCCCTTCTCGTTTTTTTCAGCGTTCGATCCGCCCGTTCTGCCGCCGTATCCCAGGCTGGCTCGCGCCGACAAAGTTGCCGGCATGGGCCGCGTGATGCGGCGCCTGGCGCGCTTTGTGACGCGCAAGTGGCCGGAGCCGATCTACGAGCTGCGCCGCGAACTCGGCTTGCCGAAGGGCAAGAACCCGATCTTCGACGCCAAGCACTCGCCCAACCTGGTGCTGGCGCTGTTTTCGCGCGTCCTCGGTGTGGAGCAGAAGGATTGGCCGCCTGACACGCTGATCACAGGATTCTGCTTTTACGACTCCGATGCGGGCAACGCCGCGCTGCCTGCGCAACTTGAGGAGTTTCTCGCAGGGGGCGAGGCGCCGGTCGTCTTCACGCTGGGATCAGCTGCCGTGCTGGCGGCCGGTCCGTTTTACGAGTTGTCGGCGCGGGCGGCAAAGAAGCTGGGCATCCGCGCGGTGCTGCTGGTCGGCGACGACCCGAGGAACCTGCCGCAGTCGGCGCTTCCCGAGTCGATTTGCGTGGCCAAGTATGCGCCCTACTCCGCGCTGTTCCCGCGCGCGTCTCTTGTTGTTCACCAGGGAGGCGTGGGAACCACTGCGCAGTGCCTGCGTGCCGGCAAGCCCATGTTGATCATGCCCTACTCGCACGATCAGCCCGATAATGCGCGGCGCATGCGGCGCCTGGGCGTGGCGCGAGTGATTCAGCGCTCGAATTACAAGCCGTGGCGCGTGGCGCGCAGGTTGAGGGCCATGCTGGCCAATCCGAAGTACGGTGCGCGGGCGCGGGTTGCGGCCGAAGAAGTAGCGCGGGAGAACGGCGTCAAGACGGCGTGCGATGCGCTGGAGCAGCTACAGGGTTCAGGGGTCCGGGGGCAGGGATCAGAAAAGACCGAGACGAGAATCTCCAGATAGCTCGCCCCCACCCGAGCAAAGCTTGGATGGGGCACCCCCTTCGCTCAGGATGACAGGCCTTGGCTATTGCGCAGCGGGACGATTGCCGGAGACGTCGGCGGGCTGCGGCACCGCAGCTAGAGACTCAGTCTCGGCGGGCAGCGCCGTAGGCAGCGGCCCTTCCAGAGCCAGCGCAAGCACTTCATCCATCGAATCGACAAAGTGCAGTTTCATCGAGTTCTTGATATTGTCGGGAATCTCGGAGAGATCTTTCTCGTTGCTACGGGGCAGGATGACTTCGAAGAGGCCGGCGCGGAGAGCGGCGAGAAGTTTCTCTTTGAGTCCGCCGATGGGCAGCACTTTGCCGCGCAGCGTGATCTCGCCGGTCATGGCGATGTCGCGGCGCACGGGGATCTTGGTCAGCGCACTGGCCAGCGCCGTGGCCATGGTGATGCCTGCGGAAGGACCGTCTTTGGGGATCGCGCCCTCAGGCACGTGAAGGTGGATATCGATGTTGCGATAGAACTCGCGAGCCAAGCCAATCTGTTGCGCCTTGCTGCGAATGTAAGCCAGCGCGGCCTGCGCAGATTCCTGCATCACGTCGCCTAGCTGGCCGGTAATGGTGAGCTTGCCCTTGCCGTCGAGCACCTGCACTTCGGTGGTGAGAATGCTGCCGCCGACTTCGGTCCACGCCAGGCCGGTCACCAGGCCCACTTCGCTCTTTTCGTGCGCCTCAGAGTCGCGGAACCTGGGCACGCCGAGAAATTCAGAGATGTTCTGCGCGCTGATTTCTTCCTTGTGCTTGCTTCCTGCCTTCACGACCTTGCGGGCGACCTTGCGGCAGACGTTGCCTATCTCGCGCTCCAGGTTGCGGACGCCGGCTTCGCGTGTATAGTAGCGAATGATCTCGAGGATCGCGTCGTCCTTGAAAACGATGTTCTTGTCGCTCAGGCCGGTTTGTTCGCGCTGCTTCTTGATCAGGTACTGGCGTGCGATCTCCAGCTTTTCCGGCTCCGTGTAGCCCTGCAGGCGGAGGATCTCCATGCGGTCTTGCAGTGCAGGCGGAATGGTATGGAGGACATTGGCCGTGGCCACGAACAAAACCTGCGAAAGATCGTAGTCCACATCCAGGTAGTGGTCCTGGAAGGTGACATTCTGCTCGGGATCGAGCACCTCAAGCAGCGCAGACGCGGGATCGCCGCGGAAATCGGACGAAATCTTATCGACCTCATCGAGCAGGAATACGGGATTCTTGGTTCCTGCGCGCTTCATGTGCTGGATGATCTGGCCGGGCATGGCGCCGATATAGGTGCGGCGATGGCCGCGAATCTCAGCTTCGTCGTGCACGCCACCCAGTGAAAGGCGGACAAACTTGCGGCCGGTCGATTTCGCGATGGACATGCCGAGCGAGGTCTTTCCCACTCCGGGAGGGCCGACGAAGCAAAGGATCGAGCCTTTGGGATTCTTGACCAACTGGCGCACCGCAAGGAACTCGAGGATACGCTCCTTAATTTTCTCCAGGCCGTAGTGGTCGGTGTTCAAGACTTTTTCGGCGTAATCGATGGAGCGGGTTTCTTTGGAGCGCTTTTTCCAGGGCACGGCCAGCAGCCAGTCGATATAATTTCGGCTGACGGTGGACTCGGCCGACATGGGCGGCATGGCCTCGAGCTTTTTCAACTCCTGCATAGTCTTCTCGAGGACTTCCTTGGGCATGCCGGCGGCTTCAATCTTCTTGCGCAGCTCGTCGAATTCGCTTTTCTCGCCGCGGCCCAGCTCCTTCTGGATGGCCTTGATCTTTTCGTTGAGGTAGTACTCTTTCTGCGCGCGCTCCATCTGCCGCTTGACGCGCGATTGGATGTTGCGGTCGAGGTCGAGCTTTTCGATTTCTACGTCGAGAACATCGGCAATGCGGGCGAGGCGCGCTGCGGGATCGAAGATGGCCAGCAGCTCCTGTTTTTCCTCGATGCCTACCTGAAGGTTGGCGGCAATCGTGTCTGACAGTTTGGCCGGCTCGTCCATGCGCACGCTGGCGATGATGGTTTCGTAGTTGAGCGACTGCTGCAGCTTGACGTAGTTCTCAAACAGGGTCGTCACGCGCTGCATCAGCTGCTCGGCGGCTGGCGTCATCTCGAACTGGGTTTTGCCGGTGCGCACCGTGGCCACGAAGAAACCGTCGCGGTCGCTGACTTCGATCGATTTGGCGCGCTCCACGCCCTCGACCAGAACCTTCACGTTGCCGTCGGGCATTTTCACGCTCTGCACGATGTTGCAGATCGCACCCACCTGGTAAATGTCTTTGGCCTTGGGCTCGTCGATGGAGGCATCGTGCTGCGTGGCGAGAAATATCTTGCGATCGCCGGTAAGGGCTTCCTCGAGGGCGCGCACGCTGGATTCGCGGCCGACCACGAACGGAGTCATCATGTAGGGGAAGATGACCATGTCGCGAATCGGCATCATGGGCAGCTTGCGCGGCTCGTTTTTCTCGCGGGTTCCAGTCATCTGTTCACCTATAGCAGTAGGGACCCGCAAAACCGGCTCGAATATGCGAGGCCGGTACGAGTCCTTGTTGGGATTGTACAGCCTAAAAGGCGCGCGGCGAAGCGAAACGACGGTTGCAACTTTTGTATGCGTGCTAAAAGTAATGTCATGAATGCGCCGAAGACGTTACCTGCGAATGTTGCCTGCGCAGGTTCATGGCGTCTTTGTCTATCAAGACCTCAGTAAATCAGCTTGAGCGAGAACTGAATCTGGCGGGAGTTGCCTGCGGTCTTGCTGACCTCGCCGAAGCCGGAGCCAGAGATGATGTTGGCGGGAAGGCCCATGTCGACGATGTTGAAGAGATTGAAAAATTCGGCACGGAATTGGAGATCGAGCAGCTCTGCCCCACTCTTGCGCGCGCCGAAGGGCGTGTCCTTAATCATGGCGAAATCGAAGTCGTAAAAGGCCGGGCCGCGAAAGGTATTTCGCCCAAGAGAACCGAAGACTCCCTGGTTGGGGCCAGTGCCGCCGGTGACGTGAATGGGGATGGAGAAGTAATCGGTCGCGTTGTTTGCACCCTGGCCAAAATAATCTTGGCGATCGGCACGCGAGGTGGAGAGATGCGGCTTGGCAATCTGGTCTGGCCGGTCGACACCATTGGAACCAGCTCCGGTTTGCTGAATTCCTGAATAGATGGTGAAGGGCGATCCGGAAGCGATGGTGTCGATATTCAGCAGCTCCCATCCGGCGGTAAGCTTGCGCGAGGCTGTATTCAGAAAGCCCGCACGATCGAGATGGAGATCCTGCGCGGCGCTCAGGGTGAAGACATTGGTCACGTTGAATGCTGACGGGCCTTTCTCACCGCGGTAGTCGAAAGGATCCTGCGGCGCGGGAATGGTGACTGCACCCGTCGATCCCGTTCCGCCAAGCACTGCGCTGTCGTTGTCGATCGACCGGCCCCATGTATAGCCGGCCTGAATTCCAGGCCCTCCGTGTCCCACGGTTCCCGCCAGCGAAAGCTGCAGAGCATGGTAGGTCGAGTGGCACACCGCCGCCATCAGGTTTTCCACGCCGAAGCCGCCGGTCACATCGCCCGCGCCATCGAAGGTCGTGTAAGGCGCGAAGCCTGGTCCCGCGCCCGGATAGGCATTCGGAAAGATGATGGCGGGAAGCTTTTCGCTGACCGTCCCGACATAGGTCGCGTCGCCGGTCAGGTCGCCGAACTTGCGTTCCAGGCCTGCCGTCCAGGTGAACAGTGTCGAGTTGTCGAACCTGGGATCGATGCCGGCGAGATTCAAATCGCTGACCAGGCCACCGGGCGTGAGCGCGGCCAGCTCCTGCTCATAGCGATCGACGTCCATGAGCGTATTCGCTGGAACCTGCTTCGTCGAAAGGGTGGGAAAGATGTTCTTTCCCGAGGTCGAGTAAACCGGCGGGAGTTCAGACGATGTGATCTGAAAGCCATAAGCAACGGGCGCCACCGCCGTCGCAATCAGGCGCGGATTCACGGCGAAAGGATTGGAGCCGGTGAGCATGTTGTCTTGCCAGATATTCGGCGGAACGGCCATCACGCTGCCGCCCGCCCGCACCAGCAGCTTGCCTGTCGCTTGCCATGAGACCTGGACCCGCGGCTGCCATGCATTCCAGTTCGTCTTATATCCGGGCTGGGGATTGATGAGGTATTGCTGCGAGTCGCCGGTTGTAAGGATGGTTGCAGTGCGGTGGGCCCGCTCGCTGATAGGAGTGTAGAGATCCCAGCGCACGCCGTAATCGAGAGTGAGCCGGCTGTTGATCTTGAAGGTGTCCTCGAGGTAGAAGCCGACATTGTTGCGATTGATGGCCGCAGGCCCGATGTGCGCCCCGCCGGAAACGTACGGGGGAGCAATGGCAACGGTGTACGTGAACGGGCTGCCGAAAAGGAAGGACGACAGCGTGTCGGGAAATGGCTCGCCGGGGTGCAGATCGTGCGTGCCGCTTGCCGACGGGATCGCGACACAGTCCGGCACTCCGATGCAATTCTTCGGCGTGGGAACATAGGCCGTTCCTCCGCCAAAGTCGTATTCGCCGTTGGGGCTGATGCCGAAGTATGTCGTGTCTCGATTGAGCCGCACGTCAGCTCCCGCCTTGAAGGCATGGTCGCCAGCCGTATAGCTAACAATCTCGCGGCCCTGGAAGAGATTCCCATAGGCCTGCATCACCGAGCCGGCAGCGGAGTTGAAGGCCTCAAAGAGCCCGTCGTTGAATTTGACGGCGGGGTCGGTACGGTTCGACGTAGGAAATCCCGGCGTGGAACGGATGATGCTGATGGATGACAGCAGCGTCAGACGCGGCGAAACGGTCCGCGTGTAAGTCCCCTCAACATTGCGCTGCTGGTCGACGTAGGTTACGCCAAATGATGGATCGATGGCCGTCTGGTCGGGATTGGTCGTGGGCCCGGTCAGGTTATCGAAATTGAAACGCGCGAAGAACTGGTCTTTGAGGCTGAAGGTGTGGTCGATGCGCGCGGAGAACTGGTTGGCGTTGGTGGTGACCGTGGATGGCGTTGCGTAGGTGGAAGCGCCGAAGGGGCCGCTCGGATCGTTGGGCAGGGGATAACGCGCCAGAACTGCCGCGATTCCCGGATCGACCGGAACCTCGAGCGTATCGCCGGGAAACGCCGTGGTATCCGAGCCCGCGCGTTCGTCCGGCGTCGGCAGCGGCATCACCTGCGTCGTTCCCAGCGCCTGACGGAATCCCTGGTACTGCACAAAATAGAACGTGCGATGGCGTCCGTTGTAAACATGGGGCACGATCACGGCCCCGCCGTTGGTGAAGCCAAACTCGTTGCGCCGGAAAGGAGGAATGCGTCCAGGATAAACCAGCGTGGCGTGATCGAAGAAGTTGCGGGCGTCGAGCGCGGAGTTGCGCAGGAACTCGAAGAACGATCCGTGAAAGCCGCTGGCTCCGGAGCGGGTGATGATGTTGGTGAAGCCCGAAGCGCCGTGGCCAACCTCCGCCGGCATCCATCCCGAGCTGGACTGAATCTCCTCGACCGCGTCCACGTTGAAGTTGCTAAACGTCGATCCCCCCATCTCCGGATCGCTGATATCCGCGCCATCCATGGCGAACGTGGCCTCGACGCCGCGCTGCCCGTTGATCGCGAATTGCTGCGTGAAGTTGGTGGCGCCGTTGGCGTCGGTCATGGTGCCCGCCGCCAGCAGAAGCAACTGGCTGAAGTCGCGCTTGTTCAGCGGCAATTCGCTCACGGAGGCGCTGGAAAGTTGTTCCCCTCCCGTGGCGTTCTTCTGCTCCGCGGCAGCTAAGGTGAGCTGGTCGTTCGTCAAGAGCGTCAGCGCGGCCGCGGGAGCCCCCGCCGCCACTTGAATCGTCTGCGCGTACTCCAGAACTCGGCCTTCAATAGTGACCGACAGGCGGAACGGACCAGGCTTAAGCGACTCAACCTTGAACCGGCCATCGGCGCCGGTCGACGCTCGTGCCTTCGTTCCGTTGTCCGACAGCTCGATGGTGGCATTGGCAATCGGCGAGCCGGCGGCATCGCGCAGAGTTCCTTGCCACGTTGCAGAGGCTGCCGGCGCCTGTGCATCGAGCTCGACGGCCGTGAAGAACTGCGTTGAAACCAGGAGCCCTGCAAGAACGAAAATACTAATTAGACGGATCCCACGGCTTTCGGGGCGCATGTTGTAATCGTATCGGATGGGGGGCGGGTTTTCTGTGAGGGATCGCACACCTCAGACGATTGGAATGAGTTGCGCTCAATGCCGTGCCCCAAAATCGTACCCCTCGACAAGCTCAGTGCTGGCTGTGGGGCAGCCGGCCGCGATCAGTTTGCAGACGGGATTCTTGCTGCCTCATCGACAACCAATACGGCCACGTTTTCTCTGCGGCTCTCAATCCTTAGTCCCAACTGATCTTGCAGGACCCTCTGCCATGCGGTGAACATGTCAGTCCCCAACTCAGGGTGTATGTCTACGCTAAAGTCAAAAATACCCTGAAGTCCCGTCTTGTCGAGCACCGGGATCAGAGTTCCGCCTGCTCTCGCAGGTTCATCCGGATTGCCCGGCGCCGGGATGGAAAACTGCACGGCCAGCAAATCCGCAAACCGACGCAAATCCCCGTGAAAATGAAATCCAACCTGCGCGCTTACGGGCTCTCCGTCGCCGACCGGGTGGATTTTGGGGCCGGAATTGCCGACAACCAATTCGTAGACGCGCATCTCCCGCATTTCGCTGTGTTCTTTGAGGTTGAATCGCTCTGCGAGAAGGTTTCGCAGCATGGGGGCAATTTGTTCTGTTGTGGCGTTTCCTGCAGTTCGTGCGTCCAGATCGTATTCGTTCTGCTCGATCCAGCTTGGCCCCACGACCTGGTTCAATTGCAGGTGGTAAGCCTCTGCAACCAGGCGTTTCAGAGTGACATTTCTGGCCGTGATCCCAGCCTGTGTGTACTCGAATTGATTGTTATAGTCCGGTCCAACCAAGTGTCGACTCACTTTCACCGAGGCAACGTCGAATGCCGGCGCCGCTGCTGAGGTCTGAGCGAGGGCCACTGAGATGGGAATCGATAAAAGAGCGACGAGGAAGGGCAGCGGGTTCATGAGCCTCAGCTTACTCGCCTGCGTGCGGAGCGGCAAATCCGTCCGCGCCTAAACCTTTTCGACGCCCCGATGCCTTTTGCTACGCCCTTACCCCGCGCCAACCAGCTTCAAGTAATCGGGCTCATCGGCAATCGTTCGATGGCGAAAAACGCGCACAATCTTGCGGTCCTTGAGAAAGAAAACACCCGGCATTTGATCCGCATCTTCCTTGATCATGCCAATTCCATACTTGAACATCGCACCCTTGAGCCAGCCCCTCCAAACCTTCAAATTCAAGAAGTGCAAGAAAGGGTTGGTGCGTGACAGGCCAAAGACAGGAAGCTGATACAGCGTCGCCTGCGGATTGCTGACTCTCTCCACATCGGAGAGATTGTAGTAGTCGAAATAAGGTTTCGCCCGCTCCGGAGAGCCGAGATGCACAAAGATGGGCCGCACGCCCTTCGCTTCAATTTGCGACCGCAACTTGGAAACCTGGTCGAGCGCTTGTGCGCAAAAAGCGCATGCAAAGTGGCGAAGAAAGACGAGCAAAACAGGTGATTCATCCAGCAGGTCGAGCAGAGGCCGTCCAGTCTCCGTATGAAACTCGCGCAAGGAGTCTGCGAGACTCGATTGTTCGGCAGACCGTCGCATCTCCGTGGCCATTCAATCCCCTTCGCGGAAAGGTCGATTATAGACGTGCTTCGATGGATGCTGACCCCATGAAAGTCTATGCTCAAGCCAAATTAGGCGCGGACATTGACATCTTCCAGATTGTATATACGATATATGCATGGGGATTTCGTACGATCCCGCCAAGAATGAGCGCAATGTCAGGGAGAGAGGGCTTTCATTCGAACGGGCGGCTGACTTCGACTTCTCGACAGCGGTATTTAATACAGAAATTTGCAAGGACGAAACTCGGCGCATTGCGGTGGGATATTTGGACGGGCGGTTGCACCTGCTCTGCTACATTCCGAAGCCAAACGGGATGCGCGTCATCAGTTTTCGCAAGACGAACAAGAGGGAGGCAAAGCGTTATGGCAAACCGCAAACCATTAACCAACCGTGAGGGTGAAGTTCGAGAGCTGACGGCTCGGGACGCAGCCAGAGCGATAGCCTTCTCCGCGCTGCCGGAAGCGGAACAGGAAATGTTGCTGAAGATACGCAGGCGCGGGCCGCAAAGGGCTCCCCGGAAGGTACCGGTCTCTATCCGGCTCTCTCCCGATGTCGCGGAGGGTTTGCGCGCATCCGGCAGCGGATGGCAGGGCCGCGCAGATGAAGCGCTCAGGTCGTGGCTGATGGAGATGAGGAAAGGGTAACCGGCGAGAGATCCTTGTATTCCACTCCACTTGCGGGAACCGCGTGAAAAGAAGAATGCCCCAGGGCTTGATGAGCCTGGGGCATTGCTTTGGGATCGAGCCGATGCCAATTTTATCCGGCTTTTTCGAGCAGGCAGAGCGAGAGATCGCGCCGGTCGACCATGTCTTTCGTAATCTCGATATCGCGGACACGCTTGTTGCTCGGCAGATGGTACATCAGGTCGAGCATCAGCTCTTCGAGGATCATGCGCAGGCCGCGGGCGCCGACCTTGCGGGCCAGCGCCTCGCGGGCGATGGCACAGGCAGCTTCCTGTGTAAAGTGCAGACGAACATTCTCGTATTCGAACAGGCGCTGGTACTGCTTGAGAATCGCGTTGCGCGGCTTGGTGAGGATTTCGATGAGGGCGGCTTCGTCGAGCTCATCGAGAACGCCCATGACGGGCAGGCGGCCGACGAACTCGGGGATGAGGCCGTACTTGATGAGATCCTGAGGCTCGGTCTTACGCAGCAATTCGGTGTCGCGATGCGAGCGCGTTGTGGCCTGATCGGCATCGGCGTCGACGGTGCGGAAGCCGAGAGCCTTTTTGCCGACGCGCCGGCCGACAACACGTTCCAAACCGACAAACGCGCCGCCACAAATGAAGAGGATGTTGGTGGTGTCGACAGCGGTGAACTCCTGGTGCGGATGCTTGCGGCCGCCCTGCGGAGGAACATTGGCGACGGTGCCTTCGAGAATCTTGAGCAGCGCCTGCTGCACGCCCTCGCCCGAGACGTCACGGGTAATGGAGGGGTTCTCGTCTTTGCGGCCAATCTTGTCGATCTCGTCGATGTAGATGATGCCCTGCTGAGCGCGGGTGACGTCGCCGTCAGCGGCCTGCAGCAGCTTGAGGATGATGTTTTCGACATCCTCGCCGACGTAACCTGCTTCGGTGAGCGTGGTAGCGTCGACGATGGCGAAAGGCACATCGAGCATCTTGGCCAGCGTGTGGGCAAGGAGGGTTTTCCCGGAGCCGGTGGGGCCAATGAGCAGGATGTTGGACTTGGCGAGTTCCACGTCACCGGAGCGCGCCCGGTTCATTTGGATGCGCTTGTAGTGGTTGTAGACGGCGACAGCCAGCTTCTTCTTGGTCTGGTCCTGGCCAATTACGAAATCGTCGAGGAAGCTCTTGACCTCGGTCGGCTTGGGGAGGTGGCCCGCCGTGGTGGCAGGTGTGGCGTCGCCGCGATCGTCGTCGAGGATGGAGTTGCAGACAGCCACGCACTCATCGCAGATATAGGCGCGAGGATAATCGCTGGGCGACGAGATCAGCTTGGCAACCGCATCCTGCGATTTGTGGCAGAACGAGCAGCGCAATGCCTCTTCGGGCCCGGTGCGCGTTTTCATTATGGTGGCTCCCCCTCGAAGAGTTTAACTTATTTCCCCTGTTCAGGGGACGTCCGGGGCCGATCGATGATCTCATCCACGATACCGTATTCCTTGGCCTGCTGCGCGTTCATAATGAAGTCCCGCTCGACGTCACGCTCGATGCGCTCGAGGGGTTGGCCAGTATGTTTGGCGATCAGATTGTTGGTGATCTCGCGAATGCGCAGGATTTCGCGCGCGTGAATGTCGATATCGGTGGCCTGTCCGCTCAGGCCGCCCATCGACGGCTGATGAATCAAAATCCGTGAATTGGGCAGGGCAAAGCGCTTTCCCTTGGCGCCGGCGAGCAGTAAAAATGCCCCCATGCTGGCCGCTTGGCCAATGCAGTAGGTGACCACGCTGTTCTTGATGAACTGCATGGTGTCGTAAATCGCCAGGCCCGCGGTGATGGACCCGCCCGGCGAATTCAGGTAGAGCGAGATGTCCTTTTCAGGGTCCTCGCCCTGCAGGAAAAGCATCTGGGCGACGACGAGATTGGCGATCTGGTCGTCGATCGGGGTACCAAGAAAGATAATGTTATCGCGCAGCAGACGGGAGTAAATGTCGTAGGCGCGCTCGCCCCGGCTCGTCTGCTCAACCACCATGGGAACCAATGCCATGTTTCTTTCAGCTCCTAGCTGCTAGCTTCTAGCCCCTGGCTGTTGGCTATTACTGCTCCAATCAGCGATCCCAATACTTACCTGCCCTTTTCTGCTTTTCACCCGGGCAGGCGTTCATAAAGCGTTGAGGCAGTCTTCTCCCGTCGCAGTTGTTCCCTGAGCCTAGCCATGCCGCCGTCCTGGGTCAATCGCACTTTCAGGGCATCGAGAGGTTCCCGGGACTGAAGAGCCGCCATTTGTAATTCGCGATCCATTTCCTCATCGCTTAAGGTGATGTTTTCTTCCCCGGCAATGCGGTCGAGGAGGATGTTGGTTTTAACCTCGGCGGCAGCGCTATCCCGCTGCGCCGCGCGCAGGCGATCAAAATCGAGCTTGCGCATCTGGTCCGGCTGCATGCCTTGGGCGGCGAGGGCCCGCAATCCCCGCTCCAGGCGCGTATCGATTTGGTCCTGAACGAGCGATTCGGGAATGGGAAAAGCAAATTTCTCGGCCAGTGCCGCGAAAAGACTCCCCTTGGTTTCGGCCTCGACGCTGCGCCGCTTTCGATTGGCCAGATATTCGCGGACGCTGGCTTCGAGAGCTGCATAGTTCTCGTAGTGGCCCAACTCCTTGGCGAAGTCGTCGTTCAGCTCCGGGAGAGTGCGCTTCTTGATGCCCTTCACTTCCACGTCGTAGGCCACGGTCTTGCCGGCGAGCTTTTTCTCAGCGTAGTCGGCCGGATAAATGATCTCGGCCTTCAATTCCTGGCCGGGCTTCGCGCCACGCAAAGCATTGGTAAAGGCCTCGACAGTATCTTTGCCGCCGATTTCGACGAGCGTGTTTTCGCCTTTGATCGGATCCGGCACCGGCTCGCCTTCGCGCGTGCTCTGAATCTGGCCCGTGTAGCTGATCTCGGCCCAGTCACCGTCGGCCAGAAGGCGATCCTCTTCCACGGGCTCGATGGAGGCGCGCGATTCGCGAAGATGCTCGATTTCGTGCTGAAATTCCTCTTCTGTCACTTCCACAGAGGGCTTGGGAACAGCGACATCTTTGTAACCGTCGATGGAGAATGCCGGGATGTGCTCAAAGACTGCCTTGACGTGAAGAGGGGCGCCGTCTTCGACGGAGAGCTCGGTGACCTGCGGCTGGCCGACAGGCCGGACGCCCAACTCGGCTACGCCCTTGTTGAAGCGTTGCGGCAGAAGTGAATCGATCACTTCTTTGCGAATCTCTGCCGCAAAGCGACGGCGGATGACGTTTTCCGGCACTTTGCCCGGGCGGAAGCCGGGAATCTTGGCGTATCGACGATAGTTGGCTGCCACGTTGCGATATGTTTTCGCAACCTCGTCCGCGGGGACGTCAATGACGAGTTCGCGCGTGCATTCGGGATTGAAGACCGGCCCATGCTGATGTTCGTGAGTTTCGCCGAAGTGCTCTTGATTGGGCTCGGGTTGAGCCGTTTCCGGATTGCTTTCGAGGGTGGTGCTGGGAGTCAACGGTGTGCCTTTCGGTGGGAGCTGCGGACCTCAGCCGGGTGCTTGAATTGTTGCCGCGCGGCTTGGCTCGGAGAATGCCTGGTCTTATGGTACGGGGCGCCGCGCGATGGGGTCAAACCGACGGCAGGGGGCAGGCGTCAGGTTTCAGGGGTCAGAAAGACAGGGCGTGGCGAGCAGCCAATGGGGAGCAGGAAATATGGGTGCCAGAAGGCGAGGATCGATGGCTACTGTTCGGCAGAGAGAGGCTTGCGGACGTAAGCGAGGAAGCGGGGATGGGAGGGGCCGAACTGCGCATAATGGGACCGGGCCTCGTCCAGGCTAAGCTGGCCGTTGACGGTGAAACGCACCTCCGAGGCGTCATTGTCGTCCTGGCCGTCTTCCGCCCGTCTCTCACGCCCGCCCGGCGAACTCTTTCGTTTCTGTGTAGACCCTGACCTTCTCGCTTTCCTGAATGTAGAGCGGAACCTTGATTTCGAGGCCGGTCTCCAACCGGGCGAACTTGGTGACGTCGCCTGAGGTATTGCCGCGCGCTCCGGGCTCGGTGTAGGCAACCGTGAGCTCAACCTGCGCCGGCAACTGCAAGCCGATGGGGTTGCCGTTGAACTTGTGCAACTGGATCAACGAGCCCTCCACCAGAAACTCGAGCGCGTCGCCCACCATGCTCGGTGAGAGCGTGTGCGTATCGAAGCTTTGCTGGTCGAGAAAATAGGATCCATCTGCATCGCTGTAGAGGTAGGAGGACTCGACAATCTCCAGGTCCGGCTCCTTGAACTTTTCGCCGGCCTTGAAAGTCTTGTCGAAGACCGCGCGTGTGAGCAGGTTGCGCATCTTCAGGCGGACGAGAGTCTGGCCGCCGCGGGCCGTCGGCGTGGAAATCTCGGCATCAAGGCAGTAATACGGCGTGCCTTCAAATTCAAAAACCATCTTGCGCTTTACTTCGATCGCTTCAATCAGTGCGGCCATGCGTTCCCCAGGCAGAAAAGTCGAAAAGGCCGCAAGCGCGCGAGGCGCTCCGCCAATTGCATCCATTATAGGGAGACGAAGGATGCGAAGCGGTGGAGGCGCGAAGATGCGGGTTCTGTCCGGGTTGCCGGTGATACAGCCGAAACACCTCGGTACCGCGCTCGCGGTTACTATCCGGGCCCCCTGGTTCCCCATTTCTCGGGATAGTTATCCTGTTCGCCGAAGCCTAGCGTTGAATCATGACTCTCAATCAAGGACAGCGTGTTCGCATCAGAGGCAATCACTCTGAAGGGACAGTTGAAAAGAAGCTCATGTCTCTCGACAATGTCTATGTCGTTAAGATCGACAGCACCTCACCATACGAAGAGAAACTCGTCCGCGGCGATGACCTTGAACTCCTCGCTGACGTCGCGTGAGATGCTGCGGAGCGTCTGGCGCATTCAAATGACATAGCTGTGTAGTCGGCAACAAGAAGTAATCCCGAGTGCACCAAAATCGAGTCACTTCCGTGTTGTCGGTATTTCGCCCGGAGCTGCCAACCTGCGTCCTAGAATTAATCAGAATGGGTGGAGTACCCTCATTCCTGAGCGGGTTGAATCGGTGGGTTTCAATCGACGAGGGCTATGAGGGGGTCTGCCAAATGGCCCGGGCCTGATGAGCGAGGGAGTCGGCCAATCCGCCTTCGACGTCCGCCGACAAGCTGTCGTTGCAGTCCAGAGGGACATACTGCTCCTCGAAAGGCAGATCCCATCGATTTTCCCGGAGGCGCCCGAAGCAGCGCTGGCAGAACTTCAGCCCGAGGTCCCGGAGGGACAGGTTTACCTGAGTGAACCGACCAAACAGGACGGGCTTTGCGGTTTTCCGCAGCAAGCCGGCCTCGTGGAGATTGCTGACGATGGATTCGATTCGATCGCCAATTGCGACCCCGGCAAGCTTCTGAACCTTTTCCACGGGGTAGTAGGCTTCGTGAGACGAAGTGGGCGCCTGGTTTGCCTGAATCCAGGCAGCAAAGAGGACGCGCAAATGGAACAGATCGAACCTGGAGAGCAAGTCGACGAGGGTCAAATTCAGGTCGTCGTGCGAATCGTGCAATGACGCCCCCGCCAGAAGCCGCGCCCAGAATTCTCGCGTTTCCGCAGATTCAGCGTCCATTGCCAATCCGAGGATGCGCAAAACAAGGCTTGGAGGAATGTTCCTTCTGCTGGGGCAGTTCTGAGCCTCCAGTAGGTCATCGGCGAAGAGCGCGACCTCGATGGCCCTCTCGGTTCCCTCGCGGCCGAGGTAATTGGTAATGAGATCGAGAATGTCCCTCTCGGCAGTTGGTGCGATGTGAGAGAGAAAGGCCAACGCCCTGGTAAAACGAAACAGGTGGACTGCACGGTTTTCGGCGATGAGGGAAGGCGCTGAGGACATCGCTTCAAGCCATTTGCCTGGATCGAGATGCGAATGCGCAAATATCAGACCCGCGCCGGCCTGGTCGGCGCGGACGCATCGGGTCCAGAGCCTGACCTGCGATCGATGAGTGTCGTCAACAATGTTTTTTTCGCCTAAAGTGAGCAGGACCGTTGTTCCGGGGCGCCAGCGATCTTCGGTAACCAGGTAGAGCCCAATGGGGCTGATGTTCCCAATCTTCACCCGCTTTTGCTCAGGCTTTGCAGCGTAGGAGACAGTGAGCCCGCGGGAATCCAAGCGGCGTTCCCTGCGGCGTTCTGCCAATCCCATGTGAGCAAGAAGGGTTCTGAAATGCGGCATGTTCTTTCGTTGGGCCTCGCGTTAGATCGCGTTGGTAAGGAATGACGCGACCGGGTGGCCAGCTTCCCTCCATGTGTCCGGCACGAGCATCATCGGATGCTTAGGGCCTTCTCGTATCTATGAGAAGTGGAATGCGGAAGGGATTCAATGCGTCTTTAGTGGCAGGGTTGATTCGGCTACTGCGGAACGGGTAGGTTTTCAGTCTGGCGCAAACGAAGGATATGGGGAACGATGCAACGCGCAAAGGGCGTTCGCACCGCGGCTCTACTCGCCCTCCTTCGACGAGTCCAGCCATGTGGGCCGAGCCAGTTCGACGATCAGCACTGGACCATCCGCATAGATTGGGCCTTGCTCTCTCACAAAGGTCGGAGCCTGGCCGCCGACGATCCAGAGCTGAATATTCGGCGGCTGCTTGCCGATCAGGGGCGCCACCACTCCAGCCACGCCGTTGAGTTCAATTCTGATCTCGTAGTGGATTCCCTGGTGAGAAGTTCCGACCACCGAGAAGGGCTCCTCGCCCTGGCGCGAGATGGCAAGTTTCACCACCCGTGGGCTGGGAGTAAACACAAGCATGGACACAGTGGCTTGCGGCGCATCGGCCTGCATGTTCTCAATGACGAGTGGAATCATGCCGTTCGCCAGATCGGGAGGCAGAGTCAGATGGTCCGTCTTGACCTGGTCTTTCCCATCTTTATCTGTCGAGCGAACCGTGACCTGGCCCTTGCCGGAGTCAATCAGAGTATCTAGCGGATGGGGGAAGAAGGGTCCTTTCTGCACATGATGATCGCTGACGAGGCTGAGATTGTGACGCTGCGAGAAAATCGTCGTTTCATCATCGACGGAGCCATCGGTGAAACGAAAAGTCGTGCGGGCAGTGATCTGATCGCCGCGGACCACCTGAACAAGATCTCCTGAAGCCAGCACGTGCCCGTCTTCCGAACGCATCTCCAGGAAGGCGTGAATGGTGCCCTCCTGATGGTGCACGGCGATTGGCTCCGCTTGGAAATTCAGGCTGCAAATGCAGATGACCGCGGGAATGAACGACCGGAAACGGATCCATATCGCCATGACGCCTCGCACATCTCTTCCTGGCATTTCGATGAAGGAGCGAGGTGAAAGGTTTGCCGGCCTTGCGATCTGCTCTCTCTGCGAAAGTTAGCGGGCGCTACGCTCCCATGCTGGCGGTTAAGATCTTTTCGCGAACTGCTTCGAGCAGGCCGGGCAACGGGGTAAAGCTCGAGTAGACGAGGTGCAGCGCGCCTCCGAACGTCGCAGAGCCGATGAAGTTCTCGCCTTCATAGCCAGAAAGCACGGACGGCCCCCACACGGACTCGACCGCGAGCTCAGCGGGCAGAGTGCGGAACTCGACGGTTTTTAGATTGCTGACGCCCACATCGTAACCGACCGCCTGAGCCAGCATGTTGACGAGGGTGGGGGCGTCGAGCTTCTGAGCAAGAATCGCAGTGACGCGCGTGAAAGTCGCCTCAATGGCGAGAAACGATTGAGCCGGGGCGATCTGCGACTTAAGGGCCCGGGCGCTGGCAGCGAACTCTTCAGGGGGATAAGACGCGATGGCGCGCGGCGAGATGATCGAAAGGACGAAATCGTCCTCATTGCCCAGGTAGGGACGCGCGTCCAGGGCCGCGGTGATGCGCAAATCGGCTTCTTTCAGTTGCGGCGAAAGTTCGCGCAACACCGACGCCGTAGCAGCCATCAGCACCGCGCCGATGGTGGTTTGCTCGCGGCGTGCGTAGCGCAGCAGCCGCGCGGACTGTTCCGGCGAAATGCCTAACGAGGCGATGGCGCATTTGCCCTTGCGATTGCGCGAGGCATAGGTCCGATTCCGTGGCTGCGGTTCAGCGGCGTATGCGGCTACATCAAGCGCCGGCGGCAAAGGGTTCAACGCACGTACGCTGGTGGCACGCTCCTCGGCGGGCGGCGGAAGGGGCAATTCGTCCAGGGATCCGCCCGCGAGCGCGCGAAGCAACTCGCTCACCACTGCGAGAATGCCCATGCCGTCGACGACGATGTGGCTGGCGGTGATGACGAGATCGCAGCCCTTGTCATCCTCAAGAATCGCGGCGCGCATGAGCGGGCCGGTTGCGAGATCGAAAGGCTCGGCGATCTCCGTCTCCATCGCGCGCTGCCACGCAGTGGATGAAGTTCTCCGCAAGAATTGCACCGGGATGGGAAGACCTGCGCCGCGCCCAAAGTATGGCGCGCATGGGTCGTCCTCATGGATGCCGGCATCGAGAAGCGGATGCCGCTTCTGCACGCGGTCGAAGGCATCTCTCCAGCGGGAATGGGCGATGGTGCCGCGAAATGAAACCGCGATCCCAAAGTTGAATCCGTTGATTTTCTCTATGGCCCAGAACAAGTATTCAAAGCCGCTGAGTGGACGCAGCTTCACCGGAACGCCCTCGAGCGTGGAAACGGGCAGAGTTGTCATTCGGCCTCCCGGGGAAAGTCTTGACCGACTGCTAGAGGAATAACGCGATATTAAACATGCGGGGCCAGAAGGGGAAGTGAAACCTGCAATCAGCCTTCTTCGGCTTCGCGCTGCTTGGCGATAGCTGATGTCTTCACTCAGATCATTCGGTCGGGAGCTGCCTCAGCTGTGGCGTGCAAATCGAGTACGAAAGCATGAGGACGCCGCTGGGCAGTGGCTTGCACGATTCGAGCTTGAGCGAAGCGCGATGCCCTTCGCCAAGCAGGGGTGTGCCGGAGCCGA
>JBEKPO010000070.1:0-23241 GCA_049520675.1 Occallatibacter sp. | reverse complement strand
GGGCTCGCGCGCCATTTCACCGCTGTCGAAATCGTTGCCGAAAAAGATCCGCAGGCCTATCGTGAAGTCATCTCGCGCCACGAGCTCGCCCCGCACAGCAGTTGGATGATCGGCAACAGCCCCAAGAGCGACATCAATCCCGCGCTCGCCGCCGGCCTGCACGCCGTCTTTCTCTTCCACAAAGACACCTGGGTGCTCGAGCACGCCGCGCTCGACGCCGCGCCCGCCGGCCAGAGCCTTGTCGAACTCGACTCCTTCGTCAAGCTGGCAACTCTTTTCTAGCCTAGCTTGACGCACTCTACGCTGGTGGATATCATCTGCTAGATTTGCGGGCCATTCCCGGCACCCGCCTCTTCGCATTCTGATCCAACCATGTCATGTCAGGGAGTTTTGTTCGTGTTGACTCCACGCATCGTAGCCTGCCTTGGTCTGCTTGCCTATTTGCCGCTCACTCAGGCGCAAACCCCACCTACGGCCTACACCATCATGCAAAAGGGCAATTCGCCCGACGCGGTAACCGCTATCTATCGCAGCGGCTCAAAGGTTCTCGCCATCGTCAACGAGCCTGCCCAGGGATCTACGCCTGCCATGCGGATTTACAACCTCTACGACCTCGCCGCCGGCGTCAACTACACCTGGAGTCCCGACACCCTCCCCATCCCGTGCAGCTCCGGAACCTTCTCGGGCGACTGGGGCGACCCCTTCGCCCTGACCACCGACGTGAAGAAAGACATCGCCGATGGCGAAGTGAAACTCGCAGGCTCGGAGACCATCAATGGAATTCCTACGCAGATCTACGCCGGCTCGAATGCCCAGGCATCCGAAAGGGTGTGGTTCGATCAGAGGGATGGCCTCGTCATCCGGGCCCAGCTTGCGGGGGCGGGTGCTCCAGAGATGACCCTCGTCGACATCACCAAGGTCTCGTTCGAACCGCCAGATCCGATGCTCTTTGTCTTGCCGCCCGCGTGTGCAGGCCAGAAGCCGCCGCGGACCGCCGCCCAACTCATTACCGACGAAACCGGTGACGACCCGGCTAACTTCGTCAACGGAATCTATGGCCCCGGCTCGGCGACTTCGTGCAACGCAGTGCTGCGCGTCGTGCAGGCCAAAACGATGACACCCATCAAGAACATCCAGGTGGCCATCGACACCCAGTACAACCAGAAGGATCCGAACCCGCCGCAGTACACCTTCGGCGTGGCCGACAGTGGCTCTGAGACGTTCTCGGGCGGTCATTTGCATCAGATCACGACCGGAATCCACGACGGAATGGTGAGTCTCGGCACGCTTCCGTCCTATTTCAACCTCGTTGTCAACGTAGTGGAACCTGGCCACTCCGGTGGTGTGGGACTGGTTTATCGCCAGTGCTTCGCGCCCACGACGGTGCTGCTCTACGTAGTAAAGGATATGGGCCAGCCGACGGAGAGCGCCGATTTGCTGTGGGTGAAGGCCGGGAAATTCGCGGTTCCGCCGGTACATTAGGAAGCGGATGAGACGCACTTAGTGGCCGATCCTCCAGTGCAACACGCCCGCGACCCCGATAGGATGCGCGCCGTACAGGGGTAGGAGCCGGGAGGGAGTCGTATAAAGCGTCACCTGCGCGCCGATTTCAACTGCACTCCAATCGTTGTGCCAGATTCGGTGTGCGTAGCCGCCTGTGTAAGCTTGCACGCGACCCACGACGCTTTCCTCGGGCGGCGCTGACGGACCGAGCAGATCCGTCGTCCGGTCATCATTCTCGATGCGCGTCCAGAGCGATTGCCGGGCCTGCAGGCGCGCTTCAACCTCCAACAGGTAGCCGTTCGCTTTCACATCGGTACCCACGGTGTGATTGCGTCCCCAGATTCCCGTCGCATCCATCTCCACCGATGACCAGGTGTGATGCATGTTTACCGATGCGGTCTGCCGCAGAACATCCTCCTGTGGGTGCAGCATTTCCGGTGAATGCAGACGCCCAAGTGAATATTGCGCAATCCAATCGTGCGCCAGATCTGCCGTGAGACGCGCCGACCACGAGTCGATTGCGCCGGCTTCGATCGTCCATCGGTTCTCACCCGGCTCGCGGCCATGGAATCCAGAAGCCTCAATCCGCGCCCGGCCCCAGGTCACGCCGCCTGTCACCACATCGTAGGCAATATGCGTCGAATCCTGCAGATGATGCGCCAAGGGCGCCAACGGATCGCTTTCGGCGCTTGAGCGGTGCGGAAAAGCGACCGGGCCCAACGCGGGATCGCCCACCGGCGCCGCGTACAAGGTCAACAATCCACTCTTTCCCAGTTTTTGGTCGTAGATTGCGGCCAACTCCATGAACAAGTCGTGCGGATGCTGGCCGTCGACGATCGCTTTACCAAAAGCCGTCTCGCCCTGTTGAAAAAGTTCTGGATAATAGCGCCCGGTAATGGTGGCGGGTTCCAGGCTGAGCATGCTCACAAAGGTCCATTGGCCATGCGCTGTTGGACGCTGCGCCATGGGCATGACCCAGTTCACGCTGAAGAGCTTGTCGCGGCCGCGTGGACCAGTTTGCTGTTGTTCGGCCACGCTCACTTCACCATGCAACATCTTCATCCATTCGCCGCTCATGTGCATGAGCATCGGCGGCGCACTCGAATCCGGCTCCAGGCTTGTACCGGACGCACTGTGCCGCAGCACGTTGTCTCTGAGCGTTGCTGCGGAGCCGTGCATCTGCATCTGGCCGCGTGCATACATGGGCGTACACACCAACAGCGCGATCGCACACCAATCCTTCATTTCAACCTCCGCGGGGAATTACGCTTGTATCGAAGTAGGTGGTCGCGATGGCGAGCGCTACGCGCCCACCTTGGTGCACACCTGCGCTTCTGCGCGCGGGTGCGTGTCAGTTTCGAAATGCAGCTGGAGGGTGGGAGAAGCGATCAGATACGCAATACGAGGCGGGGCGGGCTTTGCGGCAAAGAAACCGAGAGAACAGCCACGGCCCTGCGGAGTATTTCCGATGCTTCTTCGCCAGCAACAAGCAGCCGGCAGGCCGTAAATGACCTGACGACGGGTTCTTCGCTTCGACTCGGCAAAGCCATTGCGCTCGCCGGCATGCAGCAGACGGTATGCAGGGCGGTACGGGCGGGGACGCAGCAGAAGCCGGCGGAACCATGCGCCGCCAGCGCGCAGCAAGCCGCGCAATGGACCGGCGCCAGGCTCACGGCCAACGCCACGAACATCGCGAAGAGCGCCACACGCTGCATGACCCGATTCTACCCGGCGTGTCCTCCGTCTTGCCGGGTCACGTCCCGTCGTTATGAGAAACTGAAGGAGCAGAAGCTCTTCGGGGCGCACGCGTGTGTGCCCTAAATTCACGCTTCAAACCAAGTTGAACCGCCGCACGCGGCTGTCTCCGCAGCCTCGGCTCGCGCGCAGACCCCACAACCGTGGGTTCGCCCGCAATAAGCTGAAAGCTGAGAGTCGAAAGCTAATAGCTCAGAGCAATGATCAGCGTCAGCAATGTCAGCATGCGCTACGGCGCAAAAATCCTTTTCGAAGACGTGTCCACCACATTCACGCCGGGCCGCCGCTACGGCCTGACCGGGCCGAACGGTTCAGGCAAATCCACTTTCATGAAGATTCTGACCGGCGAACTGGAGCCGCAAAAGGGCACGGTCGTTCGCCCGCGCAAGCTGGGCGTATTGCGCCAGGATCAGTTCGCTTTCGACGCGTACCGCGTGATCGACACGGTCATCATGGGCAATGCGCCGCTATGGGCTGCGCTCGACGAACGCGACCGCATCTATGCCAAGCCGGAAATGACGGACGCGGACGGCATGCGCCTCGGCGAGCTCGAAGGCACGATCGGCGACGAAGATGGTTATACCGCGGAAAGCGACGCTGCCGTGCTACTCGACGGCCTCGACATCCCCGAGCCGCTGCACGAGCGCAAGATGGGCGAGCTGCAGGGCGGGCAAAAGGTGCGGGTGCTGCTGGCGCAGGCGCTCTTTGGCAAGCCGCAGGCGCTGCTGCTCGACGAGCCCACCAATTACCTCGACCTCGACTCGATTCACTGGCTGCAGGACTTCCTGACCAGTTACGACGGCACGCTCATCGCCATCTCGCACGATCGCCATTTTCTCAACTCCGTCACCACGCATACCGCCGACATCGATTATCAGACGATCATCACCTACACCGGCGGCTACGACGACATGGTGATGGCCAAGACGCAGATACGCACCCGGCTTGAGTCAGAAATTGTGCAGCGGGAGAAGAAGATCGCTCAGCTCAACGAGTTCATCGCGCGGTTTGCAGCGGGCACGCGCTCGTCGCAGGTCACCAGCCGCCGCAAGGAGGTAGAGCGGCTGCAAACCAACGAGCTGGCCCGATCGAACATCCAACGCCCCTACATCAAATTCGACCAGGTGCGGCCCAGCGGCAAGCACGTGCTGGAATTCAAGCACCTGACAAAGTATTACGGCGATCTGAAAGTGATTGAAGGATTTACGGCGAATATTTTACGCGGCGAAAAGATCTGCCTGATGGGGCGCAACGGTGCCGGCAAGACCACCCTGCTTAAAAGCCTCCTGGCCAATTATCCGGGTCTCTCCGACCGCGGGTTCACGCTCGATTCGGGAGCGGTCTTCTGGGGTCATGAAGCGCAGGTCGGCTACTTTCCGCAGGACGTTGGATCGACGATCGAGCACGGCTCGACAGTGGCCGAATGGCTGCACCAATGGAAACCCGACGCCCACATGGAAGATATTCGCGGCATCCTCGGCCAAATGCTCTTTTCGGGCGAAGAAGGCTCCAAGCCGACCAAGGCGCTCTCCGGCGGCGAGCAGGCGCGTCTGGCCTTCTGCAAGCTCATCCTCACCAAGCCGAACATTCTCATCCTCGACGAACCAACTAATCACCTCGATCTCGAGGCCATCAACGCCCTGAATATCGCGCTGCAGCGCTATGAGGGAACAGTCCTGCTGGTCACCCACGATCACGACCTCATCGACGAGGTCGCCTCGCGCCTATGGATTTTTCACGATGGCGGCATCGAAGACTTTCAGGGCCCCTACGAGGAGTGGAAGGGTAAGCACAGCTAACGCGTACGCCAAAGTCGCCTGTTTCGCCGCCATCAAAAGGGCCTTTCAGGCGACCACCGCGAATCGCTTCCCGCCCAACCTCTTCCTGTGCCACAGCATCCAACCGAAGAATGCCGCGATCCCGCGTCGTGGCGGCGCGCTGAGGAGGAAGAAAATTGTTATCGCCGGCCCGCAAAGCTGCGTTGCTTGGTCGGCCCGTTGAAGCAGCCGTCGTCGTGGCAGGCGGCAGCAACCCCCTAGCCTCAACCCTACCCAACGCAGCGATCGATCAGGTATCGCATCGTTCAAATCCTGCTTCCGATTTGGCGCAACGAGCCGCCCTCGCGAACGAAGAACGGCTGCGCCTTGCGGAATCTGCGGGGCACATCGGTACCTGGGAATGGGAACCCGAGCAACAGACGCAAGTTTTGTCTCCCGAACTCGGCCGCATCTTCGGCATCGGCGTCAACGACACCGACCGCACACGAAAATGGGCGGCCCGCGTCTGGCCTGAAGACTGGGCCAAGGTGCAGTGCCTCATGCAACAAGGCGCTGAAACGGGAGAAATGGAGTTTGAATACCGCTACCTTCACCCCGATCTGGGCCTGCGCTGGCTTTTCTGCAAGGGGTCTCGTTTCCACAATGAGCCTCGCCTGTTTGGCATCGTGCAGGATGTCACCGCACGCAAGGCGGCTGAGGAGGCATCGCAACGGCTTGTCGCCATCGTCGAATCGTCCGATGACGCCATCGTCAGCAAAGATCTGAAGGGTGTGGTTACCAGCTGGAATCCCGGCGCGGAAAGGATCTTTGGCTTTACGGCACAGGAGATGATCGGACGCCCGATCACTACAATCATTCCCCCCGAATTACGCGATGAGGAGACCAGGATCCTCGCCGCTATCGCGCGCGGCGACCGCATCGAGCACTTTGAAACCGTGCGTGTCAAGAAGAACAGCGATCTGGTCGATGTTTCGCTGACGGTCTCTCCGGTGAAGGATGAGGCGGGCCGCATCATTGGCGCGGCTAAAATCGCTCGCGACATCTCGCTGCGGAAAAAAGCCGAGCGCACGCTTCTGGTGAATGAAAGACTGGCGGCGGTGGGCCGCCTTGCGGCAACTGTCGCTCACGAGATCAACAACCCTCTTGAAGCGGTCACCAATCTGGTCTATCTGGCCAAGGCGGCAAGCCCTCCCGGCGAAACCTTCAACTTCCTCACTGCCGCCGAAGAGCAGTTGGCCTCTGTCTCTCACCTAACCCGGCAGACTCTGGGTTTCTATCGCGAAACGGGGGGTGCGCGACGCATGCAGCCCAGTCAAGTCGTCTCGTCTTTGCTTTCGGTCTTCGCCGCCAAAGCCCAAAACAAACGCATTCAACTCCAGCAGGACATCAACAGTGACCTGGAAATCGACGCTGTGCCCGACGAGATTCGGCAGGTGGTGGCAAATCTGGTCAGCAATAGTATCGATGCCGTCCACGGGCCGGGCCGCATTCGAATTCGCATCTCTTCAAGCCGGCATTGGGCAAATGGAATGGAGTCGGGCGTTCGCATCACTGTCGCCGACACAGGATCGGGAATCCCGCCCGAAATTCGACCCAGGGTCTTCGAGCCGTTCTTCACGACCAAGCGCGATATAGGCACGGGGCTCGGCCTCTGGGTCTGCAAGAGCATCGTCGACAATCATCACGGAACAATCCGGATTCGAAGCTCCACCATGCAGGGCAGCTCCTGGACGGCAGTTTCCATCTTTCTTCCCCTGAATCAACCTGAGGAAGCGGCGGCCTGAAGCGACACCCAGCTTCAGAGGTCTGCTAAACCATTGGGGCGCGCGGCAGCGCTCAGCTAAAAGCTGAATCTTCCGGTCAGCTCTAGGCTACGCGGTCCGGCGCCCTCTGCCGTTTGCAGCCCGGTGATCGATCCGAAGCCCGCAGAATCCGCCTGCATGTTCGGTGGCTCGTAGTTGCGGTGGTTGAAGACGTTCGCCGCCTCGACGCTGAAGCGGAAGCCGGTTTGCTCGCCGAGTGTGATGGCCTTCATGAGCGAAAGCGAGAAGTTGGCCGTGCCGGGGCCGACTACGCCGCCCACAGGTGCGTTGCCAAAGCGCCCAATGCCGATCTGGTTCGGCGTCCCGTAGTTGACGGCAAGATTCTGGTAGGGGAAAGCTGCCGGATTCAGCCATTGCGTCGTTGTCCGGTTCCCGGCGAATAGTGGGACGTTTTTCAGTTGGTCGGTGCGCGCCTCGCCCACTGTGGTCAGGATGTTGGTGTTTGCCGGATCGACAGACTGCTCGAACGGCGTGAGGAACGGGCCGGATTGGAGCACCGTTACACCCGCCAGCTGCCATCCACCGGCCAACGCGTTGGCCGGACCCGTAGTCAGCCATCGTTGCCCTTTGCCGAAAGGCAGATTGTAGAGATAAGTGGCCAGAAAACGATGGCGCCGATCGTAGACGACGTTGCCATAGTCGAGGCCGGGATGAAAGCGGTCGGTCACGAAGCTGCCGCCTGCCACGGCAAAGGCAGTAGGCGCGATCCCCCCCGCATTCGATAGGTCGCGGGTAAAGTCGTAGCTGGCGTCGAAGGTAAGCGATCGGCCGCTGCGCTTCGATACCTCGACCGTGCCGCTCGAGTAATTGCTGAAGTCGGCATTCTCCACGCTTTGAATCACGCTCCAGTCCGGATAGGGCACGTTGCCCTGAACCGCCGCGTATCCCAGCGTATTTGCCGGAACCTGATTCAGGTCCTCCATCGCCTCGAGATTCTGCCCGTGGCTGCCGGAGTAGGACAACCGCATTCCGATGCTGTGCCCAAGATCCTGCTCCAGCGTCAGGTTCCACTGCTGCACCGTGGGATCGATGTAATGAATGGGAAACGCGTAGTAGAAGCCGCCGCTCCCGCCGCCGCCGGCCCCTAGAGGGTTGAAGGGATTCTGACCGGCAGAGTTGGGGAATGAAAGCAATGGCGTCACTCCATCCGACGCGTAATCCTGATAGTAGGTGGGCACATAGCTGGCGGCGACGGCCCAGCCTGCAACCAGCGAGAATCCCAGCGGTGTCTCAATAAACCGTCCCCAGCCGCCACGGACGACTGTGGTGTCTTTCCCAAATAGCCGCCAGGCAAAGCCGAGCCGCGGCCCAAAGTCAGTTCGGTCGGTAAAGCGTAGCGTTGACGGAATGCCCGCCTGCGACGCAGTCAGGATTGGCGTGGGCGCGATGCCGTCGCGGAACGCCTGTGATGCGTTGTTACTTGCCTCCATATTCGGGACGACGACGGCGCCGTTTACCTGGGTCAAGCCGTCCGTGCCGATTCCCGCCCAGTTGGGTAAGAACGTGGCCGTGTTCCCGTTCATGTCGTGTACGGGCGGATGCAGCTCGTAGCGCAGACCTAGATTCAAGGTTAGGCTGTTGGAGACCTTCCAGTCGTCTTGCGCAAAAACGGCATAGGCGTAGCCCAGCCCGCTCATCGTGGGGTCGTTGGTGGTGCTCACTTCGGTCCAGTCTGGGTAACCGAGCAGGAAAGCCGCATAGGGATCTCCGATGGTCTGAACGACAGTCGAGGAACTGTCGAAGACGTACCACCCGGAACGGTAATTGCCGTAGACGTTGTCGTCGTGATCGGAGAGACGTCTGAAATCTGCGCCGAACTTGAAGGTATGATCGTGATGCACCCAGGTCACGTTGTCGAGTACTTGAATGACCTGGCCCCGCTGCGAACCGGGATTTCCCGCGCCCGTCGACATAAAGCCGTCGATGAGCACCTGTGGAGCCTCAGACCACAGCGTATCGGGCTGAGGAACGGTGGAAGCGAATCCTGTCTCTGCCAGCAGGTTCGATGTGGAGTAGCTCTGGGCTTCCGAGGTGTGCTGCGCATTGAAGCCGCCGCGAAACTCGTTCAGCAAGCCCGGATTGAAAACGAAGTTATGAGCGAAGGTCAACCCCTCGTCAATCTCGGGCGTGTTGTAGGCGCCTTGCAATGGGCTGCCGCCCTCAGCGCAGTAAGTGTACGTGCACGCCTGAGATGGCGCGGTCAGCACCTGGCGGTTCTTGTAGGAGTAGCGCGCGAAGACCGACTGGCGCGACGAAATCGTGCGGTCGAGGCGAACATCGCCCTGGTTAGCCGAGATGGGCGAAGGAAAGTTGATCTGGTAATTGTTCGCGTAGGAGCCTGCAGAGCCGTAATTCGGACCCGGAAACAGGTAATTGATCACGTTGGCCGCGACCGGTGTGACCGGCACGTTGGCCGGATCGATCGCGGTAACGCCATCGGGCTGGTAGATCGCGCTGACACCTTGTCCGGCGAGGTAATCCGTCAGATCGCCGCCGCGCATCGCAGACGAAGGCACACTCAGCAGCATCGGCGTCTGGCGTGGGAGCCGCAGGCCTTCGTAGCTGGCAAAAAAGAAATTGCGAACCGTTCCCGCAGATGCCCACGGCACCCGCAACGGCCCGCCCAGCGTGCCGCCAAAGTCATTCATGATGATGCGGGGCTTGGTTAGCGCGAAGGGGTTGTTGGAGTTGAAGACGGTATTTTCGTTGTTCTCAAAGAGCCCGCCGTGGAAATTGACGGTGCCTGCCTTGGAGACCGTGGTGATGTCGGCCACGCCGGAGAACTCGGCATTATTGTTCGACTCCGATACCCGAATCTCCTCGATCGAGTTAAACGACGGAAACATCTCGTTCACCGGACCGGAATACTCCACGCCGACTGAGGAGATGCCGTCGATGGTCACGCTGAGCAGAGCGGGCGTCGCGCCCATCACCTCCAGGTCGCCGCTGTCGTCGGTCTGCACGCCTGTTTCCGTCGTGAGCGTCGAAATAGGGCTGGTTGATCCGGTCGAGCGCGAGTAAATAGCCACAGGAAGGTCGACCAGTTCGTCGCCAAGTTTGGTTTCGGCCAGGTTTGACACGTCGGTGGTAATCACCGGCTCGGCGTTTTCTTTTACTTCGACAGTTTCGCTTTGCGCACCTGGCTTCAATGTGGCGTCAATGCGTCTCGTTTCGCGTGCCGCAATCGCAATCGATGGCAGCGATTCGGTCTCGAAGCCCGGCGCAGCAATCGTGATCTGGTACGATCCGATTTCGATATTGCGGAAGGCATAATTGCCGTCGGCATCGGCGGCGGCGATTTGCGAGGCTTTGGTGCCGGTGTTGAGCAGCGTGACTTGCGCATCCTGGACGAGAGCGCCGCTCGCGTCGCGCACGACCCCCAGGATGGATCCGAACGTGGATTGCGCCAAAACAGGAGCGGCGGCAAATGCCGCCAGACTCAGGATCGGAAGGATCTTCCACGCGAATCGACATCGGGGCTGTGCAGAGCAAGAGAGGCTTTCCATCTACCTACCTTCCGAGCCAATCGATGAGAAGGCAATCTTCGATCGCTGCTGGTGAATTTCGAAATTTACATTAATGTAATACCTGCAAGGCTTTCCCGGACTTCTCTCTACGGATTTATTGTGGAAAACGAACTGTCGCTGCCACTGGCCTTCGGGTGAAGGCGGGCGGGCCGGTGCGGAGTTCTCGATCCCAAGCCGATTGGCCAAGGTAGCATGGTGAAACATGGCAAGGCTGGGCGCATTCTGTTTTCCGGGGACCGGACACTTGAACCCACTGGCCGCGCTGGCCCGCCGCCTGCAGCAGCGCGGGCACTCGGTTGTTCTCTTCGGTGTCGCCGATGTGGAGTCCCGCGTGAAAGCGGCGGGGCTGGACTTCTGCTGCATCGGCCAGAGCGACTACCCGTTGGGAACCCTTCAGAAACTGGACCAGCGATTGGGCGAGATGACGGGCATCCAGGCCCTCCGGTTCACGATGGAGATGGTGCGCAACACCGCGCGGATGGTGCTTCGCGACGGCCCTCAGGCGGTTCGCAGCGCCAACGTCGATGCCTTATTGATCGATGAAGCAGACATGGCCATCAACGTTGCTGAATACCTTGGCTTGCCCTTCATATCGCTGGCGCTGATTCCGCCCATGGTGAGAGACAATCGGTATCCACCCTTTTACTTTGGCTGGTCGGGAAGCCAGCGCTGGTGGAGTCGCCTGCGCAACGAGATTGCCATTCGTGTGCTCACTCGCGTGGCGGCGCCGATCTTTGCCGCAGTTAACGAATATCGCCTGGCGTGGGGACTAAGCCCACGCAAGGTTCCGGGCGAGGGACTTTCGAAGCTCGCGCAGATTGCGCAGTTGCCGCGAGCGCTTGAGTTTGACATCGAACCTCTGCCTGAGCACCTCTATTACACCGGGCCGTTTGTCGACGCCTCCCAGCGGCCCGCAGTGGACTTTCCGTGGGACCGGCTGGACGGCAGGCCGCTAGTCTACGCTTCTCTGGGCACACTGCAAAACTACTCGCAAAAGATATTTCGGCTCATCGCCGATGCCTGTGCGAGCTTCGATATTCAACTCGTGCTGTCTCTTGGCGGCGGCCTCAAACGAGAGCGGCTGGGCGACCTCAGCGGCGATCCACTGGTAGTGAATTACGCTCCGCAGTTGGAAATCGTCAAGCGAGCGTCAGTGGTGATCACGCATGCCGGGATAAACACGGTTCTGGAATCGCTGGCTGAGGGCGTTCCGCTGGTGTGCATACCGTTGGGCAACGATCAGCCGGGGGTTGCGGCACGCGTCCGAGCGCACGGAGCAGGGGTGGTCGTGCCCTCGCGCAGGGTCAATGCGAAACGCCTGCGTTCTGCGGTGCGATCAGTCCTCGAGGATGAATCGTATCGATCGGCGGCGCGCAAGATACAGGCTGCCATGTCCGGGATCGACGGGCCTGGATTGGCTGCCGACATTGTCGAGAACGTGCTGAAGATAGGGTCTGGAGCTCGCGCACAGACCGCTGCGAGCTAGATGCACCCGAAGACTGCAGATTGCCTCGCGAAGAACATCGCGTCTGCTGCCCTTGGGATCGATTGCAAAAAAGGTACTCACGGCCAGCCGCTTTCGAGCGCGCCGGCAAGTTTGCGAATCACGCAGATCTCACATGCTCTTGAACCCTGAAGATTCGGTAGACCTGGGATCGCGGCGGAAGGTCTGGCCGAGCTATGTGCTGATCTCCGCCCTCACCACGGCCGCCACCGGGGTATTGCTGTTCTGCCCCTGCGATCTTCCCAGCCACAATCGGAGCGCCTTTCCCCTGATTGCTCTCTCGGCTGTCTTCGGCCTCGCGGCTGCAGCGGTCGTCTATCGTCACCTGCAACGGTACACCGGGATCACTGTTCTTCTCAGAGCCTTCTATGCGGCCGCGATCGTCGCTTTGGCAGTCTATTTCGAGTTCAACTTTGCAACGAACCTGATCGCGTGGCTGGCGCGCCCCCACTAGCCAGCGATACAGACCGAAGGCTCCCAGGAGGCGCATGACTCGCTTGGCGATCCCTCATCGCTGCTCGACAGCTCAAGCTCCGAACTGGCGCAAGTGATGGTCGGCGTGCAGGTAACCCCAGCGCATCCATTCCTTCTCGGTCATGACCCCAAAGAAAGGATGCGGCTGCAATTCCGTTGCGCGGGGCCGCATCGTAAACCGCTCCAGCAATCCCAGGAGTTCGCATTTGTCGCGTTCAAAGTCAGTGGGTCGTGATCCACCAACCTTCGCATCACATTCCGGCACCGTGGGCACGGCGTGCGGCCACTTGAAAGGGAGCCATAACGCCGCCCAGCGCATGAACTGACCCGAATACCCATTCTTGACTGGCTTCGCTGCCCTCTCGCCAATGGCCACGCGAAAGGCATCCGCCATATGGCAGATCGCCTGGGCGGCGGTCATCGTTCCCCATCGCCTCTGGCTCGCTGGGCCGACCACACCCAGACGCCGCACGATCTCCGCCCTGTCGTTCGCATTCAAGAGCGTTTTCATCGCTGCTCACAATTTGCTCTTATTTCGCGCTGGCCGGAGGCACAATCCCGTTCATCCGAAGATATTCGACCATTTGTCCGTAGTGGTCGAAGCAATGGGAGATACCAAAAGACGCTAGCGTGGCCCGTGTCTGAAATCCCGGCTCGGGCGATTTGATCACCTCGAACGCGTTTGCAGGCGTCAGGGTGGCAATCGCCTTGTGGCCAAACGCAAACGAGCCGGCGAGCGCGGCCACGACGTCATCCTTCTTGGTGAGCTTCAAAAGCGACTGCGGATCCACATCGGGCTTCAGTCCGCTAATGATGCCGTAGAAGAAGTAATTGGCCTCTGCCACATGCGTCACCTGTTGCGCAAACGTGCGCACCGTCGCAAACTCTGTGGTCTGTCCCGGGACAAAAATCGCGGCGCTGGGGGCGAAGCTGAATTTGTCGGCCGGCATCGCCTTCACCGCACTCATCATCTCGCTCTCAATCACGCTTAACTGCGAATCGAATGCCGCAGCCGGCGTGGCGATCGTACCGGCTGCAGGCCCGCTCGACGCGCCGCCCATCTGCGCTTGCGCAGCCAGCGATCCCAGGCTGAGCAAACAGAACAGTGCCGCCAATCGAATGTGCATCGCAAACCTCCACGTAAAGTTTCTCCTGTTAATGGAGCCTCAGGTTAGCAGGAAAAAGCCGGGCCCATTCAGTCACGAAGCCGTGCTGCTTCCTCGTACACCTTCACGTATTCGCTGGCCGGAGCGCTCCAACTGTAGTTCATCGCCATGCCATTGCGCATCAGGCGCAGCCAGCCGGTCTTGTCGTGGAAGGCTTCGATGGCGCGGTCGATCTCCTCCAGCAGATCCAATGGGTTGAAGCCGGCAAACTTGAAGCCGGTTCCAATTCCCTTCACCGGACCCCATTCCTCAACGGTGTCGTCCAACCCGCCTGTCGCACGAACGATGGGGACGGTTCCATATTTGAGCGAGTACATCTGATTGAGGCCAGAGGGCTCATAACGCGACGGCATCAGGAACATATCGGCGCCGGCTTCAATCTTGTGCGACAGCACTTCGTTATAGCCAAAGCGAACCGCGACGCTGGCCGGGTGCCGGAAGGCCCAGTCGCGAAACAAATTCTCATAATAGGGGTCGCCCGAGCCTAGCGCGGTGACCACTATATCGCGCTCAGCCAGTTTCTCCGCGATCTGAGCGACGATGTCGAAGCCCTTTTGTGTGGCGAGCCGCGAGACGATGCCGATAATCGGGGTGGTCTCTGCAACATTCTCCAGCTGGAAGGCATGAAGCAGATCGGCGCGGCAGACGCGCTTCCCTTCAAGATTCTCCCGCGTGTAATGTGCCGCCAAGTTGTGGTCGGTGGCCGGATCCCATTGAGCGTAGTCCACGCCGTTCAGAATTCCGTGCAGGTCGGCAGCACGCTTATGCAAAATGCCGTCCAGTTGCTCGCCGAACTCGGGGGTCTGAATCTCTTCGGCATATTTGCGGCTTACCGTTGTTAGCTTGTCGGAGAAGACCAAGCCACCTTTGAGGAAGTTGAAGTGATCAAACTGCTCCACTTTGTCCATGGTGAAGATATCCCATGGAAAGAGCAGCTGCTCGGTGGTAGTGGGCGGGAATGTGCCCTGGTAGGCAGCATTGTGGATGGTCAGAACAGTCGCCGCGCTGCTGAGCGCCGGGTCGGAAGCATAGGTGGTCCGCAGGTACACGGGAATCAACGCGGCCTGCCAGTCATGTAGGTGGAAAACCTCGGGCACGCCTATCGATTTTGCCGACTCGATGACGGCGCGGCAAAACAGGCCAAAACGCTCGGCATTGTCGGTGTAGTCTGCTCCTTTCGGACCATAGAGCTCCTGCCGGTCGAATAATTCCGGGCATTCGATGAAGTAAAACTGGACTCCATCGCGCTCGCCGCCATCGACCACGCCGACAAAGCGGTTGTAGTAGCGGAACGGGATCGTGATGGAGCGCACCGCGTATTTGGGTTCAGCGTCGAGGAACTTGCGCACGCGCGTGTAGAGCGGGAGATAGACAGAAACCCGATGCCCGAGAGTGGTCAAGGCACGCGGCAATGCTCCGACCACATCAGCCAGCCCGCCGGTCTTGGCGAATGGCGTGCATTCAGACGCCGCAAAGGCGATCTGCATCTGTCTTTCTCCTCGTTCGCCCCAAAGCGAAAGTCTACTATGGCTGTCGACCCGGAATTTCGCGGCTGCCTTTCACGGCGAGCGCACGGCCCGCGTCTTGCCTGTCCTATGATGGGAAGGACGTATTCACAAAGAAGCAAGCCGGTACGAGCGGCGCCGCTAGCAATCAGGCTGCTCCAGGGTTTCGCCCATGAAAGAGAAAGTACTCTTTGTCTTCGCTGTTTGCCTCCTCGCATCGACGCTCGTTTTCGATGTACCCGCCGCCGCACAGGATTCCCCGGTTCATCCGCAATCGTTCGGCGTTGCCAACGGAAAGTTTCTGCTCGACGGCAAGCCGGTCCAGATCATTTCCGGCGAGATGCATTACCCCCGCATCCCCCGCGCCTATTGGCGCGACCGCTTTCGCATGGCCAAGGCGATGGGGCTGAATACTATCACCGCTTATGTCTTCTGGAACGAACACGAGCGCGAGCCCGGCGTCTACGACTTCAGCGGCCAGCGCGATGTGGCCGAATTTGTGCGCGAGGCGCAGAGCGAAGGATTGTACGTGATTCTCCGCCCCGGTCCTTACGTCTGTGCGGAGTGGGAATGGGGCGGTTACCCCGCGTGGCTGCTCAAAGATCACGGCATTGTGGTGCGCAGTGCCGATCCCAAGTTCATGGCGCCGGCGCGACGGTGGCTGCTACGGCTGGGCAAAGAGTTGGCGCCTCTGCAGGCCGGCAACGGCGGGCCGATCATCATGGTGCAGGTTGAGAATGAGTACGGATCGTTCGGCAACGACCAAGTCTACATGGAACAGATTCACCAGGCGCTGGTCGACGCAGGCTTTGACAAAGCCTTGCTCTACACGGCCGACGGACCCGAGCAGATTCACAACGGGTCGCTGCCGGAATTGCCGGTGGGAATCAACTTTTCTCCCGGCCAAGCGCCGAAGGCATTTGAGACCTTGCACAAACTTCGTCCTGACGGTCCTTTCATGGCGACTGAGTGGTGGGACGGCTGGTTCGATCACTGGGGCAGCCCTCACGCCTCCACAGACGGCAAGAAACAGGCCGAAGAACTCGAGTGGATTCTCCGGCAGGGCTATTCGATCAGCATTTACATGGAGCTCGGCGGAACAAGTTTTGGCTGGATGAACGGCGCGAATATGGATCACACGCCCTACGAGCCGGATGTAACCAGCTACGACTACGACGCGGCGATTGATGAGAGCGGGCGGCCCGCGCCCAAGTACTTTCTGTTTCGCGATGCCATTGCCAAGGCCACGGGCGTGACGGCGGCGGCGGTACCTGACGTCGATCCGCCGGTTGCCCTGACGGCCATCTCCCTCGGCCTGTCTGCTTCGCTTTGGTCGACGCTGCCTCAGCCGGTCCACTCCGACAATGTGCTCACTATGGAGGACATCGATCAGGCCTATGGCTACATCCTTTACCACACTGTGATTCCCGCGCCTGTTTCGGGCGACCTGATTCTCGACGAGCTGCACGACTACGCGCTGATCTATGCGAACGGCAAGCTGCTGGGGACGCTCGACCGGCGGCTCAAGCAGAACCATCTGCACGTCGATTTGAGGGAGCCGGCGACGCGCCTCGACATCCTGGTCGAGAACACGGGCCGCGTGAACTTCGGCCCGGAGATTCGCGGCGAGCGCAAAGGCATCACGAAGCAAGTCACGCTGGCCGGCAAGCCGCTGACAGGTTGGGAGATTTATTCACTGCCGATGCAGGAGGCCGGGAAGCTGCAATTTGGCGCGGCCGGCTGCACCGGCCCCTGTTTCTATCGCGGCGAGCTTCAGGTTGATCACGTCGCCGATACGTTTCTCGATACCAGCAGCTTCACCAAGGGATTCGTGTGGGTCAACGGCCATCCACTCGGTCGCATCTGGAGCATCGGGCCGCAGAAGACTCTTTATCTGCCGGGCCCCTGGTTGCACCAGGGCGCCAACGACGTCATCGTCTTCGACCTGGAAGGCGAGCCGGGCCGCACCGTCTCTGGACTCTCCAAGCCAATTCTCGACGGCAAGGTAGAACCGGGCCGCTGAAGCTGAGTGCATCGGGGCGACGAAGAAAACACCCCTCAGGGGCTGAAGCCCGCACTCATTTTGGGGCGCATTACGGCACGAGTAATCTCGTGCCCTTTCAAAGCAGATCCAATCTGACCCACTGCTCAGAGGGTGAGCATGTGGACAAGTCGCCCCGGCGATCCTCTATCCTGAATCTGCGCCATCCGGAGGTCCACGGATGTTTTCCTCTGCCGTTCTTGCCCCTGCCGCTCCTACACCCGTTGAAGAAATCGCCACCGCCCTGGAGCACATTGGGCCTTTGCAGGGCTTGCCCTTTGAAGATCGCCTCTGGCTGGCCCGTCATGGCCAGGAAGTGACCGCCAACCCCGGAGACATTCTCTTCGAGGAGGGCTCCCCGGCGGAGCAGATGGTGCTTCTTCTGAAGGGAGAGATCCATGTGCGCCGCCGCGAGGGCGGCCCGATGGCACTGTTTATCGGCCGCACCGGGCAAATGACGGGCGTGCTGCCGTTCTCGCGCATGAAGAGCTATGGCGGCCAGGGATTCGCCGTGTCGCCGCTTTGGGCGCTGTTGATTCCTCGCACCGTGTTCCCGGAGATGCTGGCGGCCATCCCCTCCATGACGCAGCGCATCGTGTCGACTTTGCTCGATCGCGTCCGCGAAGTGACCCGCATCGAGCAACAGGCAGAGAAGCTGTCCGCGCTGGGCCAGCTCGCCGGCAACCTGGCGCACGAGCTCAACAACCCCGCTTCGGCAGCGCAGAGCGCCGCTGCCAGCCTGCTCGGCGTATTGCGCGACAATCGCGCCAACCGCATCAAGCTGCTCAGCTTCCGATTGACCGAGGACCAGATTCGCAAGGTCGAGGCGTGGGAGAACAGGGTTCTATCCCGCGCTGGCGACTCGTTGGAGGCGGCCAGGGAAGCGGACGCGTTGGGCTTCATCTCCCGTGAGGAATCGATCCGCGCCTGGCTCAAGGCCGCAGGCTGCAGCGACGCGTGGGAGGTCGCGGCACAGCTTGCGGAGCAACAGGTTTCCGCCGCCGACCTGGACGAATTGCGGGGCATTGTCGACGAGGGGGCGGCCTGTGTCGCGCTTCAGTATTTCGCGCGCTACCTACGCTCGTCGCGGGCGGCTGAGACCATCGTCAACTCAACCGCACGGATCTTTGACCTGATCGACGCGGTCAAGGATTACTCCAACATGGATCGCTCGCCGATCCTCGAGGTGGATGTTCCGGCCGGCCTCGACGCCACGCTGCAGATGTTCCGCTCGCGCACCAACCACGTGGAAGTGGAGCGGGACTACGAGCCGAGCCTGCCGCGCATCAGCGCCTATAGCGGCGAGCTGAACCAGGTGTGGGCTGCGTTGATTGAAAACGCGCTCGACGCCCTGGGCGATCGGGGCCGCCTGCGCGTGGCCTGCCGCCTTGAAGCCGACATGATGCTGGTGGAGATCTGGGATAGCGGACCGGGAATTCCCACGGAGCTGCAAGGACGCATCTTCGAGCCTTTCTTCTCCACTAAGGCCCCTGGCAAAGGCCTGGGACTGGGCCTCGACAATGCCATGCGCATCGTCCGCAAGCACCGCGGACATCTGAGCGTGAAGTCGGAGCCGGGATCGACATGCTTCCGCGTGCGGTTGCCGCTGGATCAGTTGCAGGCGTATTGAAAGACAGGGGTCAGGATCAGGTTTCAGGGGTCAGGGATCGGTGCGTGTTGAAGGCTGGTTTGGTGAATGTTTTTGACCGTTTTTGACCGTGATTTTTACGATATGTTATTGATTACAAATGGTTAAGTGTAACAAATAGGGGTAGAAAATAATAATTTTTTGGCGACCCAATCCCGAAAACGCGAGTCTCGCCCACGAAGGAGACCGAATCCCTGCTGAAGAGAGCCTAAATCCCTCGGAGCGGCGGCGACGCAGTTCATAAGACAATGATGCGCCGAACGGGGGAAATTCCACGCAATTTGGCGCGAAGATTTTTACTCGTCGAATCAAGGGGATGCGGGGAATTTGTGGAGTGAAGGGTTGACCTGGTAGCGGTGAGCGGCTTTCCGCTCCGCCTGACGCCTGTTGTCCGCATCTCGTGTAGACTCAGCGAGAGCGCCACGCCTGGGCCTCCCCGATCGGCGTGGTGCCAGGAGCCCCGGTGACGCTCGCGCTGGTGAACGCTTCCGCGACTGCCCGTCGCAAAATCGCGCAGCGGCTACTGCCCTTCCTCTTTCTCATTTACATGACCGCGTTCATTGACCGCGTCAACGTTGGGTTCGCGGGCCTCGAAATGACACGAGAGCTACATTTCTCGAACGAGGTATTCGGATTCGGAGCGGGAATCTTCTTCTTCGGCCTCTGCCTGCTGGAGATTCCAGGCGCCATGATCGCTCACAGCCGGAGCGCGCGCATTTGGATCGCGGCCATCATGATCGGCTGGGGATTCCTGGCATCGCTCACGGGCCTCGTGCAGACTGCAACCCAGTTCAACATCATCCGCTTTCTGTTGGGGGCGGCTGAGGGAGGCTTTTTCCCGGCTGTTCTCGTCTACATGACGCACTGGTTCCGGCAAGAGGATCGCGCCAAAGCGGTAGCACTCTTCATGACGGCCGTGCCGATTTCGAGCGCCACCGGCGGGATCATTGCCGGCGGTCTGCTGAGCGTCCACTGGCTTGGATTCTCCGGCTGGCGTTGGCTGTTGATACTCGAAGGGATTCCGGCGACGATTTGCGGAATCGTCACCTTCTTCTATCTGACGGATCGGCCGAAGGACGCGCGGTGGCTGAGCGACGACGAGCGGTCGTGGATCGTGGGAGAGCTGGAGCGTGAGAAGAATGAACAAGAGAGCGGGCACGGGGAGATCGGCATTCTGCGGGCGATTTCCAGCGGCACCGTAGTGATCCTGGTGGCTGGATATTTCTTTATCAACCTGACCGGCTACGGCATGAATATCTGGCTGCCGAAGATGGTGCAGAGGCTGCCGGGGCTGTCGCTGTGGCAGGTAGGGTTGGTCGCGTCGCTTCCACACTTGTGCTCCATCCCAGCAATGATCCTGGTGGGTTGGAACGCGGACAGAACGGGATCGCACAAGCTACATGCCATGATTGCCGCGAGCGTAGCGGCGGCGGGGCTGGCAATGAGCCAGTTGGCGGGGATCAGCGCCACAGCGGTTGTGATTGGGCTCTGCATCGCGATGATGGGGATCATGAGCTACTACCCCTGTTACTGGGCGCTGCCCGCAAAGCTGCTGAACGCGCGGGCGGCGGCTGCAGCCTGCGGTCTGATCACCATGGCCAATATCGGGGGCTTTGCAGGGCCGTATGCAATTGGCTTTCTTACTGACCTTACAGGGACTCCGATGGCTGGCGTGCTGGTGCTCGTGACCAGTGCGGTGTTCGCAGGAGGCACGGTGGCTTTCCTGCGTACGCGGTGAGCACACGAGCATGGTGGCCTTAGAACGACACGTCGGCGGGTTCCGTGACTTTGAGCACGGACTGATCGTGAGTCCGTTGCTTCCAGGCCGAGCGAATGGCGTCGATCTTGCCGTGATTCTCAGCGTTGTCGGGGTAGTCGATGATGAGCACCTTTGACCGCAGGCGTTCGGGCGCGGTTTGATTCTTGCCTTGCCACTGGCCGTACACATCCACGACGCTCAGGCCGTCAGGAAAGCGCGGCGTCACTTCCCTGTCGAGGAAGTCGCGCCACTCGGCTTCGCTCACCCCTCGCTCCGGATGATCTGCAGGTCCCAGGCCGAAATAGAGCTTTGTATCGACCCATCCGGCGGCGTGGCCTGGGTGGGCAGCATCGCCCTCAAGCGTGGGCGCAGAAACAGGCGGAGCTGTTTGACCGGGGTGGGCGCATCCGGCAACGGCGAAGATGAGAAGACAAATGGGAAAGACGCGAGGGCGCATTCGGTTTCTGCGCGACCAGATGAGATGGAAACTACTTTTCAACTTCGACGCCACGCCAGAAAGCCACGTAGCCTTTGACCTTGCGGGCCAGCGGTTTGGGATCGGGATAATACCAGGCTGCGTCCTGGTTGTCCTGCCCGTCGATGACCACAGTCAGGTAACGCTTCTGGCCGGTGGCGGGATCCGTTGAAGTTGTTGAGCTGGGTCGAAAGAATTCGCGCTTGAGGCTGGACTCAGGGAAGTACACATGGCCGTCGACTTCCTGAGTTTGACTACTTTCCGCAATCACTCTGCCGTTCCAGATAGCTCGCGCCATGGTATTTCGGTCGCTTCCAGTCTATTCCGCGCGCCTGGAGCACACCACGAAACCAGGCGGGCAAAGGTACCGCCTACGACACTAGCAGAGATTGCAGCGCGTGGTCCAACAGGGGCCGGCCCGGCCGAAGGGAACTCTACTTTGCGGCAGCGATGGAGTCGATGTGGACGCTCTTATTGGCTGCGTCCGCGGTGGCAGACACGGTCACGTGGCCGCCGTAGAAACTCTTCACCGCGTCGGGGTTGTCGATGCTCCACACCTGCTTCTTGTCGTCAACAAACACCGGCTTCAAGCCGCCTTCGATGCACTTCTTGACGCATTCCGCGCCGCTGCCGGCGTGCTTGGCGCCGCACATGGAGTCGGAGATCCAGCCAGTAATCTGCGAGTCGGCAGCCATCAGAGCTAACGGACTCAATATCAGGGCCGCCGCTGCCAGGGAAAGTGTGCTCTTCATAACAACCTCCAAGGGCCGGAAGATCGAGCCCGCTCTCATGATGCACGCTCAGGCGCGGCTTCGACAAGGTGTGCCGTGGGCGCTGGGACGGTGGACGGTGAAACCGGCGGTCACTGCGCGCTACGAACCTGGCGCATGCCCTCAACGCGCTTGTGGATCGATTCATAGCGTTGGGCAGCGGCAGAAAAGCGGTTGATGAGCTCGCTGGTCTTGCTCAAGAATGTTGGATTCTTTTCCCGAATGGCATCGAGGATGTGAGCCAGTTTGGCCAGCAGAAAGAACCCCTCGGCATTGCAATCGACAAACAGTTCAGCCGAAACGGCCCCGTGAATCACCAGCGCCGCAGCCATCTCCCAATAGGTAATCACCTGGCGCAGGTGGGGATTGTGCGGGTCCTTGGGATTCTCGTAGACCGCGTAGAAGTCCTCGACAGTTTTGGGCCAGAATTCGCCGGTCATCCAGGCGCGGGCTTGGCGCATCACCGTCTCGGTGCGCAGCTCATAAAGTTTGAGAATGATTTCGGCATCAGCTGCCGTCGCCAACATTCGTTCCATGGGGCTCTCCGCTGCTGATACTACAGGATTCGGCGGAAACGCGTCTCAAATGGAGATTGAGGAAGCTGTCGATCAATGGGTGGTGCGGGCGTCTCACCGAGCGCTGACTCGCTGCCTCACGCCGGCTGCAACTCCTGCTTCTCTTCCTTCTTTTCTACGACGGGGCCGTGAGTTTCTGCCGTTGGCCGAGGAGGCGCGTCACCGATGCGTTTGGAGTACGTGCACACTACTTGTTTCTCCTCAGCCGGAGCCGCCGCTGCCTTCTTGCCCCGCTTCGCGGTCGTTGCCTCTTCTTCTGCGCTCTTTTTCTTGTTGGGGCATTCGAGATAGACGCCCGATCGGAGGGTCTTCTCCACCAAATAAGGGCTGCCGCACTTCGGGCACTTTTTGGCGACGGGCTTCAGATTGGATGTGAAGTCGCACTTAGGATAGTTCGTGCAGCCGTAGAAGACGTTGCCGCGGCGCGCACGGCGCTCGGCGATATCGCCTTCGCCGCATTTCGGGCACTTCATGCCCTCGATCAGATTCTGCTTGATGTATTTGCACTTGGGATAGCCGGAGCAGGAAACGAATTCGCCATAGGCTCCCTGACGCAGCACCAGAGGCTTGCCGCACAGCGGGCAATCTTCGCCAGTGGGCTCAGGGGGCTTCTGCTGCTGCTTCGAGCTCAGCTTGCGGAAGGTCTTGCAGGGTGGATCGGCGTTGTAGTCGGGGCAGGCCATAAACGGCCCGAAGATGCCGCGCCGCATGACCATCACCTTGCCGCAGTTTTCGCAATACTCCTCGGTGTCGCCGGCTTCCTGTGCCTCGGGCGTGTTCAAGTCGGGCTTGGAAGCGATGTTTTCCTTGGTAAATGTGCAGCTGGTGGGATCTTTCTTGTTGTATGCCGAGCAAGCATAGAAGGTCCCGAACTTTCCCCATTTCAGGACCAGCGGCGAGCCGCAAAGTTCGCACTTTTCCGTGGTCTTCTGCTCCAT
>JBEKPO010000069.1:0-23893 GCA_049520675.1 Occallatibacter sp. | reverse complement strand
GGCATTACCGGAATTTGCAGGTTTGGCAAAAAGCGATGGAATTGGCGAGGCTTGTCTATCGTGAGACAGAAGCTTTGCCGAAGGTTGAGACTTATGGCTTGCAGTCGCAGATGCGCAGGGCAGCCGTTTCAGTGCCCAGCAATATAGCAGAAGGGCACGGAAGGCTTGATGACGGACATTTCAGGCAGTTCCTCGCTAACTCTCGCGGTTCGCTTTTTGAATTACAAACGCAGCTGGAGCTTGCAGGCGACTTAGAGCTCTTGAATCATGAGAAGGCCAAGGAGTTGATAGAAGATTGCGAGGAAGTAGCGCGGTTGCTTAACGGACTGCTGGGGGCATTGGACCATTCCTAAGCGCGACCGCCGACCCGCTGGCCTGCTAACTCGCCGACTTGCTGGACGGAAGGGAAGGGAACCTTGAAGTTAGTCATTGCATCCGATCACGCGGGATTTGAGCTGAAGGAAGAGATGCGCGCCGATCTGGCGAAGGCGGGGCACGAGATTGTGGACCTGGGCGCATTCAAGGTTGAGCCGCTGGACGACTATCCCGACTATGCGGAGAAGGTGGCCGAAGCGATCAAGGCCGGAGTGGCGCCACGCGGCATTTTGATTTGCGGGTCGGGGGTGGGGGTTTGCGTGGCGGCCAACAAGGTCCCGGGGATTCGCGCCGGTATTTGTCACGATATGTACTCGGCGCACCAGGGAGTGGAGCACGACGACATGAACGTGCTGGTGCTGGGCTCGCGGATTATCGGCCCGGCGCTGGCACTGGATCTGGCGAAGGTTTACATCGCGGCGGTGTTTCAGGCGCAGGAGCCTCGCTTTGTACGACGATTCAAGAAAGTGCTGGCAATTGAGGCCAAGTATATGTGCGGCCAGGGCTCGGCGAGCAAAGCATAGGAGCAGAGAGAAGAGATCAGAGATCAGAGGCCCACGATTCACGGGCGTGGATCATGGATCGTGAGTCGTGAGTAGTGTCAAGTGCCCCGAAGCTCACTGCAAGGTTCAAAGCCCGAAATGCGGGTCCTTCGACTGCGGCCGCTTGCGCGGCCTTCGCTCAGGATGACATTCGATTTTGGTTGCTCAGGATGACATTCGATTTTGGTAGACCGCGATCCAGGATTCCCCGAAAGCTCTTAATTTGAGCGAACGCGCTCAGCGCGGGAAAGAGACGCCGGTGTCGCCCTTCGACGTAATTCTTTTTGATGTGGGCGGAGTGCTGCTGACCAACGGGTGGGACCGCCGCGAACGGGCAGCCGCCGTGGCGCAGTTCAAGCTGGATGCGCAGGAGCTCGAGGCGCGGCACGTGGAGGTTTTTGAGGCGTGGGAGCGGGGTGAGATCAGCCTCGACCAATATCTGGACAGGGCGGTTTTCTATGAGCCGCGCAGTTTTTCGCGCGGAGAGTTTTTCGATTTCATGCTGACGCAGTCGCAACTGCTGCCGGATGGGGCGATGCCGATCCTGAAGGAGCTGTCGGCGCGGAGTGAAAGCGCGGACGATGGTATGGGCGATTGCATGATCGGAGCGCTGAACAACGAGGCGCGGGAGACGAACGACTTCCGATTCGGCAAGTTCGATTTGCGCCGCTATTTCAAAGTAGCGTTTTCCTCGTGCTATGTGGGGTTGCGCAAGCCGGAGCCGGCGATGTATCGCAGGGCGCTGGATATTCTGGGCAGGCCGGCGCAGCGGGTTCTGTTTATCGACGATCGCGAAGAGAATGTGGCGGGCGGAGCAGCGGCGGGTATGACGGCGATCCGGTTTACCGGCGAAGTTGAGTTGCGGAAGGAACTGGAGAGGCTGGGCGTGGTGTAGGGGCAGCTACCAGCTGCCAGCTCCCAGCTGTCCGTAGTGAATTGAAGTCGTGCTATCCCAGGTCTCGGAATCCAGACCTGGGCACCCAAGAATTTGTGGCGGGTTGACACTGGAAGATCGAGGTTCGTGCTATCCCAGGTCTCAGAATCGAGACCTGGGGCACCCAGAATTTGTGGCGGGTTGACACTGGAAGATCGAGGTTCGTGCTATCCCAGGTCTCAGAGTCGAGACCTGGGGCACCCAAGAATTTGTGGCGGGTTGACACTGGAAGATCGAGGTTCGTGCTATCCCAGACCTCGGAATCGAGACCTGGGGCACCCAGAATTTTCGGGTGAGTGAGAGGGCGACGTTGAATTTGAGAGTGTGAGTTTCCCCTTTTGAATGCAAGATTGGGAAGATCCCCTTCAACGAAAAGAAACGCGGAGGTTGTTATGCAACTGGGATTGATTGGCCTGGGCAAGATGGGTGCGAACATGGCGGAGCGGCTGCGGCTGGGAGGCCATGAGGTGGTGGGCTTCGACTTTAATGCGGACGCCGTTGCCAAGCTGACGAAGGACGGTGGCGTGGGCGTTTCCTCTCTTGAGGATCTGGTCGCGAATCTGAAAGGCCGCAAGGCCATATGGATTATGGTGCCGCAGGGCAAGCCGGTAGACGCAACCATCGAGAAGCTGGAACCGCTACTGGGGCCGAACGACATTCTGATCGATGGGGGCAACTCGTACTACAAGGACTCGATGCGCCACTACCAGGAGGTAAGAACGAATGGATTTCAGTTTGTGGACGTGGGGACTTCGGGCGGGGTCTGGGGACTGAAGGAGGGCTACAGCCTGATGATCGGGGGCGACAAGGATCCGGTGGAATATCTGCGGCCGATTTTTGAAGCCTTGGCGCCGGAGAAGGATAAGGGATGGGGACACGTGGGGCCGGCGGGCTCGGGCCACTTTGTGAAGATGGTGCACAACGGCATCGAGTACGGCATGATGCAGGCATACGCGGAAGGCTTCACGGTGATGGAAAAGAAGCAAGAGTTCCGCCTCGATCTGCCGCAAATCGCACAGATCTGGCGGTACGGCAGCGTGGTGCGGAGCTGGCTGCTGGACTTGACGGCAGATGCGCTGGCGGGGAATCCGACGCTGGATGGCTTGCAGGCATACGTTGTGGATTCAGGGGAGGGGCGCTGGACAGTCTTTGAGGCGATCGATCTGAACGTGTCGGCGCCGGTGATAACCGAGTCGGTGATCCGGCGCATCCGCTCGCGCGAGGAGAACAACTTTACCGATCGCATGCTGGCGATCATGCGGAATGAATTTGGCGGGCACGAAGTGAAAAAAGGCTAGGGGTCAGGGGTCAGGGTTCAGAGAGAACAGAGAACAGAGAACAGAGAAAGAAGGTTTGGAAGGCGCGGGGCACAGCCTTTGGGCTGAAACAGTTTGGCGGGATTTGAGTCTAATTCAGCAGAGGTTGAAAGAAGACTCGTGCGTGGATCGTTGTTGCTCCCGGTTGCGGGAGTTCTGGCTTGGTTTGTGGCGGCTACTCCAGTTTCTATGTTCGCCCAGCCTGGGGTTCACCAGGCGGGAGCCTCGCCGGTGGGGTTGGAGACTGCCAGTTTTGAGATCGCGCAGCACGGTCACCAAGTGGGCACGGCGAGTTTCAGCATCAAGCGGACAGCGGAAGGATTCGATTCGACTTCGCTGGTAAAGGTGGCGATGCAGGGCTTGGACTATGCTCTCTCAAAGAACGAGGAGCTTTCGCCGGCGAACGCATTGGTCCACGTGCAACTGAGCGCGACGGTGAATGGCGAGGCAGTGAACGTGGCGGCCAGGCGCGATTCCGCGCAGCTCCTTCTGGACATTTCAGCCCGGGGAAAGAGTTCGAAAGCGCACCTGGATGCGCACAAGGGTGCGGTCTTCATGGCGGACTTCGACCCGGGGGCGCTGGAGACGCTGCTGGAACTCGCGGCGGCGCAGAACGATCGTGACTTGTGGGCGATTTTGCCGAAGGAGTCGGGCTCGATGGGGCCGGTGCAACTGGTGACCTATCCAGATCAGCAGGGAAAGCTGAACGGAACGCAGATTACGGTGCATCACCTGGTGGCGACGATTGCCGGAGCGAGCACAGATTTGTTTTCGGGGCCGAATAACCAGCTGTTGCAGGCGGAGCTGCCGCAGGAGGGGTTCGCGCTGGTGCGCAAAGGCTTTGTTCTGGACCCGTCAGCCAAGCCTGAGGCACCCAGGACGGAATAGGACAGGGGTCAGGTTTCAGGGGTCAGGGGTCAGGGGTCAAAACGACCGCGGCAGCCTGCGGCGAGACTAGTCCAGCGCGACGCAACAAACCCGCATAAAGCGGGTTGCTTCTAATTATCAGACAAGTCGGCATCCGCAAAGGCACTCGGATGATGAGGCGGATGGACGTAGACTGGAGAAGCTCTCGATTGTCCGCACCATCCCCTATGTGCCGGGCTGCGATTATGCTGGTTGCACTGGCCGCCCTGGCAGCGACCGGCGCGCGCGGCGTCCAGGTTTCAACCACAAAGACGCACGGGAGAACTCCGGCTGCGAAGGCGCTGCAGACGGCGCATACAGCGTCTGGCCGAACGAACGCGACCAGCGCGCACCACGCGGGTGCTTCAGGCGCCGGCGCGGGGCGAACGCACTTCTCTTATTCTTCGGGCGCACGGCGCCGGGAATCCGCAGACGAGGTTGGCTGGAGAGCCGGCCTGGCGATTCGAAACCAGCTCGCACGCCGGCGGGGCGCCCGAGCGCGCCCAGCGCTGCGCCAAGTGCGCTTGCGCAGGGCCTACGCGGCGCAGAACAGTTCTGCCACCGATTTCGATACTCCCGCGGCCGCACCGGACGACAGAACCGATGGGGATCGCGGGGGAGATGGGGCCGCAGAGAGCAGCGCGGCCGATCGAACCACACGGACGCTGGGGGATGCGTCGGCGTCAGTTCAGGCGAGTGCGCCGGTCGAAACCGCAGAGGAAGATGCTGCGGATCGGAATTTGCCGCCACCCACCGAGGCGGCAAGCGTGCGATCGGAGACCGAGACTGAAGAAGCCTCGCTGACGATTCCGCATAGCTTGATACCTTCACCGCTGCGTGGATCGCTGGAATCGCTGACACGGCAGAATGCGAAGCTGGACGCGGAGGGGCTGGAGCGGATCGAGGATGAGAGCGACCTGGCGGCGCGGATAGCCAACGGATTGCTGGTGCCAGTGCCGGCGTCATCGGGGCTGGCGGTAAACAGCGATTTGCCGGCGAACCACAGGTATTGCCGTCCGTGGACGGCGCGCTTCCTTGCCGACCTGGCGAAATCGCACGAGGCGACATTCCATAAGCCGCTCGAGGTGAGTTCGGCGGTGCGGACCGTGGAGTATCAGCGGCGCCTGATGAGGACGAATGGCAATGCGGCCCCGGCGGAGGGCGATATTGTGAGCCCACACTTGACGGGCGCGACGGTGGACATCGCCAAGTCGGGATTGAGCCGTCAGGAGATGGCGTGGATGCGGCAGCGGTTGCTGACGTTGCAGAGCGAGGGCAAGATCGATGCAGAAGAGGAGTTCCGGCAGGCCTGCTTCCACATAACGGTGTACAGGAGCTATGCGGCGGAACACACGCCGCGCTCGAAGCGTCGTGCGGCGCCGAGCGCCGGAGACGATGCCGGGGCAACCGCGGGTATCTAGCGTTCCTCTGGCGCGGGTCTGGAGACCCGCGCGACAGCCGGACAGGAGTCTGGCGCTACGAAATGACAGTCGGATATCTAGCCCCCGCGACGAAGACCTATCGCCCGCGGGCCCAAGTCAATGTCCGGCGCTACAGGCCGCGGACGTTGGGCGACGAGAATTTGGCCACGGGTTCTGCGCCAAATCCCAGAAAATTGACTCGATCTTTGACGGGGATGGAGGGTACAATCGCGGCGACGATGTTGCACGCGTATCGGTGGACGCAGCAACGTCAATCGATGGGCAGAAAGGCAAAATCATGAGCGATGTGGGAGTTCAACCGGTGGCCGAGGCGGCGCCCGAGAGCGCCGGACTGACGCAGTGGCAGCGCCTGATGTTTACGTTCACTGCGCCTTCGAAGACGTTTGAAGACATCAAGCGCGGAAACAAGAGCTGGTGGTTGCCGCTGATCGTTGGGGCGCTGGTGAGCTATCTGCTGTTTGCAGCGATCACACAGAAAATCGGTTTGCAGCAGGTGGTCGAAAACCAGATCCGCATGGACGCCAAGGCACAGGAGCGCATGGCGCAGCTGACGCCCGAGCAGCATGAGGCGGCGATGAAGTTCTCGGTCGGCTTGACCGAGGGCATCTTTCTCGGCGGACCGGTGCTCGCGATCGGATTCGTCGCCGTGCTTTCACTCGGCCTGCTGGGTACGATCAACTTCATGTTTGGCGGCAAAGCGAAGTTCGGGAGCCTTTTCGCGGTCTTCTACTACGCCTGGCTGCCGATGATGGTCAAACAACTGCTTGGGGTTATCGTGATTTATTCGGGAGTGGCGCCGGAATCGTTCAACATCAAGAATTTTGCCCCGACCAATCTCGGCGCGTTTCTGGATCCGGCGGAGACGAATAAGGCGCTTTATACGCTGGCTACTTCGCTGGACGCGGTGACGATCTGGACGCTGGTTCTGCTGGGGATGGGGACGGCGATTGTGGCGGGAGTGAAACGCGGCTCCGGGTACATTGCGGTGTTCGGCTGGTGGGCGATTTTCGTGCTGATTGGCGTGGGATGGGCGGCAGTGATGGGGTGAGGAAGCAGCTACCGGCTGCTAACTCCCAACTTCCAGCTCTTTCTGCGGCGAATTGAAGCTCGTGCTGTCCCACCCTGGCGGCAAGAGCAAAGACGCCGCGAGGGTGGGGCACCCTCGGTTGGTGGCGGGATGAGATCCGAGGACGGAGTTGGTGCGTTCACCGAGTGCCGCCGTCAGTTTCTTCTGTGGTGAGTTGGGGTTCGTGCTGTCCCACCCTGGCGGCAAGAACAAAGACGCCGCGAGGGTGGGGCACCCTCGGATCTGCGGTGAGTTGAGCGTGGCGAGTTGTCGAACTGCGCTGCTACAATCGAGTAGGCGACGACCTGGGACATCCCGATCCCACCCTAGCCGCAAGAACAGAGGCGCGGCCAGGATGGGGCACCCCAATGCAAGCGCCGCTTGATCAATGACCCTCCGCCTGTTTAATACCCTCACGGGACAAATTGAACCGCTTGAGCCTGGCGACGGCAAGGCGCTGCGCATGTATGCGTGCGGACCGACAGTCTACGACTACGGCCACATCGGCAACTTCCGCACATTTCTGCAAATCGACATTCTGCGGCGCTTTCTCAAGCTGACGGGAACCGACGTTCGCCACGTGATGAACATTACCGACGTGGACGACAAGATCATTCGCAACGCGGGCGAGGCGGGCGTGCCCATTGGCGAGTACACCGAGCGCTACATAGGGGCGTTTTTCGAAGATCTGGATGCGCTTCGCGTGGAGCGGCCGGAGCAGATTCCGCGGGCGACCGAGCACATTCCGCAGATGGTTGCACTCGCGGAGCGGCTGGCTGCGGTGGGTGCAGCGTACCAGACCGAGGATGGCTCGTGGTACTTCAGGCTGAAGTCATTTCCCGAATACGGCAAGCTGAGCAAGAAGGATTTCAGCGGCATGGAGGATGGCGCGCGCGTGGACGTGGACGAGTACGAGAAGGACTCGGCGCGCGACTTCGCGCTGTGGAAGGCGGTGAAGCCGGGCGAAACATCGTGGGAGACGGCGATCGGGCGAGGGCGGCCTGGGTGGCACCTGGAGTGCTCGGCGATGTCGATGGAGTATCTGGGTGAGAGCTTCGACTTGCACTGCGGCGGCGAGGACCTGATGTTTCCGCACCACGAGAATGAGATTGCGCAGAGCGAGAGCGTGACACACAAGACCTTCGCGCGGCACTGGATGCACGTGCGGTTCCTGCTGGTGGATGGGCGCAAGATGTCGAAGAGCGAGGGGAACTTTTACACCTTGCGCGACCTGCTGCTGAAGGGATACAAGGCGTCGGCGATCCGGCTGGCGCTGGTCTCGGTGCCCTACGGGAACCAACAGAACTTCACGTTCGATAGTCTCGTCGATGCGACGAAGGCGATTGAGCGGCTGAGGACGTTTCGTGAACGGCTGACGGCGGGGAAGTTCCTGGCGGGCGAGAATCCGGTCATCCAGGAGGCCGCGAAAAACGCGCGAGTGAAATTTATCGAAGCGCTCTCGAACGATCTGAATACAGCGGAAGCGCGCGCGCCCATCTTTGAACTTGCCCGTACGGCAAACACGGCGATGGATGAGGAGGAGTTCTTTGCGGGGGACCGTGAGGCGATTCTGCCGGTGCTTGGGGATTTCGACGCGGTCTTCGATGTGCTGGAGGATCGCGATGCCGAGCCGACGCGGCGGGCTTTGGCGTGGGCGGAGAAAGAGGGCAGGTTGGGCGACGTAGCCCCCGAGCTGTTGGCTGCGCAGTCGCTGAGCGACGAGAGGATTGAAGCGCTGGTGGCGGAGCGGTCGGCGGCGAAGAAGGCGCGCAACTTTGCCCGTGCCGACCAGATTCGCAATGAGCTGGCGGAAAAGGGCGTGGTGTTGGAGGACTCGAAGGACGGGGTGAAGTGGAAGCGGAAGTGAGAAGCAGCCGGTAGCCAGGAGCTTCTTCTAGCTGAAGAGGCGACGACTGCAGGAATCACATGACTTATGGGAAGACCCGCCCATTGAGATCGGACCCGGGAATGCCGGCCAAGATTGCCGAGCGAACGAGCTGAAGGCGAAGGATTCTCTGGTGTGGCGAATCCGCAGTTCGTAGCATAAAATCGAATCCCAAATGCAGGTCCTTCGACTCGGTCGCTCTCTCGGCGAGTGACCTTCGCTCAGGATGACCACTGCGATAACGAAGCGAACTTGGACTCATGACGCCAGGACGGGGCAGAGCCTGTGGAAGCACACGAAGCACACGAATTGCGGGAGCACGCGGAGCACGGAGCGTCGGAGGCGACGTTGCGGCCGGCGGCGTTCACGATGAGTGTGTTCGCCGTGCTGGTGGCGGTGACGACAGTGCTGGGACATCGCACGCACACGGAAGCGGTGCTGGACCAAAACAAAGCCACGGACCTTTGGAATTTCTATCAGGCACACAAGATCCGCTCGAACGACACGGAGATTGCCGCCGATCTTCTGGGTGTGGTTTCGCTAGGCGATAAGGATGCCGCGGCCAAGATCGCCAAGAGCTACGCCGATCATGAAAAGAAGTGGGACAGCGAGCTGAACGAAGAGCAGGCGCAGGCTGAGGCGATGGAGAAGAAAGTTGCAGAGGCGGAGGCGCGCGCGGACCGCTTCGACCTGGCGGAGGCATTGCTCGAGATCGGGCTGGTGATCACTTCGGTGACGCTGCTCACCAGAAGCCCGATCTACTGGTATCTCGGGATCGTCTTTGCGGCGTGCGGCGCGGTGTCGGCTGCCTCGGCATTCTTGCTGAAATAAGGCCAGAAAGTGGTGAGGCAGTCCCAATGAGTCTATTCTTCAGGGGCTAAAGCCCCGTAATTTTCCCTGCAAATTTTGGCCCGGCTGAAGCCGTGCCCTTGTTACAGGACCTCCGCGAATCCTCTGGTTCGCATCGCGAAGACCCCGGAGCAGCTCCCTTGCCGCAGGGTCACAAGTTCACGTATAAATGACACAAAGCCCACAGAATCTTTGGTGATTCTCTTATTCGCCCCGGCAGGCTCGCGACCGGCCGGGATGCCGCTGGTCTATCTGTTCCATGTAGACTGTGCGCTGACTGCATTGAGATCGCTGAGTCCAGAAGAAGGAACCGTATGAAGCAGGGAAACTTAACGGCGGCCAAACCGCTGACGACCAACAAGCACTTGATTCGCTGGGTGGAAAAGATGGCGGAGCTGACTCAGCCTGCCGCAATTCACTGGGTGGATGGCAGCCAGAAGGAATACGACCGGCTATGCGAAGCGATGGTTCAGTCGAAAACGCTGATCCGGTTGAACCAGAGGCAGTGGCCGGGATGTTTTTATGCGCGGTCCGATCCGCGGGATGTGGCGCGGGTGGAGGACCGGACGTTTATCTGTTCCTACTCGAAAGACAACGCCGGCCCGACCAACAACTGGGTCGATCCTTACGAGATGCGCAAGACGCTGAAGCAGGTGTTTCAAGGCAGCATGCGCGGACGGACCATGTATGTGCTGGCATTCAGCATGGGGCCGGTTGGTTCGCCGATGTCGCGTATCGGAGTACAACTGACGGATTCTCCCTATGTCGTAGTGAGCATGCGCATCATGACACGGATCGGGCTGCCGGTGCTGAAGGAAATTGACAAGGGGGAGAAGCGCGTGGTGCCGTGCATGCACTCGGTGGGTGCGCCACTCGCCGCCGGGCAGAAGGACGTGCCGTGGCCCTGCAATGACCAGAAGTACATCGTGCATTTCCCCGAGACGCGCGAGATCTGGAGCTATGGATCGGGTTACGGGGGCAACGCACTGCTTGGCAAAAAGTGCTTCGCGCTGCGGATTGCCTCGAATATCGCGCATGACGAGGGATGGATGGCCGAACACATGCTGATCCTTGGGGTGGAGTCGCCGCAGGGAGAGAAGACCTATGTGGCGGCGGCGTTTCCTTCGGCCTGCGGCAAGACCAACCTGGCGATGCTGGTGCCGCCGAAGGCATTCAAGGGATGGAAGGTGTCGACGGTTGGCGACGATATTGCGTGGATCAGGCCGGATGCAGGTGGGCAATTGCGGGCTATCAACCCTGAGGCAGGATTTTTTGGTGTGGCTGCGGGAACAAGCGAGAAGACGAATCCTAACGCCATGGCGGCGCTGAGGCGGAACGCCATTTTCACCAACGTGGCGTTGACGCCCGATGGCGGCGTGTGGTGGGAAGGAATGACCGACGAGCCGCCCGCCGAATGCCTGGATTGGCGCGGGGAAAAGTGGACACCGGAGATCGCGAAACAGACCGGCGCGAAGGCGGCGCATCCCAACGGGCGATTCACAGCGCCGGCGTCGCAGTGTCCTTCGATCGATGCGGCGTGGGAAGACCCGGAGGGCGTGCCGATCAGCGCGATCGTGTTTGGGGGACGGCGGTCGACGACGATTCCCCTCGTGTTTCAGGCGTTTAACTGGAGTTCGGGTGTCTATGTAGGCGCCACCATGGGATCGGAGACCACGGCGGCGGCGACCGGTGCGTTGGGCGTGGTGCGGCGCGACCCGATGGCGATGCTCCCCTTCTGCGGCTACCACATGGGAGACTACTTCAGGCACTGGATCAAGATGCAGCGGACGCTGAGCTCGACACCCCGCATCTTCCACGTGAACTGGTTCCGCAAGGACGGAGACGGCCAGTTTTTGTGGCCGGGCTTCAGCGAGAACATGAGAGTGCTGAAGTGGATTGTGGACCGCGTGCACGGGCGCGCGCAGGGCAAGGAAACGCCCATCGGCTGGACACCCTACTACGAGGATATGGAGTGGAAGGGGCTGGACTTTCCACGCGAGCGGTTTGACGCGATGCAGGAAGTGAGCCCGGCCGCGTGGCGCAAGGAGCTGATCGGTCACGAAGAGCTGTTTATCGATGTGCACGATCATTTGCCGCCGGAGATGATCTACCAGCGGGAACTGCTGATCTGCAGGTTGTGAGCGGCTCTCGACTTCGCCAGTTGGGTTTGCGCTGTCCCAGGTCTCAAAATCGAGACCTGGGGCACCCGTTTTACGCGGAAACGCGTTCGACGGTTGGCTGGAGACCGAGCTCTCGGAAGAAATCGGTGACGAGGGAGACTGTTTCTTCGCTGGTGGTTGGCGCGGCGCGCAGCAGGAGTGCGGGCGATGCGCCGGAGGTCAGGTTGGCGAGCGGGGCGGCGATGGCGAGGCACTTCTCGGGGCGGTTGGTGCAACCGGCCAGATCGGCTATCGAGAGATTCAATGTGGGTGTGGCGATGACGGTGCGCGGGGGCGCCATACGATCGATGAGCCACAGGATCTCGAGCTTCGACTCGAGCTCGTCGGGTACGCAATCGATGACCAGATCGGCCTGGCGGACGGCGTCTTCGATCGACGAGACAAAGGCAACGCCAGGCAAGTCTTCGGGCCCCAGCTCGCGAACGATCGACTCGCGCGCGTGTTGCAGGTTGGCGGGCATCAAGTCCTCGAGGAAAACCTGAAAGCCGGCGCGGGCGCAACGAAGGGCAAGTGAGCGGCCGAGCGGGCCGGCTCCGATGATGGCGACGGCGGTCAAGAATTAGTTTTACTTCGCGGCCAGGGCGTTGGCCACTTCCTGGGCGCTGGGGTGCGCCTGAAGAAGATGCTCGGCGATCCTGGTGCGTTCCTCTGCGGAAAGCGTGGGAACGGCGGCCATTATGCGGCGCAAGGTGACGGCGACGTCGTCAATGTAGTTCATCAGGCGAATAGCTTCTCCGGAAAGCGGCATGTCGATCCTCGGGGTTTATGTCTTCTTCTATTGTAGGCGGCATGGTGCGCGGGCTTTTTCAGAACCGGTACACCACGCCGAGGGTTCCCCGTGCATTCCAAGTCAGGAGCGTCGAGTTATTGAGCTCCGGCGAGTTGTTGGGCAGCGAAAACGATGCGCCGACGCGGTCGCCGGTAAGCTGCACGGCAAAGTTACGGGACAGGCTATAGTTCAAGCCTCCGCCGAAGCCGCCGGCGACGGAAAGACCGGGCGTAATGCCCTCGCCTCCGGTATGTTCCGCGCCCAGTTGAGCGAAGAGCACGACGCTCAGGTTTTCGTAGAGTGTAGCGTGGATGGCCGGCCCAACCAGGACCGTGTACACCGACGGGTTGCCTTTATCTGGTATTTCGGGGTGGCCGACGCCAATTCGGTAGTAGTCGACCGAGCCGAGGAGCTGAAAATACTTTCCCCAATCGCGGGCCACTGACGCCTTTCCGCCCACCAGTCCGCTATACCCCACGGGATCCTGTCTGAAACGGCTATAGGCCCCTCCCAGGTAAACCTCGTACTTGGAACGCGCGGCCTCTTCGGGACCCGGTGCGGCCTCTGGGTTAACCTGGCCAACTGCGGCCAACGGCAAAAGCGCAGCCGAGGCCGCGGCCAACAGGAAAAGAAACAACGTCCTCTTCAACTTGAAAGCTCCCTTGATCTCTATCCGCGGCAAACTTCCCGCACCCTGGTGTGGGATTAGAGCGGTTTTAGCGGGTTCTCTGGCTCAATGGTGATACCTACTTAGAGTAAAGGCTGACCCCGGCTTTTACGAAGCCCGGCGGGGCGAGAAAAGCTCAAGTTATTGACGACGAGGGGGGAAAAAGGACACGCAGCGGAGCGCGAGCGCGCGAACGACTCGACCTGGCTCAAGGGCAAGCATCAACCTTTTTCGAGATACCAGGGAATGTTGATGACGATAATGCGCCGGTTGCCGCGCACCAGCAGCATCACCTTCAACAGGTCGGAGCGCCGATTGTGCAGCAAGCTGTCCCACCAATGGCGCACCACCAGTTCCGGTATGAGGACGCAGACCTTGCGATTTTCGGTCTCCTTCTCGACGTCGAGCACGTAGTTCAGGATGGGGTAGAGGATGTAGCGGTAAGGCGACTTGAGGGTGACGAGCTTGGGAATGCATCGCCCAGCGGCGCGCAAAGGGGCGACGATGTCCCTGTCCCAGGAGTCGCTGAATGGATCGGGATCGTCGGAGGTGCGGACGTGCACGCAGCGGATATCGCAGGACAGCGAAAGCGCGAATGACAGGGCCTTTTCGCTGATGCGGCTCCAGCGGTCAATGGGAACCACGACGATGGGTTCGCCAGGCTCGGCAGGAGCGAACGGCCTGTCGAGATCGATCTCCTTGTTGACGCGCACATAATGCCGGTTAACGGCGCGCATGAAAAAGATCATCGCAGCCACCAGCAACACGGTGATCCATGCGCCGTCAACGAACTTGGCCACCAGCACCACCAGGGTGGTGATGCCTGTGGCCACGGCGCCCACGGCATTCACAATCATGCGCACGGGGGCACCGCCCTGGCGCTTCCAGTGCATCACCATGCCGGTCTGCGAAAGGGTAAACGCGAGAAACGCGCCGATGGCGTAGAGCGGGATCAGGCGGTCGGTGACGCCGCCGAAGATCATCAGCAGCAGCGCCGTCAGCACCACGAGCACGTAGATGCCCCAGGAGTAGAGCAAGCGACGGCCGCGGATGAGAAACACGTGCGGCATGTAGTTGTCGCCGGCAATGGCGCGGGTAAGACGGGGAAAATCGGCGAAGGCAGTGTTGGCGCTCAAGGCCAGCACCAGCAGCACGGAAGCGATGGTGAGGTAGTAAAACCAGCCATGCCCCATCACCGCGCGCGTCAGCATGGAGAGCACGCTCTCGTAGCCAGGGCCGCCGGGATCGGTGGCGGCGATGCCGTAGGCGCGGCAGAGCAGGGCAATGCCGAGCAGCAGCACGGCCAGCAGAGCGATGATGATGGTCAGCGTGGTCTTGGCGTTCTTGCGCGTCGGCTCGCGGAAGGCCATCACGCCATTGCTCACCGCTTCAACACCCGTCATCGCGGTGCAACCCGAGGAGAACACCTTCAGCAGAACCCACCAAGTGACCATGGCGGTTGCCGGCGGTATCGAGGGCAGCGGCGCCAGCGGATGCGGATGTCCCGCGGCGTGCACGGTCTGCCATCCGCCGACCGCGATCACGATCAGCAGCGTCGCTGTGAACAGGTAAGTAGGAATCATGAAGACGATGCCAGTGTCGTGCACGCCGCGCATGTTTACGAAGGTGAGGAGGGCCAGCACGATGAGGCAGATCTCGAGGGTGTGCGGCTGCAGGCTGGGCACCGCGGAGATCAGCGCGCCCACGCCGGCTGAAATACCTACAGATGCGGTGAGCACGTAGTCGATCATCAACGCCGCCGCGGCCAGCAGTCCTGCACCCTCGCCCAGGTTCTGGCTGGCCACGGTATACGACCCGCCCCCCTGCGGATAGGCCTCGATGGTCTGCCGGTAGCTGAAGTAGACGATGATGAGCAGGATGACGATGGCCGTGCTCACCGGCACAATGTACTTCACGCCCATCAGGCCGAGCGGGATGAGCAGCGTGAGCGCAGCTTCTGGTCCGTATGCAGCCGAGCTCAGAGCGTCGAGGCCGAACACCGGAATCCCGGCCAATGGCCCAATGCACTCAGCGCGCTCCTCGCTGGTGGCCAGAGGCCGCCCGAGGAGCAGCCGGAGCCCTTGTGTATATACGCCCATGAAGGATCGACCTGCGGCCGTGGACTGAGAGCGGGGAAGGCCGCCGAGGGAATTGTCTCACGGGAGGTCTCGGGGACCAGGTTTCAGGTGTCAGGGATTTCGGAGCAGAGAACAGAGAGCAGAGAACAGTGAAAAACGCGAAACTATGGCGCGACGGGGAGGGTGAAGAGGAACCGGCTGCCCTTGCCCACTTCGCTTTCGGCCCAGATGCGGCCGCCGTGCTGCTCGACGATACTGCGGCAAAGTGCGAGGCCAAGGCCGGTGCCACCCAGGGCGCGCGAGTCGGAAGCGTCACCCTGCTGGAAGCGCTCGAAGATGCGCTCGAGCTTTTCGGGCGCGATGCCGCGGCCCTGGTCTTCGACCATGAAGGAGACTTCGCTCACGCCCTCGGCATTGACGCCGGCGGGGTGGGCGGCGAGCCGAATTGTCGTTCCGGGCGGAGAGAATTTGATGGCGTTGGTGACCAGCTCGTTCAACACCTGCAAGGCTCGTTCCTCGTCGGCGTAGACCGGCGGGGCATTGCTGGTGATGCTGAATTCGATGCGCGCCTGCCGGGCGGCGTCGTGCGCCACATCGGCGGCGCGACGGAGGAGAATCATGGGCTCGACCGGCTCGCGATGCAACGCCAGACGGCCGCGCTCCACGCTGTCGAAATCGAGGATGTCGTTGACCAGTCGGATGAGGCGGTCGCAGTTGCCAATGGCCATTTCAACCATCTGCAGTTGCTTTTCGGGCCGCTTATCGAGCGAGCCCGAGGCGATGAGGCCCAGCGAGGCGCGCATCGAAGTGAGGGGGGTGCGCAGCTCGTGGCTCACCGTGGAGATGAATTCGTCCTTCATTCTTTCAAGGCGGCGCCGCTCGCTGACGTCGCGAAAGGCGACCACCATGCCCGATATGCTGGCATCTTCCATGAGGGGATTGGCGCTGTATTCGACGGGAATCGCCGCGCCATCCTTGCGGAAGAACAGCTCGTCGCGCATGCGAGTGGATTCAGATCGGCGCATGGCCTGCAGGATGGGATTGGTGGATTTGGAATAGAGGGCACCTTCGGCGCTGCTCTGGCGAATGAGATCCTGCATATCCCGGCCGGTCAGCTCGATGGTTTCGTAGCCCAGCATGCGGGCTCCGGCTTCGTTGATGAAGGTGATGCGGCCGTCGAGGTCGATGCCGAAGATGCCGTCGCCGACAGCTTCCAGAATCATTTGGCGCTGGCGCGTGGCCATGTGCAACGCCTCTTCGGCCTCGTACTGCTCGGTCACGTCCATGCCATGGTTCAAAACAAACGAGCGCTCGCCGGGCGTCTGCATGCGGCGGCTGCGCAATGCGATGCGGCGATAGACGCCGTCGCTGCGACGCAGCGGCAATGCGCCCTGCCATTCTTCTTCGGTTTCCAGGGTGCGCAGGCAGTCTTCGAATTCAGACGCTCCGGCAGCGTCGGTAAGCTCGGCCACACTGCGGCCCAAGAGCGCCTCGGTGCGATAGCCCAGAGTCTCAGCGGTAAAGGCATTGAGCGAGGTCAAGCGGCCTTCCATGGTGCAGGTGAAGACGAATCCCAGGCTGTGCTCGACCACCTCGCGATAGCGGGCCTCGCTCGACAACAAAGCCTTCTCCACCTCGCGCTGGTCGGTGATGTCCTGGCCGCTGACGATGAGGTATTGGATATCGCCATTCGGCCCTTGCAGCGGGCGGAGGGTCCAACTGACGCGACGCGCCGGACCGCGCACAGCACGCCAGGGTGTTTCGTGAGGGCCCGAGACCTGGCCTTGCACAGCCTCGTGCAGCTTGCCGGCCGCCCACATGCGGTCATCCGCAGCCAGAAACTCATCCACAAACGGCCGGCCAACGGCGTTGGCGGCGCTGAGCCCCGTCATTTGAGTGCATGCATCGTTCATGCGAACGATGCGACCGGCGGTGTCGAGCACGGCCACCAATGCGGGAATCGAATCGAGGGTCGCCGACACAAAGGTACGCTCGATGGCCAGCGCACGCTCGGTGCGTTGCCGCTGCCTCTGGGCTTGTTCCTGAAGGCGCACCCGCTGGTACAGCTCCAGGCGCGTGACTGTCTGGCGGCCGAGAATCTCGAGGAGGGTGAGATGCTCCGGCGCGAACTGGTTGGGCTTGCGGGCCAGCACCGCTAGCACTCCAATGGTTTCCTGGTCGCTGGCGATGAGAGGCGCAGCCGCGTAGGACAAACAAGGCTCGGCGTTGGGAAGGGAAATGCCGGCGGGAGGATAGCGCGAATCCTGGCTGGCGTCGGCGATCAACAGCGGTTCGCCTTTTTCGAGCACCCATTGGCACGCCGCCGCGTTGCGTGGCTGATCGGTGGCCTTGAAGCCGAATCGCGACTTGAACCACAGGCGGCTATAGTCCATCCAACCGAGGAAGGCATAGTCGGCGTTGCACAGGACGGCGGCAAGCTCGACCAGCTCGTCCAATGCGGGATCGGGATTACGGTCGAAGAAGCTCCACTCCGGCCGCAAAAACCCTTCCTGGTTCTCGCCTGCTTGCGAACCCAGCAACGCGCACATAATTAGAGGTACCCGTTGTCAGTATTTCAAGAGATTGACAACCTTGGCTCTTCCCCGAATGAGTCAACGATGTGAATTTCATGTACAACCCAGGTAATTGCCGAATCGGACATTCCTGTTCGATTGCGGCGTTACCTTTGGTGCGGTTCGAAGGTTACCAAGAGACTGAATCGTCCAGACGGCAGATCATTTCATGCGGTTGGGCCATGGGATTGTGCGATCAATGTCCGGGCAATTTGCAGCAGTCGCCGGCTTCAGGCGGCTCGTTAGCGCCGGCGTCGAGGACGACCTTCCAGCTCCCATCCGGCTCTTTGCGCCACGTGGTGATGTAGCGACCGCTGGTGAGCACAGGATTGCCGTTCGAGTCCTTGCTGCGCCCCTCGTAATGTCCCCAGGTGTATCCCATGTCGCCCGATGGTCCCATCATGGCATCGGTCGGCGTCCAGGTCAGCTGGTAGTCCCTGGGGGACCAAGCGGCCGATTTGGCGATCGCGACTTTGCCGATAAGAGGTTGGGCGCCGTTGCCCAACGCGACGCCGTCGTCAGCGAACCAGGCCGCGAATCCAGCGCCGCCGCGCTCGAGCACATCTTTCGCGAAGCGCGCCTCGAGATCGAAGAGGATCATCTTTCCCGGTTTTACTGTCGGATCGGTGAACGGATTGGGCGCATCCGCCGAGGCGCCGGGCACCGGCAGCTGGGCCCGCGTCGGGCGAGCCCACATTCCCATCAACAGCCCTGAGAGCACAAAGAGACATGAAAGAAAATGCCTATATCGCGCCACGTTCCAATCCCCACTTTCGCTAGAGTGTCTGCGCTCATCGTACAACTTCGGTGAAGGAAGTGAAGAAGTGAAGAAGTGAAGGAGTGAAAGAAGTGAAGGAAGTGAAGAAGTGAAGGAAGTGAAAGAAGTGAAGAAGTGAAGGAAGTGTGAAGGAGTGAAGGAAGTGAAGGAGTGAAGGCAGTGAAGGAGTGAAGGCAGTGGGCTCCCACAACTCGTTTCCTAGGGCTTTGGCGGGGCTGTTGCGGGCACGGCAGGAGGGACGGTCGCTGCCGGGCTGACCACCTGATGGGAATCTGGCGGCGAGCCTTCTGGTGTCGCATTGGCGTTTGCAGGTGGCGTGGGTTGGCCGGCATGGCCCTCGTCGCCGGCGATGATTCGCGCTTCGGAGCCGAACAGATGGTAGTGAGTAAATTCCACGTCGTTCATTTGCGTTTGCATTGCGCCGCCGTGCTCGCCCTGGGCTGCGCCCGGCGTGGGGATTCTGGAGAGCGCTACGCCGTGCACCGGGCAGATGCAGGTGCGATCTTCGATGGCGACCGGCGCGTATTCGACCACGATGGCCGCCTGCATCGACTGGTATGGCCCCATCAAGTCGGCCACGACCGTGAGACGCAAGATGCCGCCGGTCGCGGGGTCGATTGCGATCTCGCCATGATAAGCCGGATACACGTTCTCGATCCTGGCGCCGACGGGTATCTGCACCTCGAAGTTGGAATGGTCCTCAGGCACGGCGTAAGTGAGGACCGCCATCGGATCACCCGAGCTTTGTTCCCAATGGCTCCAGGTGACCTGATTGCGCACGACATCGCCAATGACGACGGCAAGAACAGGCCCGAACTCTCCGCTGGTTGTTAATCCGGTTGGCGGCCGATTTTCAGAATGGATCGCTCGTTCTTCGGCAGGCACCTCTTTTCCGTTGCGATAGGTCACCGTGGAGACCGAACTGCCCGTGCCGTGCAGCGGCTTCGACTCGGTCTTGCCCGGGGAGATTCCGAGCGAACCGATGTGCCATTCTGCCGCGCTGCCTGCCGCTGCGGCATCTTCAAAGTGAGTCGTCTCGCGTGACGCGGACAAATTCGGCAACCGCGTCATCGAGGTCTTTACGTAGTCGGATGCCAGAGCGAGCATTTTCTCCTGGGTGTCGTTATCCGGCGGCGCGATGCGAAGCAGGTCTAACGCGGGAGTCTTCAGGAAGGCGGCTGAGTCCGCGAGACGCATGAGAGCCTCGTGGGATTTGGCTCCTGGAAAGCTTTTCTCCCATTGGGTGAGCCGTTCCAGACTCACCCGTTCGGTGAGCTCGACGTCCGCGAGCTCCTGCGCGACCCGCGCGTCGGGCTTGTTCTGGAGCTTGGCGAGCAAGTCTTCGAACTCTTCAACCGGCAGGGATTTGGACGCCATTGCCGGGAATGAGAATCCGGCGAAAAGCAGCAATATCGCGCATCTCCGCATTCCGCACCCGCCTTGGTCGATCGCGATCAAAGTATAGCGGTTTTGGAGAGCGCCCTGCCTTGGACGCTGCGCAACTACAAGCGCGGACGAGCGTCTAACAGGTCGCGATTTGGCGCGAAGTATACTGGTGTTGTGTTGGCACACGCGAAACATTCCAAAATACAGGTCCTTCGACTTCGTCCCGGAATGCCGGGACTCCGCTCAGGATGACCATCTCTTGCGCGTAGCTATTTGAGAGACATTTCACTAGTTTTAGTGGAATCAAGGTTTCAGTTGACGCCGTTGAATTGAAGGCCCCGTTCAAGGGGCATTTGGCGCACGGGCTTTTCCTTTTAAGGCCCGTCGTTTCCGGGGGAAGGAAGTTCATGGCATCGATACTCCAATCGATTCATTCTCCTACCGACTTGAAACTCCTGAATTATGAACAGATGGGCAAGCTGGCCGAGGAGATCCGCGAGTGCCTCATCCAGACCCTGTCGAAGACAGGCGGGCATCTTGGCCCGAATCTTGGTGTGGTCGAGCTCACTATTGCTTTGCACGCGGTCTTCGAAACTCCGCAAGACAAAATCCTTTTCGACGTGAGCCACCAGGCCTACGTGCACAAAATGCTCACCGGGCGCCTCGACCGCATGGACACGATTCGCCAGCCGGGCGGGTTGAATGGCTTCATGCTGCGGACGGAGAGCGAACATGACTGCTATGGCGCGGGCCACGCAGGCACAGCGCTCTCGGCAGCGCTGGGGATGGCGGTAGCCCGCGATCTGGCCGGCGGCCATGAGCACGTGGTCGCCGTTGCCGGCGACGCCGCCTTCACCAACGGAATCTCGTTCGAGGCGCTGAACAATATCGCAGAGCAGACGAAGCGCATGATCGTGGTACTGAACGACAACGAGTGGTCGATCGACCGCAATGTGGGCGCCGTGGCTCGCTACTTTCATCGGATCGTGACCAACGAACACTATCAGCACTTGCATGATCGGGCCACGCGGCTGATCGAACGCTTCGGCGGCAAGACGGCGATGAAAGTTGTGCGTCGCGCCGAGGAAGCGGCAAAGAGCATGCTCTGGCCGTCCATTCTGTTCGAGGAGTTTGGCCTGGAGTACTTCGGTCCTCTCGACGGCCACAATCTTCCTTTGCTGGTTGAGTCCTTCAAGTTCCTTAAGACGCTCGATCACCCTGTTCTGCTGCACGTGCTCACGCAAAAGGGCCGGGGCTTTCAGCCGGCTATCGACGGGCAGAAGAAATTCCATGGTCTCGGCCCCTACGATCCGGAAACAGGCAAAACTGTTGCGGGCGTGCCGACGTACTCCGAGGTCTTTGCGAACACGCTGGCTGACATGGCCACCACGGACCCGCGCATCGTGGCCATCACCGCCGCCATGCCCAACGGGACAGGTCTCGATCTCTTCCGCCCGCGCCACCCCAGGCGCTACTTCGACGTGGGCATCGCTGAAGAGCACGCCGTGATCTTCGCCGCAGGCATGGCTACGCGCGGCTACCGGCCGGTGTGCGCCATCTACTCCACCTTCCTGCAACGCGCCTTTGACCCGGTAGTTCACGACGTCTGCCTGCAGAAGCTGCCGGTGCTTTTCTGCATGGATCGAGCCGGCCTGTCGGGCGACGACGGCCCGACGCACCACGGCCTGTTCGACATCGCCTATCTGCGCGGCATCCCGGAGATCGTCCTGATGGCGCCCAAGGACGAAGACGAGCTGGCGGACATGATGAAGACCGCGTTGACGCTGGCCGGGCCGAGTGCCATCCGCTATCCGCGGGGCGCGGTTGCCGGAGTTGCGCGCAAAGCGGAGGCGCAGGTTCTATCCATCGGCAAAGCGGAAGTGCTTTCCGACGGTTCCGACGTTGCCATCCTCGGCCTCGGCCCCATGATCGCGCTGGCTAAAGAACTTGCCGTGGCGCTCGATCACGAAGGCTATTCGGCCGCGGTGATCAATCCACGATTCATCAAGCCGCTGGACCGCGAATTGCTGGCGCGCTATGCACTGCGTGCAGCGGCCTTCGTCACGGTTGAGGATCACGTGAAGATGGGCGGCTTTGGTTCGGCGGTTGTCGAAGCGCTAGAAGAAATGAAATTAGACGAGATGGGCCGCGCAGTTCCCGTCGTCCGCATTGGCTGGCCCGATCGGTTCATCGAGCACGGCAAGGTCGACGCTCTGCGCGCAAAATACGGCCTGACCGTCGAGGCTGCGCTTGCGCAGGTGCTGCCGCTGCTCAAGTCGCGTCGCAGGCCGGCACTGGTAGCCAGCTAATGTCGTGCTTCAGAAATTTGTTGAGACATCATACGAGTATCCAAGATGCAGGTCCTTCGACTCCGTTTGCCGCAAGAAGCGCAGCAAACTCCGCTCAGGATGACCAGCTATGGTATTTGACTACTTAGGAGACCTTACGCTGCTCTACGAGCGGGGTGCGGATGTTTGAAGAGCCAAACCTTCAAGAAGCAGGAAGTCGGTTTGCGATCGTTGGTCCGTCGGTTTCTGAAGCGGACATCGACGCGATCTTTGCTACTTCATTTCCCGGCAAAGACGATCTCGTTCAGTTCTACCTCCGCTATAACGGCGGAAGCCGGAGTCCTCAGGGCTGCATCATGTCCTGCGGGAATCCGGCACACAAAACGTCCCGCGACGATCTGGACAACTTGAAGGTTGACGGGTTCATGTCTGTTTCTCTTGACCCGAGCGATCGCATGCTCCCGTTCCGGCCGATTGGTCGCCATCGCGCGTCCATGCTGGAAACGTACGCAGAAATTCCTGAGATGAAGGAATTCTATGAGCAACACATCTCTTTGGCTTTCGGCCATAGCGGCGAAGATCTCTGCGTGAGCCTCAAGTTCGGGTCAGTGTGGTACATGGATTACAAAGAGTACAAAAAAGGGGCCATTGAGATTTCTCCCTCCTTTCGCGAATTTGTACTCAAATACTGGATCCATGCTGAGCCTTTTCACCTTTCCGAGCACTGACCACGATCTCCGACATCTGTCCTGTATCCTCCAACCATGCCCCGTTTCATCCGCTTGATCGCGCTGCCGCGCCGGTGGCTGTTGTGGATCTCTGCGGGTCTAGTTTTGCGCCTGGTCTTCATCTACTTTCCTCGTCCTATCGACCCCGACACATGGGACTATCTGCAGCTCGGGCACAATCTTCTGCATCACGGCATCTACGGTCTGGGCACGGGATCGGACATTTCGCCGAGCCTGTTCCGGCTGCCCGGCTATCCGATTTTTCTCGCTGTCTTTGAGCAGTTGTTTGCGCGGACCTGGCCGCATACATGGCTGAACGCTGTTTTCCTGGCGCAAGCGGCGGCGGATATGGGAGCCGGTTTGCTGCTCGCAGTCTTCGCGCGCCGCCACGTGCGGCCGCGCGCCGCTGAGATCGCACTGGCGCTGGCCATGCTGTGCCCATTCACGGCTGTCTATGCGGCGACAGCTCTGACCGAATCTCTGTCAGTGTTTGCTGTTTCTCTCGGCATCTACGCAACGGGCCGCGTGATTGCAGCGGAGGTTGAAGGCGGCCGCGATAACTGGGCGCTGGTGCTTGCCGGCTGCGCGTCCGGCCTGGCTATGCTGCTTCGCCCCGACGGTGTGCTGCTGTTCGCCGCCATTCTTGCGGGTTTGTCCTGGTATGTGCTTCGAAGCCGCGGCGCTCGCTCCACGCGATCGGCATTGCGACGGGCAGCGATCGTGGCGTCGCTCTACGGCGTCATCGCGCTGCTGCCGCTGGTTCCGTGGACGGTCCGCAACTGGGCACAGTTTCATGTCTTCGAGCCTCTCGCGCCGCGCTATCTCAATGGCCCCGGCGAGCGCGCGAACGAGGGATTCTTCCGTTGGCTGCGTACCTGGAGCGTCGAGTATGTGACGACGGCCAACGTCTTCTGGGCCATCGGCTCGGACCCCATCGATCTCGCCGATCTGACGCCACGCGCTTTCGATTCTCCCGAACAGCGCCAGCGCACGCTGGCGCTCATCGCTGAGTACAACCAGCACACCGAAATCTCCGCGAGCCTGGATGAGCGGTTCGCCGCTCTTGCCGCGGAGCGGATTCGCGCACATCCGTTCCGCTATTACGTTGCGCTTCCCCTCTTCCGCGACGCC
>JBEKPO010000068.1:0-23913 GCA_049520675.1 Occallatibacter sp. | reverse complement strand
TCGCATGCAACCAATCAGCCGCTGAATCAGGTTGTTCTAGGCAACGTTCACAACCTGTTCCCCGCAACACCTCTGTTTGTCTATCAGCCGCGCGCTTCGATTGCTTACAAGCTCTTTCCGCGTGCCGCGGTTCATGCCGGAATCGGCGTCTTCAGCGACATCATCCCCCAGCAGATTGCCGATAGCGGCCTGATGAACGCCCCTAATGATCCTTCGTTCACCGGCGGAATCGGCGGACAGGTCGGCGGCCTGGGGATCGCTCCCGGCGTTCCCGCAAGCGCCGTTGATGCAGCTGCCAGCGCTAACAAATCATTTCAGGCAATCTTCAACTCCGGTGGCGCGCCCTGCGCTGGAATCCTGCCCGGCGCTCCAACCTGTCCTCTGGCCGTCAGCCTGAACACGTTTCCCACCGGAACGCTCAAGACTCCGCATTACTACCAGTACAATTTCGGCGTCGAGCAGCAGATCGGCGAGCGCGGCAACTTCCGCGCCGACTTCGTGGGCACGCGCGGATTGCACGAGCCCTACCAGGTGCAGCTCAACGGCTACCAGAACGTGTGCGACGGCTGCTTTGCGCCATTCCCCTACCAGCAACCGCTCGATCGGCGATTTGGAAATGTCACCGAGTTCCAAACCGGCGCGAACAGCAATTACAGCGGATTGCAGACCGTCTACACGCAGCAGTGGGGCGGCTTGACTCTGCGCGGCAACTATACCTTCAGTCACTGTCTCGACGAAGTATCGAATGGGGGCTTGCTCGCCTTCTCCACGCAGGGGCTGGAATCGCCGTTACCGGGAGAGTTGAGCCGGCAGCATGCCAGCTGCGACTACGATGTGCGGCATAACATCTCCGCGTTCGGGGTATATCAGGTTCCGTTCCACTCGGGCAGTCCAATACTGCGTCAGGTCTTTGGAGGCTGGTCCTTTTCGGAGACGGGATTCCTTCACTCCGGACTGCCCTTCAGCGTGCTGAGCCAGCAATATAGCGCGAACGGCAACGGCGTCCTTCAGGCGTCGAACCCCGCCGAGACCATCCAGTTCGCCGTGCCGAACTATGCCAACCGGGTTTCCGGCGCTCCGCTCTATCGCAAGACTCCGTATCCTGGCGTGACCGTCAATGGAACGAAGCAGTGGCTTAACCCCGACGCGTTCGTCTCGGTGGTCGACCCGACAACCGGCGCATGTTATACCGGCGCTCTCGGCATCGAGAACGATAACCCGGCGATCTGTCAGTTCGGCAACTCCGGCCGTAACTCGGTGCGCGGGCCGCACTTCACGTATTCGGATATGTACATCACGAAGACCCTTCAGCTCCGGGAAGGAATGAAACTGCGCATCGACGGCCAGTTGTTCAATGCCTTCAATCATCCCAACTTTGCGCTGCCCAGCACGGTCGAGGCCGGCGTGCCCGGCTCGGTTCCAGCAAGGTTCGGAACGCTGCAGAGCCTAACGATGCCGCCCACCGGCCTGCTCGGGGTGGGCTTGGGTGGGGACAGTTCGCCGCGCATGATTGCATTTCAAGGTCGAATCGAGTTCTGACCGCCGATAAGCAACATGAGGGCCGAGGCTCCAAGGCGCGGCCCGATTTGAATGATCACGGTACTCTGGTTAGTCACACCCCGAACTAGTGATTGCAGGCTGTTTCACGCCGTGATTCAATCTTGAGGTGCACAGCCTCGGGCTTTGCAGAATGGGAGTTCTGCCCGGTGAGCGATGCGGTCCAAGTGGAACAAAATGAACCGGTAACGGCGGCAAGTCAGACGCCGGCGGCTCCGCCGATTTCGTCTGACCAGAAGTATGTCCCGGGCACCAGCCGGCCTGCCGACGATGAACTGTACGGGTTCCGTACTGTGCTCGCCGAGTCAGTAGCGGCTGAAGAAGCAGCACAACCCGAGCGCCCCCAGATGAACGCACTGGTGGTGGTGGCACTGGTGATTGCCGTGATGGCGGTGGCAGTTCTGCTGGTGTTTGGCGGGATGATGTTGTTGAAACCGAAGTCGCCCGATCTTTACATCGATCTGGGAACGCAACGCTACGACCCGGCAGGACTGGGCGGACGGCTGATCGCGCAATGGAAGGGAAGCGCCGCGTACAAATTCACGATTGATCCGCTCGATCCTGCGCAGATTCCGGGCTTTCAGGCGACGGTTGCCAATCCTCCGCACGCCATTACATTCACTTTGCGGCTGAAGGACACGGCGGACCAGGTAGCTTGCCAGAAAGATATCGTGATTCCCGGCGCGCCGCTGGGGCCTGGCGGCTTTGACGATGTGCAGGCTCTAGCGGCCCGCACAACCCCGACCGGAGATATCGCGCAGAACGTGGCTGGGGGCAACGGACAGATTGGCGAGATGGTGCTGAGCGGTTCGCTGCCGTGCAGTCTGGAAGTGTACAAAAGCATCGCAGGTTGGGAATTTGCAACGGATTTTCCGCCGCTGACCACGCAGAACGACTGGGAGAAGCACGAGGATGCCGTGCAGGCTAAGGCGAAGAAAACGAGAGGCGGCGATTCAGCTGCGCAGTCGATTGGCGGATACTTTTTCGTCAAGTCGTTGCCGGCCCCGGTGGAGGCAGACGACGTCATCGTGAGTGACAATCCGTCGAAGGGCATTGTGGCCACGAGCAGCGGACGCGCCTTTATGGTCGGTTCCAAAGTGCTGGTGAATCCCGCGCTCGATTGGCAGATTTTCCCCGCCGATATTCACTACCGCTGCGAGAAGAACGCCATGTGCATGGTGACGCGGCTCAACTCGCGCACCGCGGTCCGCGCGCGCCTGATGAAGTAAGCGCGGGCGCCGCGACCCACCTAACTCCATTCTCGAATTCCAGTGACCGCGGCCGAAGCTCGCGCCGATCCCTTGTCGTACCATGGTTGCGATGCACGTTCTTTCTGCAGCAGAGATGCAGGCTTGCGACCGCGCGACGACGGAGCGGTTTGGCGTTCCTTCGATTCTGTTGATGCGGGCGGCTGCGGCGGCCGTGGCGGGGTTCGCGGAGCGCGAGTTCCCCACGGCCCGGCGAGTGACCGTGCTTTGCGGTCGCGGCAACAACGGCGGCGACGGGATGATGGCTGCGCGTTTGCTTGCGGAATCGGGCCTGGAGGTGACGACGCTGCTGCTGGGCGCTCCTGAAGAACTCAAGGGAGATGCAGCGGAGGCCTGGCGCGAGCTGACGAGCGAGATGCAGGGCCGGGCGCATGTTGCGGCTTCGGCGGCCGATCTGGCGCGGCACAAGGACGCGCTCGAAACCGATCTCATTGTGGATGCGGTGCTGGGGACGGGGTTCAAGCCGCCGCTCAAAGGGATGGCGCTGGCGGCTTTGGAGTGGATTCGGGAGTGCCCGGCGCCGGTTCTGGCGGTGGACTTGCCGTCCGGCTGGCCTGCCGACGAAACTCAGGCCACGGTGACCGATCCTGTATTTCCGGCAGACGCCGTGGTCACATTCACCGCACCCAAGCCGGCGCATGTCTTTGGGCAATTAACGCGCCGCTGGGACCAACCGATCGTGGTGGCGCCGATCGGCTCGCCCGCGGCGGCGATCGTATCCACGCTTGGGATGGATTGGGCCGGCTCGTCGCTGACCCTGGCGCAGGCTCCGCGCAGTGCCGCTGCCAACAAAGGAAACTTCGGGCATGTGCTTGTGGTTGGTGGATGCTTTGGCAATGCCGGCGGCAAGGCCGGCGCACCGGCAATGGCGGCCCTGGCGGCGATGCGTTCCGGAGCGGGCCTGGTGACTGCGGCTGTGCCCGCGCCTGCCCTGCCAGTGGTGTCGTCGTTTGCGCCGGAGCTGATGACCTGGCCGCTTCACGCGACGCCTGCGGGAGCAGTTTCTTCGCGCGACCTTGGGTCCGCACGGCTGGCGGCGCTACTCGAAGGAAAGACCGTGCTGGCCGTGGGCCCGGGCCTCGGCCAGAGCGCGGACACGGCGAAGTTCGTCACCGGACTGCTGGACGAGACGCAGATTCCCGCGGTTGTGGATGCGGACGCGTTGAACATTCTGGCCGGCAAGAAGGCTCTGCTGGCCAAGCTGTCGAAGAAAGGCAAGCGCACGCTGGTGCTGACGCCGCATCCGGGCGAGATGGCGCGGCTTGCGGGAATGACGGTTGCCGAGGTCCAGGCTAATCGACTGGAAACGGCTCGCAGCTTCGCGCAACGCACCGGGACCACACTTGTACTGAAAGGCGCGCGCACATTGATTGCTCATCCCGACGGACGGGTGGCTGTGAACACGAGCGGCAATCCCGGCCTGGCGAAGGGAGGCAGCGGCGATCTGCTTACCGGGTTGATTGCAGGCATGCTGGCGCAGTATCCCGCCGAACCGCAGCGCGCGGTGGAAGCGGCGGTGTATCTGCATGGGCTGGCCGCGGATCTGGCGGTGAGCAACCCAGAGGGCGCCCACGATGTGCACACGCTGCTGGCTACCGATTGCCTGGCATACCTGGCCCAGGCGCTGCGAATGCAACCGGAAAAACTTCACATCGGCGGCAAGAACGGTTATGTTTGGTTGCAAGGGGCATTGCATGCAGCAGCCTAGTGTGGTGTCCCATAAGTGGAAGCCCCGAAATGCAGGTCCTTCGACTCTGTTTGGCCCGAATTCGGGCCAAACGTCGCTCAGGATGACCACGGTTTTTATGTTTGCAGGTACGATTCAGCAATGGCAGGTGAAGTAAACGAGGGCTCGACAATGGCGAATGCCGCATTGGTCGCGGAAGGCAAGATTCATGAGTTCACGACGCAGAGCGGCGCCGACACTGTCGCCGTGGGCCGCAAGCTCGTGGAGCTGATCGAACCCCCGCAACTTCTGTTACTGAGCGGCGAACTGGGCACGGGCAAGACCACGCTGGTGAAGGGAATTGCACAGGCGCTGGACGCCGCCGAGCCCGACGAAGTGACCAGCCCCACCTTTACCCTGATTCACGAGTATCACGGCACGCGCAAGGGCAAGCCGGTGAAGTTGTACCACCTGGATGTCTACCGCCTGGAAGGCGAGCGACAGTTGGAGACGCTGGGGATCGACGATCTGCTCACTCCCGACGCGCTGGTTCTGGTGGAGTGGGGCGAAAAGTTCAAGAGCATTCGCAAGCGCGCCACCGGCGAGATCTCCGTCACGTCTGAAGGCGGCGATGCGCGCAAGATCACGGTGAACCTGAAAGAATAGCGAGTCAGCAGGTCAGCAAGTCAGCGGGCCGGCGAACGGGCGAGATCCCCCAAAACATCGAAATATTGCGCTTTCGCTTGACGGACCGAGGCGGTTAGGCTATCTGCGGTACCTAGAAATATGGAGGTCGGCTTTGAAACGAGGAGTTGTGAGAAGAGGAATTGAGTTTTTTGTTTTTCTGATTGCAGTAGCAGTTTGCGGCCAGGCGCAACAACCACCGATTATCGACCGCCAGTTGTTCTTTGGCGAAGTGCAGATCGCGGGGGCGCAGATCTCGCCGGACGGCCAATATCTTTCGTTCCTGAAGCCCTACAAAGGCACCCGGAATATCTGGGTGAAGAAAGCCGGCGAGCCTTTCAGCGCGGCGCGTCCGGTGAGCGCCGAAGCCACGCGCCCGATTCGTGTTTACTTCTGGAGCCGCGATTCGAAGTACATTTTGTATGCCCAGGATGCGGGCGGCGACGAGAACTTCAACGTCTACGCCATTGACCCTTTGCAGGCGGCCGATCCCGCGACCGGGGTGCCACCGACGCGGGCGTTAACCAACCTGAAGGGCGTGCGCACCGAGATTTACGCAGCGCCACGCGCCAAGCCCGACATCCTCTATATCGGCCTCAACGATCGCGACGCGCAGTGGCACGATCTGTATGAGCTGCACATTTCCACCGGAGAAAAGACGCTGTTGCGCAAGAATACCGAGCATGTGGCGGCGTGGGATTTCGATCACGACGGCAATTTGCGGCTCGCCGAACGCACCAACGAGGCCGGCGATACGGAGATCCTGCGCGTGGACCCGGATGGGTTCAAGCTCATTTACGGCTGCGGAGTGCTGGAGAACTGCGGCGTTCAGGGATTTGAAGCCGGCAACAACCGGGTTTATCTGGAAACCAATAAGGGTGCGCTGGATCTGAGTGAGGCCGAACTGCTCGACGTGGCAAGCGGAGCGGTGACAACGTACGAGACCGATCCTGAGCACCGCGTTGACTTCGGGGACCTGGAAACTTCGGACCTAGATCAGCACGTCTACTTCACGAGCTATGAAGACGATCGCACCCGGCACTACTTCCGGGACAAGGAATTCGAACGCCAGTTTGGCTGGTTGCAGGCCAAGCTGCCGGGCAAGGAAATCGCTTTTGGTTCGCGCTCGGCGGATGAAAACATCTGGATGGTTACGGCGAATAGCGATACGGAGCCAGGCGAAACTTATGTGTGGAACCGCAAAGCGCAGACGCTGGTTTTGCAGTACCGCATTCGCGAGGAACTGCCCCGCGCCTCGCTCTCGGAGCGAAAACCTTATCGCTTCAAGTCGTCGGATGGACTGGAGATTCCCGCTTATCTAACGCTGCCTAGAGGATTGCCGGCGAAAAATCTGCCGTTGATTGTTTTGCCGCACGGCGGTCCGTGGGCCCGCGACAGTTTCGGCTACGACACGTTTGCTCAGTTCTTTGCCAATCGCGGCTACGCGGTTCTGCAGCCCAACTTCCGCGGATCGACGGGATATGGCAAGAAGTTTCTGAACGCCGGCAATGGCGAATGGGGCCGCAAGATGCAGGATGATTTGACCTGGGGCGTAAAGGCAGTTGTAGCCGATGGAACCGTGGATGCGAAGCGGGTGGGGATCTTCGGCGGTTCTTACGGCGGGTATGCGACGCTGGCTGGAGTTGCGTTTACGCCGGATGTCTATGCCGCGGCTGTGGCCTATGTTGCGCCGTCCAATCTGATCACTTTGCTCGACGCCATCCCGCCGTACTGGGAGTCGTTTCGCAAGATCATGTATACGCGGATGGCGGACCCGACGACGCCGGATGGGAAGGCGCTGCTGATTGCGGAGTCGCCGCTGACCCAGGCCAAAGCCATCGTCACGCCGCTGATGGTGGTGCAGGGGAAAAACGATCCGCGCGTGAATATCCGGGAGAGCGCCCAGATTGTGGCGGCCGTGCGCGACAACGGCAAACCGGTGGAATACCTGGTGGCCGCCGATGAAGGTCACGGCTTTGCGCGGCCTATCAACAACCTGGCGATGGTCACCGAGATGGAGGCATTCCTCGCCAAATACCTCAATGGACGCTATCAGGCTGAAGCGCCGGCCGACGTGGAAGCCAAGCTGAAAGAGATGGAAATCGATCCCAAGACGGTGAGCGGGGCCGTGACTCTGAAGGGCGCACTGGCTCCGTCAAACTGAACAGCCGTTGGGCTGGCGAGAGCAATAGCGGATCTGAACGATGGGACGTTGATCATGCTGGTTGCGTAATAGCCTGAGGCGATAAAGAAACTTCCCTCAGGGGCTAAAGCCCAAGGGTGATTTTGCGCCGCTTGCGGCCCGGCTAAAGCCGTGCCCTTGTTACAAAACTCGGCTCGAATGGGTTTTTCCGCAACCTGTAAAGCCCAAATGTTTATGCGGCTTTCGCGGCATCCTTCGACGGGCTCAGGGCAGGCGGTTCCGAAGCCTTGGGAAATCGGGGATATTACAAAAGACGGTCAAGTTTTTGCGCTAATTTTGTGCTCGACCTTATCGCAAAGATCTAGACTGCGCGTCATAAACCGCTGAAGCTTCCGCGTTGGCGGTCAGGCCATCACTATCATCACCGGTCCCCAAAAGCGAGGGACCGGTGGCACCCTCATTTGGGCTAAGGCAGGTCAGCGAGACCGTTGCCACCCGCCAACCAGTTCTGGGGCGCGCATGATCCGCATCTCTTTCGCCGAAGTTCAGCAAACCCTCGCAGTCGTCCTGTGCAGGGCAGGCTTCTCTGCCGGTCGCGCGGAGACCTGCGCGCGGCTGTTTGCCGAAACCACGCGCGACGGCGTCTATACGCACGGCATCAACCGCTTTCCGCGCTTTGTTGAAACCATTCGCAATGGCGGCGTCGATCCCGCTGCCGAGGCCGGGGTTGTGGCGCGGTTTGGCGCACTGGAACGCTGGGACGGCCGCAGGGGCCCTGGCAACCTGAATGCGCTGGGCGCCATGGGGCGCGCCATCGAACTGGGGCATGAGAACGGGGTGGGCTGCGTGGCGCTGGGCAATACCAATCACTGGATGCGCGCCGGAACGTATGGCTGGCAGGCTGCAGAGCGAGGAGTGATCGGCATCTGCTGGACCAACACCATGCCCAATCTGCCGCCCTGGGGAGCGGCGGAGCCGGTCATCGGCAATAATCCGCTGGTGATTGCGGTGCCGCGCGCAGACGGGCCGGTGGTGCTGGATATGGCGATGTCGCAGTTCTCCTATGGCACGCTCGAGAGCTACAGGAAACGCGACGAGCTGCTGCCGGTGGACGGTGGATTCGACTCGGAAGGAAACCTGACGCGCGATCCCGCGGCCATCGAGAAATCGGGGCGTCCGATGCCGGTGGGCTACTGGAAGGGCTCAGGACTCGCCGTCGCGCTGGACACGGTTGCAGCCATGATGTCGCTGGGCCTGGCTACGCACCAGATCGTCCGCGACCCCGTCCGCGAGACCGGCTTGTCGCAGATGTTTCTGACCATGAATCCCCAGGCCTTCGGACCTGAACCGCGCGCCGCCGAAGTTGTCGAAGGCGTTGTGGCCTCGTTGCACAACTGCCCGCCCGCGCTGCCGGGCGGCAACGTGCGCTATCCGGGTGAGCAGGTGCTTCGTGTACGCGAGGAGAACGCGAGGCTGGGGCTGCCTGTCGAGGCCGAAGTGTGGGAGCAGATTCTCGCGATGTGAAAGAGGCAGGAAACAAGGGAACGAGGGAACAGACATTAGCGACCAATGAGGCATCCCCAGGTTCGGTGCATAAGCCGGAGTCCCCGAAATGCAGGTCCCCGTTCGACCGCGGTCGCTCGTGCGACCTCCGCTCAGGGCAGCCTTTCGACTCGTCCTGCGCTGCGCTCGGGCTCGCTCAGGATGACCGGGGTTTTGTAGTGCGAACTTCAGGGACGGAATACCCAGCCCCTGGCATTGGTAAGATGCTACCGGAGGTTTTTTGTGCGATTGGATCGTTGGTACGGCTATGCCGCGGTTTATTTGACGCTTCTCACATTCAGCGCCGTCGTCGCATCTTCTCAAACCAAGTACCACATCTACCAGCGTCCGGCTCTGAGCAAGGACCTGATTGCCTTCGCCTACGGCGGCGATTTGTGGACGGTGCCGCTTGAAGGCGGCCGAGCCATACGCATGACAAAAGGGATGGGCATCGAGACCGCGCCGGTCTTTTCGCCCGACGGCAGCACCATCGCTTTCGCCGGCGATTACGAGGGAGTCACCGACGTCTACACGATTCCGGCGACGGGCGGCATTCCTTTTCGCGTGACTTATCATCCCGCGGGGAGCATCGTTGTGGGCTGGAGCCCCGACGGCAAGCAGATTCTCTTCCGATCGCTGCGCAACTCGGCGACTGGCCGCTATTTTCAACTCTTTACGATTCCGGCTCGCGGCGGGAATGCGACGCGCCTGCCGCTGCCCATGGCGTACCAGGGGCAGTATTCGCCTGACGGCACGCGGATCGCCTATCAGCCGCTGAGCCCGGCCTTCGGCTTCAGCTACACCGCGTTTGTATCGTGGGGCAACTACCACGGCGGGCTGGCTGCGACGATCTGGATCACCACGCTTCCGGGGCTCGATTCGGTGGAGATTCCCCATGAGGTGTCGGCTGATTTTTCTCCCGTATGGGTGGGCAATTCGGTCTATTTTCTCTCCGGACGCAAGGGCCACATCGGCATCTTCTGCTACGACACCCAGACGCGCACGGTGAGCGAGGCGCTGCACAATGACGGGCCGGACATTCGCACCATGGCCGGCGAGGGAAAGACGCTGATCTACGACCAGCTCGGCGAGATTTATCTCTTCGACACCGTGACGGGCCAGCACCATCAGGTGCCGATCGACGTCGACTCGGATTTTCCCGAGGTGCAGCCGAGGATCGAGAGCGTGGGCGACCAGGTGGAGAACGCGGCCATCTCGCCAACTGGCCTGCGCGCGGTGTTTGAGGCGCATGGGGATATCTTTACTGTTGCTGCCAAGAAGGGCCCGACCCGCGATATTACGAATACGCCGGGGGTGGTGGAGCGCTCGCCGATATGGTCGCCCGATGGCCAATCGATCGCGTATTTCTCCGATGAATCGGGGCTGTATGCATTGCACGTAGCGCCGCAGACCGGCGACGCGGTGGCCGACGCGCCGGCGGTGAAGAAGTTTCCGCTGGTGAATGAACCAGCCTACTATTTCGATCCTCTCTGGTCGCCAGATTCCAAGCGCATCGTCTTTCACGACAACCGGCTGAATACGTACATGCTCGACACCACGACGAGCAAGCTGGCGACGGTGGGCGAGAAGGATGTGTACGGAGGTTTCTCGAGCCAGGCGAATGGTTACAGCTGGTCACCGGACTCGAAGTGGATCGCCTACACGCATTCGACCGAGAATCATCTGCACGCGATCTATTTGTACTCAGTGGAGACGGGCAAGAGCACCCGGGTGACCAGCGAGATGGCAGACTCGAGCACGCCGGCCTTTGACCGCGAAGGAAAGTATCTCTATTTTCTGGCCAGCACCGACGACGGCGCCACTTCCGATGGCCTGGACATGACCAGCGACCTTTACCGGCCGGTCTCGCATATCTATGCGATCACGCTGACGAAAGATCAGGCCTCGCCGCTGGCGCCCGAACTCAGCGACGAAAAAGCACCGTCGGCGGATAAGGACAAGGACAAGGATAAGGATAAAAAGAGCGACGACGATAAGAGTGCAGCCGGCGACGAAAAGAAGAGTGCCGCTGGAGATGAAAAGAAGGACCAGGGCGGCGACGAGAAGAAAAGCGACTCGGGCGGAACAAAGAGCGGCGACAACAAGAGTGCGACGGGCAAGGATGAAAAGGCTAAGAGCGAGAAAGAGTCCGAACCCAAGCCAACCAAGATCGATCTGGATGGGATTGAGTCGCGCACGGTGGCGCTGCCTCTACGTTCGGCCAATTACAACGGCCTTGAAGCAGGACTGAAAGACAGCATTTACTTTCTTGTGATTCCGAGCTCCGACACGTCACGCCAGGGCGGGATGACGTTGAGCCGGTGGACCCTCGAGGACCGCAAGACCGAGAAGCTAGCCGAGAACGTGAGGGGCTTCGATCTGTCGGCCGACGGCAAGAAGATGCTGCTGGCCATCTCAGGCCATGGGCCGGAGGAAGGTGAAGACGATGGGGGCGGGGGTCCGGCGTCGTGGGTGATCGCTCCTTCTGACGCGCCCGTAAAACCGGGCGAGGGCATGCTCTCGCTGGGCGAGATGAAGGTGCGAGAGGAGCCTCACGCGGAGTGGGAGCAGATGTACCACGAGGTGTGGCGCATCGAGCGCGCCTACTTCTACGATCCCAACTTCCATGGAACCGATACCGTGGCCGACGAGAAGCGGCTGGAGCCTTACGTGGCCTCGATCGTCTCGCGGGCCGACTTGAACTACATCTTCCAGGAGATGCTGAGCGCCTTCTCGGTGGGTCATATGCGCGGCTTTGGGGGGGAGATTCCTTCGACGAAGGCGGTGCCCGGAGGATTGCTGGGTGCGGATTACAAGATCAAGGACAACCATTACTGCATCGCGAAGATTTACACGGGGGGCGAGTTTTATCCCCAAGTCAAAGCTCCGCTGGCGCAGCCGGGGCTGAACGTCGCCGCAGGCGACTGCATTCTGGCCATCAACGGGCAGGAGCTCACCGCCGCCGAGGAGATTCAACAGTTGCTGGAAGGCACGGCGGGCCAGGTGATCAGCCTGCGCGTGGCCGGGGGCGATGGCAAGAATGCGCGCAACATCGCCGTGACCCCGGTGCCAAACGAAGGGCAGTTGCGGTACATCGACTGGATTGAAGGCAACCGGAAGAAGGTGAACGAGCTTTCCGGGGGGAAGCTGGCCTACGTGCATTTGCCCGACACAGGGATGGCCGGATTCACCAACTTCAACCGCTACTATTTTGCGCAGACCAACAAGCAGGGTGTGGTCGTCGATGAGCGCTTCAACGGAGGCGGTCAGGTAGCCGACTACTTCGTCGAGGTGATGAGCCGGCATATCGATTCGTATTGGGCGCCGCGTTACGGCGTGATCGAGCACTCGCCCAATGCGGGGATTTACGGGCCGAAGGTGATGCTGGCCAACGAATTCTCGGGCTCGGGCGGCGACTACCTGCCATGGCTCTTCAAGCATGAAAAGGTGGGACCGCTGGTGGGCAAGCGGACCTGGGGCGGCCTGGTGGGGATAGGCCCGACGCCGGTATTGATGGATGGCGGCAGGGTGACCGCGCCGAGCGTAGCCTTCTTCTCGCCGAAGGGCGAATGGGATGTGGAGAATCACGGCGTGGAACCGGATTACGCGGTCGAGCAGGACCCGAAGGCGGTCAGCGAAGGGCACGATCCGCAGTTGGAAAAGGCGATCGGCCTGGCGATGGACGCACTGAAAGCAAATCAGGCCACGCAACCTGAGAAGCCGGCGTATCCGAACTACCACAAATGAAGGGGTCAGGGATCAGGGATCAGGGATCAGGCGCTGAGGGCCAGGAGGCCCTCAGGACAGCCGGTCAGGAGACCGGCCCTACGACAGATTCGCTACGACAGATTATTTCTCGTCTTTCACGACCACGCCGCCCTTCATCACGAAGCGGACGCGTTGGAGTTCGGTGATATCTTTGAGCGGATCGCCGGAGACGGCCACGATATCGGCGAATTTTCCCGGCTCGACGGTCCCGATGCGATCCTGCCAGCCGAGCAACTCGGAGGCGGTCACAGTTGCCGTGCGGATGGCCTGCATGGGCGTCATGCCGTAGTTGACGTAATACTCGAATTCCTTGGCCTCGTTGAGCACCTTCCAGTCGAATCCGCCGGCATCGGTGCCTAAGGCAATCTTCACGCCCTTGGTCAGAGCCAGTTGGAAAGCGGACTTTTCGGTCTCGACCATTTTCGGCCAGGGACCCTGACGGCCCTCGGCAACGTACGCGCCGACAATGATAGTTGGCACCCAGTAAATGCCGCGCTGCGCCATCTCCTCCATTTGTGGAGCGGTGAGGCCGTCGCCGTGCTCGATGCTATCGACGCCGGCACGCAGTGCGGCGGCGATTCCGTCGTTGCCAATGGCATGGGCCGCGACTTTCCTGCCCAGACGATGCGTTTCAGCAACGATCTCGTGAGCTTCCTCATCAGTGAAGTTCACGTGGCTGTGCAATACGCCGTCAGGGCCGTAAAAGTAGCCGTGATCGGAGTAGTACTTGATCAGGTCGGCGCCGTTCATGATCTGCTCGCGGACGGCTTTGCGAATCTCGTCGACACCGTCGACATACTGCACGCCTTTGGGAACCTCGAGCTCCCACGAATACCCCATGAGGGGATACGCGCCGGTGGGAGCCATGGCTCGCGTGGCGGTCTGCATCCTGGGGCCGGTGATTTCGCCGTTCACGATGGCTTTTTTCACGTCGACGTCGGCGTACATGGCGCCCTCGGTTTCGACGTCGCGCAGCGTGGTGAATCCGTGCGACAGCGCGATCTGCGCGTTACGCGCGGCCAGAATTGCGCGGTAAGGGATGGACCACTTGAGAAGCTGTTTGTCGTACTCGTCGGCGCCGATGTCTCCATTGAGCAGGACGTGAGTGTGGGCGTCGACGAAGCCGGGCAGGACGGTGGATTGGGAGAGATCGATGACTTCTGCGTCTTGCGGAGCCGAACCGCCCGGCGTCACGCTCACGATCTTGTCGCCCTGAATCACGATCAGCGCATTGTCGATGGGCCGGTCGCTCTTGCCGTCGATCAAATGGCCAGCGCGAATGGCGATGACTTTCGAGGCGGGAGCAGGGGCTTGCTGGGCAAGCGCGATGCCGCCGAAAGCGAGGACGACTGCGGGGATGCAACGAAGAGCGCGAATCATGGATTCCTCCCGAGGGAACGGCGTAAGTCTAACAGATGAAATCGAGACGGTCGCCAAAGGCTGTGGACTGACTGAGCGGGATGGGACTGAAGATCAGAACCCCATGATGTTGTAGCCGCAATCCACGTAGATGATTTCGCCGGTAACGGCGCTGGAGAGATCGCTGGCGAGATAAAGCGCTGTGCCACCCACCTCAAGCTGATCGACATTGCGATGCAGCGGAGCGCGCTCTGCGTGCGATTTGAGCATGTCGCCGAGGGCGCCGACGCCGCGCGCGGCGAGGGTTTTGATGGGCCCGGCGGAGATGGCGTTGGCGCGGATGTTTTTGGGGCCGAGCTCGAAGGCGAGATAGCGGACGGCGGACTCGAGCGAGGCCTTGGCCAGCGCCATCACGTTGTAATGGGGCACGACCTTTTCGGCCGCGTAGTAGGTGAGGGTGATGATGCTGCCGCCCTCGGTCATCAGGGGCATGGCGCCACGGCTTACCGCGATGAGGGAGTAGACGCTGACGTCGTGGGCGATGCGGAAGCCTTCGCGGCTGGTGTTGATGAATTCGCCCTTCAGGTCCTCGGCGGGCGCGTAGGCGATGGCGTGCACCAGGATGTGCAGCTTACCGTACTTCTCTTTGAGCGCGGCGAAGAGGGCCTGAATCTCCTGGTCGTTGGAGACGTCGCACTGAAAGCCGCTGGCGCCGGAGAGCTCGTTGATCAGGTCTTCAGCCTCGGCCTTCATGCGCTCGTTCTGATAGCAGATGGCGAGCGTGGCGCCGGCCGCGTGCAGTTTCTGGGCGATGCCCCAGGCAATCGACCGTTTGTTGGCCAGCCCGAAGACCACGGCCGTTTTGCCTGACAAGTTGATCATGCTGTGTCGGTTCCTCCAGGTTCTCTGCTCAATGAGGGGAAACGGGTTAGGACCCGTTGTTCAGGATAGCAGAGGAATTTTCGGGTAGGCGGCTCCGCAGCTAATAGCCGACAGTTGCCGGGAGTCAGTGCAGGAGCCGAGTCCCGCCCCCACCCTACCCGCAAGAACAGAGGCGTGGCTGGGATGGGGCACCCTGTTTCGTGGTGGGTAGATTGAGCTGCCGCTGGGAGATTTGCCAGAGGCGCCTCAGCCGCCGAGGTCGATCAGCTCGACGCGGCCGACGGGCCGGCCAAGGAAGCGCGAGCCGAGCCGCTCGAACTTTTCTACCGAGTCGGTGGCGAAGCAATGGATTTGGGTAGGCGACGGTGAATCTGAAATCCCTCCCACCCTAACGGAACCCGCGTCCGCGGGCGCCGTCAGGATGGGGCACCCAATTGAGTCCTTAACGCGGCCGTTGAAAAGGTCAACCGCAGCGCTGGCTGCCGATTCGGCAGAGTCGATCACCGTGCGGCCCGGCCGCACCGCGCGCTCGATCAGCGGCCGCAGCAGCGGATAGTGCGTGCAGCCAAGGACCAGCGTATCGGGATTCATGCCTTGCGCGGCGGCCTCGGCGCGGAGCTCGTTGAGGTAGATCTCGATGACTTCTTCGGTGACGGGGTGGTCAGTCCAGCCTTCCTCGACCAGGGGAACGAGCAGCGGGCAGGCCTTCTCCAAAACGCGCAGGCCGCGGGCCTGGCAGGCGGCGGCGTAGGCGTGGCTGCGCACCGTAGCTTCGGTGGCGATCACCAGCACGTCGCCGGTGCGTGAGGCGGCGCGTGCAGCGGCAGCGCCCGGCTCGATCACCCCCAGGACGGGCACCGGCACGGCATCCTGAATCGCATCAAGTGCGAGTGCGCTGGCGGTGTTGCAGGCGATGACCAGAAATTCAACGCCCTGTTCGCGCACCAGGAACTGAGCGCTCTCTGCGGCGTAGCGCGCAATGGTCCGGCGCGACTTCGACCCGTAAGGCAAGCGCGCCGTATCGCCGAGAAAGGCATAGCGCGCGTGCGGCAGGCGCTCGACGAGCGCGCGCAGCACGGTCAGCCCGCCAAAGCCGGAATCGAAGACGCCGATGGTTGCGGGTGCATTGATTGCGGTCACGGATGAACTCCCTCGGTGGGTACTGTTTCTGCCGTCAGATAAGTGCGTGTGAGGTCGGCGTGTCCAGCGAGAGTGGCTCTGGGCTGGCCATCCACCAGAAATCGCACTTGCGCGATGGCGGGCAGATTGGCATGCAGCGTAGCGCAGATGGAGAGAATAGTGAGCGATTCGGTCTCGATTCCCGATGGATGGCTGGACGCAAAGGCGCTGGTCAGATCGACGATGGCGAGCTGGGAACCTGGCGATGAATCGGTTGGCCCGCTCTTCGAGGCGGGCAACAGGAAGACCTGTGCGACAGAGGAAGGGCCGCCCGGCGCCGGATGGGTAGAAGCAGGGTCGGCGTAGAGCTCGAAGAGCTTGCCTAGAATTGCCCGCGCCCGCGCCTGGGGATTCTGCGCCAGAGGCAGGGTGAACGCGCGGGCCGTTACCGTGTCATCGGCGTCGCTGGCCACCATCAACGTAGCCTGCTCGGCAGGAGCCACTTGCGGGGCCTCGGTGGGCGCCGTGTTCTGTCCCTCAAGGAGCCGCTTGTGGGCGCGTTCGCGAAGGTTCCACAGCACCACGCCCATAACGATGGATGCGACAAGCAGCAGGACGAGGATGACGGCCTGATGGCGGGGAATCATGGCTCGTGCGCCCCTCTTTCGGCCGATCGCCATACGACCAGGGCCGCGGCGAGCGCGTCAGCCACGTTTGCCTGGACGGCCGGATCGCTGAAGCTCTCGGCTCCGGGTGCGCCGGGGGTTCGCTGCGGGGCGATCTCAACGGCGACGGCGGGGCAGGTCATGCTGTCGAGGCCGGGCATGCCGACGCGTCCCAATGTGACTGCTATGCCTGCGTGGCTCAGCGCCGAGTTGAGAACGCCGGCCAGCGCGAGGCTGCGCGAAATCCAGGCAGCTTGCGCGGTTTTCCAGGGCGCGAAGCGCTCCTGGCCGACGGGCGCGAGCGAGGAAACAAAGATATGCACACCCGAGCCAGCCGAAGTGGCGTGCAGGCTGAGGCATGCCATCGCGCCGGCGCGGTCGGCGATCTCTGCGCGCCGATCCGGTTCCACCGCAGCATCGGATTCGCGCGTCGTGACCACCTGAAATCCGCGCGCACCAAGCAGCGACCGCAGCCGCACGCTCAAGGCCAGCACGTAGTTCTTTTCTGGCTGGCCGCCCAGGGCCGCGCCGTTGTCATCGCCTCCGTGAGCGGCATCGAGCACGATCACAGACCGCGCCATGCCGGGGCCGGACGGAGCTTGTGCAGACGCGGGAGTGGAGAGAGTGAAGAAAGTGAAGAGAGTGAAGAGAGTGAAGAAAGTGAAGAGAGTGGAGAGAGTGAAGAAAGTGAAGAGAGTGAATGGAGTGAATGGAGTGAATGGAGTGAAGAGAGTGAACGGAGTGAAGAGAGTGAAAGGAGTGAAGCAAGTGAAGCCGCGGTGGCGCGTTTCTGTCCTGTTTCCGGCGGTCGCGCGCGCCCGAAGGAAGACCCTTACGCAGGGTTCCGCTGCTTGCCGGCCGATTACCTCACTCCAGCGCATAAATGGTCAGGCCGCTGAGCAGCTTGGGATAGAAGTCAGTGGATTTTTGGGGCATGACCTCGCCGGCAAAGGCCACCTCGCGCAGCTGCTCCATGGTTACTGGGTTGGTAAGGAAGGCGATGTCGGCATCGCCCTTGCGTACCTGATCGACCGCTTCGCCGGCATCGCGCAGGTAGCGGATGTTGGTCTGCTCGCGGACCTTGTCGGCGTCAAGGCCCAGCAGCCGGTCGAGAACGATTGCGTGCAGTTGGGTAAGGTCGAGTTGGCGCTGCCGCTCCGGGATGTGGTCCAGCGCTTTGGCCATCGCCTCGGGCTTGGCCTGGAGCAGCAAAGCGCCATCCTTCGTTACGGCGACGAAGGCGGTCCCTTGCTGCGCCTTGAGCGCGCGGACGTTATCCGCTGCCTCTGACCCGGTCAGCGTCTCGGTGGAGAAAAACTCCGCGGCGGAGTTGCGAAAGGCCACGGGATTGAAACCAGCGAGGGAGTGCACCACGCGATGCGTGGGCAGAATCACCAGGTCGTCCGAGTCCATATTCACGAACGTCATCATCACCGCAGCTTCGGGGTAGGGCGGATGAGGCAGGCCGGTCGCGCTCATCTCCGGCTTCGCCGCTGCGTGTTGGGTGTGCTCTTTCGCGTAATTCAGGGCCGTTTCGTAGCGATGGTGGCCGTCGGCGATGATCAGCTTCTTATCGTCCATGGCCGTGGTCAGCAGCCGGATGGTTGCTGGATTATCGATGCGCCACAACCGGTGGATCACGCCGTACTCGTCAGTGACCTCGGCGTCGGCTGCGCTGTTGCCGTAGAGGATATTTTCCACGCTTCCGGCAGGATCGCTGTAGAGCATGAAAATCTGCCCGAAGTGCGCGCGCGTGGCCTTCAGCAAATTGAGCCGGTCGCTCTTGGGCTTGGAGAGAGTCTGCTCATGGCGAAAGACAACCTGCTCGCTGTAATCGTAAAGCTTGCCAATGGCGATGAACCCGCGCCGCTCTTTGACGACTTCGCTTCCCGGGACCTTGAAGCGCTGAGAATAGGCGAAGATGCACGGCTGGTTTTCTTGAACGAGGACCGCTTGCTCCCGCCACGCGCGAAAATCGCGCCCCGCCCGCGTATAGACGTTTTCTGCCTTGTCGGCGTCAAATAACTGGGGCAGTCCCAGGATGATACGGACAAGATTGAATGGGCTGCGCTGGTAATAAGCCTGCTGCATGGCCGGAGAGATCTTGTCGTAGGGCTGAGTGACAACGTCTTCGAGGCGGACTTTGGAGGGGTTGTAGCGCCAAGCGCGAAACGGATAAATACGAGCCATGAGGAAGGTCTTGCTCTCCGTAGGGGAGTGTCGATTGGGGCGCCGGCTGCTCAAACCACGGAAAATACGGGCCCTCTGTGTCGATTGTATCGCAGGGACTTCTGCGGCCTCAGTGACCGCGGAGCAGCCGAGAAAAGAGATCGTTGCCGGTTGCACTGGGGCTGAGATCGGTTGGCGGGACGGGGCGCCGGGCTCGGAATTACAATCTGGATACAACCGAGACGCACCAAAGTGCTACTATCCCGGTCAACTCCATGGTGCTCGATGACGACGGTTCGCCAGCAGCGGGTGAGAAGGCACGGTGGGGCAACCCTCTCGTTTCTGCCTAGGTTCCTGTGGTTGAGCGTCTTTGTGATGGCCGCGCAGCTGGTGCAAGCACAGGACGATCAGCTCAACAAGGTCCACGTACAGCCGCCTTCGGCCACCGGAACGCCAACTGCCGAACCCAATGGTGCCGAGGCAGGTCCCGAATCGGGCGCGGCGTCGCTCAAGATTCACCCCGGTTCATTCATCCGCATGAACGTGGACATGGTGCTGGTGCCGGTCACCATCACCGATCCTCTGAACCGGCTGGTTACCGGCCTGGAAAAGGAAGACTTCCAGGTCTACGAAAACAACGGCGAACAGAGCATCGTCAGCTTTGCCAGCGAAGACGCTCCGGTCTCCATCGGGATTATCTTCGACCTGTCCGGATCCATGACCTCGAAGCTGGTGCGCGCTCGCGAGGCGATCTTGCAGTTCATCAAGACCGCCAACCCGCAGGACGAGTTCTTTGTGATCGGCTTCAACGACAGGCCAGAGCTGATTGAGGACTTCACGAGCTCCGTTGAAGAGATTCAGGCGCGGCTGGCCACGGTGCACGCGGGCCACAGAACGGCGCTGCTCGACGCCATTTATTACGGCATTGCCAAGATGGGCGTTGCGCACCACGAGCGCAAGGCGCTGCTCGTCGTCTCCGATGGTGGCGACAACCGGTCGCGCTACACCGAGGGCGAGGTGCGCGCCAAGGTGCGCGAGGCGGACGTGGAGATTTACTCGATCGGCATCTTCGATCCCTATGCGCCGACTCCTGAGGAGCGGACCGGGCCGCAGCTTCTGGACGACATCAGCTCGTCAACCGGCGGGCGATTGTTCCGGGTGGACGACGTCGACGAGATGAGCGATATCGCAGAGAAAATCTCGACCGAGCTGCGCAACCAGTATGTGATCGGCTACAAACCCAAGGACATGTCCCGCGATGGCAAGTGGCGTAAAGTGAAGGTGAAGGTCAATCCTCCTCCGGGTTTGCCTCCGCTGACCGTCTATGCTCGTACCGGGTACTATGCGCCTTTGCAATAGCGCGGCTTTGGCCGCATTTTTCGCGGCGGCCGGGCTGGTGCTCTCTGCGCAGCAGGCCGCAACGCCGGCCGGCCAGACGCAGGCCAAGCCGGCCCCCTCGCTTACTCAAGACAGCGATCCTGTGCGCTCTCCCGACACGGTTGCGCCGCCCGCCCCGGCCGGTGAAGTGCGCAAGCAGGGCGAGGGCTTCCTTCTCCATACCGATGTTGAAGAGGTAGTGCTCAACGCCACGGTGCTCGACGGATCGCAGCTGGTCGAAAACCTGACGAAAGATGATTTTCAGGTCATCGAAGACGGAGTGAAGCAGACGCTGCTCAGCTTCCAACACACCGATTTGCCCGTCTCCATCGGCCTGGTGATCGATAACTCAGGCTCGATGTACCGCAAGCGGCCCTCGGTGAACAAATCCGCACTGGACTTGATCCAGGCGTCGAATCCGCAGGACGAAGCTTTCGTAGTGAATTTTTCCGACGAGGCGTTTATCGACGCGGATCTCACGGGCGACATCAGAAAATTGCGCGACGGGTTGTCGCACATCGACTCGCGCGGGGGAACGGCGCTGTACGATGCGGTCGTAGCCTCGGCCGACAAGCTGGTGGCTGATGCCAAGCGGCCCAAGCAGGTTCTGGTGCTGATTACCGACGGCGAAGATAACGCGTCAAGCCTGAACCTGGAGCAGGCCATCCATCGCGTGCAGCAACTCTCCGGCCCGGAAATTTATTCCATTGGATTGCTCTTTGGCGACGAGATGAGTCGCGCCGAGGTGCGCCACGCGCGCCGCGCTCTGGAAATGCTCTCGGGCGAGACAGGCGGCATGGCCTTTTTTCCGAAGTCGATCGACCAGGTCGATCAGATTGCCGCCGAGGTGGCGCGGGACATCCGCAGCCAGTACACGCTGGGCTACCACTCGACCAAGCCTACGACGGTGCCTGGCTTTCGCAAGGTGGAAGTGACAGCCGAGCAAAAAGGCAAGGGCAAGCTGACGGTCCGCACCCGCACTGGGTATTTCCCGGTGGTGAAGACGGCAAAGCAGGCGGCGTCGGCGGAGCAGTAGGGCGTAGGGCAATCGGTTAGTGAGGATGGTTCAATGCAGGTCCTTCGACTGCGGTGGCCCGCTGAGGCGGACGACCTTCGCTCAGGATGACCGGCTGATTGATGCAGGTCCTTCGACTCGCCCCGCGCTGCGCTCCGGACTCGCTCAGGATGACCGTTCGTTTTAGGGAGCTAAAGATTCGTGTGGCGACACGATAAGCTAGAGGCTAGGAGCTAAGAGCTACAAGCTAAGAATCATGCCCCAGTACAGATACTCGACCCTTGCCGTCCATGCCGGGCAGCAACCTGACCCGCTGACGGGCGCGGTCAATGTCCCGGTTTACCTTTCCTCGACGTTTGAACTCACCGGCATCGGCAGCGACCGCGGCTGGGATTACTCTCGCGCCGGAAACCCCACGCGCGACCGGCTGGAGACGGCGCTGGCGGCGCTCGAAGGCGGCACGAGCGGGCACGCCTTTACCACGGGAATGGCGGCCATTGCGGGGCTGGTAGCCATGCTGCGCGCCGGCGATCACGTCGTTTGCTCGCGCGACGTCTATGCCGGCACGGTGCGCCTCTTCGACCAGATCGTGAGCGGCTACGGCATCCAGATCGAGTACGTCGACACCAGCGATCTTGCCGCCGTGGAAGAGGCGATGAAGCCAAATACCAAGCTGGTGCACATCGAAACGCCCAGCAATCCGCTCATGGTGCTCACCGACATCGCGGGCGTGGCAAAGATCGCACACGCCGGCGGCGCAGAAGTCAGCGTGGACAACACCTTTCTGTCGCCGGCGCTGCAAAGTCCCATCGCGCTCGGCGCCGATATCGTGATGCATTCGACGACGAAGTATCTGAATGGCCACTCCGACGGCCTGGGCGGCGCGTTGATCGGCACCACGCCCGAGCACAAGGAGCGGTTCCTGCTGGTGCAAAAGGCGGCGGGCGGCGTGATGTCGCCCTTTGAGTGCTTCCTGGTGCTACGCGGCATCAAAACGCTGCCGCTGCGCATCCGGCAGCACGAGGAAAACGGCTTCGCCGTCGCAGAGTTTCTCTCTACGCACCCCAAGGTCAACAAACTCGCTTATCCCGGCCTCAAGTCGCATCCGCAATACGACCTCGCGGTCAAACAGCAGAAGGGTTTCGGCTCGATGATGAGCTTCGAACTTCCGGGGCGCGCGGAGGCGGAGCGGTTCCTGAAGGCGATCAAGATCTTTCTGAATGCGGAATCGCTGGGCGGCGTGGAGTCTCTCGCATCGCACTCGGCGACTACGACGCACGGCTCGGTGAGCGAAGAAGTGCGCCGCTCGATGGGCATCAACGAGGGCCGTATCCGCCTTTCCATCGGCATCGAGGACAAGGAAGACCTGATCGCCGATCTGGACCAGGCGCTCAAGGCGGTGTGAGGGAAACAGCGGCGTTCGCGGAGGTAGCGGGGTTGGTGGAGTTAGCTGCGCGCCGCCCGCAAATGCAGGTCCTTGGACTCCGGTCGCCTCAAGAGGTGCGGCGACCTTCGCTCAGGATGACAGTTCGTTTATCGGATGAACTCCAGATTCGGGGGCAGAAGAAAGCAGCTAAGTTTGCGACCTGAGACGATGAACATCTTTCCGCTTCTGCTGGCGATCGATACCTGCGGGCCTTCGGGCTCGGTGGCGCTGGGGCGGATTCCCGGGCGCGACGTCGAGGTTCTGGGGCAGATCGAACTGGCCGGGCGCACCTACTCGGCGACGCTGGTCTCGGCCATTGCGGAGCTGCTGCAATCGGCGGGCGCCAAGCTCGACGATCTCGATGGCATCGTCGTGGTGAACGGCCCAGGCAGCTTTACCGGAGTGCGCGTGGGCGTGAGCGCCGTGAAGGGGCTCGCCGAGGGCCGAGATATTCCGGTGGTTGCACTGTCGCGGCTTGAAGTGCTGGCTCGGAAATCGGCGGTGCCATCGGCGGCGCTCGATGCGCATCGCGAAGAAATCTACCTGCGATTGGAGCGGGCGGGCGCGGCACCAATTGAGATGCTGGCCGGCGCTGAGGAGCTTGCGCAGATCGATCCTGCGCCGCTGCGCGTGGCGGTTTGCGACGAGGGCGCAGAGCGCGTGCTTGCGACGGCCTGGCCCGGTGCGCAGGTCGTGAAAACAGCAGCGCCAATGGCTGCCGATGCGCTGCGTCCCGGCGAGGCGCGGTTGATCGCGGGCGCCACGGTCGACCTGGCTCTGCTCGATGGGCACTATCTGCGCCGTTCTGACGCAGAGATCTTTGGCAATGACGCGGTGCAGCAGGCTGCCAAGGCAGCGAAGCAAGACGCATGAGCGATCCGGCGGGTGAGGTTCGCATCCGGCCGATGGCCGCGAGCGATCTGGATCGCGTTCTTGAGATCGCCGATAGCCTGAACGATGCCCCGTACTGGCCGCGAGCGGCATACTTGACCGCGCTGAGCCAGGAATCCACTCCGAAGCGCATCGCATTGGTTGCGACCGGCCTGGCGCCAGAGGATGTCCGCGGGTTTCTTGTCGCAGTCCTGACCCCTCCGGAGGCCGACCTGGAGAGCATTGGGATCGCGACAGCTTTTCAACGGCGCGGAATCGGACGGGTAATCCTGCAGGCCCTGGTCGACGATCTTGGCCGGACGGCAATTCAGAGGCTCTATCTCGAGGTCCGATCTTCCCACGCGACTGCGCTGGCCTTTTATCGTGGATTCGGATTCGCTCA
>JBEKPO010000067.1:0-24017 GCA_049520675.1 Occallatibacter sp. | reverse complement strand
GACAAGGAGCCGAGGCGCTCGCTCTTCAATGGGCTCGCCCAGGTGATCGTTCAGAGCACGAAACGCCCAGGCGAGATTCACGTCGAGGCAGTGAAGGACGGCTGGGACGGTCCGGAGCTGATGCCGGCCAAGATCGTCATCGCCACGAGGCAGGTCGAGCTGCGGCCTTCGGTCCCGGTGCTGATGCGGGAGTCGTAAGCGTCGGAGCGGCGCGAGGACTGGCAAAGGCGGGTGAGGCGGACGTTTTTGACCGTTTTTGACCGCGATTTTGAGAGAGTTTTGTTGATTAAAAACGAGTTAACATCGAAAATGAACTGCTTTGAGGTGTCAAAAAAAATTTCTCAATGCGTTGAGTTCCGGAAGGGCAATTTGTGGCTGGGCGGATGTCTGGTGGGAGATCATGAGGCAAGTATGCGCCGAGAGAGGGGAATACTCTGCAAGATGGGAAGAAGAAAGTGGAGGCTTGAAATCGCCAGATAAATCAACGAGATAGGGGGATATGGAAGTCGCCGACGAGGAGAAGAGGGCTTGACGAAGTTCAGTGTGCCTTCCGGTGCTTGCTTTGCGAGAGCCTGTCAATCGAATCGCCGCAGTTCTTGCTATCCCAGATCTCAAAGGCGAGACCCTTCGACTGCGCTCAGCGCAGGCTCTGGGGCACCCCTTTTCGTGCTGGGCGTTGCTTCCCTGAGACCTGGGCCGCCCGCCCGGCGGTACTGCATTCAGCGGCACCAAGCTATTTCATCGACGGGCAGACTGCGACTTTTCCGCAGCGGCCTGATGCCATCAATGCATATGCCTCGCCGGCATCGTCGAGCTTGAACCGGTGCGTAATGATCTCTTCGGGATGGAGCCCCCATCGCACCAGCCGCTCGACGAGCTCCTCCATGAGCCACGTCGACGTCACCCAGGAACCATAGATTGTCTTCTGCTCGTGAATGATGTCGGGCGACGGGTTGAAGGTCACCGTTCCGCCTTCGCCGATCATGACGATCTTGCCCCATTTGCGCGTGGCTCGTATGGCGACTGCGCGCGCTTGCGCATTCGCCGAGCACTCGACTGCTTTCTCGACTCCCCTGCCGCCTGTCGCATCCAGCACTTCGGAGACGTTGTCAGGGCCGGCCTTGACGACTACGTCGCACAATCCCAGCTTTTTCGCCAGCTCCAGGCGCTCCGGTTCAATGTCGATGCCGATGATCTTCTGCGCTCCCAGCTTGCGCGAGAGTGCGCCCGCGGCCAGGCCGACGGGGCCGAGTCCGGTGATCAGAACGGCATCGTTGCCGCTGATTCCGATCTTGTGGAGCCCTTCGTAGACGGTGCCGAATCCACATGCGACCTGAGCTCCGTCAGCGAACGTGAGCTCATCCGGCAGTAGGATCAGATCCTTCTCTTCCGCAAGCATGTATTCCGCCATGCCGCCGTCTCTCTGCCATCCGTAGGCCCGGCGGTATGTTGGATTGGTGCACGAGATCATGTAACCGCGCCGGCAATCGTTGCAGATGCCGCAGCCGGAGATGTGGTAGACGATCACGCGATCGCCCGCTTTGAAGCTCCGGCATCCTGGGCCGGTTTCTACGATCTGCCCTGCGGGTTCGTGCCCGGCGATCACGCCCTGGTAGCCTTCAGGTCCCTTGCCGAGATGTTCGCGATAGATTGCGCGGATGTCGGAGCCGCAAATGGTCGACGCTTCGACGCGAAGAAGCACTTCTCCGTGTGCTGGCGTAGGAACGGGAACTTCGCGCATCTCAACGGTGCTGTTCCCCGGTAAATAGGCCGCTTTCATCGTTCTCATCGGCATTCTCCGGTGACGCAGGTAACTGGCATTTTCATCGGCGAAACTTCTGCTTCCCACCCTAGGCGCAAAAACGAATACGCGCGAGGGTGGGGCACCCGCCTCTGCGCTGCCGCTTCATCCGGGAGTGATTAGTCCGTGCAGATCCCACAGATCTTCCCAGGTCTGATTGTCTTTCCAGAGAAACACCTGCCCCTTGATCAGCCGGCAATTCCGGTCGATCTTTCCAATCGCGATCATTTCCTCCGGCGAAAGCGGGTCCGATATGGCTCCCTGAAGATTGCTCAAGTAATTCCTTCGATTCACGGAAAATGGGATCGGGGTCTGTCCGCGCTGCACGGCCCACTTGATGCAAATCACCGCCGGATGAACGCCGCGTTTCCGGGCGATCTCAACAATGACCGGATCCTCGGTCGGCGAGGTATCTTCAGGGGTTCGATCCCTTTCAGGACGTCCTGGAGAGCCGAGAGGAGAAAACGCCACAGGCTGAATCTCATGGTCGAGAAGAAAATGAAAGAACTCCGTTTGCTGGAAGTGAGGATGCATTTCCATTTCGTTGATCGCGGGCTTGATTCGCGCATCGCGCAAGAGCAGGCGCAATTTGGGAATCGTCATATTCGATGTTCCGATATGCCGAACCAGGCCTCGGTCGACAAGCTCCTCCATTGCCCTCCAGGTGCGCATGTAGTTTTCGTGGATGTAGGGTTGCGCGTTGGGGCTCCGCGTACTCACGTCGCAGCCCGGCGGATGATGATTGGGAAAAGGCCAGTGGACGAGATACATGTCAAGGTATTTCAGTTGCAGGTCCGCAATGGACTGCTCGCACGAGGCGATCACATCGTCATCGCCATGCTTATCGTTCCAGACCTTCGATGTGACCCAGAACTCCTCCCGATTGAGGCCCGACTCGATCAGCTCCCGAAACGATCGCCCGATGAATGCTTCGTTGCCGTAAACCGATGCGCAATCAAAATGGCGATACCCCACCGCGGCCGCGTCTTTGACGGTTTCAGCCACGGCCTCGTGAGAGACATGGTCGGAACCGAAGGTGCCCAGGCCGATCCCCGGCATCGTCGCGCCTGTATACAGCCTGCGCCGGGGAACGAGTGCCTCATCAATTGCGTCAGGTGCAGCCCTCCACGACGTGCGCACAGGCATGGTTGAGGCCTCCTTTCGTCCCTAGGATGCATGAAAGTTAACGATAACTGAGCCACGCAAAGCCTACGTGACCGCCCCGAGAATGTCAAGATCCAAGGGCTTTCGCCCAGATTTCTCTCTTCTGATGGAAGCGACAACTGGGCAAACGATAACTGCACCGTTGACGTACCGGACTCGCCGCAATTATCGTGGCTCTCGAAAGAGAATTGCCTGAAAGGATGGAAACCAAATGATCCGTCGTGAGTTCTGCAAGATTCTTGGTGCGGCAGCCGCAGCAATGGCGACCGTGAAGACGTGGCCCAGGCGTTTGCCGGACGAAACAGCGAATCCTGAGAGTCTCGATTACGCTCGCTTCTGCGCGCTTCCGGAATCAGAGCGAACCTTCTCGGCGGTTTCAGGCGATCAGATTGTTACCAAGAAGCTGGATCCGGCAGCGTGGAAGGCAACAGAGTGGGGAAGCCCACCGAAACTGCCTGGCATTTCCGATTCATGGGATGGTGTCCCCATGGCGGCCCCGGTTACTGGGCTTTCAGGCTCGGGTCCCTACGCTGCCACCTGGGACTCGCTCTTGCAGTATGAAGCTCCGGAATGGTATCAGGACGCGAAGTTCGGAATGTGGGCGCATTGGAGCCCGCAATGCGTCCCGGAGCGGGGCGATTGGTATGCGCGGAACATGTACGTGGAAGGGCAGGGGCAGTACAAGTATCACCTGGAACACTACGGTCCCCAGTCGCGCTTCGGCTACAAGGATCTTTGCGCGCAATGGACGCTGTTGAACTGGGAACCGGAAGCCCTCATCGAGCGTTACAAGAAAGCCGGAGCGCGATTTTTCTTTGCGCTCGCCAATCATCACGATGGATTCGATTGCTGGGATTCAAAACACCAGCCATGGAATGCAAAAAGCATGGGTCCCCACCGAGACGTGGCGGGGGAGTGGGCCAAAGCCGCGAGGGATCGCGGACTGCGCTTCGGCGCGACCTTTCACCAGGGACGAAACTGGTGGTGGTTCCAAACGTCCCACGGCGCCGATAAGCAAGGCGGGCTTGCGGGCGCTGCGTACGATGGCGTATTGACCGCGGCCGACGGCAAAGGCCAGTGGTGGCAGGGCGCCGATCCGCAGCGGTTGTACGGCCCGAAACACCCTGTGGACGCACTGCCGGATCCGTCGTATGTGAAGAACTTTTACGATCGTACGCGCGATTTGATCGACCAGCACGAGCCTGATCTTATCTACTTCGACAATTCACTTTTCCCGCTGGGCTGGGGTGGAATGAGTATTGCCGCCTATTTCTACAACAACAGCCTGATGAAGCACGGAAAAGTGGAAGGCGTCGCCAATGTCAAGGACGTGCCCGACAAGCTTGCCAAAGCCATCATCGCCGACTACGAGCGCGGCCTGACCAGCCAGATCATGCCGTATCCGTGGCAGTCGGAAACATGCATCGGAGAATGGCATTACAACCGTATGCTCTATGAGAAGCCGGGTGAGTTTGGCGGCTACCTGCACCCGCGCGATGTGATTCATTGGCTCATCGACACCGTCAGCAAAAACGGAACCTTCGTTCTCAATGTCCCGGGAAGGCCGGATGGCACCATCGACAGCAAGGAAATCGCGGTCATCGACAAGATCACGGAATGGATGAGCGCCAATTCCGAAGGCATCTACGAAACCCGCCCGTGGAAGGTCTATGGCGAAGGTCCCAACGCGGTGACGGCCGGAAAGTTTCAGGGCGAGAGCATTGCCAAGCTCGGAGCTCAGGACGTGCGATTCACGCGCTCAAAGAACAGTCGTATCGTCTATGCGTTCATCCTGGGGCTTCCCAGCGGCGAAATGACCATAGCAGGTCTTGGACTCTCCAGCCCCAATTCTCCGGGTAAGATCGCCAAGGTCGAAGTGCTGGGTTCGACGCAGGCTCCGATTTGGAGTCAAGGCGGAGATGGCCTGAAGATCAAGGTGCCCGCCACAATTTCCGGAATTCCGGAGTACGCGGTCACGGTGAAGGCTTATCTTTCCTGAGCGGTTTATCGTTTGCCGAGCGCGCCGCTCAAGCAACCGCGTGCCGGGATCGCGCTCGGCCAGCCGGCATCTCTGCTAAACTCCGTCCGGGAGAAAACGTTTCATTTCCTTTGCGCCCAAGGGATAGAAGCTGCCTCATATGGACTCCCGGGGTGGTGCGGAGACGTTCGAGTCGACCGGAGAGAAATTTGCATGAAGAATGAAAGCACGTTCACGCGGCGCGAGGCGCTGCAGGGAATTGTGGGCACGGCCATAGCGGCAATGGCGCCGGCAAGCGCAGCAGCCCAGCACGCGAAAAAGACTGTAGCAACGCCATGGCCTGCCGATGCCCTGGCGGGTTCGGGCCAACCACAAGCCTTCAACGACGAATGGTGGTTCCATCGCGGCGACGCCCCGGGAGCCGAATCCCCTGACTTCAGCGGTGCAGGCTGGCGCTTGCTCGATGTTCCTCACGATTGGAGCATCGAGGATCTTTTTTTGGCTCCGTCAGAAAATACCGACGCCATCTGGACATCGGGAACAAATCCGGTGCGTACTGGGCCATTCGATCTGTACGCGAGCGAGGGGCAAGGCGCGACGGGATGGACCGTGGGAGGCGTCGGATGGTATCGCAAGAAATTTGCGAAGCCCGAAGTGCCGCCCGGTGGCAAAGCAGAACTGCGCTTCGAGGGCGTCTACATGAACTGCGATGTGTGGATCAACGGAGCTCATCTCGGCAATCACCCCTATGGCTATACGGAATTCGCATTCGACGTGACGCCGCACCTGGTCGATGGAGAAAATAAAGTTGCGGTTCGCGTGAACAACACGGGACGCAACAGCCGCTGGTACTCCGGGTCAGGCATCTTTCGCAAAGTCTGGCTGACGGCGTCGGATGAGATGCGCATTCCCGCCCACGGTGTCTACGTGACCACCCCCGAGGTCTCTGCAGATACGGCTCTGGTCAACATCGAAGTCACGGTGGAGAGCGGCGCAGCGGCTGCCCGGCATGCAGTTGTGCGGGCCCGCCTGGTAGATGCGACCGGCGTGGCGGTGGTTGAGGCTCAGGAGCCCGTTCTCGTGGCCCCTGGCGCCGGCGTGACGGAAACTTGTGCCCTGAGGCTCAAGAGCCCGCGCCCGTGGTCTCCGAACGATCCGTACCTGTATCGCGCGGAAGTGGTGATTGAAGCCGACGGCAAGGTGATGGATGCAACGGAGCTTCAGATTGGGGTGCGCAAGATCGAGATCGATGCCACCCAGGGCCTGCGCATCAATGGCGAGAGCTTCAAGCTTCACGGCGGCTGTGTTCACCACGACAACGGGCCGCTCGGCTCGGTGTGCATCCCGCGCGCCGAGGAACGCCGAGTGGAAACGCTCAAAGCCAGCGGCTATAACGCCATCCGGACCAGCCATAATCCTCCGTCACGCGATTTCCTCTCGGCTTGCGACCGGCTGGGCATGCTGGTGATTGATGAGGCGTTCGACTGCTGGGAATCCGGCAACAAGAATCCTGACGATTACCATCTTTATTTCAAAGATTGGTGGCAGCGCGACCTGGAAAGCATGGTCCTGCGCGATCGCAATCATCCCTGCGTCGTTCTCTGGAGCATCGGGAACGAGATCAACGAGCGCGCTCAGCCGCATGGTCTCGAGATCGGCAAGGCGCTGGCCGGCGCGGTACACAAACTCGATCCGACCCGCAAAGTAACGGCTGCCATCTGCGGTCCCTGGGATTATTCCAAGCAGACCTGGCAGGATATGCAACCGGCCTTCACCTATCTCGATGTTGGCGGGTACAACTACGAGGTTCAAGAATACGAGAACGACCACGCCAAATATCCCGAGCGGATTATGGTTGGCACGGAGTCTTTCCCCATTCAGGCCTTCGAGAATTGGCAGCACATCGAGAATGACAGTTGGGTAATCGGCGACTTTGTGTGGACGGCCATCGACTATCTCGGGGAATCGGGAATTGGACACTCGAGCATTCGCAACGGGGAGGCGCCGGATACATTCGCCGAGCCGTACCCGTGGTTCAACTCCTATTGCGGCGACATCGATCTGATCGGCAACAAGAAGCCGCAGTCCTACTTCCGCGACGTGGTATGGCGGCGCAGCAAGATCGAGATGGCCGTGCAGCGTCCGGTTCCGAGAGGCTGGACCGAACAGATCAGCAGGTGGGGATGGAGCGACGAGCTGAGAAGCTGGACCTGGCCCGGAATCGAGGGAACGCCGCTAACGGTTCGCGTGTATACGCGCGGCGACAAGGTGAGACTGCTGCTGAACGGCAACGAGATCGCCTCGAAGCAATTGTCTGAGAAGGATGCGCTGAAAGCCGAGTTCACGGTTCCTTACGCGGCGGGAGAATTGAAGGCCATCGCTTACCAGAATGAGCAGGAAATCGGATCCGCCGCGTTCACCACCGCGGGAAAACCTCAGAAGCTGGTTCTCACTCCGGATCGGCCGAAGCTGAAGGCCGGCCGCGACGACCTGAGTTACATCATGGCAGGCGTCGTCGATGCTCAAGGAAATCCGGTACCCGACGCGATGGTTCCGGTTTCGTTTTCTTTAAGCGGAGCGGGCGAGATTGCGGCCGTCGGAAACGCGAATCCCAAGGATGTCGCCAGCTTCCGGCATCCGAGACGCCACACCTTTCACGGTGTCTGCGTGCTTGTTGTGCGGCCGAACGGCAAGCCGGGAACAGTCGAAGTCCACGCGCAATCGCCGGGGCTCGGTGACGCAAGCGTGACATTGGAAGTGGCCGGCTGACAAGAAGACACAATAGCGTCTCTCTTCGTCGATCATGAAATGTCCCAGAGCCCCAATGAGGAGAACATGAACCGAGTCGGAAGGTCTCTCGCTATTCTCGGATTACTGTGCGCCGGCCCAGCTGCCTTCGCTCAGCAAAAGCCCGTGTATCTCGATCCCAATCTGCCTCCTGAACAACGCGCGGCCGACCTGGTGCATCGCATGACGCTCGAAGAAAAGGCCAGCCAGCTCGTCAATCAGGCGCGCGCTATTCCACGGCTGAATGTGCCCGCCTACGATTGGTGGAGCGAGTCGCTGCATGGCGTGATGCGCGACGGCACGACGGAGTTCCCTGAGCCAATCGGTCTGGCCGCCACCTTCGATACCGGCGCGATCAACAAGATGGCCACCGCGATTGGCATCGAAGGACGCATCCTCCACGCGCAGGCTCTCAGAGCGAATGGCGGTTCCAGCAAGATCTTTGAAGGCCTCGACTTCTGGGCGCCAAACATCAACATCTTCCGCGATCCGCGCTGGGGCCGCGGCCAGGAAACCTACGGCGAAGACCCATTTCTCACAGCGCGCATGGGTGTCGCGTTCGTCACCGGCATGCAGGGCGACGACCCGAAGTACTATCGCGTGATCTCAACACCGAAACATTTTGCCGTGCACAGCGGGCCGGAATCTACGCGGCACACCGCCGACGTTACGGTCAGCAAGCACGATGAACTGGACACCTACCTACCCGCGTTCCGCGCTACCGTCACCGAAGCCAAGGCCGGCTCCGTCATGTGCGCCTACAACAGCATCAATGGCCAGCCCGCCTGCGCCAATCAGTTCCTTCTCGAGGACCAGCTGCGCGGCAAATGGGGCTTCAATGGCTACGTCGTCTCCGATTGCGGCGCAGTGATTAACATCCTTGACGGCCATCACTATAAGCCGACCCAGGCGCAGGCCTCGGCCGTCAGCCTAGAGCGCGGCATGGACAATGAATGTGCAGACTACATTTTTGCAATAAAAGATGACCACGATTACAAGCCTTATCTCGATGCCGTGAAGCAGGGCTATCTGAAAGAGAGCGAGATCGACGTCGCGCTGGTGCGTTTGTTCACCGCGCGCATGAAGCTCGGCATGTTCGATCCTTCGCAGATGGTACCGTACACCAACATCGATGAAAGCCAGCTGAACAACGCCGCACATCGCGAACTGGCTCGCCAGATCGCCGATGAATCGATGGTGCTGCTCAAGAACGACGGCACCCTACCGCTCAAAACATCCGGAATCAAGATCGCCGTCATTGGATCTCTGGCAGATCAAACCAAGGTCCTGCTCGGCAATTACAACGGGATTCCCACCCACACCGTTTCCATTCTCGAAGGCCTGCGCAAGGAGTTTGGAAGCGATGCGATCAATTACGTGCCGGGGACGCAGTTCCTCAGCCACGCCGCGGACCCTGTTCCTGCACCGGCCCTGACCATCGAGGGCAAGCCTGGTCTCAAAGTTAGTTATTCCAGGTTCGACATGACCGACATCAACAGCCCCGAAATCACCGAGCCGGTCGCGGTCCGCAGCGTGTCCACCGTCGACGCCGCAGCCGAGCCTCTGCCCCCCGCGGCCGCGCATCTCCATCCATTGGTCATGGTCTGGGAAGGTTCGCTCACCGCGCCTGAAACCGGCGATTACAGCGTCGGCCTGAAGGCCAACGGAATCTACAGCGTGCGGCTCAACGGCAAGTATGCCACTTCCAATTACACCGGCGATGCCAATGAGGCCAAAATGGGCCGCGTACATCTGGATGCAGGCAAGCCTGCCGCACTCGAAGTCAGGTACGCGCCACCCGAAGGCGCGCCTCTTCACGCCCAACTAGTCTGGCGCAAAATCGATCTCAGGCCGCAGCCCGAGGCCGTCGAAGCGGCGAAAAACGCGGATGTCGTCGTCGCCGTGTTGGGCATTACCAGCGAACTCGAAGGCGAGGAGATGGAGGTGAGCGAGCCGGGTTTCAAGGGCGGTGATCGCACCAGTCTCGATCTGCCCAAGCCGGAGGAAGACCTGCTTGAAGCCGTCGCGTCCGCAGGCAAGCCCCTTGTTCTTGTCCTGACCAATGGCAGCGCGCTCTCGCTCAACTGGGCCAACAAACACGTCAACGCCGTCCTCGACTCGTGGTACTCCGGCGAAGAGGGTGGAACGGCAGTGGCCGAAACGCTTTCTGGCAAGAATAATCCGGCAGGACGCCTCCCCGTCACTTTCTACGGCAGTGTCGATCAACTTCCGCCCTTCGAGGACTATGCGATGAAGGGCCGCACATATCGCTACTTCACGGGCGTGCCTCTCTATCCGTTTGGATTCGGCCTCAGCTATACCACGTTCGCCTACAGCGATCTCTCGGCACCGGCGAGCCCGGTACATGCCGGCCAGCCCTTGCCGATCGAAGTCACGGTGACCAACACTGGCAAGCTCTCCGGCGACGAAGTCGCGGAGCTCTATCTCAGGTTCCCCGATGTGAAAGGCGCGCCGAACATTGCCCTGCGCGGCTTCGAGCGTGTGCATCTCGATCCCGGTCAGTCGCGGCGGGTCCGCTTCGAATTGAAGCCGCGCGATATGAGCATGGTGACCGAAGCAGGCGAGCCGATCGTCGCCGAGGGCAAGTATTCAATTTCAGTGGGCGGCGGCCAGCCCAATACCGGTGCGGCAGGGGTCTCAGGAACGTTCAATGTGGAGGGCAGCATCGTGCTGCCTGAGTAGCTTCGGCGGGGAGGCGGTCGCTGCCATGAGAGGGTGAGGGCAACAACCATGTTCAACTCATTTCTTCGCGGGCTTCCGGCGATCGTCTGTGCCTTCTTAGTTGCATCCTCCGCCCTTCCACTTTCGGCTCAATCGCAGCCGCCGCCATCCCGCCGCATTGCCGTCAATCTCGATAACGCAGCCGCTCCGGTCGATCGTTTCTTTGACCTGTCGGTCGGGTCCGATTATCCGGGCACGCTGATTCGCGGCGACAGCCAGGCCCAACTCAAGCTGGCGGTTGACGAGCTTGGTCTTCGCTATATACGTTTCCACGCCATCTTTCACGACGTTCTGGGAACTGTGCGCTCCAAAGACGGAAAGATTGTCTACGACTGGCCCGGAATCGACCGCCTTTATGACGACTTGCTGGGCCGCCACATCAGACCGTTCGTCGAGCTAGGATTTACGCCAGGAGCGCTGGCCACATCGCACAACAGCATCTTCTATTGGAACGGCAACACGTCGCACCCCGATCCGGCGGGTTGGCATGATCTCGTCGACGCCTTCATCCGCCATATCGAGGCGCGCTACGGAAAAGACGAGGTACGCACCTGGTTCTTCGAAGTCTGGAATGAGCCCAATCTTTCCGGCTTTTGGGAGGGCGGAGATCAGAAGGCCTACTTCGAGCTGTTCGATCTGACGTCGAATACGATTAAGTCGGTCGATTCGAACTTGCGCGTAGGTGGCCCTGCCACCGCCGGAGCGGCCTGGGTTCCTGAGTTCCTTGCACACGTGAAGCAGAGCGGCGCGGCCGTTGACTTCGTGTCGACGCACACCTACGGAGTCAATGGCGGTTTTCTCGACGAGGAAGGAAAAGGCGATACCAAGCTCGATCCATCACCGGAGGCGATTGTCGGTGATGTGCGGCGTGTCCGCCAGCAAATCTCGGCCTCGCCGTTCCCCGACCTTCCGCTGTACTTTACTGAGTGGAGCACGAGCTATACGCCGCGCGATTCCGTCCACGATTCCTACGTCAGCGCCCCCTATATCCTGACTAAACTGAAAGCCTGCCAGGGCCTGGCGCAAGGCATGAGCTACTGGACATATACGGATTTATTCGAAGAGCCGGGCCCCCCGACGGCTTCTTTTCAGGGTGGGTTTGGGCTCCTGAACCCGCAGGGCATACGCAAGCCCGCCTTCTTCGCCTACAAGTATCTCCACGCGCTTCAGGGCAATACGATTGCAAGCAACGACGATCAGGCGATGCTGGCAACGAAAGATGGAAACTTCACAGCCGTGATCTGGGACTTCGAGCAGCCCGAACAAAAGGTGAGCAATCGACCTTTTTACACCAAGGTGATTCCTTCGCACCCGGTCCCAGCTGTCGAGTTGCAAATCACGCACCTCGCGCCTCGTAGCGCTTATCGCCTGGAGGTGCATCGAACCGGGTACCATGCCAACGATGCCTACACGGCTTACCTGGAAATGGGTTCTCCCAAAGACTTAACCGCAAAGCAGATTGCGCGCCTAAATGAACTTACGCGCGATCTACCGGAGACGGATCGGGTCGTGCACAGCGGGGCGGATGGCACCGTCGCGATCGCGGTGCCGATGAATAGCAACGACATCGTGCTGGTCAAATTGGAGCAAGGCAGGTGACATCATGGAGAAAGGCACCTTGAAGAGGGACCCATGCTCGCACGGGGGCGCCAAATGACGGATAGACCTCAGCTCGCGGAGGATCGCGGGGTTTCGCGTCTTCCTTTCCAGCGACGCGCCCTCTCTCTCTTATTCGCGGGCATACTGAGCGCCGCAGCCTCTGCCCAGGATCTTGCAGCACACCCCAGCTGGCCAGGCCCTGGACAACTATTCGTGGGTACTTGTTATCAGCCCGTTGATCGCTCGCCCGAGCAGATCGATCGCGACATCGCCATCATGCACGGCGCGGGATTCAACGTCGTGCGCATGGGTGATCTATCCTGGGATTCCTTCGAACCCACGCCAGGGAATTTCACCTTTGAGTGGTTCGACAGGATCATGGACAAAATGCAGGCCAACGGCATTCGGGTGATTCTGGACATTCCCGGATCGCCCGCACCCATTTGGCTACATCGCGCCTACCCGGGAGTCGACATCGTCAGTCAAAACAGCACGCGGCTTCCTCCGGCGGAGCGTTACATGGATGATATCGGCGATCCGGATTACGCCCGCGAAGCGGGTATTCTCGCCGATGCACTGACCAGGCGCTATGCTCATCATCCCGCGGTCATCGCCGTCGGCTACGACAATGAGATCGGAAACGGCTTCATGTCGTATTCAGAAGCCGACAGGCAACGCTTTATCGCATGGCTCAAAAAGAAGTACGGAACCATCGAAGAACTGAACCAGGCCTGGGCGACCCAGCGATGGTCGCGCCGCTTGAACAGCTTCGACGAGGTCGACCTGCCACTCGCAGACGGGCCCGGCCCTCCCGAGCGCTATTTGGATCTCCATCGTTACTGGTCCGACGTCACCGTAGCGCGCCTGCAGGAACTCGATGCGATCCGGCGCCGGAATATGCCCGGCATTCCATCCATCTCGAATCTCTGGGACACCGCCAGGAGGAGAGGCTTTGATTACCTGAGCACCTACAAATCCTATGTCTCGTACGGCGCCGAAGGCTTCTATCCGGGCGACCCGATCAGCGGCTCACTGGGTGCGCTTACCATCAAGGGAGATCTGACGACTCCGATTTGGTTCAACGAGTTCACCGCTGGAGGCGGAGGCTGGTATGGCGTACCGGGCCGGAGCAGAATGTACGCTTATCTCGGACTCATGCTCGGGGCGCAAGGTTTCCTCGCATGGACGTTCAACAGTCACCCCGGCGGCGAGGAGCAGGCGCTTTTCGGATTGCTCGACCACGACAGCACACCCTCCTGGAAGGTTGACGAGTGGGCGCGCATCGCTTCGGAATTCAAGAAGCTTTCCACTCTCGGTTTTCCGCGCTACACCCATCCTGAAGTTGCCATCGCATATTCCTTTGATTCCTTCATCGCTTCGCATCCCAACGGCCCCTCGAATACCACCCTGCAATACTTCAGACCTTCGTATACCCAGCAGGTACAGGGAGCCTTCGAACCGTTGTTCCGCGCCAACATCGACACTGCCATCATCAACATCGGGCACAACAGTCTCACGCCTTACAAACTGGTCATCGCGCCCGCCGATTACGTGATGGATGCTGCCGGCGCGACGGCTCTTCGAGATTACGTGAGCAGCGGCGGCATTGTTTTGATGACGGCCTTTTCAGCCAAAGTGGACGAGCACGCACAATGGTTCCAGACGCCCCTGCCCGGGCGTTTGAGCGATGTCTTCGGGTTGAGGACAAACGCTTTCTATCAGAGCGAGCCTTCGTTGCAATTTCAGTTCGACGGAAAGGCCGTTGAAACCGGGGTGCATTTCTATGAGGTGCTCGAGCCCACAACGGCGTCGGTCCTTTCGCGGTTCACGAACACGGCGGACCACGCTCCGGCTGTCACCGTCAACAAGTTTGGCAAAGGGTACGCAATCTACCTGGCGACTGAGGCGAATGCGTCCGCAATCGAGCCGGTTTTGAATCACGCCTACAAGCTCTCCGGCATTCAACCCGGACCGCAAACTCCCGATGGAGTCTACGCGCGTGTCGTCGACGGGAGAACACTCTATGTCAACACCACGCAGCAAGCGAAAGAGATACCCCTCGCGGGCAATAAGAACGGGCTCATAAGCAACCACCAGTACGAGGGGACTCTGATTTTAGGCCCCCAAGAAGCAGACCTGATTCCCTGACCCAAGCTCACCGCTTCCTGGATTCGGCAAGCTCGATCGGGTCGCTGAGCCGGCGATGGACGGCGACAGGCTTTTTCTGGATGGCGTGCGTCTGGTAGCTGTTCACCAGGAACTGGCCGCCGAGGATAATGAGCCAGACACAGAGAGCAATTCGCAGCGGCCGGCGAGGAATGTGCGTGCTGAGAATGACTCCGCTGACGGCTCCGAATGCGCCGCCCGCGATCAGATGCAGCAGCAGGTCAGAGTGCGCGCCATGCGAAAACAAATGGAGGCCGCTGCCAATAAGGGACACCACAAAGCCGAATGCGATGTCCGTGCCGACGACCTGCGCTGGAGCCAGAGGCGTAAGCCCTAGCAGCGCCGCGCTGCCCAGCGCGCCGGCGCCGGCCGATGAAAATCCCACCTCCGTGCCAACCGGCAACATCAGCCAGGGAAGCAACCAGCTGCGATCCGGCCGATCGGCATGCTGCTTCATGGGGCGGAATGAAAACAGAAGCTGCCATACCGCCGTGCTCACCAGAATCGCGCCGAGGATGCCATTCAGAAGATTCTGCGATCCTGCGGTCACCAAGTGCTTGAGAAACAGCGATCCGACGATCACGCCGGGCACGCCGCCGATGAGCATGAATCCCAATGTCCGCCAGGAGATGGTTCTGCGGGCGATCTGCGCGGGAATCATAATCAACTTGACGGCCGTCGCAAACATTAGGCCGATGCCCACGGCTTCCGCCGTCGGAACACCGAGAAATAGCACCAGCACCGGCACAGTGACCGTCCCGGCGCCCACTCCCGTGAGCGCGATAAACAACGCGATAAAAAATCCGATAGCGTACTGCATTTCTACCCTCGCCGGCCTGCCGGCTCGCTGACTTGCTCACTCGCTGCTTCAATATGAATGCCGCATTCCACTTTGCGGCCGGCCCAACGGCCCGATCGCGGATCGCCGGGGTCGAGCGGCAGCGACGTACAAGGCTCGCAGCCGATGGATGAGTAGCCGCGCTCATAAAGATCGAGCAGCGGAATGGAGAGCTTCTGGCACGCGTACCAAACGTCGCGCGTCGTCCAGGAAGCCAGAGGCGCCAGCTTCAGCACCTGCTTTCCGCCCGGCAGCGTAAACATCGCTCGTTCTTCGAGCGCCGCGCGGCTCTTGGCTTGTTCGCGCCTCAGGCCGGTGAGCCACGCGCGGTACTTTGCCACCTCTTTGAAGAGCGGCTCGACCTTGCGCAGCTTGCAGCACTGGTCGGGCGCAGTTTGATAAAGCAGCCCGAAAGCCGCTTCCTGCTGCGCTACCGTCTGCTCGGGGAGCAGGTTCACCAGATTCAGCTTCCATTCGCCGGCAATGCGGTCGCGATATGCGTAGGTCTCGGCGAAGTGATATCCGGTGTCGAGAAAAAGAATGGGAACCCTTGCGTCCAGCTCAATCGCCAGCTTCGTCAGCAGCACATCCTCAGCCTGAAAGCTGCACGTGAGGCACACATCGCCTCCACCCGTGATCTCGCGCGCCAGCAGGGCGCGGACGGCATCGAGTTTTGCGCCCACTTCAGCTTCGATCGCGTCTGTGCTCAAAGGTTCGCCCCTTCCGTCGAAATAAAGATTCCCGCTGCTTCGAGAAGGCGGCGCACGGTATTCACAGCACTCATCCTCTCGCCTGTATCGACGCTGACCTCTCGATCTCCCACGCGCGCCACGAGCGGTCCGCCTTCCTGCTGGCGCACCAGCAGCGTGAGCAGCCCGGATCGTTTTTGATGTTCGGTGATCACGTCGAGCAAGTGCGGGTGCAGGAGGAACTCCTGGCTCTCAACATCAATGCGGCTGGTGGCCGCGCCCACTGAGAACAGCGAGCGCTCGATTGCATCGATCATTGCAGCCGGTCCCGACAGTTCCAGCACGCCCGCGCGATGGCCCCACCTCGCCTGCCTCTCGCCAGGCGTTACCGGGCCCCAGTCGTCTTCTTCCGCCGGCAGGGCCGCTCGCTCTGGAGACAGCGCACCGGCGATCATCCCCGCGGCGGCCGTGCTGTTCGTTATCGGATCGATGAGAATGAACGCGCCGGTGGAGCGGTTCGCCACGTAGGGATCGAAGGCAGTTGGATGCAGGAAGCTCAGCGCGACCGTGCCAATGCTGTTCATGTCGAGCGTGACAGCCTGTTCCCGCGCCAGGGTGGCCACGTTGGTACGCGAAACGATCGAAGTCACATAGGCCGGAACCGTGCGGCCGGCATGCTTCACCAGGTAGCGGCGACTCAGGTCGAGGGCGGGCTCGTCCATCCACACTATCCAGGCCTTCACGCGGGTAGCAACCGCGGCAGGTGCAGAAGCCGAAACAATGAGATCGCCGCGGCTGACGTCGAGCTCGCGATCGAGTTCCAGGGTCACCGACAAAGGCGCTCGCGCCTCGTTGAGATCGCCATCCCAGGTGACGATGCGCTTCACTTGCGCCGGCCTGCCCGACGGAAGCACCGTGACGGCTTCACCGCGGCGAATTATTCCCGATGCGATCTGCCCGGCAAATCCGCGAAAGCTGTGGTCGGGCCGAACCACGCGCTGCACGGGAAAGCGAAAAGCCGCCGCCGCTGCGTCTCGCGCCGAAGGAAGCGACTCGAGCATCTCCAGCAGCGATGGGCCGTCGTACCACGGCATCGTTGTCTGCGAGCGATGCACCACGTTGTCCCCGAGCAGCGCGCTGATGGGTACGAACGCCGCTTCCACAGGATTGCCGGTCTCGCCGGCGATTTGCTCAAGAACCACCCGGAAATCGCGCTCGATCGTCCGGAAAGCTGTCTCGTCGTAATCGACGAGATCCATCTTGTTCACCGCGACCAGCACGTGCCGCACGCCCAGCAACGAGGCAATGAAAGCGTGGCGGCGCGACTGCACCAGCACACCCTTTCGCGCGTCGATCAGCACCACAGCGGCGTCGGCGGTCGACGCGCCCGTGGCCATGTTGCGCGTGTACTGCTCGTGGCCCGGCGTATCGGCGATGATGAACTTGCGCTTCGCCGTCGAGAAGTAGCGATACGCGACGTCGATCGTGATGCCCTGTTCCCGTTCGGCGCGCAGGCCGTCGGTGAGAAGCGCAAAATCGAGTTGGCCCGGCAAGGTTGTCCCTTTGCCCTCGATGGCGCGAACCTGATCGTCGTAAACCGACTGCGTATCGTAGAGCAGCCGCCCGATCAGCGTCGACTTCCCGTCGTCGACGCTGCCTGCCGTCGAAAATCGCAGCAGGTCCTTTTCGCGTTCCTGCGCCAGGAACTCGCCGATCTCGAACCTTCTTTCCAACTCTGCAGCGACTCCCAACCCGACCCCCAGATCCTCAAACCCTTTGGCTATTGTTCTCGCCTTCTTGTTCCCTTGGTGCCTGGTCCCTCGTTTCCCCGTCTTTCAGAAGTAGCCTTCCCGCTTCTTGATCTCCATGGATCCTTCCTGGTCGTGGTCGATCGTGCGGTTGGCGCGTTCTGACGAACGAAACGAGATAAGCTCCGCGATAATATCGGGAATCGTCTCGGCGTCGGAACGAATGGCTCCTGTGCACGGGCTGCATCCCAGCGACCGCAAACGGCTCTTGACCATCTGCGGTTTCTCGCCGGGCAGGGCGACGAAATCTTGCTCGACCGGCAACAGCGCATCCCCCCGCACGTACATGGGGCGCTCTTTGGCAAAGTAGAGATCGACCACCGGAATTTTCTCCTGGTGGATGTAGTGCCAAACGTCCAGCTCCGTCCAGTTGGAGAGAGGAAAAACGCGAATCGTTTCCCCGGGATGGATGCGCGCGTTGTACAGGTTCCAAAGTTCCGGCCGCTGGTTCTTCGGGTCCCATTGCCCGGCACTATCGCGGAAGGAGTAGATGCGCTCTTTGGCGCGCGATTTTTCCTCGTCGCGGCGCGCCCCGCCGAATGCGGCGTCGAAGTTGTAGTGGCGCAGCCCGTCGAGCAAGGCTTGCGTCTTGAGCAGCCCGCAGCAGCGTTTGGTATCGAGAACAATGGGATTGGTTCCCGCGGCAATGGCGGCTTCGTTCCGCCACACCAGCAGCTTCGCGCCCACCGATCGCGCCGTCCGGTCGCGGAACGAAAGCATCTCGCGGAATTTGAATCCGGTGTCGATGTGCAGCAGGGGGAAGGGAATCGGTCCGGGATAAAAGGCCTTCTGCGCAAGGCGCAGCATCACTGACGAGTCTTTTCCGATCGAATACAGCATTACCGGCCGCTCGAACTCCGCCGCCACCTCGCGCAAAATATGAATGCTCTCGGCTTCAAGCAGCCGGAGATGCGTCAAGCGCGATTGCCCCGGGGCTGGGGATCCGGCTCGGGACGGCGGTGATGCGTGTTCTGCGACGGACATCGTGACCTCTAGGCTTTTTCCTGGCTGAGGCCGGGGTACATCGCGAGACAAGCGCGGCTTCTCAGCTACGGGTGCGTCTTCACTATCACATTTGCAGGGAGTTCAGAGACTAGCGGGGACACCCGTCGAGTTTGTTTGACAGGCGACAACAGAAACAGCGCTGAGTTGCACGTTCCATTCGTACGTTGATCGTACCATAGCGCCAGGATGCACACAAATCGCCGAGTTTCGGCCGCAATCCCTTCAAGAACCTGAGGACGCCGGTGCCCGGACCGACTCTCACGCCTCGCCATCGTGCCAGCCAAACGCATTTTCGAAATGCAAGAACTCTGGTTTCTCGCCCGGCACCAGATACACGCTGATCACGTCGAATCTGGCCTGTGGCGTGCTCTCAGCCGGCAGTTGACGGATGTATTGGCGCGCCAGGCGCCTTAGTGTCCTGCGCTTGTGGGCGTCCACGGCGGCTTCGGCTGGTGTCATGTCGCGGGCGGTCCGCGTCTTGACCTCGAAGAAGCAGAGCAACGGTCCCTGCCAGGCGATCAGGTCCAGATCGCCCGGCAAAGTTCCTGCCGACCAGCGCCGCGCCACCACCGTGTAGCCTTTGTGCCGCAGAAAAAAGTGAGCGGCTTCCTCGCCGGCGATTCCAGTTTGCAAATGCGCGGGCCCGGGCTCCTCTCGGCCACGCCGCGCCGCTACCCGGTCCATGGCATCGAGCGCATGCTCGAGAATTCCAACACGCATTTGCTCCGCCCGGTTCACTGCGAACCATTCTCTGCCCGCATCCGTTCGCAATGCAAATTCCTCGCCTTCCCAAAATGAACCGCGCAGACCCAAAGCAGAACCGCGAAGATTCCATTAGTCTCGCCTCCATGTTCGTTCTCGTTGCACGGTCCGAAACTGATTCTGTACCACGGAGGACCTCCAGGCATGTCCCACGGTGTGTTGGGAGGCTTGTTTTCAACCGACAGCACGACGCCGCCCGCGCAGCCGGTCGCCCCGGCAGCCAGCCAGATTCGGTCTGCGACCACGATGGACCGCACTTTCGAGTTCGTGCTCGACGCATTGCCATGCAACGTGATGTTCTGCGACCGCCAGCTGACTCTGCGCTATTTCAACCGTTCATCCCGCAAGACCCTGCTCTCCTTGCAACAGCACCTGTCTCTTCCGGTCGACCGGCTCATCGGCAAGTCAATCCATGTCTTTCACAAGAACCGGGCAGCGATCGACAGAATATTGGGCGCGAATGGCGGCAGGCATCAGCTCCCGCACAAAGCCATTATTGAACTTGGCCCGGTCAAGCTCGATCTGGAAGTCGATCCGATTTTGAATGAGCGCGGCGAGTACATCGGCGCCGTCGTTCTTTGGGGGATCGACACGCAACAGGCCATCGAAACTCTGCGTAGAGCTCAGGAAGCTCAACGCAGCGACATCGAGCACCTTGACGGAAACCTGCAGATGGTGGCTACCGCGACACACGAGCTCGAGGCCAGCATTGCCGAGATTGCCAGGAATGCTACCGAGTTGGCCCAGGCAGCGGAGAAGTCGCGTCAGGCGAGCGACGAAAGCAAGGCCTCGATCCTCAGCCTGCAATCATCGAGCGGCGGTGTGGCCAAGGTCGCCAAATTGATTGCTTCGATCGCCACGCAGACCAGCGTGCTGGCACTCAATGCCAACATCGAAGCCGCCCGCGCCGGTGTGCACGGCAAGGGCTTTGCCGTGGTGGCGAGCGAAGTGCGCAAGCTGGCTGAGCAGACCGCCGCTGCTACCTCGGAGATTCAAGCCAAGGTCAACGCCATCGGAGTCGATACCGCCGACGCGATTGCGGCCATCGGCCGCATCTCCAGCCAGACCGAGGACCTTTCCGGGCTTTCGCATCAGATGGCCGCGGCGGCTGAAGAACAGCGCCTGGCCACGCAGGAGATGGCCCATAATCTCGAACGCGCCGCTCACCGTACGTCCGAGATTGCCAACATGCGCCTGGATCACTAGTTGGTGAATCAGAGGTTCGTGACATTAAGTCTTATCCCAAATGCAGGTCCCCGTTCGACTCCGATCGCTTCGCGATCTCCGCTCAGGGCAGGCTTTCGACTCCGTTTGCCGCGGAGTACGCGGCAAACTCCGCTCAGGATGCCGCTTCAATTCTGCAGCGAATTCTAGACTCAGGAGATTGGCTTGAGACGATATGAAGAAACTTCCCTCAGGGGCTAAAGCCCACCGTGGTTTTTGGCTGCTTGCGGCACGACTAAAGTCGTGCCCTTTCAAAGTAGCCCGCTGAACGATTCTTCCGCAGGCGGTAAAGCGGTGCCCTTTCAAAGTAGCCCGCTGAACGATTCTTCCGCAGGCGGTAAAGCGGTGCCCTTTCAAAGCAGCCCGCTGAACGATTCTTCCGCAGGGGGTAAAGCAGTGCCCTTTCAAAGCTCTATTCATGCAACCGGTTCTATGCTGTTGCCGCAGCCACCGCGCTTGGTTCGCGCTCCTTCTCGACCTGCGACAGCGCGTCTTCCAGAATGTCGAGTGCGACCGTGGCTTCTTCCTTGTTGACGATGAGCGGGGGACAAAGCCGCAGAGAGGTTTCTCCGCAGCCCAGCACCATGAGCCCGCGTTCGAAGGCCAGCGTCTCCACGCGGTTGCGCAGTTCCACAGCCGGCTCCCGCGTCACCTTGTCCTTCACCAGCTCAATACCGATCATCAGGCCGCGTCCGCGCACGTCGCCCACCAGCGCGTGACTCTGCTTCCAGCCGCGAATTCGCTCGAGCATGAATTCGCCAACCGTGGCTGCGTTGGCAATCGCCTCGCGATCGAGAATGTCCATGGTTGCCAGTGCCGACGCGATCGACACCGGGTTTCCGCCGAACGTCGACGCGTGCGATCCGGGAGCCCAGTCCATGATCTCGGCGCGCGTCATGCAAATACCCAGGGGCATGCCGCTGGCAATGCCCTTAGCCATGCATACGATGTCGGGCTCGACGCCGGAGTGCTCGATGGCCCACCACTTGCCGGTTCTGCCAGCTCCACACTGGACCTCGTCCACAACCAGCAGAATTCCGTGCCGGTCACAAATGGCGCGTAGCTCGCGCAAGAAGTTGTCAGGCGCAACAACGTACCCGCCTTCGCCCTGGATCGGCTCGACGAAGATTGCCGCCACTTCTTCCGGCGCAACCACTGTCTTGAACAGCTTCTCCTCGATGTACCGGGCGCAGCTCAGGCTGAATGCCTCTTCCTCTTGCGGCCCGCCCGAGCATCCGCGATAGACATAGGGATAACGAACGTGCGTCACCCCCGGCACCAGCGGCGAAAAGCGCCGTCTTTGTTGCGGCTTCGAAGCGGTGAGAGACAGCGCGCCCATGGTCCGCCCGTGAAAGGCTCCAAGGAACGCGATCACCTGCTGGCGCCCGGTGTGATAACGTGCGACCTTCAGCGCGCATTCAATGGCCTCCGCGCCGGAGTTGCCATAGAAGAACTTGTGCGGCCCGCGCATCGGCGCCACCGCCGACAGCCGGTGGGCTAGCTCCGTCAGTCCCTCGTGATAAAAATCCGTGCCCGAGATATGAATCAGCTCCGCAGCCTGTTTTTGAATGGCGGCAACAACTTCAGGATGGCAATGCCCAGTCGAAACCACGGCGATGCCCGCGGCAAAATCGAGAAACTCGTTTCCATCCGCGTCCGTTACCCGTATGCCGCGGCCGCTTTTGGCCACCAGCGGATACGAGCGCGTGTAACTCGGAGAAACCAGGCGCGCGTCTGCCTCGACGGCCGCGCGGGCCCTGGGTCCCGGCAGACGGGTCACCAGTTTCGGTCCGTACTTGGCTTGCAGTTCTTGGTTTTTCATGGTAGCTCTCCTCGGCAGGTTCAGTTGCTGCAGGCTGGGCTCTCTTGTTGGCTCTTTGATTCGCCGAACAGATGAGGCGCGGCCGCCGGTCCCCGATTCGGGATCGATCTTTTCCGCGGACCAATTGCGGTCCATTCAGGGCGAGGATCTTCGGCGGAGCCGTTGCTAGTCGCCGCCGAAGAGGCTAGGTCGTGTGCGAGTGGGCAGCACACGGAGGTGCTGCCGCGGGCAGATGCAACGCGCGCGCGACCGCGACCAGCGCCTGGTGGCCGGCCGGAGCTCAAAACCCGCATTGGCGCGCAGATGCACAGAAACCCCGCTGCGTTCGAGGATAGCACGATGTTCGCAGCCAGGCGAATCACGGTAGTGGGTCAGTTTGAAGAGAAAATCCCTCAGGGGCTAAAGCCCGTATCCTTCGAACTGACCCACTACTCGAATCTCGAGCATCCGCAGAGGCCGAAATCAGAGTCGCGTCGTCCTTTGCCGGGAAGGGATGCGCCTCACCGCGCGATAACCTCGACAATCGCGCTGTCGGGCTCGGTCCACGCGCCTGCTCCCGTGTGAGTCAGTTTGCTGGCTGCGTCATTCCAGCGCAATTCGGTGATGTTTCCTGCGCCCTTCTCGTAGGCATAGGTTGTTCCATCGTCGGAAAAGAGCGTGAATTTGCCATCGGCGCCGGAATACACGCGAATCTTATCGACGGCTTGGGGCTCATGCGTGCTCTCTACGGCCTTCCCAAGCGGAACGATGGATCCGGCGCGAACGAACAGCGGCAGCGTGTCGATTGGCGCCTGCACGGTGATGGTTTGGCCGCCCTTCAGCCGCTCGTTGGTCCAGAAGTTGTACCAGTCCGTCCCCGCAGGAAGATACACCTGCCGGCTGGTTGCGCCTTGCTCTGTGACCGGCGCCACGAGAAAAGCCGGCCCAAACATGTATTCATCGCGCAAGTCGGTCACCTTCGCGTCGCCGGGAAACGCGAGCGGCAGGGCGCGCATGAATGGTGCGCCGCTGCGCCATGCGTCGAATCCGAGAGAGTAGATATAAGGCATCAACTGGTAGCGCAGCCTGAGGTACTTCTCCAAAATCGGCTCGGCCTCATGGCCGTACGACCAGACTTCATTGGCCGGCCGGCTGCCGTGGGCGCGGAAAATCGGCAGGAATGCGGCGTACTCGAACCAGCGGGTATACAGTTCCGGATAGTCGTCGTAGCCGCCAACGTTGGCGCGTGCATCCGACGGATCGAGGAGAGGCTCGTGCGCGGGATGGTGTTCCGCGGGAAGATACTGCCATCCGCCGGTATCGTTCGACCAGTAAGTAAATCCGGAGGCGGCAAAATTCAGCCCGGTCGGAATTTGTCTTTGCAGCGTGTCCCACGTAGGCGCGATGTCCGACGACCAGACGATCGCCCCGTTCCGCTGCACACCCAGATAGGCGTCCCGCGCCAGGATCAGCGCCCGCTTACCGGGTTCGTCCTTGCGGAAGCCGTCGTAGAGCGCGCTTGTATGGAATAGCGGATACACATTGAAGTACTGCGTGCCCGGCCCGACGAAAAAGTACGCTCCATTCGGCGGCAGATCGGGCTCGGTTTCGTCCGCCCACAATGAGTCGAATCCCTGGCTAAGGATGTCGTTT
>JBEKPO010000066.1:0-30159 GCA_049520675.1 Occallatibacter sp. | reverse complement strand
GTGCCCATGCACGACGATCTCTTCGATTTCTTCTACGAAGCCCTCCCCGGATACGAAGAGGTCGGACGCCGGCGGATTCTGCTGGGCTGCTGGGGTTCGTTCAACAACCCCGATGTGTGCGACTACACCTACGCGAAGATGAGCGAATGGGGCAGCGCCATGTACGTCACGCCTGGTGTGGTGGTTGACGGCGAACTCGTGACCCACGACCTGGTCGACATCAACCTGAACATTCGCATACTGCTGGGCAGCTCCTATTACGACGACTGGCAGGAGTCGCAGACGTTCGTGCAGACCGACCCACTGGGCAACAAAGTGGATCAGCGGCATCCGTGGAACCAGAGCACCTACCCGAAGCCGCAAAAGCGCGACTTCAAAAGCAAATACACATGGGTGATGTCGCCGCGCTGGTATGACAAGCGCACCGGCGACTATCTCGCGCTCGACACCGGCGGCGGGCCCATCGCTCGTTTCTGGGCCACCGCGCTTGCCGGCATCGTCGACATTGGTTACATCAAAGCCACCGGCCACAGCGTAAAGATCTACCTGCCCAAGACGGCATCGCTGCCCGAAGTGGAGTTCGAGTGGAAGATTCCCAAGTGGAGCAACGCCATTGAGCGTGATCGCGCACGCACCTACTTCCAGGCGTATGCGGCAGCTGCGGCGCTGTACTTTGCTGAACAGGCGCTGGCCGAGTTGCACGCCGGGCGCACCCGCACCTGGACCGACTTCAAGGTTCCGGAAGAGGCGATCGGCTGCGGCTTCCACGAGGCTGTGCGCGGTGTTCTTTCGCACCACGTTGTAATTCGTGGGGGGAAGATAGCAAATTACCATCCCTATCCACCGACTCCGTGGAACGCCAACCCGCGGGACTCCTATGGAACTCCGGGCCCTTACGAAGATGCGGTGCAGAATACGCCGATCTTCGAGGAAAACGGCCCAGGAAAATTCAAGGGCATCGACATTATGCGCGCGGTGCGCAGCTTCGATCCCTGCCTGCCGTGCGGGGTGCACATGTATCTCGGCGACGGCAAGGTTCTTGAGACCCACCATTCGCCGATGTTTGGACTGCACCTGTAGGGCCGTCTATTTTGCACGCCGCCGTGGCTGCAGTGCCGGCCGAGTGAATCAGCGGAACGTCATGAAAGAAAGGAGGCACGTGGCCGACAGCGACGGATTTCAGGAACAGGTCAAGCGTCTGAGCGAGCTGATCGCTCAGTTCGACCAAATGCCCGCGTGCCGAGAAAAGGACTCTGCCAGAGAACTCGTCCAGCTCCTGATGGAGGTGCATGGCAAGGGACTCGAGCGGATGATGGAGATCGTCTTCGAGAGCAGCGAATCGGGCAGCGCGCTGATTGACCGGCTTGCCAGCGACGAAGCCGCGGGAGGTTTGCTGCTCTTGTATTCTCTGCATCCAGACTCCTTGGAGACGCGCGTGCAATCGGCACTGGAGCGCATCCGGCCGCGATTGAACAAGCTCGCTTGCACCGTCGAACCGCTGAGTATCGGCGAAGGAGTGGTACGGCTGGCGCTCAAACGGAACGGGCACAGCTGCGGTTCGTCGGCGAAGGAGCTGCGTTCCATCGTCGAAAACGGGGTCTACGAGCTGGCGCCCGACGTGACTACGCTGGAAATTTTGGGGTTGGAAGAGCCGGCTTCGTCCGGTTTTGTCGCGCTGGAGAGCCTTCTTACCGGGGTCCACGCTGCGGCGAGCGCTGCGGATTAGCCGCGAACTGAGGGCCGCGAGCCGCGAGTGGAATTCGAGGGGACGATGCAAAGAGAAAGTGCGATGCGGCAAGAGCCAGCGCCGGCCCAAGAGCCAGCCTTTGATCAGGCGCTCAGTGTCTTGCGCCAGTTTCGCGGAGCACGGCGGCCCGCCTCACGCGCATTGGAGCGCTGCGAACTGTGCAGCGCCGGATTGCATCCCAACCATCCCCATCTCGTCGAGTTGGCATCGCGGCAACTCGTTTGCGCGTGCGATCCGTGTGCCATGCTCTTCGACGGCATGGAGCGGTCGAAGTACAAACGCGTCCCGAGGCGTATCGAATTTCTGCAGGGGTTTGCGCTGAGCGACGCGCAGTGGGACAGCCTGTGCATTCCCATCAACCTAGCATTCTTCGTCCGCTCCAGCATCGAAGGACGCACGCTTGCCCTCTATCCCAGTCCAGCCGGAGCGGTGGAGTCGTCACTGACACTGGAAGCTTGGAACGCGATCGTCGAGTGCAACCCGCGGCTACGGAAGATGCAATCGGATGTTGAAGCCTTGCTGGCGAACCGTGTCGGCAAGCCGAATGATGCTCAGCCTGCGGAGTACTACGTCGCGCCCATCGACGAATGCTACAAACTCGTCGGACTGATTCGCGCCAACTGGAAAGGGCTCTCGGGCGGAACGGAAGTGTGGACCGAGGTAGCGCATTTCTTCGATAGCCTGCGCACTCGCTCAGACACAGAAAGAGTGGAGCGCGATGCCTGATCTCCGAATCCAAGTCGCCGATACGAAGGCGGTTCCCTTTGCGGCAATTCCCACGCTCGGCTTTCCGCTCGAGATCACCAATCTCGCGCCGAACGAGGAGATCCACACCATTGCTTTGCGCTGCCAGATCCAGATTGAAGTGACGCGACGTAGCTACACGCCACGGGAACAGGCGCGCATGCTCGATCTCTTCGGAGCGCCCGAACGTTGGGGCCGGACTCTGCGCAATCTGCTCTGGGTGCAGACAAGTGTCGTGGTGCCCGGATTCAAAGGCACGGCAACTGTCGCCGATATGAATGTTCCCTGCACATTCGACTTCAATGTCGCCGCGACCAAATATTTTGAAGGTCTCGCCACCGGCGAGATTCCCTTGCTCATGCTCTTCAGCGGAACCGTTTTCTACACCTCCCAAGAAAATTCGCTGCAGGTTGCACCCATCTCCTGGGAGTTGGAAGCACGGTGCAGAGTGCCGCTCACGACGTGGCGCGAAATGATGTCGGCCTACTATCCCAACCTCGTCTGGATCCATCTGCATCGCGACACCTTCGATCGCCTGTATCAATACAAGATCGAACATGGAATTCCGACATGGGAGCAAGCCCTCGAGCAGTTGCTCGCGAGCGAAACGGTGGTGCAATCGTGAATTTTGCGCGGGTTGAAGAAATCGCCGACGCCGTGCTCTACGAGGGATACATGCTGTATCCCTATCGTCCGTCCGCGATCAAGAATCAGCTGCGATGGAACTTTGGCGTGGTTTGCCCTGAATCCTATTACGAGATGCAGCAGGGCTCGGAGTATTCCTGCATGCAGACCCAGTGCCTGCTTAAGGCGGCTCCGCTTGCCCGAGTGACGGTGAAGGCGAGATTCCTGCAGATTATTCAGCGACGGATCGGGAGTTTTGGAGAACGCGAGATTGCGGCTGAGATTGCCGGTAGAGAAGATTTGGAATTCTTGGATCGCCTGACAGTGGACGGACACGTCTATCAGCCGTGGCAGGAAGCGGCGGACCGCACCGTTACCTTCGAAGATTTCGATCCCGCATCGCTCGCGGCACGCGAAATGGAATTCATCTTTCCCTCGGGGGGCTCGCACGAAGAGTTGCGCGACAGGCACGGAGAATTAGTCGGCGCCATCGTCCGGCAATGGCAGACACTTGCAGGGACGATGCGGATCAGCACCGAACCGTACCGCGATGATGTCGTCAAACTCACGGTCCGCGTCGACAATCGCAGCAGATTTGACGGAGCGGCAAATCAGCGGTCAGGACGGGACGCGGCGCTTCTTCACTCGCTGGTTTCGACGCACATGATTCTGGGAGTGGAGGGAGGAGAGTTTTTGTCTTCGCTTGATCCCCCCCTCGGCCATGAGGATGCAGCCAGAAAATGCGAAAACATCGGAGCCTGGCCCGTGCTCGCGGGCGACGATGCAACGACCATGCTCGCGTCGCCCATTATTCTCTACGACTATCCGAAGATTGCGCCGGAAAGCGCTGGCAACCTGTTCGACGGAACCGAGATCGACGAGATTCTTTCGCTGCGGATCCTCACGCTGACCGATGACGAGAAGACGGAGATTCGTCAGTCTGACGAGCGTGCACGTGCACTTCTGGAGCGCACCGAGAACATTCCCCATGAGCAGTTCCTCAAGCTTCACGGCGTGCTGCGCGGCTTGAACCCTTTGCCGGAGGGACCGCAATGAACGAGTGGGAATGGAACCTCCTGGAAGACAAAGCATCCCTTGATCACATCGTGATCGACGGGAAAAGCCTAAAGCCCGGTGATCGCGTCAGGCTGCGCCCGAAGGATGGCGGCGACATCCTCGACATCGCGCTACGCGGGCAGGCCGCGACAGTAGAAAGCATCGAAGAGGATTACGAAGGCGCTCAGCACGTCTGCGTCGTGCTCGACAACGATCCCGGCCGCGACCTTGGCCTGATGCGCCAACCGGGCCACAGATTTTTCTTTACACCGGCGGAGGTCGAGCCGATAGAGCTTGAAATCGAGTCCGGCCCGGCAGTAACAACCGCTGCGAAGAATCCGAAGATCCTGATTGCCGGTATCGGGAACATCTTCTTGGGCGACGACGGCTTTGGAGTGGAAGTTGCGCGACGACTGCTCACACGCCCGCGGCTTGACGCAGTCCGCGTCGTCGACTTTGGGATTCGCGGCTTCGATCTCGCCTACGCCTTGCAGGATAGCTATGAGGCGACGATCCTGGTGGACGCCTATCCACACGGAAAACTGCCTGGAACCGTATCCGTGATCGAGCCAGATCTGGAAGGCCTGGCCGGCACTCCCGGAGGGTTCGTCCAGCCGCACGCTATGAACCCCATGAATGTGCTCCGTATGGCTAAATCGATAAGCGGATCGCTAAATCGCGTCCTGTTGGTCGGCTGCGAGCCGCTTGATCTGGGCGGCGAACAAGGGCATATGGGGTTGAGCACAGAGGTTGAAGCTGCAGTAGATAGCGCCGTTGAGCAAATCGAATCGCTTGTGAATCGCATTCTCGACGGAGCGGAAAGTTAACCAAGTTCGCTAGAGAGGAGAACACGAATGCCAATGGACCTGACCGAGTCGACCGCAAATGGTGCCGAAAACAGCAAGGACACTCTTTACATGCTGAGCGGCGTGGCGCTGATTGTCTTCGGCGCTGGACTGATTCTGTCGAATCCCTTTGTGCGGCGCTACATGTCGCAGTTGGGAGTCGGCAATCTCGCCCAGGCGGTAATGCCCGACGTCGAGCGCTACTTCAAGCTGCGCGCCATGTAGCGCGGACGGACCCGCGCGGTGAAGACCTATCGAGTGGAGAGTGTGAGCCAAGTCGCGAAAGAGCCGGGGCAGGCCAAGAGCACTGGCGGTAACCGTTTCGTCTTCGATGCGAAGCGGAGCAGATTCACCGTACAGGCCTTTGCCACGGGATTTCTGTCTGCGATGGGACACAACCCAACGATCGCTATCCGCACATTCAGCGGCGAAGTGGAGTTTGACCCTGAAGCGCTTGAAGCATGCGGCCTGAGGCTGACCATCCAAGCCGCGTCGCTCAGCGTTCAAGACGACATCAGCGACAAGGACCGCTGCGAGATCGAAAGAGTGATGAAGCGCGAGGTTCTGGAAGTGGAAAAGTATCCAGAGATAACCTATCAAGCTTCTCCCATCTCGGTCAGCAAACTCGATGGCTCCGCCTACATCGCGAACCTGACTGGCGACCTGAAACTTCACGGCGTCACCCGAAAGCAGCCTCTCACCGTGCGGATCGCCGTACTCGGCACAACGTTGCGCGCCTCAGGCAGCTTCGCGATCAATCAATCTGACTACCAGATCAAGCCCGTCTCGGTGGCAGCCGGCGCCTTGAAAGTGAAAGACGAACTCAAGTTTGCGTTCGATGTGGTTGCGCAAGGCCAGGAACCCCTGGACCGATAGGCCTTCTCTCAGAGCCACACACCCGCCGCCAGAGGGCCGCGCCGGCCGAGTATTGCCATTCTTCGAGTTGCATGTTTGGCTGCGCCGTATTGCGTCCGACGATCAAAATCGGCTAAGGTGGGCTCCAAAAGGAGCTTATGAAACCGATTCTCTTTGTGCTCGCTTTGGTACTCGCAGCTTCAGGTTCTCTCTGGGCCAGGACGAGGGCCATCTTTTATCTGACCGATGGCACGAACTCCGTTGAGTCCTTCCTCGCGCATTCCAAACAGATCGATTTACTGGTTCCCACCTGGTATCAGGTCGACGAAAACGGCCTGGTGACGGGCGCGCCGAATGACCTCGTGATGTCTCGCGCACAAAGCGAGAAGCTGCCGGTCATGCCGATCATTGCGCTGTTTAACAAGAAGGAGTTTCATGCGCTCGCCGGCGACCCGATCGCGCAGGGCCGCATGAACGACGCGATGGTCCGCGAATGCAAATCGCATGGCTACATCGGATTCCAGTTCGATTTTGAGAATATCGACTGGATCGATCGCGATCTGCTGAGCGCTGTGGTGAAGACCTCGGCCGAGTCGATGCACAAAGAGGGTCTGCAGCTCACCATCGCAACCGTACCCAACGCACCCGGCTACCCTGGCAGCGGCGGATTCGCCAAGTGGATCTACACCGACTGGCGCGGCGCCTACGATCTCGCCGCAATCGGCAAATACGTCGACCTGGTTTGCCTGATGACTTACGACCAGAACACGCGCTGGACAACACCTGGGCCTGTTGCCGGGTGGCAGTGGACCCTTGACAACCTCGAGTACGCGCTCAGATTTGTCCCCAAAGAAAAGCTTTCGCTGGGCATTCCGGTGTATGGCTACCACTGGTACACGGGTGCGCCCATCGTCGATAAGGCGACCGGCGAAGAAAAGCCCAATCCGCAGGCTGACTACATCGGCGCGCCCAGCGCACTGCTGCTCGCACGGGAGTTTGACGTCAAGCCCTCCTGGGATGCGCAGGACCACAGTGCGTACTTCTACTTCTATCGCGACCAGATGCGCGAGTGGATCTACTATACCGACCTGCAAACTTTCAAAGACCGCTATGCTCTAACCGAGAAATACGGGCTCGATGGATTTTGCTCCTGGGTTCTCGGAGAGGAAGATGCGGATATCTGGAATTTCTTGCCGCAGCGGTAACAAGCCGAATCACCTCAAGATTCCCAAGAGCTCGACCGCGGGAGATGGGGGATCGGGTTCGCCCCAATGCGGCACTCGCCAAAGCCGCGGAGATTCTGCGCCCACAAACATCTGAAAATGCTCGATTTTGCCATTATTTTGATCGAAATGATCATTTTAATTGACAAAACGATCAATTATTGACTATGGTTATTGAACATAAAGGTCGGGTCACTCTGCGCGGGGAATGACGCGCGCAAGGTTTGCGCCTGCACACTTGGCAACTCTTCAAGGTCGCCCAACACCTGCAACGCTTCACGTGAGGTCCCAATGAAAATGAATTCCCTTCTTCGCGCGCTCTTCGGATGCGCGCTGTCCCTGAGCGTTTCCATCGCCGTCGGCCAGACCATCACCGGCTCGATCAACGGAGAAGTGACTGATCCGAGCGGCGCCGTCGTTCCCGGAGCGCATGTGGTCGCCGCCAACCTCGATACCGGCGTGTCCACGGCCGCCATAACGAATGACGATGGCCTGTACCAGATCAACTTTCTGCCCATCGGCCACTACCAGGTGTCGGTCGACGCGAACGGGTTTTCGCACGCAACCCTGCTGCCGTTCACGCTGGAGGTGCAGCAGACGGCAAAGCTCGACGTGAAACTGGTGGTGGGCAGCGCCACAACCAGCGTGAGCGTCTCTGCCGCGGCGCCGATCTTGAATACCGATAGCCCGACCATCGGCTCCATATTCACCGCAAATACCATCGCCAACCTCCCGCTGAACGGCCTTGATTTTTCGGCGGTGACCTTGTACATGCCGGGTGCGGTGACGACGTACGGCACTTCAGGCCCCACAAGCTTCGAGCGTAGTACTTACAACTCCGACACGCCCAATTTCAATGGCAATCGCGCGCAGGCGAATAACTACACGCTTGAAGGCATCGACATGAACGAGGACTATAACAACCTGATCTCTTATAGCCCCGCGCCGGAAGCTCTGCAGGAGATCAAGGTGATCACCGCCGACTCAGGAACCGACAGCGGAAACGTGAATGGCGCTGCAGTGGTGACCGTCTTGAAGAGCGGCACCAATCACTTCCACGGCTCGGCCTACGGTTACGTGCAGGATTATCGCTTCAACGCAAATTCCTATTCCAACGGGCAAACCTCGCCGGTTACGCCGATCAATCCGTACTCGTTCGCACAATTTGGCGGCACGGTGGGCGGCCCGATCCTCCGAAACAAGCTGTTCTTCTTTGCCGATTACCTTGGATCGCGGTGGCATAAGGGCGGGCTTGGCCAGGCAAGCACCATTACCGACGCTATGCGCAACGGCGACTTCTCGGCGCTGCTCAGCCCTCTCATTTCCAATCAAATTCAGCTCTACGATCCGCTGAACAATTTCGCACCTTACACCGGCGACTTGAACGTGCCGATTGTCAATCCAGTGGCCAAGTTCCTCTTTGCGCATACGCAGTATTATCCCGACTGCGGCGGCGATAACCCCGCAACACCAGCCGGCGGCAAGTGCCTGTCACCCAGCGATGGCATTGCGGCCAACAACTACGAAGCACCCAGCCGGAGCTACAAGGGCAACAATCAGGGCGACGTCAAACTCGAATACGACTTCAGTGGCAAGGATAAGCTGACAGGATTCTATTCGAACTCGCACGCTTACGATGGATCGACCGCGGTGCTGGCGATTTCGTTTCCCGGTGTGAATTTCTTCCCCTCGTGGCTGACCGGCGCGACCTGGGTCCACACCTTTTCGCCCTCTCTGGTCAACGAGGCGCGGCTTGGATTTACGCGCACCGACTGGGCCGAGGGAGTTCCGCTGGATACGACGGGATTCTTCGGGACATCGGGCGATTCAAAAGTCGGCATCACCTTTCCCAATCAAAAATACTCCGGTTTCACCAACCAGGGCCTGAATGGCGACATGAGCGATGTGGGCACCGTGGCCGGCAGCGGCTACAGCATTATCGACAACACTTACACCTACACCGACATCCTGACCTGGCAGCGCGGCCAGCACTTTCTCAGCTTCGGTATTGACGCGAAGCGCTACCAGAACAACTATCCCACCGGCAACAACGACGGCTACCTCGGTTCGCTGAATTACAGCGGAAATTTTACATCGAGCCCGTTTTCCGAGGAGGCAAGCGGCTGGGGTCCGGCGGATTTCGTCCTGGATCGCGTCCAGTCCGGCGGAGTCACTCTGACCAGCGTGAACGTCGGCCAACGGCAGTGGCGCACTGCCGGCTTTGCTCAGGACAACTGGAAGATTCGTCCCAACCTGTCGCTGATCTTCGGCCTGCGCTATGAATTTGACGAACCCTGGATCGAGGAGCACGACCGGACCGGAAACATCAACGTGGCAACGGGGCAGGTTGAGTATGCCGGCCACCTTCCCGCAGGGGCTCCTCCCAACGCAGCACTATGCAGCAACACCGCCTGCTACCAGCCCAATTACCACCAATGGATGCCACATGTCGGCTTCGACTATCAGCCCGACGACCGCACCGTCCTCCGGGGCGGATACGGAGCCGAGAGCTTTTTCGAAGGCAACTCCTACAATCAGCGGCTGACGGCAATTTATCCCTTCCTGCAGGCGGCCGGCTTTCAGGTCAGCGCGCCGACCGCAACGTCGGTGCCAACCCCGAACACTGCCGAGGAAGGGTTTACCGGTTCCAACACAACCGTTCAGTACAGCAGTTCCAATAATGGTTACACGGTATGGCCGCAGAACATTCAGCCTGCGTTTGTGCAGGAATGGAACCTGACCTTTGAATACGCGCTGACCCATTCGACCTCAATGCAGATGGGATACGTCGGCGAATCGGGCCAGCATATCGAAGACTACGGCAACGTCAATCAATACACCGTAAATAACGAGTCGGCTTCAGCTCCGTTCTACAACAGCATGTATATTGGCGTGAACGGAGTCGATCCGGAAATCGGCGTTGGTGGCTCCGGAGGCCTCCTGATTACCGAGTCGCGCGCTGAGATGAGCTACAACGCGTTGCAGGCGGTTTTACGGCAGCGCCTGAGCCATGGCCTGGAATTCACGGTGAACTACACCTGGGGCAAGGCGATGACTAACAGCCTGGGCAATTATTCGCTCGACGTGAGTGGTTATGGCTCCTCCGGCGCGTTTCAAAATTACTACAACAGCCGCCCCGACAACGGCCCAGCCGGCTATGACATTCGCAACGACTTCTCGGCCACCAGTGTCTATGCCGTTCCGGTCGGACGCGGCCAGCAGTTTTTCAACGGGACAAGCCGCGTAATGGATGAGGTTGTGGGCGGTTGGAAGCTTTCGACGGCGATCGTGGCATATTCAGGATTCCCTGAAACGATCACCGGCGGTTCGAGCAACTCCAACAGTTACGGCCCCAACCGCGTGAACCAATACCGGGCGCTGAAGATGGCCGACCGCACTAATGAGAATTGGTTCGGCACCGATCCTTCGGCGACTCCATGCCTGACGGCCGGTGTAGACAACGGCACTTGTGCCTTTGGCGTTCCGGCAAGCAGCACATTCGGCACCGAAGGCAACGGCGCCGTGCGCGGGCCCGGTTTCTTCAACACCGACCTCTCCGCTTTCAAGGACTTCCACACCTTCAGAGAGCAAACCATCGGATTCCGATTCGATGCCTTCAATGCGTTCAACATCGTCAGCTACGGCAACCCGGATACCGGAATCGGCGATGCCACCTTCGGTAACGTTTCGTTACAAGGCCCTCGCTCAACCGAGCGCCATTTGCAATTCGCACTGCATTACAACTTCTAATCCCGGATCAGGAAGATGGAGTGCGAAGTTCGTTTGCAATTCGCAATTTGAACCTCGGCCGAGTGAATCGCTCGGCCGGGGGTCGCGGGTTTGAGACAATGGGGCTGAACCATCATGCTTCTTGAGATATGTGTCGATTCGGTGGAGTCGGCGATAGCTGCACAGGCCGGCGGTGCGGATCGCGTTGAATTGTGCTCCGCTCTCCGCGAGGGAGGAATCACGCCCAGTGCCGGGCTGATTCACGCTGTGCGCGCCGCAATATCGATCGATGTTTTTGTGATGATCAGGCCGCGCGGCGGCGATTTCTGCTACTCCACCGAAGAGTTAAGCGTGATGCACGACGATGTTGTCCAGGCGCGCAAGCTAGGCGCGTCGGGTGTGGTCCTTGGTGTTTTGACTCCTGAGGGCAAAGTAGACGTCGAACACACCGCTGCGCTGGTCGCTGCCGCACGTCCCTTGAAGGTGACCTTCCATCGCGCCTTCGATGTCTCTTCGGATCTCGAGCGATCGCTTGAGGACGTAATCGCCAGTGGCGCTGACCGCATATTGACCTCCGGCGGCGAGACGGGTGGAATCCGCGGCGCCGAGCGGATCTCTCGCCTAGTGAAGGCAGCACAGGGCAGAATCGCTCTGATGGGAGCAGGCGGGATCCGGCACAACAACGTGCGTGAATTTGTCGAAAAGACCGGGGTGAGCGAGGTTCACGCTGCGCTGCGTGCTCGGGTAAGCAGCCCTGTGCGCTACTGGAACCACGCTGTGGTCTTCAGCGCGCATCATGACGGACTCGCGCGCTACATTGTGCGTGAAGACGACGTCCGCAGGCTGCGGAAAAGCCTCGATACCGTTGCTGCTGCGGAAACGAACGGCGCTCTCGTAAAATGACCAGGGACCTGTCTACCGGGTAAGCGGATCGAATGTCTTCCAAGACCGACAAACGTGCCAAGGAGATTCTTGGCCTTCTCCTCCACCACGGCAAGGCCTCGGTGGATGATCTGACTACCGAACTGACGGCCTCGCCAGCCAGCATTCGCCGCGATCTTGCCAGGCTTGAAGAGCAAGGACTGGTCTATCGCACCCACGGTGGGGCCATGCTTGCCGGCAAGGCCGTTTACGAACCGTTCCGCTTCGACGCATCGTTTCAGATTCGCGAGGAACGATTCGCAGCAGAAAAGCAGCGCATTGCCCAAGCCGCCGCCGGCCTTGTCATGGAACGCGAAACCATTGGGCTGGCCGCAGGCACCACGACGACGCTGATCGCCCGCCAACTTCGTTACCGCAGCGGCATCCACATCATCACCAACGCCGTGAACATTGGTATGGAACTGAGCTCGATCACCGCGCTCGAGACTACGCTCACGGGCGGATCGATGCGTTGGGCCGGCGCCTACTCGCTGATCGGCCCGGCAGCGATCGAAACATTGAATATGTATGTGCTCGACCGGCTTTTCCTGGGCGTCACCGGAATCGATCCCGAACGGGGAGCAACCATGATCGAGCCCGAGGAGGCAGCGGTTCTTCGAGTAATGGCACGGCAAGCGCGCGAGGTTATCGTCGTTGCCGATTCGAGCAAGGTTTCCATGGTGAGCCCCGCGGTGATCTGCACGCCGCGAGAGATCGATGTGCTGATCACCGACGATGGAATTTCGAATGAAGCCTCGCGCGCGTTCGCTGCAAACGACGTGCGTGTGCTCGCCGTCTGATAAGACCGGCCGTTCCCGCGTTTCTTTCCGAACTCGAGTCGGAGAAGTTCAATTCTTCTCCGCGCTGAACTGTGCGTCGACTCCCTATGGCGCGGAGCGGTTGCGCCACTTTGCCGCCAAGGATCGATCAGCGAGAGCCTTGATGTAAACTCCGCCAACCACCGAACGCGCCTGGAATCCGGATTGGACGCCGGTCACGGCGTCGTACCAGTCTGTCAGAGGAACGCGCGTGGGGCCTTGGTTCACCCAGTCGGCAATCGGGTCCACCAATGCCTTGAATGGGTCGGGACTCCCCGGCTGTGCGGGATCTGCGAGTGTCGCCGTCCATACTTCCCAATCGAGCTTGGTGTAGTCCCGGCGGTTATCGAGCGGCAATCCAAAGCGGTTGAGATGCTTCAGATAAAATGCAATCTCGGTTTGGCGAACCGCCGCTGGAAACAGGTGCAAATCGAGAATTTGGTCCCAGACCAGGTTATATTTCTGGCTCCATGTTCCGGAATTGTCAAAAGCGAGTTTGTAGTGGTCGCCGTCAATCGCCATTGTCTGCCACTTCGCAGCCATCTCCTGAGCGAGACGCGAATATTCTGATGCAACTTCCGTCTTGCCCAGCGCTTCTGCCATTTGCGAATAAGCGGCAAGAGCCTCGATCGCCTTGATCGAGAGATTGGCATTGTGGGCAAGATGCCCGGCAAAGTCGTCGGTTGAAAGCTGATTTGCGGGATCGAGGCCTTTCTCACGCAGATACTCGGCCCACTGCGTAAGCTGCGGCCAGTATTGTCGTGCGAATCCCCAATTGTTCTGCTCGCGACTCAGAGCATCGACTAGGATGAGCAGGTTCCCACTTTCTTCAACCGGCATTTGGTCATCTTCAGATGCCTCGCCGCCACCGTAAACCTGCCCATCGGCAAGCGGATATGTGCCTAGGTCGTGCGGCGCAAACGGCCACTTCCAGCGAGGAAGCGCCGCGTACTCCATCACCGGCTGCAATTGCGCCTGGAGCAGGATGGGGTTGAAAAAGAGAAAAAATGGAGCGGAAGGATAAATCACGTCGACCGTAGAGATGCAGCCGTTCGAAAAGTTCTCCTTCGGGAAGAGCATCGGTGTGCCGTCTGCGTCAGCGGCGAGCTCGTGCGCCGCGAGTGCCTGGCGGTAAGCGAGAATTGCGATTTGTGCGTAACCAGGCCCGCCCGCAGCAGTGAGATCGGAGGTCAGGTCCCGATCAAAACTTTCGCCGCGCGAAACGAGCGTGGAATACTGCGTCTCCGCATCCCTGAGCATCTGCTGGACGGTCTCATTGTTCCGCTGCCAATAGGGACGCAGCCTGCGGCCGAGATATTCGATCGCATACTCCTCCGTATAGGCGAGCAGGATGTGACGCACGACAGGCGCATTCGAAACTTTGCCCAGCGCTAGAGCAACTGCCAGATGCGCGGCGTGATCGCGGGGCATCCGAGGCATGTCGAGATCGTCCTCCTCGGGCAGCTCTCCAGTGGAGGTGAAAAAGCGCACAGCACTCGCGGACTCAGCGACCCGGGCCCCTTGGTCATCGGGAACCGCCAGTCGAAAGTAGCCCCAGTCGATGCGCAGATCGTCTCCGGGGCGATTGAGAACGCGCTGGTCGCGCGATCCCACGCTGAGAACGGTGAGGCCGGCGGTGCGGCCACGGCCCCATGTCACAGCTTCGTCGCGGGTGTTGACCGCGATTACGGGATTGACATCAACCATCAGCGTTACTTCGTGCGGAACGGCAGTGGTTACTGAAAAGGTCAGATACGTGATCGGCCGTGAGAGAACATCGAGGTCTTTCGGAAAGGCCGGGGTGAAAAATGTGGCGGTAAGTGTGACTTGTTTCTCCGCAAACGTGTAGATGGTCCGAGTCGGAGTAACCACCAGCGAGGTCTGCTGCATGACAGGGACGCCGCTTGGTTCAGCGCCCATAAATCGGTATGTCTCGTCATCAATGCGTGCCAGGCCGATGATGGGCTGCGGCGAACCGGTCCAGTGCTTTGTGTCTTGGTCCGTCAGATGGTCGGCCATCGACCAGACGCTGAAATAGGGATTATGCGCGATGAGCGGGACAGCTGGCGGCCGCTGCTGAGCCCGCACAGAACCTGTCGAAATCGAAGCGGCAGCAGCGAACAAACAAAGGCGGCATCCCACAAGATTGAAATTCCAGTTCGTTTTCATTTTGATCCTGCCCGTGGTCGCGATTCCGCCGGGCGTTCAAGTTGTATTGTCGCTATGGTTCCTGCTAGGTGCAACACCGCAAAGACGAAATGCCTGTGAAGAATTGCGACCCTGCAGGTGAGTCGCGATGTCATTGGTTGAGTGTATGAGGCAGCAGCCTGAGACGTGTAGTTCATTTGAACTATTCAGCTGAAGGGAGCGAGCGGATTTCCGCCGCGGCCGTCACCGAGACCCTGCAAGTCCAGAGTAGTTGGTGGCGGCCGCAAGCGGGATTAAGTCAGCCTGAGTGCGGCGTCTCTAGAAGGTAATCCTGGCAGCCAACTGTAGATAACGCGGGAACGACGTGCCACTTGTGGTTCCGAAATTCGCGCTCGTGTCGTTGTAGTTAGTGTCCACTCCATTCAGATTGACCCGGTTAAAGAGGTTGAATGCATCCATGCGCAATTCCAGGTTGATGCGCTCCGCCAGCAGAGTGGTCTTCTTGACGGTGAAGTCGGTGTCTGCGTAGCCGGGATTGCGGAACTGATCGATCTTTTCGTTGCCCTCAGTACCGGAAGAGCTGAAGGCCGGTTGGGCAAATTGGGAGTGCGTAATGACGCCGGAGTCGACCACGCCGGTATACTGATACGCCTTGCGGTTGTGCTTCTGACTGTAGCTCGTGACATTCGGGATGTTGTAATTGTCTCCGTCGGCCGAGTAGTTACCGCTATTTCCGGCGAAAGCAAAATTCCCCGCCGCCAACTCGCTCGCATAGTTAGCTTCAGTCACCGTGACGCCTGTCGTATCCACGAGGCTCAGCGCGTTGCCCGAATATACAAAGAAGGGGTTACCCGACTGCAGAATCGTTGTTTCCGACAGGTTGAAGCCATTCGTCAGCCTGCGAACAAAACCATTTCCGGTCCTCACACCGGGAATGTCGTAGCTGATGCCCATCGAGAAGCGGTTTGGCGCATCCCACGGAGAGGGGCTGTAATACTGCTTGAAGTTGTACGAAGTCCCGCCTCCTCCAACATACCCTTCCGGATAGTTGTTCCAGTCGTCCTTGGCGGCTGACCGTGTGTACGAAGCTGTCAGGAACCCATGTTGGCCAAGTTTGCCTTTCACCGCGGCGATAAACGCATAGTAGTTTGAGTAAGTGGCGTTGAAAGCATAATTGATTGAGCCAAAGCTGGTGTTGAGCCGGGTTTGAATTCCGTCGCCCGTCCATACGCCGCTGGAATTGAAGGCTGGATGCTGAATCAGATCACCCGGAAAGATGTTTACATCTACACCGTAGGTCGTATTTCCCACATTGCCGCCGGCCGAGATGAGATTGTAGCCATGCGATCCCTCATAGCCCACGCTGGCTACCACATTCGGCGTGAGCTGATGCTCCAGGCCAGCCGACCAGTCAAGCGCATCGGGCGCGGTCATCTGCGGATCTGTTCCGCCCACACCATTTTGTGCTCCGGCAATTCCGCCCTTTGCGTCCAAAGCCTGGCCGACAAACGCCGGCGCGGGGAACCCGAACGGAACCTTATTCTGGGTTCCGTAGCCGAAGATGGGCGCCGCGGTGGATCCGTTGTTATAGAAAGTCGGCACGATATAACCGGGCGGGTTGCCCTTCAGGCCGTTCTCCGCATTGCCCAGCGTGAACTCGTTGTGGAACAGTCCAAATCCGCCACGCAGCACCCACTTGCCGTCTCCAACCAAGTCGTAGGCAACACCGCCGCGCGGGCTGAAAACCCAGTTGATGTCGTGATTGAACACATGAGATTGTTGTTTCATGATTCCGTTGGTAACCTGATCGGCAAACGTCGATCCGGAGGCCAGATGGAAGTTGGCCAGCACGGTTCCGGCGAGGGCGACGTACGGGTTGCCGAAGTTGTCATAGCGGAGACCGTAGTTGACAGTGAGCCTGCGGTTAACCTTCCAGCTGTCCTCGGCAAAGATGCCCATCGTCGTTTCTTTGTAGCCGTAGTTGGCGGAATCGTAAGCGCCGCTGACCGGATTGAAGGAGATCCCCGATTCGCTGTAGGGGTTGTTCGCGATCATGTCGATCATGTTGTTGAACGAGAACGAAGGCTGGTCGTAGCATCCCGCGAAGAGCGCGATATCGTTGCTACGCCACGCTTCGAACCCACCTTTGATGCTGTGGTGGCCCACGATGTGAGTCAAAACGTCGCGCCAATGATAGCTGTGCTGGATGTAATCGCCGTCGGCGAATCCGTCGCCCCAACCGGTGCCCAGGTTCGTCACGTTGACAATGGGAACGGTATACAATCCGGTCGCCGGCGCTATACCTTCAATTCGGTTGTAGCCGAACATCGCCTCGTTCAGAGTGTTTGGCGTGAAGGTGTGCGTTTCATTGCCCTGCAGAGAAAACGTGAAGAACTTATCAGTCTCTGCAAATGCGGGGCGAGGACTGGGCCCGCCGTTATTGATGGTGTCGCGGAAGAATTGTCCGTAGGCGCGGTCTTTTGGAAAATATTTATCCATTCGGATGTTGTACTGCTTGGCGTTGTAGTAGCTGGAACTGTTGAAATTTCCCGTGTCGAAGACCGCCAGAGAGCACGGTACCGAGATGTCGTCGAACGCAGTCACATTTCCCGTTCCTGACGCGCATGCCTGTTGCAAGGCTGTCGTGGGCAGGGTGTTGCCCCATAAGTCGCCAGCCGTCGCGGACTGCTTGACGTTCACCATACCGGCCACGGGGTACTTCTGCATCAGCTCCACTTCCGGGCTATTGGGTTCGACCCCTTCGGCGAAGGTTACAAATGCCGGATCCTCGAAACCATCGAGCGAGGTCCCGTTGGAGGCTAACGAAAGGTACGGTTCATACCCGACAAAGAAGAAGAACTGTTTGTGGGGGATGACTGGACCGCCCAATGCGAATGACAAGTTATTGACGTGATATGGATTGACCTTGATAGGTTGAGGAACGCCAAATTCTCCGCGCGCCGCAAGATTCTGGTACTGGTAGTATTCGCTGGCGACACCGTGGAACTCGTTGGTCCCCGATTTGGTTGTCATCACAGTCTGAATCGAAGCCGCGCGACCAAAATCGACCGTATAAGTGTTGGTTTGTACGCTTATCTCCTGAACGGTGTCGGCATTCGGTGTCAGGTTCAAAACACCGGGACGTATCGTGCTGGTCACGTCCATTCCGTCCACGACGTACTGATTGCCAGTCGCGCCCTGCCCGTTCGCGCTGGCATTCACCCAGTTTTCCGGAGCGAAGTTTGTCGAAGTGCTCGAACCTGGGGAATTCTGCCCCCCCGTGCCGGTGACACCCGGAGCAATCGTAATCACATTCGTCGGATTCCGTCCCGCGAGAGGTAGGTCCGTCACCGCGGCTGTGTCGAGCGTCTGCTCGAAGCGGCTGTCAGAGGTATCGATCAGCGGTTCCTCAGTGTTTACGGTCACTGTGGACGAGGTCGCCTGAATTTTCAGGTTCAAGGGAACCTCGCGCGTCTGATCTGTGGTCAGACTAAAAGTCACGGTTGCCGGCTCAAACCCAGACACCGTCGTCGAAACCGAGTAGTCGCCCGGCGCAAGACTGTCGAATCTGTAGAATCCCGTGGAATCGTTTGTCGTTTGCTGCTGGACACCGGTTTGCGAATTGATCAAAGTGACTTTGGCCCCGGGAATCGCGTTGCCTTTGGGATCAAGCACGGTCCCCTGAACGTTGGCGTTGAATTGCGCAAAACAGCTGGCTGTTGTCAGCAGAAATCCCAGCACTCCATAAACGATCTGCCGTGTATTTCTTCGCATGGTGGCCTCTCCATCCTGACGGTTTTGGTTTGATCGTGCGTTCATCTGGAAACGCAGTTGACTCACGTCGGTCGGAAAATCAAGCTGCTAGAAAACCGAAACTGCGAATGCTGGCTCGCCAGCTCGCAGACGTTTTTCGAGAATTGAGTTCAACTTCGCGCCATTGGTTGATCCAGCACCGAATCGAGCGCGGTAGAATCCTGCCACAACATTCGAATTGCACACCCCGCCCAATGCTTCTACGAGCCTGAAGCTTACTCAGAAAGAATGAGGCGTGCATGAGATGGAGCGACCAGAGCCAGGTAGTCCATTTGGACTATCTCGGTCGAGAAACACGTAAGGCCAATGTGCTGAAAATGCACACGATGCGCGCCGCTGGGCTTGCTAGGCGTTTGGCTTGTGGCGTAGACTCCTTCGTGCTCGAAGATGAATCAAGCTCGCCAATTCGGCATGCGGCGCACACACACCGCGAGCCTGGCGGCAACGTCGGTTGCCGCACTGCTGCTCTTGATTTGCACCTCCGGCTGCGGGAGAAGCTCTCAAACCAGAATTGCCTTCATTCCGCAGACCGATGGCACCATGAACTGGGAGGCGGCGCATGTGGGCGCAGAGATTGGCGCAAACCACACCGGATCAGTGATTTACTGGAACGCACCAACGCGCGAAGACGACGTGGAGGCTCAGATTGCTCTCGTCGATCGCGCCATTGAGGGCGGTTATCGCGGATTGGTTCTTGCCCCAGACCAGGCGCTCGCGTTGATCAGCCCCGTGCGTCGCGCGCTGGCTCATGGCATTCCGACTGTTATCGTCGGGTCACCTCTGGCAATCCCTGCGGGAGGCGATCTCTTCTACATCCTCAACGACGACCAGTATGGCGGCGAATTGGCGGCCAGGCGCGTGGGCGAAATGCTGCATGGGCATGGCACGGTTGCCATTCTCGGCATCAATCCGGATCTAACGGGAACCATCATTCGCGCCCGCGCGTTCGAGCAGTTCCTTGCTGACCACTATGAGGGAGTGCAGATCGTGGACAGGCGTATGGGCTCATACAACTTCCCTCATGAGCAGCAGGTTGCCGAAGATACTCTTCGCGCCCATCCCGATCTCGACGTCATCGTCGACCTGATGTCCCCTTCTGTCGACGGAACACTCTCGGCCCTCAACGCTGCTCCGGCACGACGTTCGATTCGAGTCATCGGATTCGACCTTACTGGTTGGCCCATTTTTCAGCGGAGCCCAAATCTGGATTGCGTCATTCAGGAAAACACCCTTTCCATGGGCCGTCAGGCAATCGAACTCATCCACTCTCGACTCAACAGGCAGACAGTTCCCTCGGTAACCTACCTCCCGCCAAAGCTCATCACGCAAGGCAATGTCAACTCAGACGAAGTGCGGGGAATGCTTTCGCAGGACTGGACGCTGGGACGCAGGCGATGGAGTTCGAGCCAATGAAGAGTCCCTGGCATCTTGGCCGCCTCTGCCTGCAGATTTCGCTTGCCGTCCTTGGCTTGGTGGCGGTGACTGCTGGTCTGCGGGCCTATTTGTACAGTCCACAGCGTGGTCTTCCTTACCACGATTCGTTCGCCCATGGGAGCGCGGACGAGTGGAAGGCCTTCGGCGGAACATGGGAACTCGACAACGGCATGATGCGCAACGACTCCGACGAGCGCGGCGCAAAGCTCCTCACCGGCTCGCCCTATTGGCGCAACTATATCGTCGAGGCGGATGTCTCCCTCTTGGGAACCGGTGGCGACGCCGGCCTCATCATTCGCACCAGCAATGAAGAAGAGGGCGTCAACGCATACACGGGTTATTACGCCGGAGTGCGCACCATCGATAACTCCCTGGTCCTCGGTCGCGCCGAGCATGGCTGGATGGAGGCCGTCAAGCGAGTTCCCGACGCAGGTGGCATTCGGCCGTTCCGCTGGTATCACCTGAAGCTTCTCGCCTACGATTGCCAGGTTGTCGCTTCCGTCGCCCCCCCATCGCAACCTGTTCCCACAGCGCTCGCGATTACGGATCCCGACTGCGTGCAGTCGGGCCGCGTCGGTCTCCGCTCCTATTCGTCGGGAGGGATCTGGCGCAATGTGACTGCTCATCCGGCCACGCACCAGGATTTGCTCTCCATGCTCAGGGACACCGGCAAACAAGATGAGACAGCCTTGCAGGGCGTACTCTCTCCTACAGTGCCGCTCGAAGCAAACGGCCAGCCCGAGCCGGGCCCGGAAGCTCCTGATGTGCAGACCACCAGCATCGCTAACCTGCAACTGGCGTCGCGCGTGATGCCGACGAGAGCAACCATTCGCGGTGTCGTCGTCCTCACTGCGCCTCAGCTCTTCGTCGAAGATTCGACCGGCGGCGTCTATGTCCCGCAGCCGAAGGCTCCGGTACTCAAGGTGGGGGACGAGGTCGAGGTCACAGGTGAGGTGCACCCAAGAGACTTCAGCTCGGCTCTCGAAAATGCCGCTGTGAAGGTACTGTGGGCACGAACACCTATGCCTCCCCTTTCGGTCACCGCCTCGCAGGCCTCGACAGGCAAATATGATGCGACGTTCATTGAAGTCAGCGGACGCCTTGTTGGCAAGGAACGCGGACCGGGAAACACCCTGGTGCTCGGGCTCGATGAAGGATCCGAGTCATTTCGTGCCATTCTCAATCCCGGACGGAGCGATTATCTCTTCGGCAAACTCCAGCTTGGCAGCACTCTGCGTTTGCGGGGTATCTGCACCGTCGATCCCGCCTACACGCATAACCTGACGCCCTTCGTCCTTCTCCTACGTTCCAATGAGGATTTGGATGTGATCGCCGGTCCGCCGTGGTGGACCACTGGCCATATGATTGCGATCGCCGTTTCCGCCCTGGTGCTCGCATTTGGCGGCGTCGTTTTGTACCACCGAGTAGAAAACTGGCGACTGCGCGCCATCCTTGAAGAGCGCGGTCGATTGGCCCACGAAATGCACGATACGCTGGCGCAAAGTTTCGCCGGAATCGGTTTCCAGTTGCAGGCTATACGTAACGGCGTCCCCCCCGAGTTGCAGTCGCTGCACCAGCAGCTCGACCTGGCCAGTGACCTCGTGCGTCACAGTCACGAGGAGGCGCGCCGTAGTATTGCTTCCTTGCGAAGCGAGGATTTGGAAAGCGAAGACGTGCTCTCGGCCTTGGACCGCTGCGCCCGTCGGATGGTCGCGAATGGATCGGTGAAGGTTATCTCGAAGAGGCGTGGCGATCAAAGACCGATCCCTCTGCGCACCGCCGATACGCTCTACCGCATCGGACAGGAAGCCATTGCCAACGCTGTCCGTCACGCTCAACATACCTTGTTGACCATATGCCTCGATTACAAGGAAAACTCGGTCAGCCTGAGTATCGAGGACAATGGCGAAGGCTTTGTTGACACCAATCATCAGCTCGGGTTCGGAATCCGTGGCATGCGCAGACGAGCGCAGAGTATCGCCGCTACTATCGCGCTTCACAGTGTGCCCGGCCGGGGCACGTCGGTTGTTGTCGAGGCGCCTCTTCCGCCCCGCATGACGATTGTTTCCGGACTCCAGCTCTTTTGGAATTATGGAAGGGAGCATTGGAACAATGGGCGACCCGCGCGGGACACCGATTCGCATTCTTATCGTTGATGATCATCCGGTAGTGGTGGCCGGCCTGGCCAGCATGCTGCAAACCCAGCCCGGAATCGAAGTCGTCGGCTCAGCTTCCAGCGGCGAAGAAGCGCTGGAACTGCTTCGCACCACTCCGGTGGACATCGTCTTGCTCGACCTGCGCATGCCGGGATTGAACGGGATCGAATCCCTGCTTGCCATGCGTCGCAACAAAATCACTTCGCGCGCCATCATCCTCACCAGTTTTGAGACCGATGAAGACATATATCGCGCCGTCCAGGCCGGGGCGCAGGGCTATCTATTGAAAGGTGCGCGGCAGACCGAAGTAATTGACGCAATTCAGGCAGTACGCGCAGGCAGGCGTTATTTCCCGCGTGATATAGCCGCCCGGCTCGCCGAACGAATGACGCGCTCCGATCTTACCGCTCGCGAACTCGAAGTCCTGCATATGCTGGTCCGCGGCCTCACGAATAAGGAGATCGGCAGCGCCCTCGACATCAGCGGGAATACCGTGCGCAATCACGTCAACAGCATCATTGAAAAGCTCGAAGTCTCTGACCGTACAGAGGCCGCGACAACGGCCATCCTGCGCGGCATCGTTGAAGCGCACGGCTGACCGGGCTCTTGCCGTGAAATGGTCCAGACGGACCATGCAACACGAGCCGGGGCAATGTAGGCTTATAGCTGTTTTGCGGCAGTTCTCCAATTCATTGGCAGTCTGGGAGTGTGCGCAAGCCGACATTCTCATAAGAAAACGGACCCGGCGAAGATCGGAGACCCCGCTATGGCGCCTGGTGAATTGCGAATACGACGATTTTCTGAACGTTTATTGACGACATTAATTGCGGCTTGCGCGTTCTGCGTACCAACCTGTGCGGCAAGGCCAGTGTCGATTGCCCAGTTCGAACGCACATTGGCTGAAAGCAGTGCTGCTCACCGTCCGGATCAAGAGATTGCTCGTAGAATCACAAATCTGGAACTTTCCGAGCGGCTGACTGAAAGCACGCTCAATCGCATCGTCTCCGATTTCGCTCCAGGGGCGCAAACCAAAGCCGCCCTGCAATTACTAGCCGATCAGTCTGCGTTCCTCGATCCGCCGCCAAGCGAGTTGCCGTCAATACCCCCTCCCGACGTTTCAGCTCAGCAGCGGATGCTTGATGCGGCACGAAGCTACGTCGCGCAGACCTTAACCAGCCTGCCTAACTTCCTTGCCACGAGGACGACGAACCGGTTCGACGACAGTCCCCAGCGGTTGACCGAGAATGCATGGCCAATTCGCGCCGGCCTGCACTTTCTGGGGACGTCAAGCAGGGAAATCTCAGTCCGCGATGACCAGGGCGTCATGTCGTCCGCGGCGGAGCGCGTTGTCAAAGGCAAAGAAGCGCAGGCAGAGCTGACTTCATGGGGCGAGTTTGGCCCCATACTCGGCATGCTCATGGAAGACACCGCCAACGGCACCGTAAGCTGGAGCCACTGGGAAAAGTCAGCGGCCGCCCCGGTCGCCGTTTTCAGTTATTCGGTGCCTAGACCCTTTTCGCACTTCCAGTTGAACGGCTTTGTCCCACAACTGTTCGGGCAGTTCGATTCCAGCGGCGGCGTTCTCGAAGTGAAGCCCGGTCTCGACGCCCCCAAGACCACGCCCTACCACATCACACCCGGATATCACGGCGAGTTGTGGCTGGACCCCGCAACCGGGACCATTCTCCGCATCACCATCGAAGCCGATTTGAAAGGCCGCGATACCGCCGGCGCCGCACCTATCCTGCAATTGAACGAGACCCTGTTCACCAATTACCATCGCTTCGCATCAACCGCGCGGGTCCTCACCGATGCGCAGCAGCGCCCCGGACCTCCGTTGCCTGACACCCTGGTCGCATATGACGCGGGCGGGAAGCGAGTGAATTTTACAGATCAAGGCACTATTTTCAACTTGAAGCCCGAAGGCTATGCGCGGATGTTGGATACAAATACGAACATTTCTCATCGAATCGTACTCGATTTGCCGGCAGGTCAGATATTACTGCGCGTCGTGGTCTACGATCCGGTCACAGTCCGCGTCGGATCGCTGGAGGTGCCCGTAAGGGTTGCGGCCAAGTAATCTGAGAATGTAATCGGTTCTCAGCAACATCGCCATCAAGGAATCGAAGGAAAGTCGAATGCAGTTGTGAGGGTCGGCGCGGAATAGACCATCTGGACCATGCGAGACCGCTCAACCTAGAGTAGGATATGTTGGAATTTATTCCGGAGTCTAAGTGCCGCTTTCTGCCAGATGGGTTTCTACGCGTCGTGAGTTCCTTGGCCTGCTTGGATCTGTATCGGCTGTTACTGCCAGCCACAGGTTCCTTTCTCAACCAATCGCGGTTTCCGCTGCCTCAGTTCCCGGCTCGTCCTCTCTACAGCAGGTCAAGAACCGCGCCCCGCTTGCGCCCAGCAGGTTTTACCCTCTTTCGGGCGGTTCCATCCACCCGCGTGGCTGGCTCCTGGAACAACTCCACATCCAGGCGAATGGACTGAGCGGCCATCTCGACGAAACCTGGCAGGACGTGGGGCCGAACAGCGGCTGGCTCGGCGGCACGGGAGAATCCTGGGAGCGCGGTCCATATTTCCTCGATGGACTTGTTCCGCTTGCCTGGCTACTCGACGACGCAAGGCTCAAGGCCAAAGCGCAGCGCTTCATCGATTGGACCCTGCAGCATCAAGCTCCCAGCGGCATGATCGGTCCGTCCACAAATGACGATTGGTGGCCGCGCTTCGTGATGCTGAAAGCACTCACGCAATACCAGGAGTTCACCGGCGATGAGCGGGTGATTCCCGTCATCGACAGGTATCTTCAATTCCAATTGCACGAGCTTCCAAAGCGGCCCTTGCGCGACTGGAGCAGATTCCGCTGGCAGGATGAGCTGTTGAGTGTCATTTGGCTCTATAACCGCACTGGCTCGCCTTACCTCATCGATCTCGCCCGCATGCTGCATAGCCAGGGTTATGACTGGATGGCGCAGTATGCAAATTTCCAATACAAGCAGCGCATCACCGCTGATTTCTTGAAGCTTGATGCAGGAAACGGGCTCAAAGATCTGGCGCTCGCCACGCATGGTGTTAACAATGGCCAGGCGGTAAAGACCGGCCCGGTTTGGTCGCTTGTCTCAGCATCACCTGCCGATCGCAGCGCCGCCCTGCAGATGGTTACCGAACTCGAGAAATATCACGGCTTGCCCAACGGAATGTTTTCCTGTGACGAGCACCTGGCAGGCCTCAATCCTTCGCAAGGATCTGAGCTGTGCACCGTTGTCGAGTACATGTTCTCGCTTGAGCACGCCCTTGCTATTACCGGCGATTTCTCGTTTGGCGACAGGCTCGAGCGTCTCGCCTTCAACGCTCTCCCCGGGACCTTCACCGACGACATGTGGGCCCATCAGTATAACCAGGAGCCGAACCAGGTTGAGTGCAGTCTGCACCAAAAGCCTTGGGGCACCGATGGGCCTGAATCGAATCTCTATGGCCTCGAGCCGAATTTTGGATGTTGCACGGCCAACTTCCATCAGGGATGGCCGAAATTCGCCGGCAGCCTGTTCATGCTATCGGCGGCGCAGGAGGAACATTCCCAGGACGGACTGGTCGCCGCCGCCTACGCTCCCTGCGAGGTGCAAACGGTGTTGCGCGACGTTGCAGTTCACCTCGTTGAGGAAACGGACTATCCATTTCATGGTTCCATCCGGCTCCGTGTCGATCCCGCAGTGCCGCTCCAGTTCTCGCTGCAGCTTCGCATTCCCGGATGGGCCAAAGGCGCGCGTATCGCCGTGAATGGCCGGCCGGAGCCTCAGCCTGAACCAGGCTCTTTTGCCGGCATCGATCGCATCTGGCGCTCAGGCGATCTGGTCGAGATCGACTTTCCGATGAAGCCGCGAACCTCCCGCTGGTTCCATGACTCCATTGCCGTCGAACGCGGCCCACTGGTCTTTTCCTATGGAATCGGCGAGAGCTGGGTTAAGCTTCGCGACCGCGGCATGACATCGGATTGGCAGGTGTTTCCCAAGGACCAGTGGAACTATGCGCTCGCCCTGGACTCCACTTCCTCTGAAATGGAAGTCGCCGTAGAAGAAAGGCCGCTTGGCGAAGCGCCATTTGCGCGTCGCTCGACACCGGTTTCGATGCGCGTCAAGGCGCGCAAGCTCGACGACTGGCGCTCCGAAGATGGTGCTGCCAATCCACCCCCGCAAAGCCCTGTCAACAGTGGTCAACCGGAGGAGACTGTCGTTCTCATCCCTTACGCCGCTGCCAAACTGCGCATCACTGCATTTCCCCTCCTGAAGAACAATTCTTGAACTGGGCTCCCGGTCGAGGGAACTCAAAGACTGCTCTTTCTCAAGATTCCCGCCCGCTTGCACGCAGTCGCGCAGTTTCTGCTTTTTCAATCCGAAAGAACAATTCGGGAAGGGGTCAGCAGAACGGGTTGCAATTCAGCCGTCCGATCGCTTACTTTTCCGCCCTGGAGTCTTCTCAGCCGTCCGCGCCGCTCCAGTTCTCGCGCGCCGGCGGAAAGCTGGGCAGGCAGTCATGTTCGTCGTTCTTGAAAGGCCGGAATGAATCACTCAACTCTCTTGCTGTCAGGTCAGAACCTCTCTCTTGAAGAAATCCATGCGGTGGCTCGAGGCGCGTGCCAAGTCGGCCTTGACCCAGCCTCTCTCGCCCGCGTGGACGCGTCCCACCACGTCATCGGAACAATTCTTGAGAAAGATGCGGCCGTCTACGGCGTCAACACCGGCTTCGGTAAGCTCTCTGACGTCCGCATACCGGGCAACAAGCTCTCTGAATTGCAGGTGAACCTGTTGCGAAGCCATGCCGCCGGCCTGGGAAAGCCATTGTCCGATGCGGAAGTCCGGACCATGCTCTTGTTGCTCGCCAATGTTTTGGCCAAGGGCTTCAGCGGGGTCCGCCCAGATGTCATTCGGATGTTGATCAGCCTGCTCAATGAGAGCATTCACCCAGTGGTACCCGAAAAAGGTTCTGTGGGTGCGAGCGGCGATCTAGCCCCATTGGCGCACCTCGCCCTGGTTCTCATTGGCGAGGGCGAAGCCTTCTATCAAGGGGCTCGCATCCCCGGCGGTGAGGCCCTGAGGCGGGCCCAACTCGCTCCCCTTCGGCTCGAAGCCAAAGAAGGCCTTGCGCTCCTGAACGGCACGCAGGCGATGACTGCCGTCGCTTCGCTCGCGCTTTACGATGCCCAGCGTCTTGTCCGGCTTGCCGACGTTGCGGGCGCCATGTCGCTCGAAGCGCTGCGCGGCACCCCCGCTGCATTCGATCCTCGTATTCAGGAGGCGAGGCCTCACCGAGGGCAGGCCACTGTGGCTCGGCATCTCATAACTCTTCTCGACCGCAGCGAGATACGCGAATCGCACCGAACAGACGATTCGCGTATCCAGGACGCTTACTGCTTGCGTTGTATGCCGCAGGTACACGGCGCGGTCCGCGATGCCCTCGACCACGTCACTTCAATTGTCTTAATCGAAACCGGTTCCGCCACCGACAACCCGCTCGTCTTTGCAACCGGTGAAGAAGTGATTTCCGGCGGCAACTTCCACGGTGCGCCACTCTCCTACGGATTCGATTACGCGGCCATAGTGCTGACCGATCTTGCCGGCATCAGCGAACGCCGCATCGACCGGCTGATCAACCCCGACATCAACGAAGGCCTGCCTCCGTTTCTCTCGAGCGAGGCCGGCTTATCGTCGGGTTTCATGATCGCGCATGTCGCCGCCGCTGCATTGCTCAACGAATGCAAGGTGCTGGCGCATCCCGCCAGCGTGGACAACGTGCCCACATCGGGCGGCAAAGAAGACCACGTTTCGATGGGGATGACCGCCGCGCTCAAGTTGAGGCAGATCGTCGAGAACGTGGAGCAGGTTCTTGCCATTGAATTGCTTTGTGCCGCGCAGGGCCTGGACTACCGCAAACCGTTGCGGCCGGGCAGACAGATCGAGCAGGCACTGGCCGGGATTCGCAACCTCGTTCCCGGGCTCGTAGCGGACCGCCCTCCGGCGACTGACATCAACCGGCTGGTGCAGGCGATCCGCGAAGGCGCGTTCGATGGCGTAGCCGGGCCGGAAACATGACCGCTGCCGTGCTCTCCCCAGAATCCCGCTTCAACGCCCTGGCGCTATTTCCCTGCCCGCGATGAAAACGCGCGGCAGCTCAGGTGTGGCGATGAAGTAGGCCAGCTCACGGTAGTCGGTGAACTCATGGATGAGGAGATCGGCCTGTTTGCCAACCTCGATCGAGCCGACCGTTTCGCCAAGGCCAAGACTCCATGCCGCATTCACAGTCGAGGCGGCGAGCGCCTCGGCAGGAGTGAGCGCCATGTGCAGGCAGGCCAGCGAGAGGATGAACGGCATCGATGGAATCGGCGATGAGCCGGGATTGAAATCGCTGGCCAGTACGATGGCCAGACCGCGCTCGATCATGACGCGCGCAGGTGGATATTGCGTCCGGCCTAAAGCAAAAACCGAGCCGGGCAGGAGCACAGGCTGAACTCCGGCGGCACGGAGTTCGTCCAGCGTCTCCGGCGCGGCGGTTTCCAGATGGTCCGCAGTTCGCGCATGAAGCTCCGCGGCCAAAGTGGCGCCGGTGCCGGGACGAAACTGCTCGGCGTGCAGACGCAACTCCAAACCGTGAGCGCGGGCTGCAGTAAGTACGCGGCGCGTTTCGTCAACCGTGAAGGCGTGATCGTCGCAAAAAGCATCGCAGTATTTCGCGAGTTTCAGCCGCGCCACTTCAGGAATCAGCTCCTCCGCGACCCAGCGCACGTACTCGCCGCGGCGCTCTGCGAACTCCGGCGAAACCGTGTGCGCCGCCAATAGTGTCGGCACGATGCGCATCGGCCCCTCGGCATTCAGTCGAGCCATTACGCGCAACATGCGCAGCTCGGTCTCACGATCCAGTCCATATCCCGACTTAGCTTCCGCAGTCGTCGTGCCCGAGCGAAGCATCCAGTCGCGATGCCTGCGCGACTCGACGAAAAGTTCTTCCTCTGTGGCCGCACGCGTCAGCCGTACCGTGTTTGCGATGCCGCCGCCGGCTGCGGCAATTTCCTGATAGGTGGCGCCGGCGATGCGCTGCTCGAACTCTGCGGCGCGGTTACCGGCAAAGACCATGTGCGTGTGCGCATCGACTAAACCCGGCGTGACGCAACCGCCCTGCGCATCGACGATCACTGCATGGGGTGGGATCTTGGACTTGATTTCGTCATAGGGACCGGCAGCCTTGATGCGTCCGTCTTCAATCAGAAGCGCCGCATTCGGGATGATTCCCAGCTCGCGGAGTTCTTGGCCTACGCGCGGACGCGCGGGGCCTGCAAGCGTGACAAGCTGACCAATGTTGACGATGGCTAGCGAATCAGTCACGAGCGATCATCCGCCATCGGCATGCTGATTCCGCTCTCCCGCGCCGTCCTCTGCGCCAGCTCATACCCGGCGTCCGCGTGCCGCACCACGCCGAGCCCCGGATCGTTGTTGAGCACGCGCTCGATTTTGCGCTGAGCCATCTCGGTGCCATCCGCCACTGTTACCTGCCCGGCGTGCAGCGAATAGCCCATCCCCACGCCGCCGCCGTGATGAAAGCTGACCCACGTCGCTCCCGACGCGGTGTTGAGCAAGGCATTCAGGATCGGCCAGTCGGCAACCGCATCCGAGCCGTCGAGCATCTTCTCTGTCTCGCGATAAGGGCTCGCCACCGAACCAGTGTCCAAGTGGTCGCGTCCCATGGCGATCGGCGCGGAGATCTCCCCCTTGCGCACCAGGTCATTGATCGCCTCGCCCATATGCGCGCGCTCTCCATAGCCCAGCCAGCAGATGCGCGCCGGCAATCCCTGGAAGGCGAAGCGGCCGCGAGCCAGCCGCAGCCAGCGTACGAGAATCTCATTGTCGGGGAACAGCTCGAGGGCCAGATCGTCGGTGCGGTCGATGTCGCGGGGGTCGCCCGAGAGCGCTACCCAGCGAAACGGTCCCTGGCCGGTGCAGAAAAGGGGGCGAATGTACTCCGGCACAAATCCGGGGATGAGGAACGCGTCCG
>JBEKPO010000065.1:0-24420 GCA_049520675.1 Occallatibacter sp. | reverse complement strand
GCAGACAGCTTTCGCGTCCGCAGCTATCGCCGTGCAGCCGAAGCCGCCGAACAAACCACGGTCGACCTGGTGGCTGCCGCTCCCGATACTTCGCAATTGCTCGAAATCGACGGCATCGGCAAGGGCATGGCAGCGCGCATCCAGGCCATGGCCTCCACAGGCACGCTGCCGCAGCACGATGAGTTGCTGGCCAAATATGGCGCAGGCATCCTCGAACTGCTGAAGCTGCCTGGCATGGGTCCCAAAACAGTGACGTTGTTTTGGGATGCGGCGCAAATCGCCAACATCGACCAGCTTTCTGAGGCGATCGAAGCGGGACGGCTGGCCGGCTTGCCCCGCATGGGCGCAAAGCAAATTGAAAAACTACGCAAAGGGATTGAGGACTACCGCCGTTCCGCGGGCCGTTTCCGCATCGACGTGGCGAATGAGGAGGCGCAGCGTATTGCGGCCTATTTGCTGGAATGTAAAGGGATCGAGAAGGTCACGCCGGCGGGTTCATTGCGCCGCGGACGCGAGACCGTCGGCGACCTGGATCTCCTGGCTACGGGTCCAGCGTGCGAACCTGGGCAGACCGGCGCCGCTGTGGATTACGTCGCCGCGTATCCCGGCATCCACGACGTGATCGTCAAGGGCGAAAACAAAGTCAGTTTCCATCTCGAGCAGGGACTGCAGGTCGACGTACGGCTGCTTCCCTCGGCCAGCTATGGAGCTGCATTGCAGTATTTCACCGGCTCCAAGGGCCACAACGTCAGCCTTCGGCAGCGGGCGCTGAAGATGGGCTTTACGTTGAGCGAATGGGCGCTCGCCCGTCTCGATGGCGGCGCGGCCGTGGCCGCGGCAACGGAGGAAGAAATCTATTCGGCGCTGGGCATGGAGTGGATACCACCCGAGATGCGCGAGAACCTTGGCGAAATTGACTTGGCCTCCCACAAATCTCTTCCAAAACTTATAGGGCCCGAGACCATTCGCGGCGACGTGCACGTGCACACCGTCGATAGCGACGGCCGCGATTCGATTCGCGAAATGGCCGAAGCGGCGGTGGCCTGCGGATACGCGTACATCGCCATCACCGACCACTCGAAGTTTCTCGGCGTCACCAATGGCCTCGATGAGCAGAGGGCTTTGGAGCAAATCAAACTGGTCCGTGAAGTCGACAAAGCGATGGAAGGCCGCATTCGAGTCTTCACCGGCATCGAGGTCGACATCCTGGCCGACGGCGTTCTCGCGCTCGACAACGAGGTGCTCGCGCAGCTGGACGTAGTGATTGCCAGCGTGCATTCGCGCTTTGAGCAGAGCCGCGACGAAATGACGGCGCGCGTGATGCGTGCGATGGAGAATCCGTATATGCGGATTCTGGGCCATCCCACTGGGCGGCTCCTGCTGCGCCGGGAACCGTTTGCGATGGACATGGAAGTGGTGTTGCGGCGTGCCGCTGAGCTTGGCGTTGCCATGGAGCATAATGCCGACCCGGCGCGCCTGGACCTGAACGACCGCGACCTCCGGCTGGCCAGAGAAGTGGGCTGCAAAATTGTGATGTCGTCGGACTCGCATGACAGCCGAAACCTGGGCAAGTTGGATTATGGAGCAAAACAACTGCGCCGGGCCTGGCTCACTGCCGCCGATGTACTGAACACGCGCGATGCGGAGGGATTTCTGGCCGGCCTGCGCAGACGGCCGTGAAATGGGGCCGGCGGGATTCGGCGCCTCGCTCCTGGTAACCATTCGGGCCAGTTCTTCGTGGCTTGACCTGTGCTATTAGCGCTAAGATAAGGGCGCATCGGTACGATCAGCGTGAGGCCCCCATGAGTTTATTGCAGCAGGATTCCAATCAACTGGACGACGCGGCGAAAGGTGAAGCACTAACCAGGGGCAGCAGCCACGTAATTTGGGCCGCCGTAGCAGCTACCGTTGTGGTGAGCATCGCCATCGCGATCTACGTGATCGCCGGGGAAAAGCCGCCTATCGCCAGGGGTACGATCCTCGCCGTCTGGGATCATCCGCAGCACACCATCACCTCGGGATTCGACGCCAGCGGCGCGCCCATGGCGCAAGAAACCGTCGACCAGGTCTTCGTCTTCACCAAGGTGAGCCTCAAGAACCAGAGTGAACACCCGATCTTTCTGAACAACGTGACCACGAACGTAACGCTGGCAGACGGCATCCACTCCAGTTATGCAGCCAACCAGAGCGATTACGACCGTCTCTTTATCGCTTACCCCGATATACAGGTGCCGCACGGACCCGGCATCTCGCCGCTGAACACTGAGATCGACCCCGGCCAGACCGTGGAGGGTGAGATTGTTTGCGCTTTCAGGATCACGAAGGAACAGTGGGATGCGCGCAAGAAGCTCGACTATACCTTCTCATTCCGCTACCAGCCGAATCTGGTTGTGGCGCCCCAGTTGCCCGTAATTGACCAGTAGAATGCCCCTATTCGCCGCTTGGCTGCACCGGGGCCGGCGCATTCTTAGGCGTCGAGAGATAGCCCGAAATCTGGTTACCGGAACTGATGCTGTTCACCACGATTTCATAGAGCGCTGGATCCTTGCCGGCATAAAACTGCAAGGGCTCGTTGACATTCCGGTCCTTTTTCTCATACATCTTGTCGTCGGCAAAGATATCGATCGTAAAGCGGCTGCGCTTGGCGTCGGTCTTTTTCAGCTGCAGGCTTACCGTGCCCACCGGCTTCTTCTCGCCCCGGTTCAAGGTGAATTCGTAGTAGTTCCGGTCGCCCCTGTGTTCCAGCGTGACCAGCTCGTCGTGATTGCGCGCAATGACGCTGTTGGTATTGCTCAGGTCGCCGCGGACCTGCTGAAGCTGGCCAATCGTGGTCGCCAGATCGCTCTGCGTCTTGCCTAGGTCGGTCTTCACGCCGCCCACGTCACTCTTCACACTCGAAACATCGCTGGAAACCGCCGTTACCTGCTGGGCCGTCTGCTGCTGCGCGCTTTGCAGGCGCGCCGTGTCCGCCTCTTCGCGCGCGACGATCGCCTGGGCACGCTGGTCGAGTTCTTTCTGAGTGAGGCCGAGGGACTTCGCTAGTTCGTCGGTGGTTACTTTCAGACGGGCATCGGTTTCGCGTAGTTCGGCCGCGAGTTCACGATTCTGCTGCTTGGCTTCTGCCAGATCGGCGGCCTGTGTGTTGAGACGGCTGCCAAGCGTGAAACACCATATCAGGCCGCCCACAGCGGCCAGCAATGCGATGGCGATAACCGCCAGGAACGCTCCGGAATAAGTTCGAGGTGCTTCTTCAATTTCGCTCATGCTTTGCCTTTCGTGTGATGGTGGGCTTATTCGGGGAAGACCCACCGAATTCGATGAGAAACTCCCAGTGATTAGACGCTTAACCCAGTTTGGGTTGCCGAATCATCGGCTGCGCGGCCTCCGCCCCTTTCCCTTTGAGATCACGGGGAGCCGGCCGCGGCCGGAAGCCGAAAATCGGTTCCGCACCCCGACGAATTTACAGAATATATCGGAGAATTGGCTTTGTGCACTCTTTCTCCATCCTTTGGTCATCGTCCGGCAACACCCGTTCCGGCCTGCCCCGGCCCGACAGTGCCCCAATTTGGGTTAGGACACTACCCGCGTCCCACGTTCCGTGACAAGCGGCAAAGGTCTACGTTATAAACATCTTTACCGCTATTTTCGGCGCGAGGCGCGTGGGAGCGATCCAAGCTCCGCCTAAACCGTCAGTTCGCCGCCGAAAAGAGGGAGAAGCCAGGTCAATGTCGACTGCTGTCGCAGGAAAGGGTCTGGAAGGAATTGTGGCCGCGAACTCCGGCATCTGCTGGATCGACGGTGATGCCGGCATCCTGTCTTACCGCGGCATCGACATCCATGAACTGGCCGAGCACTCGACCTTCGAGGAGACAACCTACCTGCTTTGGAACGGGATGCTGCCCAACGCGCTCGCGCTGCGCGAGTTTTCCGCTCAGCTGGCCCTGGCGCGCGCGCTCGACCAGGGCTTGATCGATCTGCTGGAGTCGTTTCCGAAGTCGGCGACACCGATGGAGGTGCTGCGCACCACGGTGTCGGCTTTGAGCTTTTACGATGCCGACGAGAAAGACAATTCACACGATGCCAACGTGCGGAAAGCCTACAATCTGACAGCCCAGATCGCCATGATCGTGGCCATCTACGACCGGCTTCGCAAGGGCAAAGAGATTGTGCCGCCTGACCGCTCGCTCTCCCACGCCGGCAACTTTCTGTGGATGCTGAACGGCGAAAAGCCCTCCGAAACGGCTACACGAACTTTGGACATTGCCCTCATCCTGCACGCTGACCACGAACTCAACGCCTCAACCTTCGCCGCCCGCGTCATCGCCGCCACCCTCTCCGACATCCACTCGGCTATCACCGGCGCCATCGGCGCGCTGAAAGGCCCGCTGCATGGCGGAGCCAACGAAGGCGTGATGCGCCTGTTGCTGATCATCGACAAGGAAGGCGCCGACCCCGTGGAGTACGTGAAGGGTATGCTGGCGGCGCGGCAAAAGATCTCCGGCTTCGGCCATCGCGTGTACAAGACCGAAGATCCGCGCGCCACTCACCTGCGCAAAATGAGCGAGCAATTGGGCAAGGATGCGGGCCTGCCCAAGTGGTACGAGATGTCGCGCGCCATCGAGCTTTATATCAACAAGGAAAAGAAGCTAAATGCGAACGTGGATTTTTATTCAGCTTCGACCTATGCAACTCTGGGCATCGATATCGATCTCTACACTCCCATTTTTGCGGTAAGCCGCATTGCCGGCTGGGCTGCGCACGTCATCGAACAGCTCGACGACAACCGCTTGATCCGCCCGCGCGCCGACTACATTGGGCCGACTTATCCCGCACCGTGGATTCCCGTGGAAGATCGTCCGTAAGCCTTCACCGTGGACTCCGGTGGATGAGCTCGGTAACCCTTCACCGCGGATCCCGGCGGATGAGCGTCTGATGAGAAGGCAAGAGTTCGCATCAGCATTGATTTGTCATCCTGAGCGGAGTTTGCCGCGCATCTCGCGGCAAACGGAGTCGAAGGACCTGCAGTTGTTCTTCAACGAACCCGGCTTCCACTGGGTGCCCCACATCTCGATTTTGAGATGCGGGAAAGGACGAACCCAAAGCCTTGTAGTAAGGGCACGGCTTTAGCCGGGCCGCACGAGCGGCAAATGAGATCCGGGGCTTTAGCCCCTGCAAGACAATCCCCAGATTTTCCCCGCCGCCCACCTTTACGCCATCTTTGCGGAAGAGGTGCGAGACTGTCTCTGCATCCAACTCCGGGAGGTCCGCCCCAATGAAAATTCGCTCTTTGAAACTGGCTCTCGCCATCGGCGCCTCGGCATTCGCCCTCAGACCCGCCCACGCCCAGCAGATGGATCCCGTCAAAGGGCCAATGTCGCTGCAGGCGCCCGGGCCGTTTTACGAAGGCTCGAAGGGCCATGGCACATATTCATATTCAATCAAGTCCGATTTCGGGCGGGTGGGTTCGTTCAGTTACGCCGACGGCGAGATGCTGAAGGGAAAATCCGATTGGGTGACCGCACCTGCAGCCGATGCGAGTCCATCCAGCACCGGTGACAGCAGCCAGCCGAACCCCGCCGTCGTGTGGGACCTGATCTACGGGCACGGATACTACGCCGCTCACGTCGCGGGCAACAAAATCCTGCACGGAACCTTTACGGGAGATAAGGGAACCATCCTCCAGGTTCAATCGCTCGACAGCTATGTCGCCGTCGGCGCGGACAATCACGGGAATCTCTACAAGATTGTCTGGTAGTCGCCCCGGGCGAGGCCGGTTTCAACCGCGATCTTTCAGCCTGCCCATCAGCCAATCGATCGCCGCTTTCTCGTCTTCGATCTCGACGCGCAACGGCACGGTTTCGATCGGCAGATTCGTCGTCGACGAGCCGAGCCGTACGCGATCCTTCTCCGTCGTTAGCAGTGTTTTCGCGCCCACCTTTCGCACCCGCGTTTCGATGCGGTCGAGATCGGCTTTGGTGTAGGCGTGATGATCGCGAAAGCTGAATCGCGCCGCGAGCTGCACGCCCGCGCGTTCGAGCCCCGTGAAGAACTGTTCCGGGCGCGCAATGCCACAAAAGGCCGCGGCAGAGCCATTGATGGCCGGGACTTCCATGTGCCGGCGCAGGCGCCAGATCTCAGCGCCCCAGCCGCGCGATCTGATCACTGCTTCAAGTTCTGGTTCATCCCCAGGAATTGCGATGACATGAGCGCGACGTGCGGCACGCAACGGTTCACGGAGGCCCCCGGCCGGGAGGAGATGGTCGGCAAGGTCAGCACGGTTGAGAAGAAGAATGTCGAAGTCGCGGTAGAGTTGGCGGTGTTGAAAACCATCGTCGAGCAGATGAACGCCTGACTGCCCGCCAGCATCACGCTCCGCCAGCAACCCCGCTTCGTACCGCTCGGCCGCCACGTACACAGGAACATGGGCCGCGCGTGCAATCTCGAGCGGCTCGTCGCCGAATTCTTCTGCTGTCCCGCCGGGGTCAACCAAGAGTGGAAGCGCGGAGCGCCGGCCATACCCGCGCGAAAGAACATCGACATGAAGGCCGCGCGCTCGAAGTGCCTTCGCCAGAGCGATGGTCAGCGGCGTCTTGCCCGAGCCGCCGGTTGACAGATTGCCGACGCCAACCACGGGCCAATGCAGCCGGCGCATCGCTGGGCTGCCAGGGCGAAATCTGCGTTCGCGTACGGCAAGACCGAGCCGGTAGACCGGAACGAGCGGCCAGAGCAAAGGACGGGCGGTGCGCGAGCGCCTCATGGCTTTGTCCCCGCGCCTTCGCCCTCCAGGAGCACCTCGCGAATCGCGGCGGTGCAGCGTTCCGTCGCGCCAGCCTCGCGCGCGAAAACTTCCCTCGCCCGTGCGCCCATGGCTTCGGCTGCGGCGCGATGGCTCAGCAGGTCCACCAGTGCGGCGGCAAGATCCTCCTGGCCGGCAATACGCACCGCGTGGTCCTCGCGCAAGACATCGGTAATGGCGGCAAAGTTGGCATAGTGCGGACCCATCACGATGGGTACGCCAAACTGTGCCGGCTCAAGCGGGTTATGGCCTCCAGCCGGAACCAGGCTGCCGCCGACAAACGCAACACTGGCAAGCGAGTAGACCGAGGCCAACTCGCCGATGGTATCGAGCAGAACCACCGTGCCGGGCCGGATGGCAGTGGGCGGATTCGCCCCCCACTCCGAACGCCGGACCCACGCGTTGCCAGACCTCTCAAGCAGCGACGCGACCGCGGCAAACCGCTCGGGATGGCGTGGGGCGAGAACCATGGCGAGTTGCGGCTCGAAGAAAAGCAACTCCGGCCAGGCCTCGAGAAGAGCCGCTTCTTCGCCCTCCAGCGTGCTGCCGGCCACGACGAATTTCAGCCCGTCGCCTTTGGCCCGCAAAATCTGCGTTGCGTCACTGTCGGTCGCCGCCCGTACATCGAACTTCAAATTTCCCGCGACCGACACGCGCTGCGGTTCACAGCCGATGGCCCGCAACCGCTCCGCATCCGTCTGGCTCTGCGCCAGCACGCGGCTCAGTTTGCTGAGAATTGGCCGCCATAGGGACCGCAGGCGGCGATAACGCGGCCAGGAGCGGTCGGAGATGCGCGCGTTGATGACGACGACCGGTATCCGGCGCCGGAAGCAGCCGCTCAGCAGGTTCGGCCAGAACTCCGTTTCGGCCAGCACAAGCATGCGCGGCTTCAGCGCATTCAGATACGCGCGGACGGCCCAGGGAAGGTCGAGCGGACAATAGAAAACCCGGTTCGAGCCGAAGCGTTCGCGAGCCAAGGCCTGGCCGGTACGCGTTGTCGTGGAAATCATGATCTCGTGACCCGGCAAAGCCACGTCGAGCGTCTTGATGAGTTGCGTGATCGCCAGCACTTCTCCAACAGAGACGGCATGAATCCAGAGAGTCGGCCGACCGGCGCTCCCTCCTGAAGTTGATATGAGGTTCTTCGGGACCTTTCCGAGCCGCTCTCTCAGTCCCTCGCGGTGCTTTTGCGTCGTGGCTAACCGCCAAAGCCACCAGGGTGCGCCGACGATGATCGCCACGAGGAGGGCCAGATTATAGAAAAATATGATCACGAGTAACTGATTTCTTTTCCGGTAAGTCTAACCATAGGAATGATACAGTCGAACGCGATGAAGGCATTGCATTCGATTCGCTGGGTATTGTTGGGGCTGATGCCGCCGGCGATGGCCGCTGACCACGCGCCGCCTCCGGTGCAGCCGGCAACCTCTTTCGCCGCAGTGGAAGTGCACGCCGACGAACACCTGGCCATCGCAGTTGAGCCCTACGAGACGAAAGAGCGAGAGTCGATCTTCCGCGTCGACTATGCCGAGCACGGGGTGATGCCGGTGCGGCTCATCGTGACCAACATGGGCGACCGGCCGATTTCACTGCGCGATGCGCGCATTCTCTTCGAGACGGCGACGGGCGATCGCATCCAGGCGGCCGAGCCGGAGGATGTGGAACGGCTGATGACGAAGAAAGACCGGATGGGAACCAAGATTCCCATGCCCGGCCCGCTTCCACCCATTCACACCAAGCCCAAAGGCAGCAACAGCGCGATCGAGCAGGATTTCGACACGTTCGAATACTCGGCTCTCGCCGTCGAACCACACACTACGCGCGCGGGCTTCCTCTTCTATATTGTCGAAGGGTTGAACCATCCCCTGGACGGCGCCAAGCTCTATGTGCGCACCATTCGCAACGCCGACGGAAAAGAGCTTTTCTACTTCGAAATTCCCTTCACCAAGTACCTGCAGTCGAAATCGGCGCAGATGAACTGAAGAGCGAATTCGACGCCTGCGTATTTTTCCCGCTTCCTGCCTGGCCTCGGAGATCCGTCCGGAAACCGAATCGGCGTCGCGCCACTGGCCGATGCGATACTGAATGGATGAATGCACACCTCCGTCACGACCACGAGGAGTTGCTCGAAAAGCTTCTCAGTGGCAAGCTGCCCCGCGATCTGAGTTGGAGCTCGGTGGTTGACTTGATCGCGCAAATCGGCAAAGTGGAGCCACGCGGAAACGAAGAGTTTGCCTTTGTAGTCGGTTCACAAAAGGCTCTCTTCAAAGGGCACCGCGACCTCAATCTCGGTGTCGAAGAGATTTCGCGGCTGCGCAGGTTTCTGAAAGAAGCTGTCATCCAGGGCAAACCAGCCCTTCCATACCAACACGGACGCATGGTCGTGGTCATTGACCATCGCGCCGCGCACATCTATCACGACCGGGGCGCCAGCGTCCCTGAAGACGAAGTCTCTGTCAAGCCCTACGATCCTTTTGGATTCCACCATCACTTGATCCACCGTAAGGAAGCCCATTACAAAGGCGAGCGCGTGCCTGAGGAAACCTCATTCTACGAGGAGATTGCGAAGGACCTTGTTCACGCCGAGGCGATCATCCTCATCGGCCATGCGACGGGAAAAAGCAGCGCCGTCGACTTCCTGAGCGAGTACCTGAAGTCGCATGATCCCGAGATGTTTGCGCGGGTCATCGCCACTGAAAGTGCGGATCTATCCGCGCTGACGGAGCCGGAGATCGAGGAGATTGCCAAGAAGCACCTGCGCGACCCTGCCGGCCTTCCCGGCCTGAGTAACCCCGGCAGCGATTTGTAGCCGGTGGCCGGGGCGGCGTCGAAGAGCAGACTGGCTTCGCCGCGTTCGACGCCTCGGATGGCGCGTTCCGTAAGTCCCAATATGCGACGCTTGAGCGGGAGGGCGCTCCATGGCGGAAAAGCCCGATTACGGAATTGACGCGCCCCATGTCATTCGCAACTTGCTCATCGCGGGCGTCGTCTGCGCCCTGCTGGCGCTTGCCGTCGGCAGCGTAACCATCGCACACATCCGGCTCGAGTTTTATCCCGGGCTGGTGTATTCGGCGGTATGCTTCGCCGTGCCCGCCATCCTGATGCTCATGTACGCCAAGGCTGGCAAATTCCGCCACCGGGACCGCATGCTCGCCAAGGTTATGTGGGCGGGAACTGAGACGGTGCTCGACGTGGGCGCAGGGCGTGGGCTGCTGCTGATTGGTGCGGCAAAGCGGCTCACCGCCGGTCACGCCACAGGCATCGACATTTGGAACGCCGAAGATCTGTCGGGGAACGGCCCCGAAGCCCTGCTCAGTAACATCGCGCTCGAGGGCGTTGAGGAAAAAACGACGGTGAAGAGTGAGGACGCGCGCAAGATGAGCTTTCCCGACGGAAGCTTTGACGTTGTGCTTTCGAATCTGTGCCTGCACAACATCTACCAGCAGGAGGGACGCTCTCAGGCATGCCGGGAGATTGCCCGCGTTCTTAAACGCGGCGGCATCGCCGTGATCTCCGACTACAGGCACGTGCGAGAGTATGCTGCGGCCTTTGTCGCTTGCGGCTTGACCGTGGAAATGTGTCCTCTTGACTGGACGGGCACGTTTCCACCGCTGCGGATTCTGATCGCGCGAAAGCCTGCGTAAGAACCGCTACTCGTAGTAGGTCGCGGTCGTGGTGTCGGTCTCCCAGATCGTGCAGTCCTTCACGCGCACGTGGCCCGAAGTCATGTCAGCGAGACGCCGGTTGGTCTCGTCATAAAAATACTTGGCGATGTTTTCGGCCGATGGATTCAGCGTGGTGAATGGCTCCAGGTCGTTGAGCATCTGGTGATCGATGCGGTCAATAACCGGGCGGAGAACCTGCTTCAACAGCTTGAAATCGAGCAGCAGGCCGGCCTCGTCGAGTGCGGCGCCGGCCAGCGTCACGCGAACCTTGTAGTTGTGGCCGTGCGGGTTCTCGCACTTGCCTTTGTAATTGCGGAGATAGTGGCCGGAGGAAAAATCCGCCTCCACGGTGACTTCATACATTCGCCTTGGCTCGATCCTGCGCGGTGAAGGTGCGCTCTTCCATTTTAGCGAGTCTGGCTCTACAAATTCCGGTTGCCGCGCCGCTTTTGCCGCGCCAAGCGGCGTGCCTCTTCGCTATGCCGGTCCACCTGCTCAAAAAGGTTGCTCATCACGCCGATAAGGGCCGATGCGAGCCCTGCGAGAAGCAGAATCAGCGCCAGAGTGCGCCACAGAGTGCCGTTGGCGGGCAGGCCGGGCTGAAGCGTCGATGGCAGCAGCGACATGGCGCCAGAGACGATTGCGAAGAGTGACAGCGTCGCAGCGAGAATGTAGAAGTTTCGTGACATGCGGGTCGATTAGCGTTCAGCTCGCGGCTCCCTTGATTCTAAGGCGCGCCAATTCAGCCGGGAAGCTGGGACGAATCAATGACAGCGACGCCGGCTTTCGCAAATTCGGCCTCGATTGCGGCGACTGAGCCGTTCAGATCGATGGCGCGGCACGCGTCCCGGACCACAAACGCCGGCAATCCGAGCCTCCGCGCGTCGAGGGCTGAGAAGCCGACGCAATAATCGTACGCGAGCCCGGCGAGGAAGACGCGCGTCAGGTCGCGCTCGCGCAGATACTCCGCCAAACCCGTCGGCGTCGTACGATCGTTCTCGAAAAACGCCGAATACGAGTCGATTTGCGGCCGAAATCCTTTGCGCAAAATCAGCTCCGCCCGCGTGAGTTGCAGTTTCGGGTGAAACTCCGCGCCGCGCGTTCCCTGCACGCAATGATCGGGCCACAGAGTCTGCGTTCCGTAAGCGAGCTCCGTCGATTCGAATGGCCCCTTGCCCTTGTGCGACGATGCGAACGACGCATGATGCGGCGGATGCCAGTCCTGCGTGAGAACGATGTGCTCGAAATGTGGCGCGATGTGATGAATCGGCGCGATGACTTCGTCGCCGCGCGGCACAGCCAGAGCGCCACCGGGGCAGAAATCGTTCTGCACGTCGACGACAATCAGAACGTCATGGGAGTCGATCTGCATGTGGGCTCGCTCTGGGCCGCCTGCGCCAGGCACCTCGATTATGCCAGAAGCACTTCCACTCGGTTGTCGCGCAGCAGCGCAACGTACTCAGGCGCCAGACCTGAATCGGAGACGACGAGATGCGCAGCGGTCAGCGGAGCCACGGGAATCATGCCGCCGCGGCCGAACTTGGTGTGGTCGGCCACGATGATCACCTTCGCAGCCACCTCGATCATCTTCTGTTCTGAGCCGACAACGAGCGTGTTGTTGTTGCTGAATCCCGCCTCGCTGATGCTGCCGGCACCCATAATGAGCGTGTCGGCACGGATCCCTCCCAGCATCTGCTCGCAAAACGGCCCGATCATCACGCGCAGGCGCGGATCGAAGTAGCCACCAGTCAGCGTGAGCTCGATGTTGCGCAAAGACTCAAGGCTCTCGGCGATAGGCAGCGAATTGGTAACAATGTGGAGAGATTTGGAGCCAAGCTCGCGGGCCACCGCGGCGACCGTCGAGCCTCCGTCGAGGATAACCGTCTGGCCATCTTCGATTAAGCCGGCAGTCCGTCTGGCGATGCGCTCCTTCTCAATGCTAAGTCTCGCGCTCTCCCGGGCGTAATCAAATGCGCGGTCAGGCGCCTGTTGGACTGAAACTGCTCCGCCGTAGACGCGCCGCAGCACGCCCTCGCGTTCGAGGATGCCAAGATCGCGGCGTACGCTGGACTCGGAGGCAGCGAGTTCACGGCGCAGGGTGTCGAGATCGGCGAAATCCCGAGACGCGAACATGTGGCGGATTCTGAGTTGCCGTTCAGCAGCCTTCATCTCGCGTGCGGGTCCAGAATCGGCACCCCCATGCTCCTTTTGATCCCCAGCAGCTCGTGCACCTTCTCCTCGGGTATTCGCGCAATCGGAGCGCCCAACTGCGAGGCAATCATCAGTGTCCAGCAATAGGTTTCCAGGATCTCCGCACGCCACTCGGCGCCGGTCGGGGTGTCGGCCCAGCAGACTACGCCGTGATTTGCCAGCAAGATGGTGCTGTATTCCCTTGCATAGGGCAGCACCGTCTCGGCAAAGGCCTGCGTCCCGGGCGTCTCGTACGGCGCAATTGCCACCTTGCCGACGAAAACCTCAAACTCGGGAAGAACGTGGACTGGCGGCACTAGTCCAGTGACGGCGTACGCAGTAGCGTGCGGCGGATGGCAATGCAACACCGACCTCGCCGCCGGCTGCGCCTTGTAGATTTCCAGATGGAGCAGCACCTCACTGGTGCGCTTCGCCGTGCCCGCGATCTGTGCGCCATTGAGATCTGTCATGCAGATATCCTGGGGCGTCAGATCGTATTTGCTCAGCTTGGTCGGCGTGCATAGCACCTCGTTGGGACCGATGCGATAGGAGATGTTGCCGCCGTTGCCGTCGACGAACTGACGCAGCCAAAGCTTCCTACCCACGGCGCACATCTCTTCCTTGATGGTTTCGGCTTGGGGAGTGGTGAAGAGCCGGGCGTCGGCTGCCGGTAGAGAGCCTTGAACCAGCTTCGCAACCGCCCTGGCTGACCCAGACAGTTCTTTACTCTTGCGCTCGACCGTACTATTCCTGTTTTTCATCTCACCTTGATCTCGTGCTCACTTGGATGATTGTGACTGATGTTGAATGATATCACGCACAATTCATCTAAATCTACCTTGAGATTGGCAGATTATGACTGATAATCAGGCTATTTCGGTAATAAATGGGCAGTTCCGGCTTCAGGATCGGTGGTTTACCGTTGACCCGCAGCGGACGCAAGAGCCAAATGAGACAAATGTGAGGTAAAGATCGACAGAGGGCTGAATGCTCGACGGCGAGGGCATCGTCGCCGATGACCTCGCCGGAACTGTTCTCCTTTTAACCATCGGCTCTAGGCCGTCAGCTAAATCCCAGCGAACCATGCTCAGCACAAGCAAGCCGAGAGCTAACACCTGACGGCTGCCAGCTGGCTTCTTACCGGTGCCCGCCCGGCCCGCCGTGGCCTGAGAACCCCGCGGCATGCTCGTTGCCCGCATCGTGATCCGGATGGGCTGCGATGTGGCCGCGACCGTCTCGCGCCTCATTGCCCTGGAAATGGTTGAAGGGCTGTGCTCCACGCGCGGGCACCGGTCCGTGGTACCCATGGCGCGGGTCATAGCGGTTGTCAACATGCCCCGCAAATCCGTGAGGACCGTGGAACCACGGACCCACTCCGATAAACACGCCGCCGTTGAACCAATCGGGACCGTAATAGCCGTATGGCGCGCAGTTGTAGGGCGCGTAATCGAAGTAGCCGTAGGGGCAAATGGGTTCGGGGCCAATATTCACGCCGATCGCGATCTGGGCGCGCAGATTGGCGCTACCTGCACCGAGAAGGCAGGTCACGACACTCAACAATGCAAGCGATTTGAACAGACGCATTTTCACCTCCGATGAAGCGGTACAAGTATAGATGCCAGATAGCCCGAGAATTGATGCCATGCAAGAACTTTTTAGTGAGAATTCATTGATCGCCGCCGGGGGCTAAGAACCATCTCTGGTTCCGGGTACACCCATAAGCAAAACACGCTCGCACCGGCAAAGGCCAAAAAAGACGGCGACGCGAGAGCGCCGCCGCCAGCCTTACGCTAGACAGAGATTATCGAGTTCCGCTTTTCCGCTCGCCTTCCTGTTCCCTGTTCTGAGGGTCGTTGCTCTGAGGATCTTTCTTTGGAGGCTGCTGGCCTTGTTGACCGTGTTGGCCTTGGCCCTGTTGACCGAAAGAACCTTCCTTCTTGGTGTCTCCGGATTGGTTGCCTGGGTTCTGTTGCTGCTCGTGCCGAACGTCCTTGCTCTGCTCGTTCATGTGAATCCCTCCAGCGCGATTGGATGCGCCGGTTCAGCCTGTGCAAATCAACCACTATTCATGAGATCGACAAGTGACTTCGTGTGCTTTCCCGGTTCTCAGAAACGAGACCTGGGGCGCCAACGGCGGGCGGCCATCGATACAAGCAAAAACTCAAGGCGCGATTTACGCCCCTGCCGCCGAGCCCGCGGGAGCCTGCTCCGGCACAAACGCCACCCAAGGGTCCCGAACGGCACTAGCCCGCCCACCGTCGGACGTTTTTTGTGGCATTTGGGAGACGACGCCCGGGGTGGGGTCGCGGGACCTCGTTTCCAGCGCTGTCATCCCGAGCGAGTCGCCGCCGCGACGAGTCGAGGGATCTGCGGTTGTTCCTCCCGCCACATCGAGCGCTCGGAGCTGAGCGTTAACATGCTCGCCATGCACGAAGGGAGTTATTTCGCTTACATCATGGCGAGCCGAAGCCACACACTCTATGTCGGCGTTACAGGCAATCTGCTCAAGCGGGTCTTTCAGCACAAATGGAACGAGTGCGGTGGCTTCACAGAAAGGTACAACTGCGACCGCCTCGTGTGGTTTGAGGCCCACCAGGATGTGCGGAGAGCAATTGACCGCGAAAAGCAATTGAAGGCCTGGCGGCGCGAAAAGAAGATTGCCCTGATCGAGAGGGCGAATCCAGCGTGGCTCGACCTGAGCAAGGATTGGTACGATCTGGAGCCGGCCGACTGGAAACGCGCGTTGGGAAGAATGCGCAGGAGATGACCGCAGATTCAACCCGACTGGTTTAATTTTGTTCAAATGTAAATCAATTTTATTGACTTCAATAAACTTCAGGTGTACTTTGAGTTTATGAAGACGCCTTTGCCGCCGTGGCTGGAAGAGCTGGACGAAGAAGACCTGCATTTTCTGCGCCGGTTTGTGCTCAGCTCGGGATCGCTGAAGGCGCTGTGCGACGAGTACGGCGTATCGTATCCAACGCTGCGCGCGCGGCTGGACCGGCTGATCGCCAAGGTGAAGGCAGCCGAAAACACCAGGGCCGCGGATGCATTTGAGCGCAAGCTGCGCGTCATGGTGGCCGATGGGAAGATTGGAGCCGCGCCGGCACGCGAGCTGCTGAGGGCGCATCGCGCCGCCGCGGAAGAAGAGTGAGGGATGACGATGATGCAGCCATGGTTCGATGTAAACCACTACGCGTGGATACCGGGCACGGCATACGGCGTGGCCGCAGGGCTGTTGGCAGGCCTGGTGGGCTGGCTGGCTCCGCGCGGGCGGGCGCGCAACTTCGTGGTGCGGGCGTGGTTCGCGCTGTGGGCCGCGGCGGTGGTGTTGCTGGCGGCGGGAATTGTAGCGCTGGCAGTGAACCAGCCGTGGGGCGTGTGGTACGCGCTGCTGTTGCCGGGAGCGGTGGGCACTCTGGTGGTGGGCGCCAATTCCTATGTGGTGCTGAAAGCCTACCGGCTGGTGGAGGAGCGGCGGCTGGCGGCGAAGGATCTGCTGTAGGCGGACGACAGAGAGCAGAGAACAGGCCCGGGCTCAGAACATGTATTTGAAGCTCAACTGAATCTGGCGCGGGGGCTTGTTGCCGTACTCGTTCGATGACAGGATGGCGCCGTAGTTTGCCGCGGGGCACAGGGACTGGTCGGTGGGTCCGCAGGCGTTGAGCTGGAAGGAATGGAAGGGATCGTCGAAGTTGGGGTGATTGAGCAGATTGAAGGCTTCGCCGCGGAACTGCAGGTGCTGGCTCTCAGAGCGGAATGCGAAGCTCTTGGAAAGAGAGAGATCGAGATCGGCGAAGGGCGGCCCGACTGCGGCATTTCTCCCTTCAGTGCCGAAGGCCGGGCCAAAGGTTTCTTCAGCAGGCGCAGCAAAGGCGCACTCGTTGAACCAGTTCTGGGTTGTCCTGATTCTTGCGGGCGCCACGCAGGCAGGATTTCCCGCGACGGGGCCGGCTTTGGCAGGATTGCCGACCAGGTCGGGCCGTTCGGGATTGCCGAAGGCGGCGTCTGAAGCAGTGGGCGCGCCAGGCAGGACCACGGTGAACGGCGACCCCGATTGCGCCGAGAAAATGCCTGCCGCCTGCCAGTCGTCGAGCAGCGCTTTATTCAAGACCGAAGCCTTGACGCCCTGACGGCGAAACGGCAGGTCGTAAACCGAGCTGATGGAGGCGCGCTGCGTGGCGTTGAAGTCAGAGGGACCGAAGTTTCCCTTGAGATTCATCGAATCCTGGGGCAGGCCCGAACCCACGCTGCCGCCAAAGATCGAAGAGACATTGTCGATGGAGCGAGACCATGTGTAGGCGCCGAGAAAACCAAGACCGTGGCCGACGCGGCGCTCCGAGCGGAATTGCAGAGAGTTGTAGCCGCTGGCAGATCTGGATTCGACGTAAAGGATCGAGGAGAACTGGCCGTAGGGCGGGCCGGTCAAGGGGTTGGTCTGGTTCTGGTCGATCACATTGGTCAGGTGAGTGCCCTTGGAGCCGACATACGCCAGGTCGATCATCCAGTTGGGCGCGACCTCGTACTGCATGTCGAGGTTCCACTGCTGCATGTAGCCGTCGCGAAAGTGAGGATCGATCATGTTGGCCTGTTCCACGCCGGAGAGCTGTCCGGTCTGGGAGAGGATGTCCTGAATGACGCACAGCCCTCCAGGACAGTTGGGGCTTTGCGGGTAGGCGGCCAGGTTGTAATAGGGCGGATTGGCACGCGGCAGAACGTTGATGTTGGCGATGACCACGTCGTAGAAGATGCCGTATGCAGAGCGGACCACCCAGCGCTCCGACTTCAAAGGCCGCCAGGCAAAGCCCAAACGCGGTGCAAGATCGCGGCGCGTGGGGAAGTAGGTCGCCAGGGGAATGCCGTTGGTTCCTGCCGCAGTGAACTCAGGAGAAAGCGCGCAGGGTTCGGGGCACGGAATCAACTGGGGAACACTGAAGTGGTTTGAGGCCTCGACCGGCGGGCTGTTGTATTCGTAGCGCAAGCCGGCATTGAGCAGGAATCGCGGGATGACGTGAATGTCGTCCTGGACATAGGCACTGATGCCATGGCCCTTGATGTCGCTATTGGTGCTGCCGCTTACGGCGATGGCGTAGTCGGGAGCGCCGATGAGTAGCTGCCCAAGGATGCAGGTCGCGGGGTCGTTGGGAGGATCTCCGCTGCAGGGGGCGGGATTGCCGGATTCGGCCAGGATGCCGGCCATGGTTTCGCCCTCGAAGAACCAATCGCCGCGGGCCAGGAAATCGAGGTAATTGCCAAGCTGGATGCGCCGGAAATCGGCTCCCATCTTGAACTGGTTGATACCCGCGGTCCAGGCCAGGTTATCGGAGACCTGGTAGGTGTTGTCGCGGCGGTTCTGCGGATAGTTGACGGGTTCGCCAATGCCGTCGAAGCTGATCTGGCTCCCATTCAGGTTGCCGCCCAGGTTGATGTCGGGAGCGCCCAGGTCGTTGGGGTTGGTGAGAACGTCGGGAAAGCCGAGCTGCTCTTCGAGGTTGTCCCCATGATTCTGCTGAAGGATGGTGGCGCCCATGCGATTGAAGCCCAGGCGAAATTCGTTCACCATGCTGGAGCGAATGACGCGCGTCCAGTCAACGCCGGCGTTCTGGCCGAGGTTCATGGTGTAGCTGCCATAACCGGGTAGCGACGTGAAGGCGTTGACCGGGTCGAAGGGATCGAAGCGGCTCTCATCGCGCACCGAATAATGCATGGAAAGCTTGTCGGCAGGGCCGGCCTGCAAGTCGACCTTGGAGGACACCAGATTCAATGTTTCGCGGATGACCGGCGCAGAAAGGTAAGTGTTCGAGGTGGTCAGGTCGGTGCCGACATTGGCGGCGGGATAGAGCGCATAGACCGCCTGTCCGGCCGGATTGAGATACGGAGAAGTGGCGATGTCGCACGGTGGCCCAGGCGGCGGGTTGCCGCTAAACTCCGCGGCAATCTCCTGGCCCAACGCGCACGCATCGGCCCATTGCTCCACCGAGGGCACCGTGGCTTCGCGTGTTGTTGCCTGGCGAAGGATGAGCTGCTCGTCGGAAATGAAGAAGAAGAGCTTGTCTTTGCGGATGGGTCCGCCGAGAGTTCCGCCAAATTGGTTGCGGTCGAAGCGCGGAATGGGGCCGCAGGTGCCGGGCACCGATTCGGCGGTGCAGCCGGGGAGATCGAAGTAGTTCTTGGCGTCCATTTGCCGGTTGCGTACGAATTCGAAGAGAGCGCCGTGAAGGTTATTGGTGCCGCTCCTCAGAACCACGTTGATCTCGGCGCCGCTGGCGTGTCCATATTCGGCCGAGTAATCGCCGGATTGGACTTTGAATTCCTGAATGGCGTCGATCGAAGGAAGGGCCACGTACTGGTTGATGTACGGGTCGGTGTTGTCGACTCCGTCGAGCAGAAAGTTGTTGGACTGCTCGCGGGCTCCATTCACGTTCAGAGCGCCGCCCTCAGTGGAGTTCTGAGAACCCTGGGTCGGCAACTCGCCACCCGGCACCAGCAGCGCGAACGACAGAAAGTTGCGTTCGTTGAGCGGCAGGTCCTGCACCAGGCGGTTGTTCACCACCTGGCCGAGGGTCGACGTGTCTTCCTGCACGATGGGAGGCGCCTCGGTGACGTTCACGTTCTCAGTGACGGCGCCGATGACGAGAGCAAAGTCGAGCCGCACCGTCTGGTCCACATCCAGAATGGCGCCCTGGATGATGCTGCGGCGAAACCCCGCGTGCTCCACGGCCACGCTGTAGCGCCCCGGCGGCAGAAGCGCAACGGTGTAATCGCCGTCGTCGTTGCTCTCGACCTCGCGGATCGCATTGGTTCCCTCGTTGCGCACCACCACTCGAGCCTTGCGGATCACGGCTCCGCTGGGATCGGTGATGGTTCCGGTGATGGTTCCGGTAGGACCGCTGGCCGTGAGCGGAAGAGGCGAGAGAAGAACCAACAAAAGACTGAGGATGAAGCGGCGTGGCGTCATACAGCCCTCCAGGTGATCCGCACTTACACAAGTGCGTCTGGTTTCACTGGACTTCGACACTTTCCGGGAAGGCGCTTGTCTTTACGACAGCTTAACAATAGACGAGAAGCGGGGGAGAGAGTCAACGGATTCAAGAAACGGGTGCAAAGATCGGCAAAAGACAGCGGAGTCAGCGGGTTAGCGCGGCTGTTGAGGGAGGCACGAGCCAACGGCTATAGGCTGTTCTCTGTTCTCTGTTCTCTGTCAGTCGCGGAACTTGATGCTGGCGTGTGAACCGTCGCAGAAGGGTTTGTTGCGCGAAGCTCCGCAGCGGCAGAGAGTGACGCGGTTGCGGACCTCGTACTCGAATCCTTCGGCTGAGACGACGGGGATGCCGCCGCGCAGCCAGATGGGGCCGGCGCACTGCTGCGCGGGGTCTTCAACCAGCCCAATCGAGACGGGAAGTTCCGGCTCCTGGCCTTTGCCGGTGTGCTTGTCGACGGCGACCAGGCGGCCGGAAGGGCAATTGCCGGTCTGGCGAATGAATCGCTCGCGGACCTCGGCGCTGCCGGTGTGCTCGACCTGGCTCCAGACCTGGCCGTGAGGATCGCAGTAGCGAGCGAAGGCGCAGAGGTTTTCGACGTCGGCGAGCTGCATGGCGGGGCCGTCGTAGACCTTGGCCTGCGCAGCGAAGGGCTCGCGCGAAGCCGTCTCCGTGCCGTCGAATTGAATCTGCTTGTGACTGCCGTCGCAGAAGGGCTTGGTCTGTGAGTGGCCGCAGCGGCAGAGCGAGTAGGCCGGCTGCTCGGGATAGACGTGGCCCTGCTCCCACGTTTCCGACTCGCCTTCTTTGTTGACGCCGATGATCTGTTTGGAGAGCGGCGGCGCGCCGGATACGCGATACGGACCGTTCTTGATGATCGTGACTTTCGCGGAGTGGTTGGGGTCGGACATGAAACCTCCTGAGAGAAAGACGTGGGCGCGACGTCTGGAATGGAGTGTATATCGCGGGGCGGGGTGAGGGGTTAGGGAGAATCGTCTACCCCGCCCAAGCGAAGCCTTGGTTATTCGGCCGCGCTGACGGCAGGCGACAGGCACCCGGTTTTTCATCATGCTTAAGGTTGGCCACCCGGTTGGTTGACACTGACGAGGAATCGCTGTACAAGGGCCGCGGGGCGAAAACGCACAGTTGCTGCGTGCTTTGCGCTTTCCCACGTTCGCGGAACAACCCTTGCGTAGAGGAGACCCATGCAAAAAGCTGCCATCATTCTTGCGTTTCTGGCTTCGGGAATCTGCTGGGCGCAACCCCCGGCCGACTGCAAACCGTCATCACTGAACATTCCGGGAGCCCCGTACCCCTGTGTTTTTCCCGATCATCGCGCCATGTTCCGAGTGGCTGCTCCCGATGCGCAGAAGATTCACGTGCGCGTTGGCCCTGGCTTCGACATGGCGAAGGCCGACGAAGGGCTGTGGTATGCGACGACCACGGCTCTTCCGGTGGGATTCCACTACTACATGCTCACCATTGACGGGTCCAATGTGTCCGATCCGGCGACCCAGACATTCTTCGGCAGCGGAGCCTGGAGCAGCGCCATCGAGATTCCCGCGGCCGACGCCGATTTCTACAGCCACAAGGACGTGCCCCACGGCGTGGTGCGGGACGAATGGTACTACTCCACGGTGACGCAACAGTGGCGGCGCGCCATGATCTACACTCCGCCGGATTACGACAGGAACGCGACGGCGCGGTATCCGGTTCTCTACCTGCTGCACGGATGGGGAGAAAACGAGTTGGGCTGGACCTTCCAGGGACACGTGGATCAGATCATGGATAACCTGATCGCCGCGGGCAAGGCGAGGCCAATGATCATCGTGATGGACAACCTGAACGCAGTGAAGCCGGGCGAGGATGGGACGATTTACAACGCGCGCAGCGTGCTGACGCAGGCAGTGCCTCAGCCTCCGCCCCCGCCTCCGCCGCCAGGCGCGGCGCGCCCGGCGATTCACCTGAGCGGAACCTTTACCGAAATGATGTTCACCGACCTGATTCCGATGATCGAGAAGAACTATCGCGTTGCGCCGGGCCGCGAGAACAGGGCCATGGCGGGCCTGTCGATGGGCGGGTTCCAAACCTTCAACACCGGACTCCAGAATCTCGACAAGTTTGCCTACTTGGGCGGTTTCAGCGGCAACTGCAGCGGCTTTGGCAACGCTGCGATCGATGTAAAGACCGTCTGCGGCGGCGCGTTTTCGGATGCGGCAGCATTCAATAGCAAGGTCAAGCTGCTCTTTTTGTCCACAGGCTCGGTGGAAGGGCCGCGCGTGAAGCAATTCAGCGATGCGCTCACCCAGGCGGGAATCACCAACGTGTACTTCGAGTCTGCGGGCACCGCCCATGAATGGCTGTCATGGCGGCGAGCGTTGGCCGATTTTGCGCCGAGACTGTTCAGGTAGCCTGCCCGAGACGCTCCGCCAGCCGGTCAAGAAAGGCGGCCTGGCCGCGGAGAATTTTCTCCCTGGCGATGGCGAGCGGAAACCACGCCGCGCGGTCGACCTCGGGAAACTGCTGCATCCGGCCCGACTTCGGTGGCCATTCCATCGAAAACAAATTGCTCTTGACTTGATCGTCGGGACAGTCGCCCTCCACGGCCCACGCGGTGACCACCTTGCCGCTGGGCTGGCGCAGCTCGCCTAGGGCAACATAGTCACCCTCGGGCGGCGCGAAGCTGGTCTCTTCGCGAAACTCGCGTTTGGCCGCGTCAAGCGGGTTCTCCTCGGGCAGGTATTCGCCTTTGGGAATCGACCACGCGCCCAGATCTTTCTTGCGCCAGAATGGCCCGCCGGGATGAACGAGGAAGACCTCGTGTCGGCCACCGCGAATACGATAGAGCAGAATTCCCGCGCTGAGCTTGGCCATGGCCTGATTATCGGGGATTGGAGACAACCGTCGCGAACCCTCGGCCGGATCCAACGAAACACTATACCGAGCAGCGGTGCGGACTGATACACTCGCCTGGGCTCAGAAACCTTCCCCAAAATCAAGCACAACCGAGGAGAGGTCAAATGAAATTCATCGTGAGTTGGAAGATTCCCAAGAGCTGTGTCACCGGCGCAGAAGCGCGCTTTCTCTCGACCGGTGCGCCCCCGCCGGCGGGTGTGAAGATGCTCGGGCGCTGGCACGGCATGAGCGGCGGCGGCTTTCTGATCGCCGAAACCAACGATGCCAAGGCGCTCTATGGCTGGCTGGGGTACTGGAACGATCTGCTGGAGTTCGAGACGACTCCTTGCGTGGAAGACGCCGAGGCCGGTGAAGTGATGGCGGCGATCAAGCGGTAGAGAGACAGGGATCAGCGAACAGAGATCATCTGCGGGCCCCTGGCCGCTCGCTCACTCTGCCTGCGCCGCCGCTGCGGCGCAGCGGGCGAGGTGTACCCCGCGTTCCTGACCGCGCGCCCGGTCCAAGCTAGTTTTGGGGCGCTGGCGGTGCGGGCGTCAGGCCGTGGCGGAGCATGACTTCAACCATTTTTGCCTTGTCGGGAGGACCGCCGGCCGCTGCCTCCGCGACGCTGCGAACGTCGCGAAAGAACTGAGGGCCGATAGCCGCGGGCGTTACGGCGCATAGCACCTTCACGTCCTGAGCCCCGTTATTGTCGAAACGGTGGACTGCGCCCCGCGGAATGCAGAGTGCCCGGCCGGGCCCCACATCGATCTGTTTCCCATCTACAGTCCAGGTCATCACGCCTTCGACACCATAAATGGTCTCCTCGAAGTGGTTATGGCTGTGAGCCGGAGCCATAAGGCGCTCCTTTGCGGGCACGGTGACTTCAAAGATCGCAACGGTACCGGCCGACTGCTCGCCGGTGACGAGGAATCGTACGGCGAGCGGGCCGAGGCGGATCAGTTCTTCTGCTGGATTTACGGCTAGATCGACGGCTTCGAGTGTCATGGAGACCTCCTGCTTGCGGTTTTCTTTGGCGGGCATTATGCCGGGGGAAGAAGCTCAAGCCCGTAGCTGGGAGAAGCTGCTTGCGCGCGTGCCATCAGCTCTTTGCTCAGCGGCGGCGGCGCCGCAAAACGATCCAGAGCAGGTTCGAAGACTTCAGCAAAAAACCCTTCGAGGCCCGCCGGCGTGGTGAGGACCAGAGCTTTTGCGGGTCCATTGCCGGTGTTCTTGAAGGAGTGCGCGATTCCGCGGGGAAGGAGGACGAAATCGCCGGCTGATGCGGTGATTGTATCCCCACCCACTTGAACTGTGAGCTGGCCATCGAGGAGGTGAAACGACTCGTCCTCGCGGCGGTGGATGTGTGGCGGCGTGCCTCCGCCGGATTCGACCAAGATCTCAGCCAGGAAAAAGGCGCCGCCCGTCTGCTCGCCGGTAGTGAGAAAAGTCATGAGCTCGCCGGGGCCCCAAAAAGCGGTGCCTGTGCCGTGAGATGATAGTAAACATAGTTTACGGAGCGCGTCAATGACTTTTTCCGAGATGCTGCGTGTTCCCTCCGAGGCCATTCATCGGCGCATCATTCGCGAACTGAATGCGGCGGGGTTCACTGAGCTGAGCCTGCCTCACATCGCGGTCTTCCGGTATCCTGGCCCCGATGGAGAGCGTCCCGGTGTGATTGCCGAGCGCGCGGGAATGAGCAAGCAGGCAATGAACCGTCTGCTGGGGAGCCTCGAAGACTCGGGTTATCTTGTCCGCTCCGGTTCGTCCGATGAGGGCCGCGCACGAATTGTTCACCTCACGAAGCGCGTCCATGCCGCATGGGCAAGAGCCCATGAAGTGCTTCACGAAATTGAGCGCGAATGGACCGCGGAGCTGGGAAAGAAGGACTTTG
>JBEKPO010000064.1:0-25475 GCA_049520675.1 Occallatibacter sp. | reverse complement strand
TGCGCCGAAGGATCTCGATTGGGTGATCGTGCGCGAGAACACGGAGGGCGAATACTCCGGCGCCGGCGGGCGGGTGCACCAGGGATTTCCGCTGGAAGTGGCAGCTGAGGTTTCAATGATGACGCGAGCGGGGGTGGAGCGGATCCAGCGATACGCCTTCCGGCTGGCGCAGTCGCGGCCGCGCAAACATCTGACGGTGGTGACGAAGAGCAACGCGCAACGGCACGGCATGGTGATGTGGGATGAGATTGCGGCCGAGGTGGCGAAGGATTTTCCCGACGTGACGTGGGACAAGGAAATGGTGGACGCGATGACGGCGCGCATGGTGAACAAGCCGGCGACGCTGGACACCATTGTCGCGACGAACCTGCATGCCGATATTTTGAGCGATCTGGCGGCGGCGCTGGCCGGAAGTCTGGGTATCGGTCCTACGGCGAACATCAACCCGGAGCGCGCGTATCCGTCGATGTTCGAGCCGATTCATGGATCGGCGTTCGACATTATGGGCAAAGGCATCGCGAACCCGGTAGGAACGTTCTGGACAGCAGCGATGATGCTGGAGCACCTGGGCGAGACGGATGCGGCGCGACGCCTCATGGAAGCTGTAGAGAGCGTAACGGCGAACCCGAAACTGCACACACGCGACCTGGGCGGCACGGCGACGACGGCAGAAGTGACAGGTGCGGTGTGCGCGGCGATTGGGAGTGCCGCGAAGCGGCCGCTGGCGACGGCGTGAGCGGGCGCGGGGAGATCACGAGAGACTTGCCCCTTCTCGGCGGAGATGCGATCGAAGCTCGGGTGACACGAAAGCTGCAACTGAGGATCCTGCCCATCGCAATGCTGCTCTACATGGTGAGTTTTCTTGACAGGCTGAATGTCGGGTTTGCCGCCTTCACCATGAACAAGGCGATTGGGCTGACTCCGGAGATGTTCGGTTTCGGCGGCGGCCTGTTTTTCATCGGCTACATCGCCGTTCAGGTGCCCTCGAACCTGCTGCTGCTGCGCGTTGGAGCGAGGAAGTGGATTGCATGCGTGGTGATTGCATGGGGTGCGGTGTCGTTTTGTTCGGCATTTGTCGCGGGACCGCTGAGCTTTTACGCCATGCGATTGCTTCTGGGCGTTGCAGAGTCGGGGTTCTTCCCGGGGATGCTCTTATATCTGAGCCTGTGGTTCCCCGCCCGGCAGCGCGCAGTGGCGATTGCGGCGTTCATGGCTGCCGCGCCGTTGTCCACGGCGATCGGCTCGCCGATTTCCGGCGCCTTGATGGAGCTACCGAAGATGGCGGGGCTCGAAAACTGGCAGTGGCTCTACATGATTGAAGCAGTGCCGGCGATCCTTCTGGGGTTCCTGACGCTCAAGGCGCTGACCGATAAGCCGGACCAGGCGCCGTGGCTGGATGCGGTGGAACGCTCGTGGCTCGGTAAGACGCTCGCGGCAGAGCACGCCGAGAGCGAGGCCCTAGAAGGTGGACTGTCGCGATTCCAGAGTCAGCGTGCACTTCGCGCAACGTGGTCGGTGGTGAGCCAGCCGCGCGTTCTGGCGCTGTCGCTTGTTTACTCTGGGACGTCGGCGGGGTTGTATGCGCTGGGATTCTGGGCCCCACAGCTTATTAAGCAATTTGGCCATTCGGCGCATGCGGTGGGATGGCTGAACGCCCTGCCCGGCGCGGTGGCTGTGGCGGGGATGGTGCTGTGGGCCCAGAACTCTGACCGAACCCAGGAACGGACTTGGCATGTGGCGATTCCTTGCGTGATGGGAGGTCTGGGTCTGGTGTGGGCGGCATATGCGCAGAGCACGACAGCGGTTGTGGCGGCGTTGGTAGTGGCGAGTTTCGGAGTGAATGCCTCGAAGGGTCCAATATGGGCGGTGCCGAGCCAATTTTTGTCGGGAACGCGGGCGGCCGCAGGATTCGGGCTCATCAATTCGCTCGGCAACCTGGGAGGATTCGTAAGCCCGCTGCTGATTGGATGGATCAAAGGCAGATGGGGTAGCTATGCGGGAGGGCTTGATGCCGTGGCGGCAATGATGGCGCTGTCGGCGGTGCTGATGTTTGGGCTGGGGAGAACAATGGCGCGAAGCCGGCAGAGTTCGCGGCTCTAGGCTGGCGGGTGCTTGGCGGGAGTGGCGCCCGGCAGCGGCGAAGGTCGCTGACCCGCCAAAGCTCCGGAGCGAGCGGTGAGCGGCTGGGTGGCAGGCAACTGGTGCAGGGCAACAATGATGGCTTCGGACGGCTTTGCGCCGACGCAACGGTACGAGTGCGGGGTCGACGAATCGAAATAGATGGCATCACCGGGCTCAAGCACGGTTTCCTGACCTCCATGGAGCACAGCGAGCTGGCCAGAGAGCACATAGAGAAACTCGAACCCGGGGTGAACATGGGCTTTGGGCTCCACTTGCGGCGCCAGAGGCACGAATTCCGCAAAATACGGGTCCATGTGCCTGTCGGGGACCATGTAGCCAAGACTCTCGAAGGTGTAGGCGGGAGGCTCGACGCCAGTTTGCGGCATGCGGACGCGATCCTTCTTGCGGTGTACGCGAAACATGGCGGCCGGCTCAGAATCAAAGAAGTACGATAGGTCTTTCGAAAAAACCATGGCGATGCGCGCCAGGTTTCGCAGCGTGGGGACCACGCGTCCGGTCTCAAGCTGAGAGAGAAAGCTGGCGGAAAGACCGGTGTGTCGCCCAAGTTCCACCAGACCCATTGACTTTTTGAGGCGCAGGCGGCGGATGCGCTCGCCAAGGTGCTTTTCGGCGATGAACTGCTCGGCGGTTTCGGCGTCTGCCGTAGGTTTGTGCATCCCGTTGCCTGACGCCGCTGGCTGCTCGCTCATTGCTGCCCTCTGGTGAATAAGATGCGCCCTGCGGGCGATGTTGTCCAATCAAAATATCTTTCTGTAGCACGAAACAGGATGGGCGCGACGGTCCGAGGCAATTTGGTTGGTAAACGCGCGGTATTCTGGAAAGTCAGGCCGCCAGCCGGCTTAAGAGGAAAGCAAGATGCCCGAAGAAGCTGCACCCGCAACCAAAGAATCGCTCCAGCACGCTGACGCAACCATCGCCGAAATCGGCAAGCATGAGGGCCAAACCGTGGTGATCCACGGGTGGCTCTACAATTCGCGCGAGAGCGGGAAGTTGCTGTTCCCAATCTTTCGCGACGGCACGGGATCCATCCAGGGTGTGGCACACGTGAAGAGCGTAGCGCCGGAAGTTTTTGCAGCGCTGAAAAACCTGACTCAGGAGTCGTCAGTGATCGTCACGGGAAAGGTGCGAGCCGACAAGCGCGCGCCGGGCGGGTACGAACTCGACGTAGAGGGCGTGGAAGTGGTGCAGCGAGTGCCGGAAAGCGACCCGTATCCGATCACGCTCAAGGAGCATGGCGTCGATTTCCTCCAGGAGAAGCGGCACCTGTGGGTGCGCAGCCCGAGGCAGTCGGCGATCTTGAGGATTCGCGCGGAGATTATGCGCGCAGCCGCAGAATACTTCGACATGAATGGGTTCGTCCGCACCGATCCGCCGATTCTGACGCCGGCGGCGTGCGAGGGCACATCGACGCTGTTCCCGGTGGATTATTTTGGCGATCCGGCATACCTGACGCAGAGCGGACAGCTTTATGTGGAGGCAACGGCGCTGGCGCTGGGCAAGGTGTACAGCTTCGGACCGACGTTTCGCGCGGAAAAGTCGAAGACGCGCCGGCACCTGACGGAGTTCTGGATGGTGGAACCCGAGGTTGCCTACATGAACCTCGATGGGCTGATGGATCTGGCGGAGAATTACATTTCGCACATCGTGCAGAGCGTGCTGAAAAATCGCGCAGCGGAGCTGGAGGTGATCGGGCGCGACACTTCGAAGCTAGTGACGGTGAAGGCGCCTTTCCCGCGGCTCCGCTATGACGAAGCCGCGGCCATGCTGAATCAGGCGCACAAGGACGGGCACCTGGAGCAGGCCTTCGAGTATGGGAACGACTTTGGCTCGCCCGACGAGACATGGCTGAGCTCGCAGTATGACCGGCCGGTGATGGTGCACCGCTATCCCGCGGATGTGAAGGCGTTTTACATGGAGCCGGATGCTCAGGATCCCAAGTACGCATTGTGCGTGGACGTGCTGGCGCCGGAGGGTTACGGCGAGATTATCGGCGGATCGCAGCGTGTGTCGAGTTACGAACTGCTGAGCGCGCGGATCGACCAGCATGGGCTGCCGCGCGAAGCGTTCGAGTGGTATCTCGATCTGCGCCGGTACGGCAGCGTGCCGCACGCGGGCTTCGGCATGGGCATCGAGCGCGTGGTGTCGTGGGTTTGCGGGCTCGATCACGTGCGGGAGACGATTCCCTTCGCGCGAACGCTGCACCGGATGTATCCGTGAGGCGGCGGTCAGGGATCAGAAGCCGGCTCTAGGAAGACCAGGGGCACCCCGCGTCTCGGTGAGCCAATACCGAAGAAGCTGGGCCGCCAGCTCGGCTAGACCTTCTCGCCGAGAACCCTGGCGCTTTCGTCTTTGTCCGCCTCGAGCCACCCGGCCTCGGAACCACTCGAGAACCTTGTTTGGCCGGCCTTCCTGATTTCGGAGTCAGGGACCTTGATCAGGGGCGTGTAGCGAGGGTGATGGGATTCCTTGTAGGGATCGTTGCGTGCGGCGTTGTAACAGCAGATCATTCCCCAGCGCGGATGCTCGGACCGGTTCTGATCGGAGCGGTGCAGCAGGTTGGCATGAAAGAAGAGGGCGTCGCCGGGTTCCATTTCGACATAGACCAGCTCCAACCGATTCAGAATTTCCTGGACACGGGCAGGGTCGGCCCCAGCCTGATCTCCGGTGAGGACATGCTCGATGCGGCCCAGCTCATGGGAGCCGCGGATCACCTGGAGACAGCCATTCTCTTTTGTCGCGGGGTCGATTGCGATGTACGCGCTGGTCAGGAGCGGAAACAGGACTCCGTTCTGATACCAGTATCCGTAGTCCTGGTGCCATGTCCACGCGCCTCCCACCTTGGCGTCTTTCATGATCATCTTGGAGTGGTAGTGGTAGACCTCGCCGCTGAGCAGTTTCTCGGCCGAGCCGACAATGGATTCGCTTCGAGCGACCATACCGTAGATGGTGTCGGTAGGATGATTCCAGAGTGAGAGCCGGACCGTGCCGCCCTCGCCGTCGGCCCGTCCGAAGCTGTGCTGATCGAGGACGCGGTCTTCGCGCGCGGAACGACCCAGCAGGCCGATCTCTTCCTCATCAAGCATCTGGCGAACCAGAACAAAGCCGTTTTGGTTATATTCGGCTACCTGACTCTGGTTGATCTGACCTTTTGCCATAGTGTTTCTCCTCAGAATGCGGATGGTCTGGCGTGAGGCGGACCCGGGGAAGCTATCTCTGCCCAGGGTTCCGATTGTAAGACCGGAAATGCAGAGAAGCCAAGTAGCCAAGAGCGCGGGCCCAGTTAGCGGCCGGGCGCAGACGATTGCAGAATAGACGGTCCGGCGCTACCAGGCGCGGTCGACAGTTGCTGACGCGCGCGGCGCGATACAGTGGAGGTCTGGAGGCAATTCCCCTTGAGTTCCACGAGCACACGCAAGACCGCATCCGCACCACGCGTGAGACGGGGATTCGCGCCGCGACGGCGACGGCGGATGGGCTGGCTGGGGCGCGGTGTGCTGGCGTGCGTCGTGGGGGTTGCGGTGCCGGTGACATGGGCAGTGCTGGCGCGGACACTGGCGCCCAAAGCAAACACCTCGCAGAGGCAATTCGACACCCTGGTCGTTCTGGGACAGCCAACGGACGAGGACGGGAACCCTACGCCCTGGCAATTGGCGAGCGTGAATGAAGCAGTGCGTGAGTACGAACGGGGCGCGGCGCCGCGCATGATCTTTACCGGCGGGGCGGTGGCAAACCGGTTTGCCGAGGCGCGGGTGATGGCGCGCGCAGCCGAGGCGCAGGGGATTCCGGCGGCGGTGATCGTCGAGGAAACGCAGGCGAGGAACACGATGGAGAATGCCTGCAACTCATTGCGCATTATGCGAGATCACGGATGGGGGTCGGCAGAGGTGGTAACGGGCTCTGCCCATGCGCCTCGCGCAGCCATGATCTTCGAACAGTTGCCGCTGAAGTGGCGAATGGACAAGGCTCCGCCGGTGGAACCAGAGTCGCCTTGGCGCGCGAGTTATGCAACGGCGAAAGAAATCGCGAAGACGGTGCATTATCTCGCGTGGTCGCGAGAAATGGAGAAGTGCGAGGTCAGTGGTCAGTGATCAGGGGTCAGCAGAGAGATCAGAGATAAGAGATCAGAGAACGACGGAACTGGCCGGCGGCGAGTCTAAGCGGGAATGCGAACATCACGCGTTGTCGCCCCTCGGGGCGGTCTTGTAAGCTGGGAGATGATGGTTCACCCTTTCAAGTTAACTGCAATCCTTGCTGCTTTTTGGATGCTCAGCGCGGGTATAGAGGTACTGGCGCAGGCGCAGAGCTCAAGCTCCCAGAGCCAGCCGGCGCAACCCTCCTCACAAAGCCCAGACACCGTAGCTCCGAATTACGGAGTGTATGTAGCGACCGATCCGCTGGGCAAAGTGCGCTATGACAATCGCTGGGACCTGTCGCTCGCGCCGGGTTACGACCATATGAAGGCAGGGCCGACGCTCTTGCAGGGCTCGAACCTGGGCGGTCTGGATATGAATGGATCGTTCTGGCTGACCCATCACTGGGGGCTGGAGGGTTCGGGCCGCGCCTATGTGGGCACCAGCGGCACCGCGCCGAACGACAAAGCGGCGGACGGCGGAGATCTGAAGGGGCCCGTGGTGAAGGAGTACTTCTTTGTGGGCGGCCTGGAGGCACTTGGGCCCCATAACAAACACGGCGCGCTGATGGCACACTTCATGTTCGGCGGGGTATACGGTGATTTCCAAAAGGATCTGCTGGGCTATGCGCCAGGTTATTTCGATTTCTACTATAACCAGATCGCGCCCGCGGCGATTATCGGCGGACACATGGACCTGAATCGCTCGGAGCATTGGGTGTTTCGCATCACGCCCGACGCGATAATGACGCACTACACATTCCGCAATCCTCCGCCTTCTAACTCGACATACGCTCGGTTCGACGTGAATTTCGCGATTTCGGTGGGCGCGGAATACAGGTTCACGAAGATCAAGCGGTCGATGAAACCGGGGAACTGGGTTTCGGGCTGGTAAGCAGGCGCAGAGGAGCGAGCGGCGTTAGCGGAGTCCGCGTGATCGGGCCCGGTGAAATGCGCAGTGGCGTGGGCTGCAGCGAGTCCATTCCGATCGGGTAATGGGCGGATTGAAGAGAGAACCCCTCTGGAGCTAAAGCTCTAATCATTTTGGGAGTCAGATGTACGGGCTAATGCCCTCACCCTTCGAACCGACTGTGCGCACCGGGGCGCAGGAACGCTGACTTCCGGGCCAACTGTTCCCTCTGAACGATCATCGCTTCAAATGCACGGCTGCCAAGTTCATCCTGGTGTGGTATTCTCCTGCGTTTAGAGCGGTTCCAGAATTCACGTGCGCTCTTGAGAGCAGTGAAAGGTGGCATTTTCTCGAGGAAAATGCCACTCGGCGGCGGCGGTTTCGAGGTACGGCAATTCTGGAACCGCTGTAGCGGCTGAGAAAACAAGCCGCCTGAAAGTATGGCGTTTCGGGCGGCGCCGGAACCCATGGGCCTGAGGTCGACGAGGAAGACGGGAGCCGTATGGATATGAAAGAGACACTCGGCGTTTTACTGGCAGGCGGAGCTGGAGAGCGGCTGTTTCCCCTGACGCGGGACCGGGCCAAGCCGGCGGTGCCATTCGGCGGGCACTACCGGATCATCGATATCACGCTTTCGAACTGCATCAACTCGGGGCTGCGCCGGGTGTATATCCTCACGCAGTACAAGGCGCTGAGCCTGAACCGGCACATCCGCGAGGGCTGGACGGGGATCGTGGCGCAGGAGCTGGGCGAATTCTTCGAGCTGATGCCGCCCATGCAGCGGACCGGATCGAACTGGTACATGGGCACGGCGGACGCGGTGTACCAAAACATCTATTCGATCGGCAGCGAGCAGCCGAAGTATGTCATCGTTCTCTCGGGCGATCACATATACAAGATGAACTACAGCCGCATGCTGGAGCACCACAAAGACACCGGGGCGGAGATCACGCTGGCCACGCTGCCGGTTTCTCCCGATGAAGTTTCGCGGTTCGGAGTGGTGGAGGTGGCACAGAACGGCGAAGTGATGGGATTCCAGGAAAAGCCGGCGTCGACCAGTTTTCGCTCGCCCTTCAACGCCAACGCCGTGGATGCGTCGATGGGAATTTACATCTTCAACACCGAGACGCTGCTGAAGGCCTTGATCGCGGACGCCGACGACACGGATTCGAAGCATGACTTTGGGCACAACATCCTGCCCAACCTGCTGGGCAAGAGCAAGATGATGGCCTACAGCTTTGTGGACGAGAACAAGAAGGAGGCTCTCTATTGGCGCGACGTGGGCACGCTGGACGCCTACTACGAAGCCAACATGGATTTGTGCTCGGTGTCGCCGATCTTCAACCTATACGACAAGAGCTGGCCGATCAGGACGCGGATGCGGCAGTATCCGCCGGCAAAGTTTGTGTTCGGCGAACCGGGCCGGTCGGGCATGGCGGTGAACTCGATTATCACGGCGGGTGTAATCATCTCGGGCGCATCGGTATACAACTCGGTGCTGTCGCAGGATGTGCGCGTGAACTCGTACTCCGACGTGGATGCGAGCATCATCTTTTCGCACGTGAATATCGGCCGGCACTGCCGCATTCGCGGCGCGATCATCGATCGCGATGTGCACATCCCCGAGGGGACGGTGATCGGCTACGATCCCGTGGAAGACAAGCGGCGGTATTTTGTGACGCCGACGGGGCTGACGATTGTGACGCGCGACGCGTCTCTGTTCGAGAACCCGGTGGATCCGGAGTTTCAGCGGAGATACTAGTGTAGTGTTTCAGAAATTCGCTGACGCGCGCGAACATTCCAAGACGCAGGTCCCCATTCGACTTCGATCGCTATCGCGATCTCCGCTCAGGGCAGGCTTTCAACTCCGTTAGCCGCAGGAAGCCGCGTCAAACTCCGCTCAGGATGACCTGCTCTTTAGGGTTTGGCACAGTCTTCGGAGGGTGCCGGCGCCAGTTCGGGCCCCTCGTACTCGAACTTGCGAAGATTCCTGAGGCACTCGGTGAGCGCGCCCATCAGGGTTTCGGCCCATCCGCACGGCTGGAACTTCATCGTCTTCTGATTCAGCTCGATATCCGCGACCGCGAAGAACTTCATGTCGGTGGTTTTGGCGGTGGCGAATTCCTTGACCGTGATGCGGGCTTCTACCTCGCCATGCGCATGCTTCTTCTTGATGGAGAAGAAGTGCAGTTTGGCGAGGGCCTCAGAGGGATCCTTCTGGGTGAACTTCCAATCTTCCACGTTTTGACCTCCGTTTTTCCCCAGTGTACCGGCGAACGGCGAAGGCGAGAAGCGGAGATTCCTTGCTATCCCACCCCAGGCACAAAGACAAAGACGCGCCGAAGGTGGGGCAGCCAGCGAACGGAACCAATGACCGGGATGGTGCGTAGTAAGGGGATATGCAGTGCGTGGGTACATTAAGCTGGAATCAAGTCGGCCTGGCGGCGCCTGCGGTGCGGCACACCTTTGGACAAGGCCGGCGAGACGGCCAACAGCCACCTGCGGCGCGTCGGGCTTTTGGACGAGATGGCCGGGAGAACACGCAGGAGTGTGCGGGCGCGGCGACAGTGCCGGGGGCACTTGCGGCGCGTGCGGAGGTGAGAGGGCTGGAGCAAGATTGGTCCCAAATTGTCCGCCGCTGCATCGACGGAGACTCGAGCGCATGGGCTGAAATGGTGCGCACGCACCAGAGGCGTGTCTACGGACTGTGCTACCGCTTCACGGGAAATGCGGCCGACGCCGAGGACCTGACGCAGGATGTATTCCTGAAGATCTACTCGAATCTAGGCAGTTTCGATGGGGCGCGCGGCAGCCTGACGGTATGGATTGCGACTATGACGCGCAACCTGCTGGTCGACAACTTCCGCCGGACCCGTAACCAGCGGGGAACGAGCTCGCTGGATGATGGATGGGATCAGACCGAGGAGATAAGGCCGGCGGACCGGCTGATGGCTGCCGGCCCCACGCCGCACGAGGCGGCGGCGCGCAAGGAGCTGGCCCACATGGTGCAGGGAGCGCTGGCCAAAGTGAGCGTGGAACTGCGCGAAGCGGTGATTTTGAGAGACTTGCAAGATTTTGATTACAAAGAGATTGCGCAGGTTCTTGGCATTCCCGAGGGGACCGTCAAGTCGCGCATCAGCAGAGGGCGTGCGGAACTTGCGCGTCTCCTTGAGCGTAATAAACGGGAGGTGATGTAGCCATGGCAGAGCGCACACATATTCCGAGTTCGGCGGCCTGCGGCGAGTGGGAGATGCTGCTCACCGATGCACTGGACGGAGTGTTGAGTCCCGAAGCCGAAGTGAAGTTTTCGGCGCACAAGGCGGTCTGCCCGGCGTGCGCAGCGCTGTACGAGGAAGCGCGAAAGGGCCGGGAGTGGATGGAGTTTCTGGGACCGTTGCCGGAGGCACCGGAAGGGCTACTGGAGAGGATCCTGGCCAAGACCGGTCCGGGACACCAGGCGGTCGGTTGGACGGGGCAGGCGATGCCGGTGGCGGCGGGAGCGGCTACGGTTCCGGCGTTCGTTCCGCCCGTGTGGCAGCAACCAGGGTTCTTTGCCCGGATGCGCTCGGGCGTGCAGCCGCGGCTGATGATGACAGTGGCGATGGCATTTTTCTCGATTGCGCTGACGTTAAACGTTACGGGATTGAGTCTTGCCAATGTGCACGTAACACCGCTACGGCTGAGCGACCTGCGGCCGCGGACAGTGCGCGCCTACATGGAACGGCAACTGACGATGGCTTCGGTGCCGATCGTGCGCTATTACGACCACCTGCGATTTGTATATGAAGTGCAATCGCGGGTTCGGGCTCTGCGCGGCGAGGCCGAGGGCGAAGGCGGGCAGCGCAAGGAAGACCAGTCGAGGCCGGGAGAGACCAAGCAGACTCCGAAGGGCAACAAGGACGGCGGGTTGCGAACGGACCCTCAGGAAGAGCCGGGAAATCCGGCGATGGAACCGGCCGCGGAACCGGGAAGTGATGTCCTGGAGACTTCACTCGAGAAAGAGATTGGGCCCACGGCATGCAATAACGCCGAACGGCAACCATGCGAAAGGAGCACAGTATGGATTGCACAAATCATAGCGGCGTAAATGCGGCAGCGTATTGCCAGAACTGCGGCAAGCCGCTGTGCCAGGCGTGCGTGCGCAGCGCACCCGGAGGGCAACTATTCTGCGACCCGTGCATGACGGCATGGCAGAGCGCGGCGCAACGTCCGTTTATGCCTCCTCCTGCAGGAGCGCCCAACCCGGTGCTGGCAGGTTTTCTAGGACTGATTCCGGGCGTAGGCGCCATGTACAACGGGCAGTTCCTCAAGGGTCTCGCGCACGTGCTGATCTTTGCAGTCCTGGTGAGCGCCGCACACGTCTTTGGTGTCTTCGGCCTGCTCATCGCGGGCTGGGTCTTCTACCAGGTTTTCGATGCGTACCACACGGCCAAGGCGCGGCGCGACGGTGAGCCCTTGCCCGATCCGCTGGGCCTGAACGATATAGGGAGCTGGTTAGGTATCGGACAGCGAGGCCCAGGCTGGATGCCGCCAGGTGCGCCACCGCCACCGGGAGCAGGATCGGTAAATGCGGGGCAGACAGGCGCAGATCAGGCGGGAGGGCACCAGGCTGGAACTTACCAGGCTGGGACTTACGGGGCACCGTATCAAAGCGCGCCTTACCAAAACCCGGCTGGGCAGCCGGTTGAATGGCAAACGCCCTACCAGGGGGCGAGCGCAGCTCCATTTGTAGACCCGGGTGCGGCAGGGACGGGCGCAACGAGCGGAGGCCCTGGGGTTCCGCCTGTGCCGCCGATGCCTCCGGCGACGTATTGGCGGCGGCCTGAGCCTATCGGCGCGGTGATTCTGATCGCGCTGGGTGTGCTGTTCCTGCTGAACAAGATCGATTGGTTTTCGGGGCGGATCTTTGAGTATTCCTGGCCGCTGGTGCTGATCGGACTGGGCATCTGGCTGATCGTCCGCCGGGTTGGGAATACGCATGGAGGACAAAAATGAACCGGTATCTGATGATTCGCCGATTGCGTGGTCCCGCGTTTCTGCTGTTGCTGGGTGTGAATGCGCTGCTGGCAAACGCCAACATTCTGGGCTGGTCGCAGAGCTGGCCATTCTACCTGATTCTGTGGGGCGTGCTGTTGCTGGCCGAACGCGCAGCGCTGGCCACGGACGGGTACCCGGCCTTCCCGGCAGCCAGTTACGCAGGCGCGGGCCAGGCGGCGGGAGCAGGTGCTCAAGCAGCGGGAAGCGCGGAGACCGCGCTTGTTCCCAAGCGGCATGAGGGATTTGAGAACGACGCGAATGGAGGGCAGTCATGAGCAGCATGCCTCCGAATATGCCTCCCGGCGGGTCACAGCCGCCCTACGATCCAAGGATGCAGTGGCAGGTCTATCGCGAACAGCAGCGGGCTGCCTGGCGCGCGCAACGCGACGCGTGGCGAGCGCAACGGCACGCCTGGAAGGCGAACTACGTTGGCGTATACGGTCCGCGCGTGCCATCGGTGGTGGGCCCGGTGATCCTGGTGTGCGTGGGAGTGATCGCGCTGCTGGTGGTGACGGGGCACATCGATTCCAGCGCGTTCTGGAACTGGTACGGCGAATGGTGGCCGCTGTTGCTGATCGGCGCGGGTTTGGCCCTGCTGGCCGAGTGGGGCCTGGACATGCGCCGGAAGACGCCGGTGCGGCGCGGCGGGAGCTTTGTGGGGATCCTGATCCTGCTGGCCATCGTCGGCGCTCTGGCGACGGCTCACAACCATATCTGGGGCCCCTGGGGCGGCGACAGCGACTTCTTCAACACCTGGGGACTGCCTGAGCACGATAACGACCAGCAAACAGTGAATCAGCAGATTCCGGCCGACGCCACCATTGACATTCAGGATCCGCGCGGCGACGTGAGGATCACGGCGAGCGACCAGCCTAATCTGACAATGGAGGCGCACGAGGTGGCGTATGCCAACTCCGACAGCGCTGCGAAACGCATCTTCGACAACGAAGCTGCGCTGGTGACCGCCAGCGGAAGTGCCGTGTTCATCAAGTGCAAGGACAACTCCAAAGGACGAGTAGACCTGATCGTCACGGTTCCCAAATCTGCTCATTTGTCGGTGAATTCAGGATGGGGCGATGTGACGGCCGCGGGTCTGGGAGCGGGAATCGACGTTTCCGCGCGCGGAGACATCCACGTCAGCTCCGTCACCGGGCCGGTGCACGGCCACTTCGTGAATGGGCGCCACGACACCTTCGCCGCCCACGATGTGCAAGGCGATGTGACGCTCGATGGAGATGTGAACGACCTGACGCTGTCGGAAATCAAGGGCAACATCAACGACAACGGCAACATCCTGGGCGACGTTCACGTCGAGGTGATCACGGGAGGGGTTCATCTGCACACGTCGGTAACGACGCTTGACCTGGCGGCTCTGCCGGGCGATCTGACCCTCGACAATGACGACCTGCGCGTGACCGAAGCCAAAGGCCCGGTGCACGTGGTGACGCACTCCAAAGACGTCGATCTGAGCCAGATCGAAGGCGACACATATGTGGAAGACCGCAACGGCACCATCAGCGTGGCGCCTACGGGATCGTACAGCGTGCAAGCCAAGAACGACAAAGGCGACGTGAACGTGATTCTGCCGCCGGATGCCGCGGCCACGGTGGACGGCAGGACCCACAACGGCGACGTGATGACGGATTTCGGCCTGAGCGTGAACGGGGATGAAGACAAAACCGTAACCGGAAAGATTGGCTCGGGCATGGCGCGCATTGTGCTGACGACGGAGAACGGTGATCTGCACATCAAGAAAGGGGAGCCAGCCAGCGGCGCGCCGGAGGCGACGGCCAGTGCTCCGAGCGCAGCCGGCGGCAAGCACTTGAAAAGCAAGAGTGAGCTGCCGAAACAGCCGGTGGCGCAGTAGGGCGGCAGACTGAAAACAAGCAAGACTGAAAAGCCATTCAAACCGGGCGCGGGAAAGGGCGACCTTTCCGCGCCTGTTTCGTTTTATTGGCAGGAGTTGTATGCTCCAAACCGAGGGGGTCGGGGCCATGCACACGCCAGTCAACGTCGTCACGGTGGAACGGGAGTACGGCTCGCGCGGAGCGGAGTTTGCTCACGATTTAGCAGAGCGGCTGGGCTGGCGGCTGCTCGACTCGGAACTGGTGGCCGGAGCGGCGCGCGCGGCAGGAGTGGACCCCAAATATGCGGCTGAGCTCGATGAACGGCTCGACCCCTGGTATTACCGATACGGCAAGATCTTCTACCACGAACCGATGTATGTGACCTCGACTGGCGGCGAGGGGCACGCCTTCGATTCCGAGCACATGCTGGAGCTGATCAGGGAGCAGATTCTGAATGCAGCCAAGGCAGGCAATTGCGTGATCGTGGGGCGCGGGGCGGCATGCGCCCTGGCCGGGCGTGCGGGTTGCTTTCACATCTTTGTGTATGCGACAGCCAGCGCCAAAAAGCAATGGTTCACGCGCGCGTTTCCCAAGCGGGCGCAAGAGGCTGAGCAGGAACTGGCCTCGTTCGACCGGAGGCGCGCGGCGGCGATCCGCAAGTTTTACCAGCAGGAGTGGTGCTCGCGGGGGCTGTATCACATGCTGCTGAATTCGTGCATCGGTACCGAGGCGATGATCTCTGCGGTACAGTGCGCAGCAGGGTTATGCGCGCCGGCCGCGGCGGAGAGTGTGGCTGATTAAGAGGTTCACGCCAACTTCGAATGCGCGTCTATTGACACGAGCGCTGCGAATTTGCCTTGCCGGCCTGGAACCATGGCGGGAGCCTATTCGTTCTTCTTCAGTGGGTGTCGCGCACTCGCAAGCTACTCCTTAATTCGAGATCCGAACACAAGTTTCGACGTGGAGCAGAACCATGGGCGACCTTTGGAACGATGTGAAGCATGCCCTGCATCTTTTTTTGAAGAGCCCGGGGTTCACAGTGGCGGCGGTGCTGGCGCTGGCGCTGGGGATTGGCGCGAACACCGCGGTTTTCACGGTGGTGAATGCGGTGCTGCTGAAGCCGCTGGGCTATCCGCAGGCTGACCGGATTGTGGCGGTGGAGATGAGCGGCCCGAACGGCAATGGGCAGGCCGCTTCGATCACCAAGTTTCACGTGTACCAGCAGCAGACCAACATCTTCAGCGATGTTGCCGCGTACGATTTTGCGGGGCCGGGCTTCAACATTACCGGCGGACGGCCCGAGTTGGTGCATGGCATTCATGTAAGCGAGGCGTATTTCCGCGTATTTGGTGCGCCGATGATGCTGGGCCGGACATTTACGCCGCAGGAGGATCTGCCCGACGGCGGAAACGTAGTTGTGCTCAGCTACGGGCTGTGGCAGCGGCGGTTTGGAGGCAATCCCGGGGTGATTGGGAGTGCATTGCCGCTGGGCGGCAAACCGTACACGATTATCGGCGTAACGGGAAAAGACTTTGCGCCGGATCCAGAGGCTGAATTGTGGGTGCCATTTCAGTTCGAGCCCAACAGCACCAACCAGGGGCACTTTTTCCTGGTGGCGGCGAAGTTGAAGCCGGGAATCGCGCTGGCGTCAGCAAATGCGCAGATGAAGCTGGCGCTGAACCAGTTTGTGCGGCTTTACTCGATCAAGAATCCCGGGTTTGGTTTTGTCGTGGAACCGTTGCGCGACTCCATTGTGAATGACGCGCGGAGATCGCTGCTGGTGCTGGAAGGAGCGGTGGCGCTGGTGCTGCTGATTGCATGCGCAAACTTGGCGAACCTGCTGCTGGCGAGAGCGACGGGACGCAAGCGGGAGTTTGCCATCAGGACGGCGCTGGGAGCAAAGCGCGCGCGAATCGTGCGCCAGTTGCTGACCGAGAGCGTCATGCTGGCTACGGCGGGCGGCGTGCTGGGGTCGGCACTGGGATTTGCGGGAGTGCGCGCGCTTTTGGCGGTGAGCCCGGCGGGGCTGCCGCGCGTGGGCGAGGACGGCGGAGCGATTGGCGTGGATTGGCGCGTGCTGGGGTTCACGCTGATGGTGTCGGCGCTGACCGGCATTGTGTTCGGGCTTTTCCCGGCATTCAGCGCCTCACGAACGGATTTGACTTCGTCGCTCAAGGAAAGCGGCAACCGCTCAGGAACGGGATTCCGGCAGGGCAAGGCGCGGGCGGTGCTGGTGATCGGCGAGTTGGCCCTGGCGCTGGTGCTGCTGGTGGGAGCTGCGCTGCTGATCCGGACCTTTGTGGCGCTGCACGCTGTGAATCCGGGCTTCGACGCACACAATGTGATCACCATGGAGATGTCGCTGACGGGCGAGCGATATGAGAAGACGGCGGGCGTGGCGCAACTCTCGCGCGATGGGCGGGAACGGCTGAATGCGATACCCGGCGTGGAAGACTCCGCGTTTACGTGCTGCCTGCCGATCCAGGGACAGTTCGGTTTACCTTTCACGATCGCCGGGCGCCCCGTGGATCCGGCGAAGGAACAGCCTGGCGCAGGTTGGATGAGTGCGTCGCCGGACTACTACAAACTTTTTCGAATTCCGGTGCTGCGCGGACGGGAGTTCACCAACAGCGATACGGGCTCGGCGCCGGGGGTGATGCTCATCAACGAGGCGCTGGCGAAGCAGTATTTTCCCAATCAGAATCCGGTGGGCCAGCAGATCTATGTGGCCAAGGGCATGGGACCACCGTTTGAAGAACCGGCTCGGTTGATTGTGGGCGTGGTCGCCAACACGCACGACGGCGGATTGGGCCGCGACCCGGGACCGCTCATGATCGTACCGGATGCGCAGGTGCTCGACGCCTTGACGAAGTTGAACGCGAACATCGTGCCGTTGCGGTGGGTGGTGCGGACGAAGGGCGATCCGCGACCGCTGGTCGGGCAGATGACGGAGCAGCTGCGGCAGGCGAGCGGAGGATTCCCGGTGGCCCACGTGCGCACCATGGATGAAATGGTGTCACGATCGACGGCGCGGGAGAGCTTCAACATGATCCTCCTGACGACGTTCGGCGCAGTAGCGCTGTTGCTGGCGGCGATTGGAGTCTACGGCCTGATGGCGTATTCGGTGGAGCAACGCACACAGGAGATGGGGATTCGGATGGCGCTGGGCGCGGATCGGGCGGCGATCCGCAAGATGGTGGTCTGGCACGGCATGCGGCTGGCGCTGATCGGAATCGCCATCGGGATTGGCGCGGCATTTGGCCTGACGCGATTCCTTGCGAGCTTGCTGTTTGGCGTGAAGAGTTGGGATCCTGCGGTGTTCATCGCGGCGCCAATGGCTCTGACGGCGGTGGCGCTTCTGGCGGTATGGTTGCCGGCGACACGCGCCTCGAAGCTGAACCCGATGGAGGCGCTGCGCGTGGAGTAGGCGCGGAAGTTGGCGGCGGTGATCACACCTGATGTAGAGATAAATGCAGGCCCTTCGACTCCCGTCCGCTTCCCTTCGGCTTCGCTCAGGGGCAGCGTTCGGTCGCTCAGGATGACCATCCTCAACTTTCCAATGCAACGATTTAGCTGGGCGGCACGCGTCGACGCGCCTTAGACAGCAGTGCGCCCAACGCGCGGGGCGATGCGCGTGCAGACTTCCCAGGGAATGGTATCGGCGGCCGCGGCGTGATCGAAGGCAGTAATCGTCTCATTGCCGGTTTCACCACTCTGCGATCCGATGATCACAACCTGGTCGCCGGCCTCGACATCGGGAATCTCCGTGACATCGAGAACCGTCTGATCCATGCTGATGCGGCCGACGATGGGCGCGCGCTGGCCCCGCACCAGCAGGCTGAAGCGGTTGCCGAGCGAGCGGTCGAGGCCGTCGCCGTAGCCCACGGAAATGAGCGCGACGCGCATGGGTTCGGTGGCGACGAAGGTTCCGTTGTAACCGACGGTGGCGCCAGCGGGAATCGAGTGCACGCCGACGACCGAGGCCTTCCAAGAAAGTACTTGTTGAAGCGCGGAGCGCGCGGCGGCGAGGGACGGCGGCTCGGGCGACGCGAAAGGCGGGGCGAATTCGGGCACGAGACCGTACAGCACGAGACCGGGACGGAGCAGGGCCCTCATGCCGTGGCGAGCGGCGAGATCGGCAATGGTCTGTGCCTGGCCGGCCAGCAGCGCCGCGGAGTTGCCGACATTGAGCCACTCGGCAAAGAGACCGGCAGACGAAATGCAGCTCAGGACTTCATCGAGGCGCGCGAGCTGATCTTGAGTGATTTCACCATCGGCTTCGTCGGCGGCGAAGAGATGGGTCATTACGCCCTCAAGCCGGAGCGGAGAAGAGGGGCCGAAGCGGGTCAGGATGCCGGAGAGTTGATCGGGACTGGCTCCCTGGCGGCTCATGCCGGTATCGATCTCAAGATGGACGGGAAAAGACTCCGGGCCGGCGCCGGCGTCGCGGGCCGCGGCGCGCAACTCATCGAGGTGCCAGGGCTCCCATGCAACGGGCGTGAGCCGGAATTGGATCGCCGCCGCAGCCTGTTTGGGAAAGATGCCGCCGATGACGAGAATGCGCGCGTTGGGGCACAAGGCGCGCGCGGCAATGCCTTCTTCCACGCTGGTGACGCCAAGCCATTTTGCGCCGGCGCGAACGACTGCGGGCGCGCAAATCGCGAGCGAGTGGCCATAGGCGTTGCACTTGACGATGGCGAGCAGTTCGGCGTTCGGAGCGGCGAGCGAGGCAAGAAAACGGAAGTTCTCTTCGAGAGCGCGGGTGCGAATCTCGACCCAGCAGGGGCGCATTGGCATGGGGGGTGGCAAAGAACAGTTTATCGCGGGGGCAATGGCTGACTAAGCATCCTCCGGCTTCGGCAGTTCACCGAACTCTTCGGGATGCTTCGATACATAACTGAAAAGCAGGTCTGTCAGGTTGTGCGGGTAGCTAAAGAATTCGCTATCCAATTCCTCCAGCTTTTCTTCTGTGTCGTCGGAGAATTCCGATGCAGCCGAACTGATCGCCTCGGGATCTGCGGGAAGTCCCTCGGGAAATGCAGCGATGATTGCGCGGCTGCAGATGTCAGCTGTGCGCGGAGCGCCGATAGTGTTCAAGGCCTGAACCACGAATCCCGCTGTTTCCGCACTGCCATTTAGGAAGTACTGCGAAAAGCCGCCGTTGTTCACTTCAGATTCGACTGCCCAAATAGAGGAAAAAACCTTCTGTGGAATGGACTGGGCCTCGAAGTCTTCCTTGCCGAATTTGGTCTTTTCGGATTCGGAAAGCCCGATGAGAATTCCGTTCTTATCCATGGTTGATCTCCTTGCGTGTCGGCGGAGACAAATGATCACTACCAGATTAGCGCGAAGGCGACGATGGTTTCGGCGGGCGAGCCAATTTCCCCGCCGATTTCATTGACGAGTTCGGCTTCGAGCTCGTGCGGGACAGGCATCTCGCATGCGGCGACCTGTTCTGGCGTTGCTCCGATGAAGCAGAGCTCGCAATGGCCGAGGCCTTCATTTCCGTCGGTATCTGCCGAGCGCACCGGCGGGACAAAGACGCGGCAGGTCATGGGACGCCACGCGTAGACATCGCAGCGGCCGGTGACGGGATCGAGTGCGGGACAGGGCGCATCGTTGGCGAAGTCTTCAAACCGGGCCTGGTCGGCCGCGGATGTTCCGAGCACGCCGGTGGCTGGGTCGCCGGGAAAGCCGCCGCCGTATTCGGCAAGCCAGGACCGGGCACGGCGCTCGAGATCGGCGGCGAGGGCTGGATTGTTGGTGCGCAGAGCGGCCATGCCGTCGCGGAGGCGCGCGGCGTCGGGCGCGTTGATGGCGAAGGCCCCGTGGCAGCACTGGGTGCAGCCGATGCGGCAGGCGAGAAAGCTGCCGGCGCGGCGTGCGGCATCGGCCAGCGCCAGGTCGACGATCTGGACCAGTTCGGCATCGCGCGCGGGATGCGGCATGAGCGCAAGGATAACCGGCCAGACTTGCAAATGGCCCGATTCATCCGCGAACTCGCATGCGTTATAGTCAGGGGGTGGTCGAGCGAGGTTCCATGTTGAAAAGATTTCTGTGGATCGGTGCGATTGCCCTCCTGCCGGCTGTTGCGGCGCAGGCGCAGCAGGCGCGGCTGCTGGTGGATGAGAAGGGCGGCCAGAGCCTGGCGATTGTTGATCCTATCGCGGGCAAGGTTGTGGCCGATGTGGCCGAGGGCGGGATCACCGGGCACGAAGTCGCGGGATCGCCTGATGGCAAGCTGGCGTTTGTGCCCATCTACGGCAACAGCGGCGTGGGCATGCCGGGAACCGACGGGCGCAAGATCGTCGTCATCGACGTGGCGGCTGGCAAGGTTGTAGCCGAGATCGATTTCGATCACGGGGTTCGGCCGCACTGCGCGGTGTTCGGACCGGACGGAATGCTCTACGTGACCACGGAGCTCGATCACTCGGTAACGATCATCGATCCGAAAACACTGAAGATTGTGGGATCGATTCCGACGGGGCAGCCGGAAAGCCACATGCTGGCCCTTTCGCATGACGGCTTGCGCGGATACACGGCGAATGTCGGTCCCGGCACGGTGAGTGTGCTCGACATGAAGGCGCGCAAGACCCTCGCCGTGATTCCGGTCTCGGGCAACACGCAACGGATTGCCATTTCGAACGACGACAAGTGGGTGTTGACCGCGGATCAAACCGCGCCGCGCATGGCGGTGATCGATACGGCAACGAATACCGTGGCGAAGTGGGTGAAGCTGGATGGGACAGGCTACGGCGGCGCGCCGACGACCGATGGCCGTTGGTTCCTGCTTGCGATTCCCCATGAGAACAAGGTGGATGTGATCGACCTGAAGACAATGACGCTGGCGCGGTCGGTCGATGTGGGTAAGAATCCGCAGGAGGTGCTGGTGCGGCCCGACGGGAAGGCGGCTTACGCTTCCTGCATCGGCAGCAACCAGGTAACTGAAATCGATCTCGCGGCGTGGAAAGTCTCGCGGACGATCGCGACCGGAAGCGGAACGGATGGCTTGGGGTGGGCGCAGTAGTGCCGCAAAGTTAGCGGGCTCGTTGCGGCCTGAGGGCGAAGGTTCGGCCTGAGCGAATGGAGGTCCCCGTGAAATATTCGGTTTTGGGCCTGATTGCTGCGATCTCGCTGAACGTTAGCGCGGGCGCGCAGACGCGTGAGGCGGCGAATGCCGGCGTGATCAAGCTGGAGCCTGTTCCCGCGGAGCTGCAAGGACGGTCGGAGAAGCTGCATGCCGTGCTGAAACCGACGGCCGCTTCCTGGGTTGAGCAGCAGGCGAAAATCGAGGAGAAGCGGCCGGCAGTGGATGTGAATGCCCTGGAAGCCGCGATCAGACAACGATTCGCGAGCTCGCTGGCGGTCGGGGGCGCGGTGCATCCGGGCGGGCCGGTGGGGCCCGGCGGATCGGGTGCAGACATAGCCGCGATGACAGTTCTCGTGATGATGCAGATGGTCGAGGACGGCGACCAGGACCTGCAAGAAAAAATGGCGGAAGCGCAGGCGCAGATGCAGGCAAAACAGGCTTTGCGCCAACTGCTGAATCAGGCCAATGCGGAAGTGGCCGCGGCGAAGGCACGGCCGGCTGGTGCGAGTTGCACGAGCGCCTTGTGCCAATCGCTGCCATCGAGGTTCGGAGAGATTGCGGCGATGACGGCCAAGCAGCAAAAGCCGGTCCGGCTGCAGGCTCCGGCGCACATCACGAATGGTCAGTTGGCGACGGTTGCGTCCGAGATCAGCAATACGCTGGACTCAGAGAACGAAATCAGCGAGATGGGCTCGATGCAATTGCAGATGCTGATGGACACGCGATCGAAGCTGCTGCAGGCGGCATCCAATATGGAGAAATCTATGAGCGACACCGACGCGGCGATTGTGGCGAATATGAAGTAAGCCAGGAAGAGATGGACTGGGGCCTGCGAGGGAGGGTTTGAGATGGCAGCAGAATGCGCGCACGCGGGAACGATCAAGAAAGGCGTAAAGCCGCGGACGAAAGGGTGCGAAGAGTGCATGAAACTTGGTGACACTTGGCTGCATCTCCGGATGTGCATGGAGTGCGGGCACGTAGGCTGCTGCGACTCGTCGAAGAACCGGCACGCGCGGGCGCATTTTCACGAGACGCAGCATCCGCTGATCCAAAGTGCTGAGCGCGGCGAGAACTGGCGCTGGTGTTATGTGGATGACACGTATCTGTAGAGCGAGCCGACAAGTCAGCGAGTTAGCAGGTCAGCCAGCCCAGGTGCCTTAAAGACAACCGCAGATCCTTCGAGTCGGTCGTCCGCAGTTGTGACGAGGTAGAGTCGCGGAAATTACACCTGCTCCACTTCAATCTTCTTCGCGTCACCTTCCAGTTTCACAATCCTGAAAGTGCGGATCTGGGCTTCAGCGAGCGGCTCGGGTGCAGGCGAGGATGCGGGGGCGTTGCCTTTCCAGCGAGCCTTGAGCATCGACGAAAGCTGCGAAAGGTCGGGCGTGGCGGATTGCGCCGACGCAGCTGCGGAAGACGATGGCGCCGCATCGGCCGGTGAGAGCTTTTGCGGCGAAGCCGCGCCTGCCCCACCGCAGGTGGCTCTTATCCCTTCGCCAAGTTCGACAATGGCGCCTGAATCCGTGAGCTCGACGACGCGGCCGGAGACCGTGTCGCCGGCTTTGTGCTCGGCGATGTACTCGTCGATGCTGGTCGGAATCAACTGTTTGATGGAGAGCTTCATCTGGCGCTTTTCGGGATCGATAGCAAGGACCAGCGCCTTCACAATCTGCCCTTCGCGCAGCGCATCGCGGGGATGGTTGACGCGGCGGTCGGCAACGATTTCGCTGATGTGCACGAGGCCGTCGATGCCTTCGGCGATCTGGATGAAAGCGCCGAAGTTCATGATCTTCGTGACCGGTCCTTCGACCTGCGAACCCGCGGGGAACTTGCGCTCGACCTCGAGCCAGGGATCGGCGAGAGCCTGCTTGAGGCCGAGGGCGATGCGCTTCTCTTCAGGCTTGACGGAGAGAACTACCGCGTCGACGCGGTCACCGGCTTTCAGGAGGTCCGAAGGATGGCGGACTTTCTTGGCCCACGACATCTCTGAGATGTGAATCAAGCCTTCGAGGCCCGGCTCAAGCTCGACGAATGCGCCGAAGTCCATGAGGCGAGTGACGGTGCCGGTGATGCGCGCACCGGCCGGATAGCGCTCAGGAGCGGTGGTCCAGGGATCTGCTTCAAGCTGCTTGAGTCCCAACGAGATTTTGTTGGTTTCGGGGTCGATTCTGAGGATGCGCACGGTGAGCTGCTGGCCGACGGAGAGAACGTCGTCGGGCTTGGCGATGCGCGAGCGGGAGATGTCGCTGATGTGAAGAAGGCCGTCGAGCCCTGGCTCGATTTCGACAAATGCACCGTAGGGCATGAGGGTGCGGACGGTGCCGGAAACGGTGTCGCCCGGCTGCAGCGCGGCGCGGCGCCCGGCGACTTCGGCCCGAGCTTGCTCTTCGAGGACGACGCGGCGATCGACGACGACGTCTTCATCGGCGACGTCGAGCTTGGTGATGCGGCAAGTGATCTGCTGGCCAACGAGAGCTTCGAGCTCGGCAGCGTCGCGGGTGCCGCTGCGGCTGGCAGGCATGAAGGCGCGAACACCGACGTCGACGCTGAGCCCGCCCTTGATTTGGGCGGTGACGGTACCGGCGATGGCGAGCTTCTCGGCGAAGGCGCGCTCGAGGGCCGACCAATCGCGTGGCTGCGCGACGCGGAAACGCGAGAGCTCGTAATAGCCCTCTTCGTTGCGGCCGGTGATGGAAACGGGGACGGCGTCGCCGGGCTTGATTTGCTCGGCGTTGTTGTCGAAGGCCGAACGCGGCAGAACGCCTTCCATCTTGTAGCCGATGTCGAGGATGACCTGATCGGCAGTGAGCGAGACAACAGTGCCCTCGAGTTGTTTGGTTGCGGCGCGATGGGTGTGCGTGCGCTCGAAGGCGGATAGCGCGTCCGCAAAGGTTTCTGTTGGCTCGTCAGGCGCAGTGGGCTCGATGCCGGACTGACCGTCCCGGCCTTGGTCTTTGCCGGAAGTGCTAAGGGGAGGCCCGTTGGGCACCGGGATTTCCGTGCTCGCGTCGCCGGACTCACTGAGGTCTTGGCGTTCGGTAAGTGTGATGTCTGCGGGTTCTGCGGGCAGTGCGGTTTGGTTCGCAATCGTAGCGGAGGGATCGACGAGGCTCAGGGCTTCGGCGGTTTCAGTGGGATCGGATGAAATTGGAGAGACGATTTCGTCGGTCATGGCGGGTACAGCCTTATTGTTTCACGATGCGGTGACGGAACAGACAGGCGCGGCAGGTTAACCTGATGGGAGGCGATGACGTCCGCTTCCCCACGGCTCCGGCACGGCTTTGAGGCGTTTGCCTATCGCGACTTCACGCGGTATCAACTGGCGCGCGTCGCCGCGATTCTGGGCGCCGAGGCGCAGTCGGTGGCAGTCGCCTGGCAGGTGTATTCCATCACGCACCGGGCGATCGACCTGGGCTATACAGGGCTGGCGTTGTTTCTGCCGGCGCTGCTCTTTCTGTTACCTGCGGGGCATGTCGCCGATCGTTTCGACCGCCGCATTGTGATCCTCACGTGCTATTCGCTCCAGGTGCTCTGCACCTTAGCGCTTGCAGCGCTTGCGTGGACCGATACGCGCAACATCGTGGCAATTTACGCGGTACTGTTTTTCATCGGGACGGGGCGCGCATTTTCCTTTCCGGCGAGCTCTTCGCTGATCCCGATGCTGGTGCCCGAGATCCACTTTGTGAATGCGGTGACGTGGGGCGGCTCGGTATTCCAGTTTGCCAACATTACCGGGCCGGCGCTGGGCGGCCTGCTGTTCACGTTTCCTCTCGCGCGCTTTTTCCCGGGCACGCGGCTGGAAGGCGCAGGCATCGTGTACATGTTCACGCTCGTCACCGTGCTGTGGTATCTCTTCATGGTCTTCTCGATGGAGATTCGCCCTGGGCGGGCCGAGCATCGCGCAACTACGCTGAAGGTGATGCTGGCGGGCCTGGATTATGTGCGGAGGTCGCCGCTGCTGCTGGGATCGTTTTCGCTCGATTTGTTTGTGGTGTTTCTAGGCGGTGCGACGGCGCTGATGCCGATCTTTGCGCACGAGATTCTGCACCAGGGACCGCGCGGGCTGGGCATTCTGCGCGCGGCGCCGGCGGTTGGTTCGCTGGCCATGGGACTGGCAATGGCGCGGTTTCCGATGCGGCGGCGCGCAGGACAGTGGCTGTTTGCCTGCGTGGCGATCTTTGGAGTGGCGACAGTGGTGTTCGGCCTGTCGCGGATATTGTGGCTCTCGCTGGCATCGCTGGCGGTGGCGGGCGCGGCGGATACCGTCAGCGTGATTGTGCGCAGCTCGCTGTTGCAACTGGGTACGCCGCCGGAGATGCG
>JBEKPO010000063.1:0-25702 GCA_049520675.1 Occallatibacter sp. | reverse complement strand
ACCTTACTCCCAACCTTTCGGCACCACCGCCTTCAGCCGACTGGACCAGAGGCATCACTGCGTGGGGAATGATGCTGAACGACACGCTCGGCGATTGCACGATCGCCGGAGTGGCCCATGCCGTCCAGGTTTTCACGGCGAATACCGGCTCGATGGTCACTGTGCCCGACGCGACCGTCGAAAACTACTACGAGCTGTGGGATGGCTACGTCGAAGGAAATCCCTCGACCGACCATGGCGGCTGCGAGCTCGATGTTCTTAACGATTGGCGCCGGCAGGGCTTCGCGGGGAATGCGCTCATCGCCTTTGCCGACCCCAGCCCGGCCAATCTCGATGAGGTGCGGCAGTCGATTGCGCTCTTTGGGGGCGTCTACATCGGCCTGTCGTTGCCTCTCACTGCGCAAACTCAGGACGTGTGGGATGTGGTGCGAAGCGGAGGCGCCAATGCCGCACCGGGGAGCTGGGGCGGCCACTGCGTCTTTGTGCCGAAGTACGACGAGAAGAGCTTCACCTGCATCACCTGGGGTCAACTGAAAACCATGACGGTGGCCTTCTGGAAGAATTACTGCGACGAGGCTCACACGCTGCTCGCCCAGACCTGGCTGGCAGCAAACGGTTCGCCGAGCGGCTTCGACCAGGCCCAGTTGGAAGCCGATCTTCAAGCCATCGCCTGACGCGGCGCGGGTGCCCCTTGGTCTTCGGCTGCGTCCAAATGACACCAGTGAGCAATCGGCTTCGCGCAAGCCTCCCTCCAGGTGGTTTAATACCAATGGGGGGAGCGCTTCAGCGAGTCCCCAACCAGGCCGGGCCCAGGGAAGTGTCGCGCACCTTTATTCCCCGGCGCCGAGCGAAGTGCTTCCGCACGCCCGTGGAGGAATTCCGAACCCGATGCAGTTATTTCGCCGTTTTGCTCTTTTGCTGGCGATCGCCTTGCCGGCCATCCCCGCCGTTCTCGCCCAAAGCTCCAGCAGTTCCTCATCGAATCCTGCACAGGACCAGGCGCAAATTGCCTACGCGCAAAGCTCCACTTCCGGTTCCGGATCCAGCCCGGCGCAGCAGTCTGCCGCCGAAACCCAGGGACAGATCACCGTGCAGCAGCGCATCCGCCAGCGCCGCGAGCAGCGCCGCGCCGCGGCCATCCATGACAATTACGACCATAAGTGGGAAACCTACATCGATACCGGCTATCTGCGCTTTATACCCGGCCCCAGCGCGCAGCGCCTCACCTATTACGCATGGGAGACTGGCCTGGCGCGCTTCTCCAGTGAGCGCCTGGGCTGGGTAGCCGACGCCCGCGGCTACTTTGGCACAGCCTATGTGGGCTTGAACGAGAGCAACATCACCAGGCCCGCCATCAGCCAATACGATCTGATGATCGGCCCCGTCTACCGCTTCTATGAGCAACCGAGGTACGCCATCTCCGGGCGCGTGATCGGCGGCCCGGGGTACGGCAACTTCGAAGGCGATACCGCCGCTTTCAAGAACCTTTGCAACCTGGTTCCCGGCAGGACCGGCTGCCTTCTCTACCCCAATGGCATCTCCTACGCCGCCAGCGTGAGCATCATCGGCGAGCTCAACGTGAGCCCGGGCATTGCTCTGAAGCTGGCGCCCGAATATTTCTTCTCCGGCTTCGGGACCTTTCAGGCGAGCCGCGGCTTTACCGGCGGGATCGTTTACCGGTTCGGGAAGCAGTGAGAGCAGGGGTGGGTGGGCCGGTGTTCGGCCTCCACCTGCGAGTATCCTGTCTCAAAAGTTCGCAACATAAACACCGTGGTCATCCTGAGCGGCGTTTGGCCCGATACGGGCCAAACAGAGTCGAAGGACCTGCATTTCAGGGCTTCGACTTATGCTACGAACTTATGGGGACACGACACTAGTTCGCGGCGATTGTTTGGAAGGATCGCGAATGGATCGATGGATCTGCCCGCATCCTGAGCGGCACAGAAGCAAGGAGCAATCCATGAGCAACATCTCTCGCCGCAGTTTTCTTCAGTCGGGCGCCGTCGGAGCCGCCTGTACAGTCCTGGGCGCACCCTCCGCGCTCGCTGAAGCTGTTCCGGCATCGGGCAAACCATCGCCCATCAAACTCGGACTCGCCAGCTACACTTTTCGCAACTTCACTCGTGCGCAGTTGATCGGCTTCATGCAGCAGCTCGGCGTCCGCGACCTGAACTGCAAGGACGCAAAGGATCATTTGCCGATGGAGCCGGCCGCAGAGGCGCAGGCACTGGCAGACTACGCAGCCGCGAACATCAAGCTTCACGCCGCCGGCGTCGTTGGATTCTCAAAAGACGACGATGAGGATATTCGCTCAAAAGTCGAGTACGCCAAGCGCGCGGGTATCGGAGTGATCGTGGCAGGGGACCCCACGCCCGGATCGCTAAAACGGATCGAGCGCTTCGTGCGCGAGTACGACATCCGCATTGCCATTCACAATCACGGGCCGGAAGACGAGTCTTTCCCGTCACCGTTTGACGTGCTGAAGTCGGTCAAGGAGCTCGACCCGCGCATCGGCTGCTGCATCGATGTGGGCCACGCAGCGCGCGCCAACGCCAACCTCGTCGATGCCATCCACGCCACCGGTGCGCGCCTCTACAACATGCACGTCAAGGATCTGGCCAACATGCACGACAAAGAGAGCCAGGTCGCGGTGGGCCGTGGCGTTCTACCTTTCCGCGAAATGTTCCAGGCGCTGATCGAGATCGACTACAAAGGCTTCGTCGATCTCGAGTACGAGATCCATCCCGACGATCCCATGCCCGGCGTCATCGAAAGCTTCGCCTTCATGCGCGGCATCCTGGACGGCATGGGGTATCTGACGAAGGCGTGAGCACACCGGAGCTTGCGGGGTCAGCGGGGTAAGCGGAGTTAGAGAAGATTGCGCGGTCCTAATTGTGCGCGGCGTAGTCGCTCGCGCCGAGGAGATGCAGCGACACATACGGCTCGTCGCCGACCACCCAGCTATCGTGGCCAGGCTCGATGTAGAAGATGTCGCCGGCCTTCATCTCCACGATGTGCCCATCCTCCATCGCCGCCGTAGCACAGCCTGATACGACCAGCCCGACATGCTCCACGTCGCAGCTCTTCTTGCCCAGCGTCCGGCCCACATGCTCCGACCATTTCCACCCCGGCTCGTAGGTGGCGCGGCCAATCGTCATCCCTCCGATGTGCACGAGCTCGAACTTGCCCTTCTCGAAGATGCGCACTTCGTCGGGCTGCTCAAAGCGCTTGAGGATCACTTCGTGCATCGGTGAACTCGATTCTTCGCGAAATTCGGCAGATTTGTCTTGAAAGAGTGAACTAGTGAAGGAGTGAAAAGGTGACGGAGCGAAAAGTAAAGCGGGCTGCCAAGGCTTTCACTTGTTCACTCTTTCACTCCACGGTACAACCTCGCGTTCACTGCAGGATCGGAATCCCCGCGATCCGCTGCTGCCACTCCGCCGGGCCGGTCAGGTGCACGCTGGTTCCCTTCGAATCGACGGCCACGGTGACCGGCATATCGCGGACCTCAAATTCGAAGATCGCCTCCATGCCCAGATCTTCGAAGGCCAACAATTTTGAGCTGCGAATTGCCTTCGAGACGAGGTACGCAGCGCCGCCCACGGCCATCAGATACACCGCACCGAATTCGCGAATGGCCTCAATCGCCTCCGGGCCGCGCTCGGCCTTGCCGATCATGCCGAGCAATCCGGTTTCGGCAAGCATCTGCCGCGTAAAGCTGTCCATGCGCGTTGCGGTGGTGGGGCCGGCGGGGCCGACCACCTCGTCCCGCACCGGATCGACAGGTCCCACGTAATAAATAAACCGGTCACGAAAATCGACGGGCAGCTTATCGCCGCGCTTGAGCATGTCGGTCATGCGTTTGTGCGCGGCATCGCGCCCGGTGAGCAGCTTCCCGCTCAGCAGCAAAACTTCTCCGGGTTTCCACGTCGCCGCTTCCGCGCGCGTCGTGGTGTCGAGGTTCACGCGGCGCGCGCCGCTCACGTCATAGGTCAGCTTCGGCCACTCGTCGAGCGATGGCGGATCGAGAAAGACCGGCCCCGATCCGTCGAGCACGAAGTGCGCATGGCGGTCGGCGGCGCATTGAGGAATCATGGCCACAGGCAGGTTGGCCGCGTGCGCCGGAGCATCCAGCACCTTCACATCGAGCACCGTCGTCAGGCCGCCGAGGCCTTGCGCGCCGATGCCCAGCCGGTTGACCTTGTCGTAGAGTTCGAGGCGCAGCTTCTCCGCGGTCGTCTTCGCGCCGCGCGCCGCAAGCTCCTGAATATCGATCGGGTCCATGAGGGACATTTTGGCCAGCAGCATCGCCTTCTCTGCCGTGCCGCCGATGCCGATGCCAAGAATCCCCGGCGGGCACCATCCGGCGCCCATCGTGGGCACGGTCTTGAGCACCCACTCGGCCACCGAATCGTTCGGGTTGAGCATGACGAACTTCGACTTGGCCTCCGAGCCTCCACCTTTGGCTGCGACCGTGACTTCGACGGTGTTGCCGCGGACGAGTTCGACAGCGACAGAGGCCGGCGTGTTGTCGCGAGTGTTCTTGCGCGCGCCGGCCGGATCGGCCAGTACGCTGGCGCGAAGCTTGTTGTCCGGATCGAGATAGGCGCGTCGCACGCCTTCATCGGCCATCTGCTGCAGGTCCATGGGCTGCTCGCCCGGCCCAGTGGCAAAGCGCGTGTCCATGCCGAGCTTGACGAAGACATTCACGATGCCCGTGTCCTGGCAGATCGGCCGGTGGCCCTCGGCGCACATGCGGCTGTTGATGAGAATCTGGGCCATGGCGTCGCGCGCCGCCGGCGATTGCTCGCGCTCGTAGGCTTTGGCGAGCGAAGCGATGTAATCCAGCGGATGGTAGTAGCTGATGTATTGCAGCGCGCCCGCCACGCTGGCAATGAAGTCTTCCTGCTGGATCTCGGTCATTCCATTCTCCTGCAGCCTTTAGGGTATTCGATGCAGGAGAGTTCCTGCCAACTGGCCGGCGGCAGGGTGCTGGGCCAAGTGATCACTTGGCCCAGCACCGGCGGCAGCAATGCGCGCGTGTTCTCTACATGGGGCTGCGTGAGCGTTCTGCCCACCCGCTGCAACTGGAGTTCCTCCGCCGAAATTGCGCTTCGGGGGCTGCCATCTTTCCCGTTCGGCCCATTGGGTAGCATGAGACGGCTCATCTCCCAGGCCGTTTCCGCTGTGGGCAGCTGGATTGAGATCGGGCGTGGATCGCGCCGATTCGATGCTTGAGCCCGGCTCGTGCATCTAGAGGTGAATCGCAGCCGCGTCTCTCTCTCCGGCGGGCGCAGGGGTGTTGACGCGCGTCGCGATCGGCACACTCAATTGCTGGCGCAAGTTGCCGACTAGGTCGGCGACCATGCGCAACCGTTCGGCCACTGGCGCGGGCACTTCCGGCCCATTTAGCGCCAACTGGCTTTGCAATAATAGGCCGGCGACAGTGCTCTTCAGCTCGGCTTCCATGACCGCCGTCGCGGCGCGGCGCGCCAGCGTCTGCTCCCGCTCGCGGCGATTGAGCGCCGCGCGAATCTCGCGGGTCAGGCGCGCTGACCCGGACACGGCAAAATTAATCTGCAGGGGAATTGCCAGGCCGGCGAGCTCGCAAATCTTTTCCGCGGCGGCCGGATCGCATTCGGCCAATGTGTCATCGATCACTACGGCCAGATACTCCTTAGCGCGCAGCGCCGCAAGCGCCCCTTTGCGGCCTTCTGCCACTTCGACGTCGATGCCGAGCTGCGTCTCCACCACGGCAGCGCAGTTGCGCGCTCCTTCGATCCCCGTCACCATCAAAATGCTCATGAGTCAGCTCCTGGCCGCTAGCTTCTAGCTTTTGCTACATCCTTCCGACCTCTAGCTGGAGCATGGATTCGTGCCTTTGAGTGCCCGAGTCCTTCCGGAGGATGCAAACGAGCGTCCTCCTCAGAAACAAGTTAGTGGCTGGAAGCTGGCAGCTAGAGGCTGTGTTTACTCGTCATGCAGCGGGTCGACGATGCCGTATTCCTTGAGTTTGCGATAGAGCGTCGTTTTGCCGATATCCAGCAGCTTCGCCGCCTTGAGCTTGTCGCCGTTCAGCATGCGAATCGTCTTGAGAATCTCCTCGCGCTCCGTTTGGGCCAGCGTTTTAATGCCGGCGCCCATTTCTGAGGAGTTGGCATCGTGGCTGGCGGCCTTTTCAATCTCCAGAGCCCGGTTCATTAACTGCGTGGTCAGGTCGCCGAGGCGAATCACCGGCCCGGAACTGAGCGTGCATCCGCGTTGTAGCGCGTTTTCCAGTTCACGCACGTTACCCGGCCATTCGTGGCTCATCATGATACGCAGCGCCTCGTCGCTGAGAATGAATTTCCGTCCGAGTTCCCGGCTGATCTTGTCGAGAAAGTGGGCGGCGAGCAGAGGAATGTCCTCAGGACGGTCGCGGAGTGGCGGCAGCTTCAGGTTGACTACGTTCAGCCGGTAGAAAAGGTCTTTTCGAAATTCGCCTCGTTCAACCATCAAGGCCAGATCGCGATTGGTCGCGGCGACGATGCGCGCTCTGATTGGCACGCGATGCGTCGCTCCCACCGGCCGGACCTCTTTTTCCTGCAGAGCGCGGAGCAGCTTTGCCTGCATCTCGAGCGAGAGTTCGCCAATCTCATCGAGAAAAACCGTCCCGCCCTCCGCCGAGACCAGCAGGCCGTCTTTCGAGCGGTTGGCGCCCGTAAACGCGCCTTTTACATAACCGAACAGCTCGCTCTCCATCAGCGTCGGCACCAGTGAGCCGCAATCTACGGGCAGGAAAGGTTTTTGCGCGTTTGGACCGTAGGCGTGGATGGTGTGCGCCACCAACTCCTTCCCCGTACCGCTCTCGCCCAGAATCAACACTGGATGGCTGCTTTGCGCGACCTTGGAGAGAATGCGGTAAATCTTTTCCATTTCCGGCGAATGGCCGACCATCGCGCCCAGCCCCTCGGAGAGCCTCAGCCGTTCCCTCAGCTGGCGGGTGGAGGTGTCCGTCAGATGATTCTGCGCGGCGCGTTCGAGCACCGTCGAGAGGTCATCCACGGCAAAGGGCTTCGTGAGATAGTCCGATGCGCCGCAGCGCATAGCCTCGACCGCAGAATTGACCGTGGCAGTCGCCGTCATAGCGATCACCGAGGTTTCGGGATACAGGAGCTTTACTTCGGACACCAGTTCCAGGCCTTGATTCGATGCTGCGGGCAGATTCACCAGCAGGATGTCGGCGGCGTGGCCGCGCAGAAGGTTCCTTGCCTGGCACAGATCGCCGGTGCTCTCCACCGCGTAACCGAGGCTCGCGGCAATCTCTGCGCACGCCGAGCGCACCGCCGCATCCGCATCCACGACCAGCGCGTGCAGACGGACACCCGGTTCAACAAGCTGAGGGAGGAAAGCCATCTCCTGTTTGCTCATGACGGTATCGAACATGGCATGTACCTCGCTGTGATGAGTAAACATTGTGTTCGGGGTTGTCAGTCTGGCGGGCGGCCTTCTGCTCTTCATTTCTCGCTTTCGGCCCTTCGCTCATCTGTCTTTGGTGTGGATCCTTCCAGCCAGAAATCGTTCGAAACGGTAGGAGTTCCGGCCTCAAAATGCTCAAAGCCCGGCGCGGCTAGCCAGGAGCTGAAAGCTTAGGGCTGATAACCGCTTTTCCGCACCGGCAATTCGATTTCGATGCGCATGCCGTGCGGTTCGCGGTTCGTCGCCCCGATGCGCCCGCCCGCGCCCTCGACGATGGACCTCGTAATCGCCAGGCCCAGCCCCCGGTGGAACAGCGGCCCTTCGCATTTTTCCTTGAGGCTGCCGCTGCGGGTCGTGAAGCCGGCGTTGAAGACAGCCCCCAAAGCCTCAGCCGAGGTTCCCGGCCCATTGTCCTCGATGACCAATGTGACGCTCTCTGCAATCCCAGTCGCGGCGGGCCGTTCGGTCAACTCGAGGTGAATCCTCCCGCCCTTGGGCATAGCCTCGGCGGCGTTTTTCACCAGGTTCACCAGTACCCGCGTCAGGTCCTCCGCCGCTAGAAGCACCGGTTGCGCTCCGCTGGCCGCATGAACGGTCACGGCGATTGCCGGTCCGGCAAGAGCGGAGAGGAGATTGCGGTTGGAGATCAGCTCCGCTGCAAGGTTGGGGATCGGTCCGCCCGAATGAAGGTCCTGCTCGTCTCGCCGAACGCCGCTTCTTGTTGGGCTGAAATCGACGCTGCGGCCGATCACGTGGCCTGTGTTCAGCTGTACAGTTGCATCGGTAGGCGCTCGATCCGATCCGCCTCCGGAGTCGGGCGGTTCCGCCGCAAGTTCGGCTCGATGGTGATCCAATGTCACCAGTTTCTCTACCAGGCGCTGGCTCGCGGCAGCTACGAGCCTTAGTTCCTGCCCGTAATGCAGGAACGGAACCGCAAGCACTCCCGGCTCATCGAGAAGGTCGCAGTAGAGGTTGAGAGCGGCGAGCATGTTTCTCGCGTCGTGCGCCACTTCAGCAATCGATTCGCTCCGGCTGCCAAGGGCACTTAGCGTTCTGACGATGGTTTCCACGCGTTTCCTGTCGTTGCTTGGGTTGCCTGTTCCTGGGTTGAACCGGATCCCGTCGTTGTCGCTGATACCGCTTGTCGCCTGCATCGTCTCCTGCATATTCCGCCCTCTTTCCCAATCGCAGTCCAGATAATCGAAGCTCTCCGGGCCGCGGCCTCCTCCACCGGGTTCGCTTTCCCATTTCCTTTTCCGGGTCGTTGCCCTGATTACCTACACGTTGTGTGCCAAACCAGGACAATTTCTATAAGTCTTTGATAAGTCGATGGATCGACCCGGGTTGAGGGCATTTGCAAATCGCACTCATTGCGAAATCGGTTTCATTTCGGGAAACGGCAAATGCATTTCTTCAGCGCAAATCACTCGATCTTATGCACTTGCGCTGCGCTTCCCACATCTGAACTGGCTCCTTGCGCTTTTCCCAGTTTGAATCGCCCTTCCGGGTTCTTCCATCTCCGGTTTCGCGCCGCCTCTACGCTCTGTGGAGTGACAGTGACGCCCGACCGCTGCCCGAGGCCCTAGAATTTCGCTATGCAAGCAAATGTAATCAACCTTCGTCCCGGCGGCCGAGCGCCGGCTCAACTTCGCGCTCTCTCCCTGGTTCCAGGCTTCGTTCAAACCGCTGAAGGCTCGGTGCTGGTCTCGCTCGGCAACACACGCGTGCTAGTCTGCGCCACGGTGGAGCAGGGTGTCCCCGGCTGGCTGCGCAACTCGGGCCGCGGATGGGTTACCGCCGAATACTCCATGCTGCCCCGTTCCACCGTCACGCGCACACCGCGTGAGAGCGAGCGCGGCAAGATCGGTGGCCGCACCCACGAAATCCAGCGCCTGATCGGCCGAAGCCTGCGCTCGGTCGTCGACATGCAGACCCTCGGAGAACGAACCGTCATCCTTGATTGCGACGTCATCCAGGCCGACGGAGGCACGCGCACCGCGGCCATTACCGGAGCCGCCGTCGCCCTCGCCCTCGCCATGAATGCCCTTGTCAAGGCAGGAGCCCTCAAAACCTCTCCGCTCAAACAGCTGGTGGCCGCCACGTCGGTCGGGGTTGTGGATGGCGCGGCGCTTCTCGATCTCTGCTACGAGGAGGACGCGCAGGCTGAGGTCGACATGAACGTCGTGATGACCGCCGATGGAGGCTTGGTGGAGACGCAGGCCACAGCGGAAAAGGGTTCTTATTCCCGTTCCGAACTGAATGCGTTACTGGATTTGGCAGAGGCCGGCATCCGGGAGATTCTCGCTGTGCAGCGTGCTGTCCTCGATGCAGGGAACGGGACGAGGTCCTAGGGAACCGGGAACAGAGACCAGAGAACTAAGCCGCGATCTGAGAGCTGAGGGCTGAGAGGCGAAGCTACAGCCGACAGCTCAAAGCTGAAAGCGGTTTTTAGCGCTGGCGCGAAGCCGCATCGATCCGGATAATGGAAGGCGGAGCACTCTCATGGCAACGAAAAAAACCTCCGCAGCCAGCCAAGACAAGGCCTTGCGGCAGCACCTCGTCGAGCTGCTCAACGGCGGCCACGCCCACGCGAACTTCGACGCCGCGATCAAGAATCTGCCCGTTGCCCTGCGGGGCAAGCGGCCCAACGGCGCCGAACATTCGCCGTGGGAGGTCCTCGAGCACCTGCGCATCGCGCAGTGGGACATTCTCGAATTCTCCCGCAACCCCAGGCACCAGTCACCGGAATGGCCCAGCGGCTACTGGCCGGCAACGGCAGCGGCGCCCGATGCCAGGGCCTGGGACAAGAGTGTGCGCGCCTTTCGCCGCGATCTCACCGCGATGCGCGCCCTGGTCGAGGACCCGGCGACCGATCTCGTTGCGCGTATCCCGCATGGCAACGGACAAACCATTCTGCGCGAGGCACTGTTGGTTGTCGACCACAACGCCTACCATCTCGGCGAACTGGTTCTGCTTCGCCGGATGCTGAAAGCGTGGCCGTGAGAGGTAGGAAAACCGGAGCTAGCGGTGTAAGCGGTGCTAGCGGAGTCAGTGGGCATCTGCGGATTGACGAACTTTGCGGCGTTCCGCGGATCACATTCATCGCGCGCGATGTTCTGACTCGCTAGCCGCTTACTCTGCCAACCGCGCTATCTCCGCTGACCTCGCCAGCTCCGCTGCCCCCGCTGCTCTACGAACTCCACGTCTTGTCCTTCGACCGGCAGAGAGTCTCCAGAGGGCACTCCCGGCACTTCGGCTTCCGCGCTACGCACACCTGCCGGCCCAGATGGATCACCTGGTGAGAGAAGCGGATCCAATGATCGCGCGGCAGCACCCGCATCAGCTCCTGCTCCACCTTCTGCGGCGTATCGCCCTTGGCCAGCTCCAGCCGCCGCGAGATACGGAAGACGTGCGTATCCACGACCAGGCCTTCGGCCTTGCCAAACGCCACGCCGAGGACCACGTTGGCGGTCTTGCGCGCCGCACCGGGAACAGTGATGAGTTCGTCGAGGGTTTGCGGAACCTTGCCGCCAAAATCGGAAACGATCTTCCGCGCCGCGCCCCGAATCGATTTCGCTTTGTTGCGGTAGAAGCCCGTGGACCTAACCAGGGACTCGAGCTCGGGCAAGCTTGTCTTGGCCATCGCCTCCGGGGTAGGGAAGTGCCGGAAGAGTTCTGGCGTCACCATGTTCACTCGCACGTCGGTGGTCTGCGCCGAGAGAATCGTCGCAACCAGCAACTCCCAGGGCGTGCGATGATCGAGCGCGCACTCCGCATTGGGATAGGCTTCGTCGAGCGCTTTGAAAATGGCGGCGACGCGGTCGGGCGCGAGCGGGCCGCGCGGAGATTTCTTTTGCGGAGCTTTCTTCTTGGCCGCTGACTTTGCTTCCGGCATGGATAGGAGTTTAACTCCTCGGCTCACGAGAGAAGACGGGCTTTCTGGCCATGCGCGCGAAGGAGGTTGACCGCCTGCTTGTCAAAGCTGACGAACTCCTCAGCGCCTAGCCAGCGCCCCTCGTAAGCGATTGCGCCGTCGGCAAAGTCCCCGCCTTTTTCGAGAATTTCCAATCCGGCCTCGACCGCCGGCGCATTTGTAACCACGTTCGCACTATCTACGAGAGAACGGATCGACTGAGCGACTTCAGCCGCGGGCATTTTAAAGCCTTGTCGCATGACCCAAGCAAATTCGCAAAGAGCTACGAGCGGAATCGCGATCTTTTCCTCACTCCGAAGTAGGTGAGCTGCAGCCCTGGCCTGTTGCGCATCGTCGCGAACCGCCGCTCGAACCAGGATGTTCGTGTCCACGGTGATCGTCATCGCTTCCCGGCCCAGGCGTCTTCTGTAATCTTCTTGATTTGCGCTATTGTCAGCTTGGGCTGGCCCTTTCTTTCCAGGCTACCGATGAACCGATCAATCGAACCGGTCTTTGGCGCGGCTGTAACCATCAACCGCCCGTCCGGCAGTTTCTCGGCTTTCACCTTCTGACCGGGCCTGACGTTCAGATGCCGGAGCAGCTCCTGCTTGAGCGTGATCTGGCCTTTCGCGGTAACGGTAAGTGTAGCCATAGGAAACCCCATCTTCATTGTAAGGCACAAATGCCTTACCGCCTACACTCATCAGCTGATCCATGTCCAATTTGCCCGCGGAACGATCTCGATCTTGGGAGGGTCTTCGGCAGCGACATCCACGAGATGGTTTTCACAGATGATTTTGAAATGAATCAGCGGTCGAGAGTGTGCGCCGGTGTCCCGAGAGAGATGGTCGAGAAAGTGTGACTTTGAATATCTGCGAAGCCGATCGCCTTCAAAAACTTCCTCGGCGTAATCGCCGCAGCTTCCGACGCATTCCTCGGTCACCAAATAGGCAGCATAACGCTTCCAATAAAGGCGAAAGGCCAAACAGCCGTCCATCCATTCGATCGGGGCTGAAGATTCGCGCAAGAATGCAAGGGAGTCGGGCAAACCGGAGGGCTGCATCTTGCCGCGTTTCGCTTCGTTGACGACTGCTTCTTCGATGACAAGGTGGAGTTGGTTGATTCCGGACTCGGTCAAGGAACGGAGAAAGATGTGAGCCGCCGCGTTAACTCGGGCAAAGAGATCGTCCGTGATTTCCATCTTGAGCCCTCCCGAAACTAGAGCTTTCCCTCCACCCACTCCCCCAGCTTCTCCACCGGCAGCCTCACCCCGAGAAAAAACTGCCCGAACAGCGCGTACACCGCGCTGACTTCATCGAAGCGCATCTCGTAGATTAGCTTCTTGAAGATCACCGGATCGTCGGCGAAGAGATCCACGCCCCACTCCCAGTCGTCCATCCCGATCGAGCCCGAGATGATCTGCTTCACCTGGTCGGCGTATCGCCGGCCGATCATCCCGTGCTCGTGCATCATGCGCTGCCGCTCGGCAAACGGCACCGTGTACCAGTTCACCTGCTCGCCGCGCTTGCGGTCCATGGGATAAAAGCAAACATACTTCGTGTCGGGAATGGCCGGAAACAGCCGCGGTGCCATCGCCTCTTTCGCCCGCGCCAGCGAAGATCCGACCTCCGCATTCCACTCCGGCGAGTGCGCCTCGAATCCCTTTGCCGCTGCAGCTTCATAGGTCTTGCGGGTCGATTCGTACAAACCCAGCTCGACAACCGAGACGTAAGAGTGCCGCAGCTCAAGAAAGTCGTAGAGCCGAAGCTGGGCCAGCTCCAGCTCCACCTGATTCAGTTGCTCAAATGAATCGCGAAAGTGGATGAACATCAGGTCGCCCTTGTGTCCTAACAATGAGTAAAGCGCCGAACGCGCCGGGCCGGGGCCCTTATGTTGCAGCGCCTCGATCGCTTCGTCAGCAATCTCCTTGCGTTCCCCGTCCGGGCAGCCGCGCCACGACTTCCAGTCGAAGCGGAAGAACTGATGCAGCACACTCGATCCTTCAAGCGTGAGCGGTACAGGCGGAAAATCGGCCAATGAATCCTCCTCCGAGCACTTTGCCGGCAACCCTCATCCTAACAAACCATTAACTGCAGACGTGTGCAGGCGCCAATTCACTCTCGAGCGTCACGAGCAAGCCTCTCAATCGCGTGACCGCCTTTATACTGGAAGGGCTCATGAGCGAAAGAATTCTCGCCCTCCTGGTTCAATTCATCACCCATGTCATCGATGTTGGCGGGTATGGCGGAGTCGCCGCGCTGCTCGCGGCAAATTCATGTGGTATTCCCATTCCTTCCGAGCTGATCATGCCGTTCACGGGCTACCTGGCCTATCTCGGGCATTTCAATTTGTACTTGGCAGTGACGGCGGGTGCGGTTGGGTGCAATGTGGGCTCGGCGGTTGCCTACTGGATCGGCGCTCGCGGCGGGTGGCCGCTGGTGATGCGCTACGGCAAGTGGGTTCTGATGAGCGCGCGCGATCTGGACCGGATGAGCTGGTTCTTCTCGCGCTACGGATCGATTGCGATCCTGGTGGGACGCATGCTTCCGGTAGTGCAGACCTTCGTCGCCTTCCCGGCCGGAATCGCCAGGATGCCGCGTCTGCGCTTTCACATCTATACTTCCGTAGGTTCGTTGATCTGGTATTTCTGCCTGGGCTGGGCCGGAATGAAGCTCGGCGAGCGTTGGCACACCGATGCACGGTTCGAACAGTGGTTCCATCGCTTTCATCTTGCGGTTGAGCTAGGATTGCTGGCGTTGCTGGTGTGGTTTGTGTGGTCGCATCTCAGCCGAAGGCGCAGCGCGGAAGCATAGATCTCCTGCGGTCGATGGGCCACGTCAAGCCATTTCATTTTTCACATTTCGATTTCACTGATAAGGGAAGGTTGGTAGAAGCAATGGCAACCAAGGAAAAAAGCGGACAAAAGAACTCGATCCAAACCGGCAGTTCCGCGGCGGCTGGCTCGAAATCCGCTGCATCGAAGATCGCGCCCGCCAAGGGCAAATTGGGAGTGATGGTGGTCGGCCTCGGAGCCGTAGCCACCACCATGATCGCCGGAGTGGAAGCGGTACGCCGCGGGTTGGCTAAGCCGTTCGGTTCGCTCACCCAGATGGGCACCATCCGGATCGGCAAACGAACCGACAACACATCGCCGCTGATCAAGGACTTTGTCCCTCTGGCCAATTTGAACGATATCGTCTTCACCGGTTGGGACATCTTCGAAGACAACGTCTACGAATCGGCCGCGCACGCCGAGGTGCTCAAGAAAGAGACTCTCGATCAACTGAAACCCTTCCTCGAAACCATCAAGCCCATGCCTGCGGTCTTTGACCGCTACTATGTGAAGCGCCTCAACGGCACCCACGTCAAGAAGGGCATGAACAAGCTCGATCTGGCCAACCAATTGATCGCCGACATTCAGGAATTCAAGAAGAAAGTCGATCGCGTTGTCATGATCTGGTGCGGCTCAACCGAGATTTTCCTCGAACCCTCCGACGTTCATCAAACTATCGAGTCATTCGAAAGAGGCCTCGAAAAAAGTGACCTCGGCATCGCCCCATCACAGATTTATGCCTACGCGGCTCTCAAAGAGGGCGTCCCCTTCGCCAACGGCGCGCCGAATCTGACCGTCGATATTCCTGCGTTGGTCGAGTTATCAAAGAAAAACTCCGCGCCCATCTGCGGCAAAGACTTCAAGACCGGCCAGACCTTCATGAAAACCGTCCTCGCGCCGGCATTCAAGGCGCGCATGCTCGGCGTCAAGGGATGGTTCTCTACCAACATTCTCGGCAACCGCGACGGCGAAGTACTCGACGAGCCGATGTCGTTCAAGACCAAGGAAGAGTCGAAGCTGGGCTCGCTCGAATACATCTTCCAGCCCGACTTGTATCCCGATCTTTACAAGGACATCTACCACAAGATCCGCATCAACTACTATCCGCCACGGGGCGATGAAAAAGAGGCGTGGGACAACATCGACATCTTCGGCTGGCTGGGCTATCCCATGCAGCTCAAGGTGAATTTTCTCTGCCGTGACTCGATTCTGGCCGCGCCCATCGCGCTAGACCTGGTGCTCTTCCTCGATCTCGCCAAGCGCACACCCGAACTGAAATCAATCGGCATTCAGGAGTGGCTGAGCTTCTACCTCAAATCGCCGCAAACCATGCCAGGTCTGTATCCTGAGCACGATTTGTTCATCCAGTCCATGAAGTTGAAGAATACCCTTCGTCACATCATGGGCGCCGATCTGGTCACGCATCTGGGACTCGATTACTACGACTAGGCTTCTGACAGCTCGATCCTGTGCCAATGGCGCCCGTTTCGATTTTGAGGCGTGAGATCGCACGGACCCGACGGAGTCGAAGGACCTGCAATTCCTGCGGTCCGACACAGCACGAAAGTGGGTGCCTGACCCGCCCGGGTCCTCGCCGCCGGGGATTCAAACCTATAAGCACAGTAAATACAGTCCCTTACAGGATTCATCGGTGCGACTCCCAAAATACCTCTTGCCTCAAAACCACTCTTCAGGGTATTTTACTAACTGGTTAGTTAATTATGTCACCGCACATTCCAGCTGAGGCGCAAACCGACCGCTCCGCCGAGACCAAAGCTCGCATTCTCGATGCCGCGGTCCGCGAGTTCGCCGAAAACGGTCTGGCCGGCGCCCGGACCGAGCACATCGCGGTTGCCGCCGGCGTCAACAAGGCACTGCTCTACTACTACTTCGACAGCAAGGAGAAGCTCTACTCCGCGGCGCTCGAAGAGGTTTCCGGGCGCGTCCGCGACCGGTCGATGGCCGTCTTCCTCCGCGAAGCCACCCCCGGCGAGCGGCTTCTGCGTGCCGCTCTTGAACATTTCGATCGCATCCTGACCCAGCGCGACTTCCAGAGCCTGATGCAGCAGGAAATGATGCGGCTGCACCGCGGTGAGGAGGGCGAGCTTCCCATCCTCATCAAACGAATCTTTGCGCCACTGCAGGCAATGTTTTTTTCCATGGTGCGCGAAGGCATCGCATCGGGTGAGTTGATTGAGGCGGACTGGATGCAAATGATCCTGTCGTCCCTGGGATCCAACGTCTTTTACTTTTTGAGCGCGCCGATTTGGCGCCTCGTAATGACAATCGAGCCGTTCGCTCCCGAAGTGCTGAGAGCGCGAAGGGTGGCGCTGGTTGAGTTTTTGGGGAAAGCGATTTTTCAAGACCGGACGCACGGTGCGGAACTCGCGGCTAAGGTCCTGGCCGATTCGCCGATGCCGGAGATCACCGAATTCAAGAGATTTGAGGAGAAGAGAAAGTGAGCGCGCGCAATCGAGTCTTCATCATTCTGGGTCTGCTGACCGTGGGATCGCTGATCTGGTATTTGACCACTACCAATCGCTCCACCGATCTGCAACTGGTCGGCACGGTCGACGCAAACGAAGTCATCGTCAGCTCCAAAATTCCCGGCCGCATCCAGACCCTGACTGTGGAAGAGGGGCAGGACGTGAAAGCCGGCCAGCTGATTGCTGAGATCGAAAGCGAGGACCTGGCTGCAGCCCTCAAGGCCGCTGAGGCTACCGCCGCAAGCGACAAGTGGAAGCTGAGCGAGGCCCAGGAGACGGAGCAGCAGAACAACGGCGAAACGTCGAATGCAACCTTGGCTGCCGGGGCGCAGGTAATGGCCGCACAGGCTTCGCTGGCGCAGGCCGAGGCGAATCTCGACCACCAGCGCGCCGACACCACTCGCACTGTGGCCCTCGCCGCGCAGGGGATCATGAGCGCCGAGGCAAGAGACGAGGCGGTGACCAGCCTGCAAGCCGCGCAGGCTGCGGTCAACACCGCCAAGGGGAATCTCGACTCAGCCCAGGCTTCGCTGCGCCAGGCGCGTGCGCACGAAATGCTTACCCAGGTTTCCCAGCGCACAGTGGCCGAGACTCGCGATTCGGAGGCCAACGCTCGCGCTCTGGCCGATGAAGCGCGCGTCGAGCAAGGCTACGCGCAGGTGCTTTCGCCGATCGACGGCAAGGTCGCGGTGTGGGCGGCGCGGCAAGGCGAAGTAGTCACCGTTGGAGCGCCCATCGTCACCATCACCGACCTGACGCAAACCTGGGTGTATGCCCCCCTGCCTGAAACGCAGGCCGATGCCGTGCAACTCGGTGACTCGCTGCGCGTGGTGATGCCCAGCGGTGCAACCATGCAAGGCAAGGTAATCGCCAAATCAGCGGAAGGCGACTTTGCCACGCAGCGCGACGTGAACAGCAGGAAGCGCGACATCAAGACCGTGCAGCTCAAGCTGCTCATCCCCAACCCGGGCGAGAAATTCGTTCCCGGCATGACGGCCGAGGTGTACGTTCCCAAGGCAAAGCTGGTGAAGCAATGAGCGCGGGCCCGAACGGAAGCCCGCCCGGCAATGGAACGCCGATGGATGACGGTTGCGGCTCCAAGCCCGTGGCCATTGAAGTCCAGCACATCGTCAAGCGCTACGGCGACTTTGAGGCGGTGAAGGACGTCAGCTTCTGCGTAGCAGAGGGCGAGATCTTCGGTCTGCTGGGTCCGAACGGCGCAGGCAAGAGCACCCTGATCCGCATGATGACCACGCTCATTCCCGTCACTGCGGGCAAGGCCATTGTGGCCGGTCACGACGTAGCCAAAGATCCCGATGACGTCCGCCGCACCATTGGTGTGATTCCCCAGGCGCTCACCAGCGATCAGGATCTGACGGTTGAAGAGAATCTTTCGATCTACGCCAAGCTTTACAGCGTGCCGCGCGGAATTCGCGAGAAAAACATCGCCGAAGTGCTCGAAGCCGTCGACCTGACCGAGTGGCGCGACGCTCAAACCAAGACGCTCTCCGGAGGCATGAGGCGGCGGCTTGAGATCGCGCGCGGCCTGGTGCACAATCCGCGCATCTTTTTTCTCGATGAGCCGACCACTGGTCTCGATCCGGTGTCGCGCATGGCGGTGTGGGAGATGCTGAACAAGCTCAAGAGCACGCGCAATCTCACCATGTTGCTCACCACTCACTACATGGACGAAGCCGACAAGCTGTGCGACCGCATCGCCATTGTGGATCACGGCAAGATGGTTGCACTCGGTACGCCGGTGGAATTAAAGAACAGCGTCGCCGGCGCCAACGTCGTCGAGGTGCATTTCGACCGCGAAGACGAGGAGTGGCCGGCACGGCTGGAGAAGCTCGACGATGTCACCAGCGTTCTGCCGGAGGGTTCCGGGTTTTATCGCGTGATCACCAGGTCGGGATCCAGAACCACCATGCAGATCGTGGAGCTCGCCGCGAGCCTGGGTGAGTCGTTGACTTCACTGAGTGTGCAGAACACCACATTGGACGATGTGTTTATTCACTACACGGGCCGCCAGCTTCGTGACGAACAGGTGAAGCCCGTGTTTACGATGCCGCCGCGGCCGGGAGCGCGCCCATGAACCGGATGTTTGCCATCATCGAGCGCGAGATGCGCAAGTTTTTCCGCTCGCCCATGCTCATGATCATGTCGCTCATGATGCCCATCCTGCAGCTCGTCATCATCGGCAACGCCTTCGGCGGCAAGATCGTCGGCACGCACGTGGCTGTGGTCGACTACGACCACGGGCCGCAAGCCGTCAAGGTACGCGAGGCCTTCGACGCCATCGCCGTCAACATCAAGACCTTCACCACGATTGATTACGACAGCGAAATCCAGGCGCGCGAAGATGTGCGCACCGGCAAGATCGACGCCGCAGTCATCATTCCTGCGCAATACTCGCGCCGCGTGTATGCGCAGGATGCACCAGAGCTCGGCTTCGTTGTCGATAACTCCGACCTGTTCACCTCGGCCAGCCTTGAAGGGGAGATGCAGTCGCTGGTGGATGCCATGAACGCGCCCCAGATCCAGGATCGGCTGACAAAAGCCATCGCGCTCGAGATCGTCGAGCTTTACCCGTACGTGAATTATCTAAAGTATCTTTTGCCGATGACGGTCGCGCTGGCGATGTATATCTCGGTAATGATCGGCGGCGGCATGCTCTACATCGATGACAAGGCGCGCGGTGTGCACGAAGGCTACCTGGTGACCCCGATTACGAAATTTGAGCTGGTCTTCGGGCTGAATATCGCCGGAGCCATCAAGGCGACTCTTTCCGGGATTTCCATAGCGGTCATTGGGTCGCTGATGGCCGGCCTGGGCGTCGTTTTTCATCCCGTGATCATGCTGCAGGTGCTGTGCCTGATTATCGCCGGCTCGATCGCGTTCAACGGCATGATGTTCCTGCTCATGGTGCGCGTCGACGATCCGCTGGTGCCGCGCGCCATGTTCGGCATACTCAATGTTCTCCTGCTCTATCCCTCAGGCGCCATGTATCCCACCTCGTCGTTCCCCAAGTGGATGCAGGCCATCGGCGTGGTCGATCCCTTCACCTACGTGATTCATGGCTTCAAGTCCGTTCTGCTCAAGGATGGTGGATGGGTGGCCATCTGGTACGACCTGCTGTTTCTGACGGCCTTCGGCCTGGCCACGCTGTTTCTCGCAACGCCGCTCTTCAAGCGCACGCTGTGAGGAACCTCGCGTTCATCCGCTCACACATCTAACTTGTTTGAGGCCGCCACGCGGCCATACCAATATCCCGAATCCTTGATGGTCCGCTTCTGGTCGCGATAGTCCACGTAGGTCAAGCCATATCGTTCAGTTTGCCCGTCGGCCCACTCAAAGTTATCCAGCAGGCTCCAGGCATGAAACGCGCGGACGCGAGCGCCTTCGGCGATTGCCTGGGCGAGTTCAGCTAACTCCTCGCGGAAGAAATTGATCCGCCGCGAATCCGGAATGCCGCCGTTGGCTTTGTCGTATGGAGCGTCGAGGTAACCGCAACCGCTTTCGGTGATTTCGATGATTGGGTGATTGTATTCACGCGAGACCTGCATGACGAGGTCGTAAATGCCACGCGGCCACACTTCGAGTCCAGACTCAGTGAGAGGCCCTTCGGTGGGCATGGCGGCACGAAATTGAGTGAGAGGATCGCGTGCGCCTCCGGAATCAGCCTCAATCTCCGTTCCGCCGAAGCTGCCACCGCCAAAGGAATGGGCATTGCTCGCATCCGAGACTACGCGCCGCGTGTAGTAGTGAAATCCTACCCAGTCCAGAGGCGCCAGCATGATCTTGTCGTCACCTGTCCGGTATCCCATCCGTTCATAGGGAATCTCGCCGACAAACGCATCGGGATATTTTCCCTTCATCGCCGCTTCGAGGAAGAAAACATTGTTCATCGCGTGGTAGCGGGCCGTCGCCGCATGATCGCCTTCGGAATCCGTCTTGGGATAGGCAGGACACATGTCGTAGGCGCTTCCGACGGTCGCCTTTGACGAGGCCGCCTTGATCGAGCGGAGTGCTTCTCCCTGCGCCAGGGCAACCGTATGCGCGGCTTTCAGAAAGTCATCGAAGTTGGTGCGGCACGGTGGAAAAGCGCCCGCAGCATAGCCCATATAGGTGAACGACCAGGGCATGTTGAACGGGGCCCAGACCGTGATACGGTCGCCAAGATGCCTGGCGAGAATACCCGCGTAATCCGCGTAGTATCCAGCGAGGTCGCGGTTCGGCCATCCGCCGCGATCTTCCAACGCCTGCGGCAAGTCCCAGTGATAGATGGTGCAGAACGGCCTGATCCCAGCGGCAAGAATCGCATCCACGAGGCGGCTGTAGTAATCGAGTCCCTTGCTATTGGGTGCGCCGGTTCCGGACGGCTGGATGCGAGGCCAGGAGACAGAGAAGCGATAGCTCTTCTGGTGAAGACGTTTGGCAATCGCAATATCTTCCCCGTAGCGATGGTATTGGTCGCAGGCGACGTCGCCGCTGGTGTTTCCCTTGACCTTGCCGGGTGTGTGGGTGAAGCGGTCCCAGATCGATTCGCCTTTGCCGTCCTCGTTCCAGGCGCCTTCAACCTGATACGCAGCGGTAGCTGTACCCCAGAGAAAATCATCGGGGAAACGCGCTTTTTCGATCGCGGAGGAGGGAACGGATCCCGGCGCCCGAGCGTCAAGGGAAATCGCAGTGGCATTCTGGCTGAGGAGCGCAGCCCCCGCTGCAGCCAGAGAATTGGTAACAAATTGACGACGATTCACATCTCCCTCCCAAGCTCGGTGACCGGGTCAATCGTATGCGTTCAGACCCTGCTGCCGCAAAAACACAATTTCCAAAAACACGAGTTAGGGTCTTTGCTCTTTGAATTTGGACGAGAAGACGGAGATGAACAACACCAAGCCGATCACGTGCCTTGGCGGCGGCCGCGCCGCAGGCATAGTGTTTGTTAGCCCCGCGCTTCAGCGTGGGGTAGATGAGCGAAATTCACGTGAAGCCCCGTAGGGGCGGTGCAGCTTTGAAAGGGCACCGCTGCGCTCCAGGGCTTGCTGAAAAAGTCTCCGGACAAGCCACGAAGGATCAGGGCACGGCTTCAGCCGTTCCGCAAGCGGCGCAAAATCGACGTGGGGCTTTAGCCCCTGCGGGGTGCGGCTCCGAGGATTCATGCGGCCAGCGCTACGGAGTTTGTTCGCTCGGCGTGACCTCAGTTCCGCTCTGGCGAAATGCGAATTCAAGCAGCCACGAACTCGGTACGCCCTGCCCGTTCACCTCAGGCGGCGTGAACTTCCACGACCGCGCGGATTGCAGCGCGAGGTTGGCGAAGTATTTGCTCGGACCCTGGGAACCGATCGACGCGTCGGAAACCGAGCCGCTGCCATCGACATGGACCTGAATGCCAACCTTGATCGTTCCATGAATCGTGGCCTCGGCTTTCGCCGGCACATCAGGCATGACTCGCTGTGCGACGGCGCCTTTGCCTCCGGTGGTCCCAGGAGCCGTTTGTGGTGCAGCCAGAGGTGTTGCCGATTGCGCCGCCTGGCTAGTTGTGATTGGCGCGGCAGCCGTAGCCGCAGATTGCTGCGGCGCTGGTTCTGGTGCCGGAGGCGCCTGACTCTCCGGGATAGGAGCCGGCTGCGCCGCGGCTTGCGCCGGTGCGGGGTTTGCCGCCGCCGGCGTGGCTTCCGCAGCGACAGGAGCGCTGGTGGCCGTCTGCTCTTCTGCCTGCGATGTCGCGGTCGCACGGTGGGAATGAAGCATGACGACAGCAAAAGCAGCGAGCATAACCACGGCCGAGGCAGCAATCGCAGCGACTCGCCGTTTGCGCACAGGTTTCGCCGCTGGCTGCGCTGCAGGGCGTGGGATGGCGCTGCGATGCGGTATCGCCGCTCCGCTTTCCAGGCAGGCCTTCACCTCATCGAGCGTGCAGCGCAGTGAGGGATCGAGCCTCAAGCATTCTCGCGCAATCTGGCCGAACGGCTTCGCAACGGAAGGTGGAACAATCGGCTCCGATCCGCTCGAACGGTTCCACACCGGCGGGATTTGCGTCAGCGTCTCCACGAGCGTGATGCCCAGCGACCACATGTCCGAAGCCAGTTCGATCCTGTTTTGAGCGCGCTCCGGAGCATCGTAGATGTCCATTGCCTCCGGTGGCACCGCCATCCCGGGCGCACCCCGAATGTTTTCCACCGAAAGCTTCAGCTGATCGTCGACCACCATGATGTTCGATGGCTTGAGCCTGCCATGCACCAGGCTTTTTTCATGCAGATAGGCCAGCGCATCGAGAATCGGGCCGAGCATTTCCTTGGTTTCTTTAGGAGTCAGCACTCGCGCGGGAAGAATCTCAGAAAGAACTTCGCCGGCATATTCCGTCACAACATAGAGTACGTCGGTATCGCTAATGCGATCCTGGCCGGTGGCGAGCACACCGATCACGTGAGGATGAAAAAGGCTCGACGCTGTCGTCCAACCGCTCGCGCAGGATTCGGCCCCTGGGGCGTCGGCAGGGAACAGCTTGATGGCGGCTTTCTGCTCCGGATTTCCGTCGACCTCGCAAACATAAACGCCCGACTGCCCCGCGCTTCCGATCCATTCGAGCAGACGGAATCTGGAGCCAACAACCCGCCCTTCCCAATCTCTGGAAATTGCCTCATTGTTCATGGCCTATGTGACCCCCAAGGCGCGGCAGGAACCTGCCCCAAGCAGAAACCTGCCCCAAATAGAGTGCAGACCGGACCCGGCAATCCCACCATTGTAGGGGATCAATTCGCGGCCAAGTTACTCAAGATGAGGGTTTAGGCACTAAAGGTAACCAATTTGGGCAAGGAAAGGCTTCCCGGGCGACGGCGGCCGGTAGCAGGGTGGGCCGCGTTCGCCTTGACGGCTCCGGGGTATGCTGCCCCGGCAGGGACTCTTATTGCGTAGGTGTCGCCGGAGGTGGCGCCGCACTTGGCTCGGTCTGCTTGGTGAACTCAAAGCTGCAAGGTCGGCCCAGAATGCCCGCGCCCTCGTCGCGCTTTCCCGTTCCCGCTGTAGCGGTGAACTTCGCCTCGACGTTGTAGTCGTATTTGTTGCCCTTGAGCTGGGTTACGATGCCTGCCTTTCCCGCCTGCACGGTACCCTTGGCGTGCAGCTTGGCGCCGCCGTCGGCGTTGATGGGCCCATCCATCACCATGTACCCCGGCCCGCCCTCCTGGCCGTGCTGGCCGTGGTAGCTGCCATTGGCGATCGTGCTCACAAACGTCCATTTATATGCCGGCATGTGTTCGCTCGCGTCGCAGGCCATGGTTGTCGTCCACGTGCCATCGAACTGCCCTACGGGCGCTTGTGCCGCCGCCAGAATCGGCGCGCACACGATTGCGCACCACACCGCTTTCCTTGCTTTCATCGGGGACCTCCAGTGGAAGCAGATTATCGCGAGCAGCGGTGGGTTTGGCAAGGACGTCAGAGGAGTTCTGAGCCTGCCAGGGCGGCGAGGACCGTGAGGCCCCCGCCGCCCGAAGGGATTTGTGAGGAGCCACCGAATAGCCGGTTTAGAGCTCGCACCGAACCCGGCGGCCATCACGCGCTCGGATTCGCCTCCGCTGGCGGCGCATCCCGCCGGCAGCCGCGCATTCCCCGGCGAAATTTTTCGCGCTCCTCCGGCGTCATCTGCTCCCAGCGCTCCCGATTACGGCGCCAGCTTCTACCAGATCCTTTGGGGCCGCCGATCCCCCCAAAGAGCAGTCTGCAGAGGATGATGAGGCCGAAAGCCTGCCAATAGCCGATCGTCTTCCAGCCGAAAAGGGCGGGCGTGAGCCAGTTCCACAGGCTCATAACAACCCAGCCGAAAAGGGCGAGAAAACCGATGCCGAGCAAAACGAAGAGGAGGATTTTGAGGATACGCCGGACTGGATTGTGATTCATGACTCTTTGTCTCCTGATGCAAAGAATTCGTGATAGACGTCTTTGAGTCTGCGCCGCAGGTGTGTCACGGCATAGTGTTTCCGCGAGAGCAGTGTGTTCACACTCACACCGGACCTCGCAGAGATTTCCTTGAAGCTATAGCCCTCGATCTCATGCGCGATAAAAACATCGCGCTGCTCTCGGGGTAGCTCGTCGAGAGCGTCCTCGATTTCTTCCAGCAATACCGCTCGCGCATAAGCCTCCGCGGGCCCTGCGTCCGGCGACGGCAACCCATCGACCAGCGGCGTCTCATCGCTCTCGTCAGCCGGCGAATCATTGCCGAAACCCCACAGCCGCTTCCTGCGTAGCAAATCCACAATGCGGTTACGCGCCACCCGGTACATCCAGGCACTCCACTGCGCCACCGGCTCGCCCAGTCGCAGGGCTTCGACGACTTCGAAGAAGACCTCCTGAAGCAGATCTTCCGCGTCGGCCTCATTCGGCACGCGGCTGCGAATGAAGTTCCGCATCCGGGAGCTTTCGTGGGTCAGAATCTCGGTGAGTTGCCGGTCTTGCTCGGTCATCAGGGCGATGCTCAACGACTCAGCCATCCGATGTGAAGACGAATGGCGGCCGAAAATATTGTAAGGACATTGGGCGGTTCAGCCGGCTCGGATGGACAGCTGCCAGCATCTCGGGGAAGCATGCCCACAAAATGGGGCGTCCCAAATCTCGATTTTGAGACCCGGGAGGAAGGAATCCGGATTTCAGGCCTCCGGAGCCTCAGCTCATCGCCAGCACCTGCTCATAGAACCGCACGTAGCGCGGCACAACCAGAGTGGCGCAGAATCGCTTTTGCGCCTCTCGCCGCGCGGCATCGCGCATCGCTTGCAATCGAGAAGGATCGTTCAGCAGGCTCAGCGCCCCGGCTGCCATGCCGTCGACATCGCCCACGGGAAACAGCAAGCCTGTCACTCCGTTGTCAATCAGCTCCGGGACCCCTCCGACATTCGTTGCGATCGACGGCACCTTGCAGGCCATCGCCTCCAGCGCTGCCAGGCCAAACGATTCCAGCTCGCTGGGCATCAGCAGCAGATCGGCGAGCGCCAGCAGCTCGTTCACGTGCTCCTGCTT
>JBEKPO010000062.1:0-26109 GCA_049520675.1 Occallatibacter sp. | reverse complement strand
GGACAACCCGCGGTTGAGCGTCTGGGTCTGGCCGTCGAGTTTGGGGGTGAGCGACATCCTGGCGGCGGCGGCGCAGGTCGAAGCGTCGGGAGCGACGCTGGGGTCAGACCCCGCCGAGCAGCCGTGGTCACACGTCCTCAGCTGGGATGGCACGCATTGGACGATACAGCAAGCGGGACAGCAGGCTGGAGCGGCATCACCGATCAGCCTCGGCGCGCCTCTCACCGCGGACGCGCTCAAGAAGAGCCTTCCCGCCGGAGCGAAACTCTGGGTCAATCTCCCGCCGTCGAAAGAGCTGGCCGCGAAGATCAGTCCCAGCGGGAACGATAGCGCTGTTCAGCTTGCCGGCAGCCTCACCAATGCCATGTATGCGCTTACTGGTGCGCTCACCGCGAATGGCCCAGCTTACGCCTGGTATCACAAGAGCGAGCTCGCGGCTGGGCCGCCGTCGCCCAGCGCACCGGCGCACAGTCCCGGCTGCTCCGCGACTTCACAGTATCCTGTGCGGACGGACTGGGTTGCTATCGGGAGCACCGACGCCGTGGATGCCGGCAGCACGAAACTCAACAACTATTCGTCGCTGCTCGCCAAGGTGCATGGGTGGCTCGAGCTGGCAAACAGCCCTGCAGATGCATCCACTGACGACTATTTCTCACTGGCACTCGTTCCTGCCGCCGGCTCGAACGCACTGAACACCTCGCAGGCGGTTCATCAAGGCGACTCGCTGAAGATGGCTCTGCAGTCCAGTTCCAGGGTCATCGAGCGGCGCTGGGTCTATGTGCTTGACATAGACTGCCACGGTCAGGGAACGGTGCTGTATCCGCACAACTACGCGGAAAACCAGTTTCCCAACGACGCCGACAACGGCCGCCAGATCATCCTTCCCGGTGCGCCAACCCTGCGTATCGGCCCGCCGTATGGAGTCGACACGCTGATCCTGCTCTCGACAGCTCAGCCGCTGCCCGACCCATACGCTCTGAATTTTGAAGGTGTGGCATCCCGCGGAACGCGCGGCGTGGCGTCACCTTTGGAAAAACTCTTGAACCAGGCCAGTGGAGGAACTCGCGGATTCTCAGGCGAAGTGCCCACCAACTGGGGCATCGGGCTCACGACCGTCCACAGCCTTCCCAAACAGGCAAGCGGGGATGGGTCAAACTGAATTCTCTCGGTCCCTTGAAGGAGAAGCACCCACGAATTCGCTGAGCTGCCGGCGGCTCATCAAGAAAACTCCGGCGAACGATGGAGGAAAGACCATGCCCGTATCACGACGCCTTTTCCTTGCCGACGCATCCGCGCTCGGTATGATTGCCGCGCTGCTTCCTCAGCTCGCTGCCGCTCAGACTTCCTCGCAACTTCAGGCATCGGACGAGGATGCTCCGCATGACTCTTATAGTTTCTGGAACGGATTCTTCGACTCGGTGAATCCGTACTCCGCGGACTACGGAACCAAGGCCGCCAGCCGCGGCCCCTCGGATCAGCTGCCCGATCCGGAAGCGCAGACGCAGTATCTGCACTTCGACAGCGAAAACAAACGCCTGCGCTACGCCACCGACATCAAGAAGGAAGAACTGCTCGATCACGACGGCGACGTGCAGGTCAGCATTGCGATCGCGCAGTATCGTCCCGGAACCGGAGATGCCAATCTGAAGGCTACGCAACTGCGCCTCGACACCACGCAGATCCATCCCTACAGGAATATCGTCGCGCCGCTCGCATGGTCGGCCATCGCCGCCATTGCACCCAACCAGGCGGGCAAAGTGTCGCTCGCCGATCTCGGGTTCCAGTCGCCGCAGGCGACGCAGGGCACCAGCAAGATTCTGTTCACCAAGGGCACGGGAAAACTGTCGGTAAACATCTCCAAAGCCCAGGCACAGTCGATGTTCATGAAGGTGCTCAACATCATGATCGAAGGCGCCAAGTATGTGGCGCCCATGGTCAGCCTGCCCGCCATCAGCGTCCCGGCTCTGAGCACGTTTTCTCAGGCCCTCAGCTATTGGGAAGACCGCACGCGGTTCGTGATGTCCGGCAATCTCACGAGTGCCGTGGCCACCCAGCAGGCCATGGATGATCCCGATCGCGAAGCGCACTACATCGGGCTCGTCCCGGGAGATTACTTGATGGTTCCGCAAAGGCACGTCGAAGAATTGGCCAAGGCCCTGCCGAATCTCGAAATGAATCAGGGATACCTGGTGGCAAAGGATGCCGATCCGAACCTGCCGCTGCCACAACGCGCGCAGACCGCAGTTCCCGGAATCACCTACGCAGCGATGAAGGTGGGTGTGTCGCCGGCCTCCGAGAACTGTGAAGCCAAACCGAGCACCAGCAGCTCTTCGAGCTCCTCGTCGACCTCAACTTCCAAGAAAGCCACCAGCAAGAGCAGCAGTAGCAGCGGCTCCGGCAAGAGCGGGTCGGGCAGTAGCGGCTCCGGAAAGAGCAGCACCGAAAAGAGCGACCAGGATAAGAGCGACACAGAAAAGGGCGACTCGGATAGCTCGAGCCCCAAGAATTGACGGGGAAAATAGGCGACGGCAGCCTGCTTTTTTGGGTATGCTGTGTGCATCGCGCCGCTGTGGGTGCCGGCGGCGCTGCTTAAGGGAAAGTCGGGAAACTCGGGGGTCGAGATGTTCCGGACAGGTAAGATCGAGGCGATTGCCTTGCTGAGTGCCTGCGCGCTGGCGGCGGTGACGGCTCGCGCGCAGAGCTTTGGTGCAGCCAAGGAAAAGGTGACGCTTCACCGCAAACTTCCTGCTCTTGTTCATCTCACGGGAAGCAGTATCAAGGTCGTCGTTCCGGGCTCGGACAACACGGGCGACGTCTCCTACGATTTGCAGGCGCTGCTCGAGACGGAGCTCCTTAAAGACGATCCCAACCTCCGCTCGGAACCCAACAACCCCGACATGATCGTGACCTGTAATATCACCGGCTTTTACCATCCTGGACCCACCGTGACCACCAGGCCTGGGGTCGGCGTCACTGGACTACAGAATCAGGACTACACCCGCATCACGGGCACTTTGAGCATTTCCTTCCAGGTGAAGGATGCCGTCGGCCACCAGTTGATCGCAGACAATGTCGAGGCCAAATACGATGAAGAATTCGACGCCATGGGCAACTCGACCTCTAAAGGCGTGAAGGGATCGTTTACCGGAACCTTTAAGCGCCTCAAGGGCGGATCGAGCGACGACATGAATGCCCCCACAGACGCCGAATTGCGGTCCAAGCTGCTGCTCGATGCGGTCCAGCAGATTTCTGAGCACATCGTGAATACCGACGAAGCAATCGACGTTTTCCTTGCCAAGCAGAAGGGCGCGATGGAAGACGGCGACAAAGCGGCGGAGGGCGGCCTTTGGCAGCGTGCGCTTGAAACCTTTGAGACCGCTTCACCCATGTCGAAGCCCGAGGATGACGCGTACCGCCTGTACAACATCGGCGTCGCCTATGAAGCTCTCGCCTACCAGGCTGACGACGAGAAAGCCGCAATGAAGTACCTCGACCAGGCGGCAATCAACTACGGCAAGGCCATCGACGCCAAACCGAGCGAGAAGTATTTCGTCGCGCCGCAAAAGCGGATCGAGACGGCGATTGCCCATTACAAGGAGTTGGAAGAAGAGAAAAAACCCAAACCGGCGCCGGTTGTCGAGGCCGCCAATGTTCCTCCCGCTGCCGCAGGCGCCAAGCCCGCCGCGCCCAAGGCGCTCACCAACACCCAGGTGGTCGCCATGATCAAGTCCGGCATGGACGATGACACTGTGATCCAGGCGGTTCGCGCCGCCAAGGCGATCAACTTCGATCTCACGCCTGCCGGCCAGCAGCAGCTCACAAGCAGCGGCGTCAGCGCGCCCGTGATTACCGCCATGAAGGCGCGCGCGGCCAGAAAACCACCAGCAGCCGGCGGCGCAAAGCCGGCGGCTCCGACAACCGCCGCCAAACCTGTCGCATCGAAATGATCCGCCATTTACGATCGGGAATTCTCGCCGCTGCGTTCCTCGCGATCGCGCTCGGGGGCTGGTCTCGCGCGAGATGCGAAAGCGTCCGATGTGGCGCTGGGCAGGATCTTGTAGTCCAGGCGCTTGAGCGGATTACTCCGCAGAGCCCAAACAGCGATTTTGACGATGCACTCCAGCTGCTCAAACACGCCGTCTCTGTCTGTCCTGAACTGGGCGACGCCTGGTATTACCGCAGCCTGGTTGAGCAGCGACTCGGCCACGCACCGCTGGCCAAATACGCGATGGACAAGGCGCACTTCTACGATTCTGAAGCGCTCGACCAGGACCTGAATCCCCTCATTCTTTCAACGCCGGCCTCGCGTGGGTTCACGCAAGAAGCCAGCACTCCCGCCGCGCCCGCGGCTCCTCCCGTGAAACCCGGCCCCGTCCAGCAGAAGTGGGCGCTCATTGTGGGTGTTGGCAATTTCACCGACGCACAGATTCCCAAGCTCAACTACACCACGGCCGACGCCGATGCCTTCGCCGCGGCTCTCAAGGATCCCAGCATCGGCCAATTCCCTGCCGACAACGTCCAGGAATTGACGAACGAAAACGCAACCACGAAGAACATCAAGGAGAAGCTCAACTGGATTGCGCGCCAGGCCCAGCCTAACGACCTGGTGGTGATTTACGTGGCCACGCACGGCACGCCACGCACTGTTGACTCCGCGGGAGGAGCCAACTATCTGGTCACATACGACACCGAGGTTTACAAAGCCGGCAACTTCGATGAAGACGCGATGTATGCCACTGCCTATCCTATGGTGGATCTGGCCAATGCCGTGGCCACCCGCATGAAGGCCCTGCGCACAGCCATCTTTCTCGATACCTGCTACAGTGGAGGCTCGGTCGCAGGCGGCGCGGCTGAGAAGCTGGCTAACCAGGCCCCGTCGCAGGAGATGCTGAACCACATGACCGACGGCACGGGCCGGATTGTGATGGCCGCCAGCCAGGTCGATCAGGAGTCGCTGGAAAGCAACGAACTTCACCACGGATACTTTACCTACTACCTGCTTCAGGCGCTCAAGGACAGCAAGGGCGCCACTCCACTGAGCCAGGTCTTCGCCTCGGTAGCGCAGCAGGTGTCGAAGAGCGTTTCTGCCAAGGGCGCACATCAAAACCCGGTCATGAACCGCAGCTCAGCGGACGCCGACTTTTCGCTCAGGTCTCCTTCTGCCAACACGGCCAGCGCCAGGCCGTGATCCGGCCCTGGTGGCGCAGCAGCAGTTCTTGAGTTGCTGTGAGGCAAGCCATGAATCGCATCAACAGATTCGTCACCTTGATGATTGCAGGCGTGTGCCTCTTGGCCGCGGCCAGCGCACAAACGCCAAGTTTGAAGGATTCCATTGCGGAGTACGAACAGAAGGTCACCAAGGCGCGCTCCGCTCACGAAACACGCGAGCTGCTCATAAATCTCAATATTCTGGCCTCCTTCTACCGGCAGTCCGGCCAGTTGCAAAAAGCGCTCGACTGTCTCAATGAAGCGCTGCCGATCGAGCAGAACGCGAGCAGTCTGCTGGGCCAGGCAACGACCTTCAACACCATGGGCCGGGTCTACACCGATCTGGGACAGGAAGACAAGGCCTTGTCGTACCTTAATCAGGCTCTGCCCTTATGGCGCGCCATCGGCCAGCGCACCGGCGAAGCCGACGCGCTCACCTACATCGGCCGCGTCTATAACAACCTCGGCCAGCGCGAAGAAGCCCTCAAGAATCTGAACGAAGCCATGACGATATGGCACGACATCGACAACCCCGACACTGCATTGGCCGCACAAGCTGCCGCGCCCAGCGAGCCGCACGGCCGGATCGCACAAAGGATCGAAGCAGCCAAACAGAAATTCGCATCGGCAGCGTCCATTACCAACGCCAGCGCCATGGGCGAAGCGGGAACACTGGACAGCCTGGGCAGAATGTACTCCGACGAGGGGCAGGGCTTCGAAGCGCTCAAGTATTTCGACGAGTCACTGCCGCTGTGGCAAAAAGGCGGCGAGCGCGCCGGCGAGGCTCTGGTCCTGAACGACATGGGTCCGGCATACGCTGAAGTCGGCCAGAAGCAGAAGGCCCTCGAGTCGTTGAACCAGGCCCTCGCCATCTGGCGCGAACTCGGCAGCCGGCAGGGCGAAGCGCTCACCCTCAACAACATCGGCCGCCTCTACCGCGACCTGGGCCAGCACCAAAGCGCAATGGATTACTACAACCAGGCGCTGCCCATCTGGCGCGAGGTGGGCAACCGCAACGGAGAAGCTCTGGCGCTGAGCGACATCGGCCGGGCCGACGCGGACTTGCACCAACCACAGAAGGCGCTGGAGTACGCCAATCAGGCGTTGCCCATCTTTCGTGAGACCGGCAGCCGTCGCGGCGAAGCGATGACCCTCAATAACATGGGCAGGGATCACACCGATCTGGGCGAGCCCGCCGAGGCGATGAAGCTCGAATTGCAAGCGTTGACCATCTGGCGCGAGGTAAAGGACCAGCGCAACGAGGCCCAAGACCTGATGACCATCGCCTGGTCGTATTCACAGCTCCAGCAGCCCGAGAGCTCACTGGCCAGCGCGCTTGCAGCCTTGGACCTGGCCAAAGCAGTACAGGATCCCGAGGTCGAGGGCGGCGTCGAGACCTCATTGATGATGGGCTTCCGCAAACAGCATCGCCTTGAGGAAGCCATCTTCTTCGGCCTCGAAGCCGTGAACTCGTATCAGTCAATTCGCAAGAACATCGCGGGAATGGACAAGAGCCTTCAGGCCGGCTTCGCGCAATCCAAGTCCGGCGCTTATCGCACACTGGCCGAGCTGCTGGTTGAAGCAGGCCGACTCGGCGACGCCGAGCAGATTCTCGATCTGCTCAAGGAGCAGGAACTCAAAGACCTCGTTCCCGGCTCCGGTACGGGCGCTGCCATTGAACCGCTCAAGATGTCACCTGTGCAGCAGAAAGTGGAATCGATGCTTCCCGATCTTGAGAAGAAAGCCCACCAGATCGAGGAATGGAATCTCCAATCCGCGCAGTTGCTCGCCCAACCGGCGCGCACACCAACCGACGATCAGCAGCTGAAATCGTTGGCGGCAAACCTCGAGCGGGCGGAATCGGACATCCGCGACACTTTCGACCATACGATCATCCCTCAGCTGGATAAGGAGGCCTCTGGGCAGGCGGGTCCCAACTCCACGCAAAGTTTTCTGCAGGGGTCGCTGGCAAAGCTGGGGAAGAACGTGATCGGCATCCGTGTCCTGCTCGGCGAAGATCACGCTTACGCGATTCTCGTCACCGCGAATTCACGCCGGAAGTTCGATCTTCCCGCCTCCTCTGCCGATCTGCGCAGCAAAGTCTTTGAAGTGCTCAAGGCCATCGGCTCGCCTTCCACCGATCCACGGCCACAACTGAATCAGCTTTACACCATGATCGTGGCCCCGCTCGAAGGTGAATTGAAGACCATCGAAGCGGCAAACAGAACCCAAGGCACCGTCCCAACGCTTTTGTGGTCGCTCGACGACGCGTTGCGCTATGTACCCATGGGCGCGCTTTACGACGGCCAGCACTATATGGTTGAGCGCTTTCACAATGTCCTCTTCACGCCCGAAAGCTACGGCCACATCGCGGACGCGCCAATTGGCAGCGGAGACCCGCCCAAGGCTCTGGCGATGGGCCTTTCAAAAAGCTACGATGGAATGCCTGCGCTCCCCGGAGTCATTCCAGAACTCGACTCCGTGGCCCGCGATCCCTCCGTAGCGGACTCGCACGGGCCTATGCAGGGAAAGATCCTGCCCGACGAGGAATTCACTTTGGCGGCCCTGAAGTCCGAACTCGGTTCCGGCATCGGATTCCCTGTCGTGCACATCGCCAGCCACTTTGTCCTGATTGCCGGCACGGGCGACGAGCCCTTCCTCCTTATGGGAGGCAACAACACCGGTGACGCGAAGGGCTTCGAGTGGAATCTCTCTGAGATGGAAAACTCGCAGGTCAGCTTTCACGGCACGCGCCTGCTCACGCTCTCGGCCTGCAGCACCGCGAAAGACTACAAATCGCGAAACGGCTTCGAAATGGATAGTTTAGGGATGGTTGCTCAACAAAAAGATGCGGAAGCTGTGCTCGCCACTTTGTGGGACGTGAACGACCTCAGCACTAGCCACATCATGAGCGACTTCTACGATCGCTGGGTGAAGAATCCCTCTCAGGGCAAGGCCGAGGCGCTGCGCCAGGCGCAACTTGCATTTCTGCACGGCTCAGCATCCGCAACCGGCGCCGCAACCGGCGCCAAAACAGGCCGCGGCTTCGAGACCGCCGACCAATCGCCGGCTCAGACTTCCAGTCTCGGTTACGCCCATCCTTACTACTGGGCGCCCTTCGTCCTCATCGGCAACTACCAGTAGCGCCCGCTGACTGCTTAATCTTCCACGACCTTGGGTGCCCCGGGTCTCGATTTTGAGACCTGGGATAGCACGAACCTATCCCTCCGTCCGGTCATCCTGAGCGCAGTCCGCCGCAGGCGGGCGCAGTCGAAGGACCTGCATTTCGCGTCGCAACCTCACCTCGAAAGCCGGTGCCCAGTTCTCGATAGACCTGGGATAGCACGAACCCATCCCTCCATCTGGTCACCTGCATTTCGCGACGCAACCTCACCACGAAAATGGGTGCTGGGAATTACAAACTCACGCGGTCCGACACCGCATGCGCTCGTCCCTTGTCACAGACTTCTCTCCACCCCCGGTGCTAGGGTTGCTGACCGTAGGAGAGAACCTCTATGACGAACTCATCGCACCGTCTCATTCCGCTTGCCGCTTCCCTGCTCGCTGCGGCTCTCGCTGCCCCATGCGCTCCCGCTCAAGAGGAAATTGCGCCTCCCCAGGGCAACGGCCACGTGGTTGTCTTCGTCTCGGGAATCATGGGCCCCAAGCACGACAAGGCTCTCTCTGAGGCCCTCGCCGCCCTTGGCTACGATGTCTACGTTTGCGATGGCAGGCAGCTCGTAAAGACGCAGGGCAGCAGCCTGCGCGCTATCATCCAGGCTGCCCAGCAATCGCCGCACGCTCTGCCCGGCAAGGTTGCGCTGGTCGGTATTTCTCTCGGCGGTGGGTTCGCGCTCGCCCTCGGCTCGGAATGGCCCGACATTGTGGCGGCTGACATCGTGTGGTACCCCGCCACCGGTTTTGCCGCCAGGCTCGCCGGTTTCACCCGGCGTATGTCCGTCCCGGTGCTGATGTTCGCCGGAGAATCCGATCATTTCGAGAATTGCTGCCTCATTGAGACAGCGCGTGCCATCGAAGCCAGCGCCAAGGCAAACAACGCACCCTTCGAGCTCGTCACCTATCCCGGCGCCGACCATGACTTCATCAAGGGAGGCCGCAACTACAACGCCGCGGATTATGAAGACGCGCTCAATCGCACCGCGGCCGAATTGAAGGCGGCCTTCGGGAACTGAGCAACATATCCGACTCCGCCCCAGGCCTCAACTTAGCAGCCGCTTGGCAACTTGAATGTACATCTGCACCGCTTCAAGCAGCTCCCTCTTCGCGAGCTTCTCGTGCGGCGTGTGCGCGACGTGAATGTTGCCCGGGCCAAGCAGCAGCGGCTCGCCCCAGTTGCTGAGTTGCGGAACGTCGGTGGTAAATTTCGCCACCATAGTTGGCAGACCCTCTACGGCGCGAAGCCGTACAAAGGGAATCTCCAGCGTGAAATCGACCTCCGCCAAACCCGCGGCAGCCTCAAGGATCGCTGCCCGCACCGGCGCGGAATCTCCGACGAGCCGCACCAGGACTTGCGCCTCGGCTTGATCTGCAATCACGTTCGGGGCGTGGCCGCCATGAACCTGTCCAATGTTGAGGGTGCTCGGGCCCACATCCTCAGTCACCGGCAGTTCAATTTTCAACAAGCGAGCTAGTACCTGCACCATTTTGTGCACTGCGCTCTCGCCCAACTCTGGATAAGCAGAGTGCGCCATGGTGCCATGCGCTCGCAGGCACACCCTCAATGCGCCCTTGGATGCAAGGGCAAGGCGATTGTCAGTCGGCTCGCCGTTGATCAGAAAGCGGCTGCCCTTTGGAGCCAGATTCGCAGCTTTTGCGCCGGCCGAATCGCGTTCCTCGCCGGAGACAAATAACAAACCAATCCGAAACCCTGCCGTCCGCAGGACCTCGGCGGCCGCTACCTGGGCTGCAATGATTCCCTTCGCATCCGAAACGCCGCGCCCATACATCCATTCCGCATCCTCCGAAAACGGGATGTAGGGCGGGACGGTATCCATGTGCGTCGAAAAAACGAGATCGGGGCTTCCTTGCCGAGGTCCGGCATATACATTCCAACGCCGTTCGGCAGATCCGCTCTCAGCCGGCTGCGCAACCGCGGTCTTCTCCACCGCCCACCCGCGTCCGGCCAGGAACTCTGCCAGAAAATCGCCCACTGGCCCCTCATGGTACGTAGTCGATTCGATCGCGCAGAGCTGGCGTGTCAACCCTATCGGGTCGAGGAGATGAGTCTCAGTGCTTTCTTTCATGTTGATGCCAGCATATCGCAAGCCACTCGTCCGCTGTCGCGGCGCTTTGATCCAAAGCTGTCAGTCCGAATCCCTAATGATCGCAAGCCTGCTTCGCCGGCGCGTTCCCAACCTCCGCGCTCGCTCGTCATTGAGCGTAAAATAATCTGTGGAATGATCGCCCCAGCAACATCAGCCCGAATTACGGCAAATACAGGCAGACTGACCCCGGCAGCCGGCACCTATTCCGCACGCGGCGGAGCCCTTTCCACTTTTGGCGCCGCTCTCCGCGATCCGGCAACTTGCGGTTTGCTGCTGGAGCGGCTGCTATGACGCCGGTGAGCGACACCTCCCTGGAATCTCTGCATGCTACGGCGACCGAAATCTTTAGCGGCGCGCTCAAAGCGTGCAACATTGCCTCAGCATTCGATCGGCGCCTGCGCTTCGACGGAAATACTCTTGTCCGTCTGATGCCCGACGGCAGCGGTCCGGCAACGATCGACCTCTCGACCTACAAGCGCATCTTTGTCATCGCGCTGGGCAAAGCTGCCGGCCCTATGCTCGAAACCCTGCTCGATCGCATGAAGCGCCGCAAAGGCTTGCAAGGGGTCTGTTGTACCAACCAGATGCCCATCGAACGCAACTGGCGCTTCCGCTACTTTGAGGGCGGTCATCCCCTGCCCAATGAAGACTCGTTTGCCGCCGCGCGCGCAGTGCTTGGCCTTTTGCGAAAGGCGAGAAAAGATACTCTCGTCTTCTTCCTGATCTCCGGCGGCGGATCGGCCATGTTCGATCTGCCCATCGACCCGCAGATTACGCTTGAAGAAACTATCACCTTCCACCGGTTGCTGCTGGCCTCGGGCGCCCCGATCAACGAGGTCAATACCCTGCGCAAGCATTTCTCGGCAGTGAAGGGCGGTCGCCTCGCTATGGCGGCGCCGGAGGCGACCAAAGTGAGCTTATTGGTCCCCGACGTTCCTCTGCGCACCCTCGATGCTCTCTCTTCCGGACCCACGTCGCCCGACCATTCGACTGTAGCTGACGTTCGCCAGCTCATATCCAAGTACGACCTTTCTCAAAAGCTTCCCGACTCGATCCGCGCTTTCTTTGAGCGGAGAGACATGCCCGAGTCTCCAGGCAACAAGACGTGGCGGCCTTCGTTCCTGCCCAAACTCCCCTGGGCCGATACGGCCCGGCCGCGCCAGATGACCGCGGCTGGAAGCCTCAGCGGAGAAGACCCCGCATTCCGCGATTCGGTTTTCGAAATGCTTCTCTCGAGCCATGACCTGGTGGAAAACGCGCGCGCGCTGGCGCGAAAGGCCGGCTACCATGTGGTGGTTGATAACAGCTGCGACGATTGGGATTACGCCGACGCGGCCCGTTTTCTACTCGAGCGTTTCCACACCCTGCGTATCCAGCACGACAAGTTTTGCCTGATCTCAGTGGGCGAGGTCACAGTTAAACTCGACCGCCCTCCAGGCGCGGGCGGCCGCAACCAGCAGTTCGCTTTGCTATGCGCGATGGAACTGGCCAACCATGCAGGCGAGCGCCTCACCGTATTAAGCGCCGGTTCCGATGGCATTGATGGCAATACCCAGTCTGCCGGCGCCATTGCCGACCCCGCCACCGTCGAACATGCGCGCCTCTTCGGCTTCGATCCCGAAAAGGCGCTCGCCGATTTCAACGCCTGTCCTCTGTTCACTGCCCTCGGCGACTCCGTCGTCACTGGCCCTACGGGCCAAAACCTGCGCGACCTTCGTCTTCTTGTTTCAGAGCGGATCTGAGTCGCGACTCGCGATTCGGCCGTATCGCCGGTGGAAAACCGATGAACTCTTGAATCGCCTGGATTACGATGGGTCTGTGGCTCGCAAGTCGAATCAGAAGGCATCCAGCAGATTGCCTGATATACGCGCCGTTGCCGCGGTCGCTAAAGTGTCCATCGCCACCGTCTCCAGGACCATCAATGGCTCTCCTCTGGTTAGTGAGCGGCTGAACCAGCGCGTCTGGCAGGCCATTAAGCAGCTCAATTACCTTCCCAACGCCCACGCTCGCACACTGGTTTCAGGCCGCAGCCGCATCTTCGGCATCATCGTCGAGAACATTTCCAATCCGTTTTTTCCCGATTTGATCTCGAGCTTCGAAGCCATCGCCGTCGCCAACGGGTATGAGATCCTCGTCAGCTCGACAAACAGCGATCCTGCGGTGCTAGCGGCCTGCGCTCGGCGCATGCTCGAGCGAAAGGTCGATGGCGTAGCCGTGATGACCTTTGGCGAGGAAGAACCCGTTCTCGACCAGCTTGTGAACCGTGGCGTTCCCATTGTGCTGGCGGAGTTCAAGCTCAACGACCCCAAGGCAAGTACGATCCTTCTCGACTACCTAACAGGCATTCGTGCCGCCGTTTGCCACCTGTCCGACCTGGGGCACCGTGCAATCGCTTTCCTGGCCGGCCCACACAAACTGCACTCCGCCATCACCCGGGAGAACGACTTCCGTTCGGCGATGCAGTCGGCTGACTTGCCTCTCGAAGAGAAATGGGTCATTGAATGCGACCATACCCTCAAGGGTGGGGTGTCTGGCTTCGAGCAATTGCAAAAGCTGTCCTCGCGTCCCACTGCGATCGTCTGCTCCAACGACATGACGGCGATCGGCGTCTTGCGCGCGGCTTTCATGGCCGGCCTGCGGGTGCCTCAGGATCTTTCGGTGATAGGCCTCGACGACATCGACTTTGCGGAATTTACGCTGCCCCCGCTCACCACGATCCGTCTTGCCCGCGCCGACCTCGCTCGCGCAGCCTTCGATGCGCTGCGCATGCAGGCTGAAGATTCTCGTAATCCCGAAATGAAGCGCGAGTTCCTCGTCTCCACCAGTCTCGTGGTGCGCGACTCAACAGCGGCGCCCGCCGCTGCACTGCATCATTCCCGATCCTGAGCGAGTATCCGGAGAGTCTCCGATTGCAATTTGTTGCGGCCCTTTGCCGGTTGTTGCGTCCAATGATTGCAAGGGGATGACTTTTCGATTACGATCTGTAGCCGCTTCCCGCGATATGCTGTCCAGTAGGACTGCTCTGAAGCCCGCGTGTCCCGCGCATAGTTATGACTACTGCCTACATCAATCGCATCGCCACGGCGGTTCCGCCGCACGATATGCATCCGCCGTTCATGCCATTCGCCGAAGATCTGTTGCCCGAAGGCACACCCCGGAATCTTTTCCGGCGCATGGCACGCATGGCTGGCATCGATCATCGCTATACCTTCCTGCGCCCGATCGTCACCGAAGACGGCACCTTGCAGGACGAGACCTCTCTTTTCGTCCGCGGCAATTTCCCTTCCACCGCCGTCCGCATGCAAGCCTTCGAGCGATTTGCGCCTCGCCTGGCGCGCTGCGCCCTTGAGAAACTGGCTCTGAGTGAACAGGAACGGCGGGGCATCACCCACGTGATCATCACGTGCTGCACTGGACTCTACGCGCCCGGCCTGGACTATGAGGTGATTGACATACTCAAGCTGAGCCCGTCGGTCGAGCGCACCTTTATCGGTTTCATGGGTTGCTATGCGGCCATCAACGCCCTCAAGACGGCGCGCCACATCGTTCGCTCCGAGCCCGATGCGAAGGTCCTGCTCCTCAGTCTCGAGCTCTGCTCCCTGCACATGCAGGAAACCGATAATCTCGAGCAGCTTCTTGCTTTTATGGTCTTTGCGGATGGGTGCGCCGCCTATCTTGTCACTGCGCATGCTTCTGGATTGGCAGTCGACAGTTTTCTGGCCGTGAATCTGTCGGGCACCAGCCAACTCATCACTTGGCGCATCGGCGAGCAGGGCTTCGATATGCACCTGTCCGGACAGGTGCCAGGAGAGCTGCGTGAAGGTCTCGCGGCGGCGGGCGATCGAATTACACAAGGCAAGGCACTGACCTCCATCGATCTGTGGGCAGTCCATCCCGGCGGCCGGACTATTCTTGACGCAGCCGAGCAGGGCTTAGCTCTGCCCCCCGACGCACTCGCCGATTCGCGCGCCATCTTGCGGGCATTCGGCAATATGTCTTCGGCAACGGTGATGTTCGTTTTGCAACGGCTCATGGAGCGCGCACGGCCGGGTCAGCTCGGTTGCGCTATGTCATTCGGCCCTGGCGTTACCGCGGAGACGATGCTTTTCCATGCCGTCTGACGGGTGAGAAAGAACCTTCGTTCTCAAGGCACTTCGTTCGCTGCACGAGGCAGAAAGACCGGAACCGCTATCTTCCCCACATGAGCTTTACACCCGACTTCCGTCATCGCGCCCACCTCACCGAACGCATGGATGAGCCCTGCTCCCGCGACGAGCTCCGCTCCTGTCTGCGCGATATATCCCGCCTCAATCGCTGGTTTCTCGCACATCGCCCGCTCTTTCATTGGCTCGACGCATTCGTCCCGCCCTCGACCCTTCGTCCGCTACGCATTCTCGACGTGGGTTGCGGCTGGGGCGACAGTTTGCGGCGCATCGAGCGTTGGGCTGCAAAGCGTAACATCCTTGTCGAACTGACCGGGCTCGACATTAATCCCGATGCCGTAGCCATTGCCGCTGAAGCTTCCCCGCCAGCCAGCCGTGTCCGATGGGTCGCTGCCGACATCCTGCAGTACGCACCCGGCAAGCCGTTTCACCTCGTCGTCAGTTCGCTCTTCACACACCATCTTCTCGACAGAGATATCGTGCGGTTCCTCGAATGGATGGAACGGCACGCCGGGCTGGGCTGGTTCATCAACGATCTTTCCCGCGCTGCAATTCCCTACCATTCACTCCGTGTCTTCGTCAGGCTGATGCGCTTGCACCCGTTCGTCCAGAATGACGGCCCCGCCTCCATCGCTCGCGCCTTCCAACCGAGTGACTGGCGGCGAATGTGCCTCGCTGCAGGCCTCGCCGAGCGCGATTACACGATTCATTCTTTCAGGCCCGCGCGCCTCTGCGTCGCCCGGATGAAGTCCTGATGGCGAGCCCATACAGAAACGCGGGTTGTCAGACCGACATTCTCGTCGTTGGCGGCGGTCCCGCCGGCGCAATGGCCGCCATCAGTCTCGCCCGCGTTGGCCGCCGCGTCGTGCTGGTTGAGAAGACGCGCGCAGCCCATCACAAAGTCTGTGGCGAGTTCCTGAGCCGCGAGGCCGTGCACTATCTCCGTCAAATCGGAATCGATCCGCTCACTCTCGGCGCTGAAGGTATTCGCCGAGTGAGAGTATCGACGGGCGGCAAAATCGTCGAATCCCCGCTCCCTTTTCAGGCGCTTTCACTTTCCCGGCAGGTTTTGGATGAATCGCTGCTTGTGCGCGCCGTTGCGGAAGGGTGCATCGTCTTGCGCGGCGTTGCTGTCGAGTCGCTGGTTGGCGGCAGAGGAGGATGGGCGGCCACGCTCAGCAACGGGGAGACGTTGCAATCACCCGCCGTCTTTCTGGCCACCGGGAAACACGACTTGCGCGGCTTCCAGCGCCCGCCGGGAAAGCAGAGCGACCTGATCGGCTTCAAATTGCACTGGCAGCTGACGCCGGCGCAGATCGAGGACCTGCGCGATGCGATGGACCTCTATCTCTTCCCTGGTGGCTACGGGGGCCTGTCGTTAATTGAGAACGATGCCGCCAATCTCTGCCTCGTCGTGCGCCGTAATGTCCTGGGGTCGTTGGGCGGATGGCCCGCGCTCTTCAGCGCGATCCTCGAGAGCAACCGGCATCTGCGCCAGCTTCTGAAAGGTGGCGAGCCGCTTTGGGCGCAGCCCCTCGCCGTCTCGCCTATTCCTTATGGCTATCTTTCCACTTCAGATGACGGCTTATGGCGTATCGGCGATCAGGCAGCGGTCATTCCTTCTTTCACCGGCGACGGCATCTCGATCGCGTTGCACAGCGCCGCGCTCGCGGCGAGGATGTTTCTCGCCGGTGAAACCGCCGCTGCGTATCATCAGACGCTACGCGATCAGCTTCGCCGCTCGATGACGCTCGCCACATGGCTCTCGCGCGCCGCTGTTACGACATCGGGACGAGCCTGCGCTTTGTCAGCAGCACGGCTCTTTCCTGCTTTGATGGGATCGGTCGCAGCAGCCACGCGCATTCCCTCGCGAAGCCTGATTAGCCGGCACGACGATCCTTTACGACCGGGGTTGGCGCCAGGCGATTGAGGTCCGCAATCTCCCCGGTCCCCCAGTGCGAGGACCAGGGGGCACCCTTGTTTGCGGTTTGGTAGCAGGAAAGGACCGGCGCCACCGCCAGCGTCCTTTTGGCCCTTCGGATTAGTGAACTGCTAGGACACTGGCCTCGCGCATCGCGACCACTTCCGCTTGGGTTCGCTCCGCTGCTTGGCGCCGATTTGCATAGATTCTCGGCTCTCCAAATCGGAGATGCGCTGAAAACCTGGTGAGGCCCAGCACCTTACCCAGGTGCGGCAGGAACCCCTCGTCGCCGTACCAGCAAAGTTCGCGTTCTTCCGCGCCGCTTTCGGCCGCGTAGCGAATCGCCGCCGCCGTGATCGGTGCGCCAACCGCAACCGCAGGTTGAATCAGCCTGGAGTGAAAACGGAGTACCTGCGTTCCGTCCGTGCTTGTACCCTCGGGGAACAGAAGCACCGGAACCGGCAGGCTCAGACGCTCGGCGATCTGATCGGCCACGGACGCCGCGCTGGCCAAGCTCGCCCGGTCAACAAAGATCGTCCCGCCCGCGCGCGCCGCTCTGCCGAAATATGGCCAACGATCGATCTCCATTTTGGCGACAAAGAAGCACGGCATGGCCGCGCTGAAGGCGAGAATGTCGAGATAGCTGAGGTGATTGGCCACTACCAGGCCGCACGCGGGTGGGTTGCCTTCTACTTCGATTTCGGCATGGAGGCGCTTGAGAACGCGGCGAGCCGACTCCTGCAGCCACAGGGCGCGCTTTTCCAGCGACTGCGGTCCACAGAACCGTAGCCACCAGAATCGAAATATGCAGATTGCAAGAGCAAATGCCAGCGCCACAGCGCGCCGCATGCGGCGCAGTTTCAAGATGCGAGTGGCGCCAGAAATCGATGGCGCGCGGCCGACGACAGCATCTTCAGGTCAAGGAGCGTCAGGAAATCGATGGTGCGAAACTCCCGGTCCCACGCCGGCTCTGCTGCAATCCGCGCCCCGATCGCCAGATACGTCTTAAGCAACTTGGGGACTTTGACCTGAGACACCGCTGCCGGTGCGGAATCTTCGCCCAAAGATCCATTCGGTTGGCAGGACAACGGCTGTGCGTTCGCATCCTGCGGCTCTACATCCGGCAGCGCGTGGGGACACGTATACGCTGGCGTCGGTGTGGTCTCGAACTCCGGCGAAACCCGGAAATTCTCAAGCTGGCGATACATCTGCCAACCCTCCGCGGGATCATTGGAGTTTAACGAAGAGCAGCCGAGCAGGTAGCGCAGTCCCATGTCGTTAGCGTACTGCGCAATGCCGCGCCACAACAACATCAGCACTTCAGGCGTGCGATGCTCACGGTCAATGGAGGCGCGGCCAAGTTCCAGAATGCCCGGCCGCAACGGCTCATAGGGATCGAGATTGAACTCCTGTTCGGAGTAGTAGCCGAGATTCCGCCCTGCCGTCTCGCCCGACTGCATGCGATAGGTTCCCACCACGCCGCGGCTCGCCTTGTCTTCGACCAGTAGATGCTCGCATACGGTATCGAAGCGGTCGATATCGAGGCCGGTTTCGTACGAGCTCTCCAGTCCCTCGCCCAGCTCAATGTTGAAGACCTTGAAACGCAGCCGGCATGCGGCCTCGCGATCCTGCGCCGATTCCGCCAGGCGCAAACGGAAGCGCCCTACATCCGCGTGAATCCGCCGGCGTGGAGCCGGAAGCAGTTTTGAGGGCGGGTGCACCGGCGACGAGGCCGCCGGTAACGGTACATAACCAAGATCCAGCTTTACAGAAATCCTTCCCAGGCTCGGCTGAGTCACGAGTGCAGTATCCCGGCAGAATCGTGAAAGAGTTGTCAAAACGCCGCAAAAACGATGCAAAAATGCTCTGAGCCGTTCATCAAACGTCAACAAGCGCTCCGGCCAAATTTACCGCCAGCAGTTTCGTTCTAATCATTTGCACGGTCAAACTTGAAGAAAACTCTGGGCCGACCCGGATTTCTGCCGGGATGAATCCCTTTGGGGAAATCAGCCTCCAAAGCAAAAACGCCGGCAAGCCACTCTGCCGGCGTTTCTACCTGGATTTATCAACCTCGATCTATCAATCCCCGAGGATTGGCCCGAAGGATTGGCCTGGCTCTAAATAACCCGTGTTACCGAACGCGAGCTCCGCCGAAGGCCATGCCGCCGCGCGCTGCCATCATCGGCCCTCGCGCAGTGTAACCACCGCCGACGTAGGCCCGACCGGCGTAACCATTCCCGTAAGCCCGCACGTTGGCGCCGGGTCCGTAGGCGCGCGGTGCGTAGCCGTAAGTTCGCGGCGCATAGCCGTAGGGCCTGACCGGCCCACCCGGATAGGCTCGTGGCGCGTAATATGGAAACCCTCCCGGTCGCGGTCCGACATAGAATCCGCCAAACCCGTAGACAGGAGGCGCAATCACAACCGGGGGAGCGGCGTACGGAATCACCGGAGCCGGAGAATACGCCATCGCCGGAGGTGGTGGTGGTTGATCATACGGAGCCGGCTGAGCGGGCTCAGATTGTGGAGCGGCGTATGAATCCTGCGGCCCGGCATCGGGCGACTGCGCCGGTGGAGGAGGCTCAGGAGCATAGGCATTCGGCGACCGCTGATACAGCCCGTAGGGATCGCGCTGCGGCTCGGGAGCGGTGGGAACCTGAATATCATCCATGATGCGCAGCGTCATCGTAGTCTCCGACTTCAGCGTCGGACGTGGGCCCCGCAAGGGCAGCATGATCAGGTCCACGGGCCAGAGCACAGGAATGCACCACAGAGTGATGTCGCGCGCCTCATGACCTTTGCCCAGAATCCGGCCCTGTTCGTCGATCTTGTAGCCAGCCACGTCGACGACCTTCGCGTTAATCGGCGCTACGGTGTCGCCGAGATACAGTTTGTCGAAGGAAAGTTCCATCCAGCCCTTTCCCACGAAGTGGCCGGGATCTTTGTATTCGGCGAATTCGCCGCCCAGGTAGCTGCCGTAGGGCAGCATGAAATCGCCGCGGCGATGCTCAACCTTGCAAAGCACCGGGTCGCCGATCGCGGCGGTCTTCGACGAGATTCTTCCGTCGCCGGTGGTGCACGAGACCAGCGAGCCGGCGGGAATGAGATGCGTGCCCATGTCTGCAAACAGCGGAGGCGCGAGCAGCATCGTAACGATCAAGAGGTGGATGCGTTTCATAGACATTCTCCGAGGCGGAACCATGCATAGGGTTCGATACATCTCGCGGAAGTCAACTTGATGAAACAGATTTTTGAGCGTAGGTCCCCGAGATACGAAACTGAACCCGCCGGGATGCAGAAAGTTTCGACGCAGCGCGAATAATTTCTCTTGGAGTGGGTGACAACGCGCCGAATTGGGCGTCGTGGGGACTCGGCCGCGAGCGCCGAGGCAATTCAACTAAGAAATTAAGATCGCCAACACTTAATCAATTAAGAAAATCTCACGTGTCTCAATTCGAAACACTTCTATCCGCTAGCTCGCCGGATCGTAGTTCAGATTCGGTCCCAGCCAGCGCTCTGCTTCGGCCAGGGCCATCCCCTTGCGCGCCGCGTAATCCGCAACCTGGTCGCGATCGATCTTCCCGAGCTGGAAATAGCGCGACTCGGGATGCGCGAAGTAGAACCCGCTCACGCTTGACCCCGGCCACATGGCAAAACTCTCCGTGAGTTGGATCCCCGTATTCTTTTCCGCGTCGAGCAGCCGCCACAGAATTCCCTTCTCTGTGTGATCGGGGCATGCGGGGTAGCCGGGGGCCGGCCTGATGCCGCGATATTTCTCGTGAATCAAATCGTCGCTGCTCAGCTTCTCGCACTTGCCGTATCCCCACTCATCGCGTGCGCGCTTATGCAGGCACTCGGCAAACGCCTCGGCCAGCCGGTCTGCCAGGGCCTCTGCCATGATTGCGTTGTAGTCGTCGTGCTTCGCCTTGAAGCCTTCAACCAAATCCTTCAATCCGATGCCGCTGGTTACAGCGAACGCGCCCATCGTATCGGCCAGCCCCGTTTCCTGCGGCGCAATAAAATCTGCCAGAGACCGGCAGGGTTCGCTTCCCTCGCGGTTGGCCTGCTGCCGCAGGAAGTGGAGCGTCTCCAGCTTCTGTGCCCGCGACGCATCCGAGTAAAGCTCCACGTCGTCGCCGGCCGCATTCGCCGAAAAAAATCCGTATACGCCGCGCACTTTCAGCAGCTTTCTTTCGACGATCTGATCGAGCAGCACATTTGCGTCTTCAAACAGCTGCTTCGCCTGGACGCCATATACGGGATGCTCCAGAATCTTGGGATATACGCCCTTCAATTCCCATGTGTGAAACAGCGGCGACCAGTCGATAAGAGCGCGCAGCGTTTCGAGCGGGAAATCCTCCAACACGCGTACGCCCAGAAACTCGGGCCTCGCCAAATCTTCCGCTCGCCACGCAATCTGCGTCCGCCGCGCCCGCGCTTCTTCGATGGGCACCAGCTTCTGCCTCGGCACGGCATGTTGCCTGCGCAGCGCCTCGTATTCGGCGTTGTGCTCAGCAACAAATGCAGGCCGGTTCGCATCGCTCAACAAACTCGACGCCACGGGCACGGCACGGCTCGCATCCAGGACGTGTACTACGGGCTCGCTGTAGTGCGGAGCAATTTTGATCGCCGTATGCGCGCGGCTCGTGGTCGCGCCGCCAATCAACAGCGGCAGCTTGAATCCCTGCCGCTCCATCTCGCACGCCACGTGCACCATCTCGTCCAGCGATGGCGTAATCAACCCGCTCAATCCGATCACGTCGGCCTTCTCGGTTCTCGCCCGCTCCAGAATCTTTTCCGCGGGCACCATCACGCCCATGTCGATCACTTCATAGTTGTTGCAGGCCAGCACCACGCCCACGATGTTCTTGCCGATATCGTGCACATCGCCCTTGACCGTCGCCATGACGATTTTGCCCTGCGCCTTCACCGCCTGGCCGGCCGCTACCATCTCGGCCTTTTCTGCCTCCATAAACGGAGTCAGATACGCCACGGCCTTCTTCATCACCCGCGCCGACTTCACCACCTGCGGCAGAAACATCTTGCCCGCGCCGAAGAGATCGCCCACCACGCCCATACCGTCCATCAGCGGACCTTCAATCACCGCCAGCGGCCGGCCCAGCTTCGCGCGTGCTTCTTCCGTGTCCGCTTCAATGTACTCGTCGATTCCCTTCACTAGCGCATGGCTCAGCCGCTCTTCCACTGGCTCGTTACGCCACTCTTCCACCTTCTGCTCGCTGGCGCCTGCATCCGCGCCCGTGGCCTTCAGCTTCTCTCCATGCACAACCAGCCGCTCGGTCGCGTCGGGTCTGCGGTTCAGCAGCACATCTTCGACAAGTTCCTTCAGCTCCGGCTCAATCTCGTCGTACACCTCGAGCTGCCCGGCATTCACAATTCCCATGTCCATGCCGGCGGCAATTGCGTGATACAAAAACGCAGAGTGCATGGCCTCACGCACAACATTGTTGCCTCGAAAAGAGAACGAGATATTCGACACGCCGCCGCTCACTTTGGCGTGCGGTAAATTTTCCTTGATCCAACGCGTCGCCTGGATGAAATCCAGCGCGTAGTTGTTGTGCTCGTCCATGCCCGTGGCGACGGTAAGAATGTTGGGGTCGAAGATGATGTCCTCGGGCGGAAATCCATCCTCCGTCAGGATCCGGTACGCCCGTTCGCACACGCGAATCTTGTCGGTGAAATCCGCTGCCTGGCCTTTTTCATCGAATGCCATCACCACCACGGCGGCGCCGTATTTCTGCACTGACGCAGCGCGCTCGCGAAACTTCGCCTCGCCCTCCTTCATCGAGATCGAGTTCACGATGCCCTTGCCCTGCAGGCACTTCAGCCCAGCCTCGATCACCTCCCACTTCGAGGAGTCGACCATGAACGGGACCTTGGCAACTTCCGGTTCGCTTTCGAGCAGTTGCAGGTAGTGGGTCATCGCTGCCACGCCGTCGATCATGCCTTCGTCCATGCACACGTCCAGGACGTTGGCGCCGTTCTCTACCTGCTGGCGCGCCACGCTCACGGCTTCTTCAAATTTGCCTTCTTTGATCAGCCTGGCAAACTTCGGCGAACCGGCCACATTGGTCCGCTCGCCGATGACGATGAACACGCCCGGCTGCTGCACGAAAGGTTGCGATCCCGAAAGATGCAGCATTCGCGTCGCCACGCGCGTTTTCGCGGGGCCGGCTGGCGTCGCGCTCATGCCTGCTCCTCGCCCACCAGCGCCGGCTCTGCAGCAGGAATCATCCGCGGCGCCACGCCCTCCAGCGCCTTGGCGATCGCGGCAATGTGCTCCGGCGTGTTGCCGCAACATCCGCCCGCAATGTTAATCAGCCCCTCGCGCGCAAACATGCTCAGATGCCGCGCCATGTCGTTCGGCCCAAAATCGAACCCCGTCGGCGACAAGGGATTCGGCAACCCTGCATTGGGATAGCACGAGATCGCCACGTCGGCCTTGTCGGCCAGCTCCGTCAGAAACGGATACATCAAATCCGGCCCAAGCGAGCAGTTCAGCCCTACCGAAATCGGATGCACATGTTCCACCGCGGTCCAGAATGCAGCAATCGTCTGGCCCGAGATCATCGTCTCGCCGCCGCGCCCCACCGCCGCCGAGATCATCACAGGCAGACCGTGGCCCAACTCATGAAACACTTCGCGAATCGCCACCAGCGCCGCCTTGGCATTCAGCGAGTCGAAGATGGTCTCCACCAGCAGCAAATCGGCACCGCCCGCAATGAGGCCTCGCGCCTGCTCGGCATATGCCGTCTTTACCTGGTCGAACGTTACTGTGCGAAATCCCGGATCCTCGGCATCGGGGGACGTTGAGAGCGAGACCGTCAATGGCCCCATGGCGCCGGCCACAAACCTCGGCCGCCCAGTTTCTTCCGTCAGGCGGTCCGCCCACTCCTTCGCCAGCCGCGCCGATTTCTCGTTCAGCTCCCACGCCAACTGCTTCAGATATGGATCGTCGATCACCTTCTGATAGAACTCAGGATCCTTGCGTCTGCCATGCTCCCGCGGATCGTCGACGAAGAACTCGCTCTGCGCGATGCTGGTCGCGCCAAAGGTGTTGGTCTCGATGATGTCCGCACCCGCCTCGAGGAACCGCCGGTGAATATCGCCGATCATCTCGGGCTGCGTAAGGGTAAAGAGGTCGCCGTTATTGAGGAGACCCTTCCTTGCATCCTTGAAGCGATCTCCACGAATGTCAGCTTCGGTCTTGTTGTAGTCGCGGATGGTCGTGCCCATCGCTCCATCGATGATGGCGATGCGCCTGGCGAGAACTTCTGCCAGCGGATGGTGGTGGAGTTGGGTCATCGTTTCTCTGATTCCGTTCCTATGCTTGCCGATGCTGCTACGGGCGAAAATCCCCCAAAAGCCTTATTGTCCCGGTTGGCCGCCAGCGGGAAGGGGACGGGGAAGCGGCCTATTCTCAAGCATATCCGAGTCCGCGCCGATGCCTGACCGATTCGCGTCGAACGCGCTGCCATGCGCCTTGAAATGCAGCAACCATCGACTGAATGGCGCGGGGTGAAGTGCGCCGGGTGCTACTCCGCGTGCGGCGAATTCCGCCGTTCTACACTGGAAAGAGCGATGATTCAGACTCTTTTTGGCAGCCAGGAACCCGAAAAACCGACAGAAGAAGAGCCCCGAACAGGCATTTTTGGCCGGTTGCGCCAGGCCATCTCGCGCACCCGCGAGAGCTTCTCCACGAAAATCTCCGACCTTGCCGCGCTCACCCGCACCGTCGACGAATCCGCCCTTGAGGAACTCGAAGCCGCGCTGCTGACGAGCGACCTCGGCGTGCCGACAACTGCGGCGATCCTCGAGGCTCTCCGCGATCGCGCCCGCCACCAGGCCATCGAGGGCGGCGCCGAGCTCCGCGATCTGCTCAAGGCCCAGCTCCGCGCAATTCTCGAAGCGCCGCAGCAGCCCATCCCTTCTGCTGAGGCGCCGCCCAAGGTCACGTTTCTGGTCGGCGTCAACGGCACCGGCAAAACCACCTCGAGCGGCAAGCTCGCCGCCTGGTCGCGTGCGCAGGGGCATTCCGTGCTGCTGTGCGCGGCAGATACGTTTCGCGCGGCGGCCATCGAACAACTGGAAGTCTGGGCCGGCCGATCCGGCGTGGAGATGATCAAGACGAAGCAGGGCGGCGATCCCGCGGCGGTTCTTTACGACGCCATCTCCGCTGCCAAGTCCCGCGCCATCGACGATCTCTACGTCGACACCGCCGGCCGCCTCCATACCAAATCCGGACTGATGGACGAGTTGGACAAGATGCGCCGCACGGCGGCGCGGCTGGTCCCCGGCGCACCCCACGAAGTGCTGCTGGTGATGGACGCGACCACAGGGCAAAATGGACTGCAGCAGGCTCGCCAGTTCACCGCATCGGCCGGCGTCACCGGCATCGTCCTGACGAAGCTCGACGGCACCGCCAAGGGCGGCATCGCTGTGGCCATCGCGCGCGAACTGAATCTGCCGGTGCGCTATGTCGGAGTCGGCGAGCAGATGATCGATCTGCTGGAATTCTCGCCAGCAGAGTTTGTCGATTCGCTGCTGGAGTGAGGCAGAATATCAAACAGACGGCCATGCCTCGTCCCGCCAAACCCAAGCAGAAGCCTCCGCACGCCTTTGTCATCGAAGCGCTCGCGCCACTCAATCCCGAGGTGCGCCCCATGTTTTCCGGCTTTGCCGTCTACGCCGGCGACCGTATTGTCTGCATGCTCCGTGACCACCCTCGATCGCCTCAGGACAATGGCCTCTGGCTCGTGCTGTCCGAAACGACGAATCCCGCCGATCCCAAGCTCCGCAGCGAGCTTCCTTCGCTTCGGCGCATTGAGTTGCTCGGCAACAAGATCGGCCACTGGCTTCTCATTCCCAGCGACGGGCCCGATTTCGAGAAGGAAGCTCTTCACGCCTGCGACCTGCTGCTCCGCTACGATCCCCGCCTCGGGCGCGTGCCTAAATCGCGCCGCTGAGGCGCTCTGCGAGTTGCGACCCACACAGCCTCTGCTTTCGATTGACGCGCCCCCGCCCAAACGCTAACATCAAGTCTCCCCAAGACGCACCTTCACCGATTTGTGCTCCACGCCATGAGCTCAAACCAATCGGCACTCAGCGATCCAGGCACGCGCTCGAAGGGTCACCTTCTGCGCATTCTTGGGGTGGGATTCGGCGTCGCTGTGATTGTCGGCGGCACCATTGGCTCGGGTATCCTGCTTACCCCTGGGGAGATCGCAGCGCAGCTCAGGAATCCGTGGCTGATCTTCGCGGTTTGGAGCATGGGCGGCATCTTCGCCTTCTTCTGCACACAAGCGGTCGTCGAACTGGGCACCGCGCTTCCCAAGGCCGGCGGCTGGCTGGTTTTTTCGCGACGGGCGTTCGGCGAGTATGGCGGATTCCTCGTCGGCTGCTGCGACTGGATGATGGAGTCGGCAGGAATGGCTTACCTGGCGGCTGCGTTCGGCGAGTTCGTTGCCGAGTACCAGCCCGCGCTGCGCCCGTACCAAAAGGTGTTTGCGGCGGGATG
>JBEKPO010000061.1:0-26267 GCA_049520675.1 Occallatibacter sp. | reverse complement strand
CTCCGGCTTGCCCATCCCGTCCTGGCTGATCCGGTAGAGCTCGTCTTCACCGTCCATATCCGAGATGAAGGCGATCGACCCTCCGTCCGGCGACCAGACGGGAAGCTTATCGTGGGCATTCGATGAATCGGTCAGGTTGCGCGTCGCGCCCTTTTCAATGGGCAACGTGAAGATGTCGCCGCGCGCTGCCATCAGAACCCGCTCTCCCTTGGGGCTCAACTCAAACCACTCGATCTGCCCGGCCGCCGAAACCTCCGCCGGCCGCATGGACAGCCCATCGTCGGGCACGTCGATCGAAAGATGCGTCGATTGTCCCGACGCGACATTATAGATATTCAGTTCCCCGCCCTCTTCGTAAACGATCCGCCCCTGATGGTCGGTGCTGGGCCAGCGCAGGTCCCACTCTTTACTCTTGGTTAATTGCACGGTCTCCTTCGCCTTGGGATCGTAAGAATAAAGATTGAGCGTGCCATCCTTGTCGGAATCGAAATAAATCTTGTCGCCGATCCACATGGGGTCGCGATGCGTGCGCTCGTCGGCGGTGATCTTCTCGACTGCGTGCGTCTTCAGATCGAAGATGTAGAGCTGCTCTGCCCAGCCGCCGGAGTAGCGCTTCCAGGTACGGAAGTCGCGGGCGAGTGGCGAATAGACCACTTGCGTGGCATCGGGAGATAGATCGCCTGCCCCCGACTTGGGCATAGGCAACGCCTGCGGGAGACCGCCTTCCAGCGGCACCGTGTAAAGCCGCGAGTCGCCCAGATCGAAGTATTCGCGCAGCGAGCGAAAGACGATCTGCTTTCCGTCCGGAGTCCAGCCGTAAACCTGGTTGTCGTAGCCCCAGCGAGCAGGCAGCGGCCCGCGCGAAGGATAAAACGTGAGTTGCCGCGGTACTCCCCCCGTCGAAGGGATGACGTAGACCTGTTCGTCGCCGTCGTACTGGCCCGTGAAAGCGATCCATTTTCCGTCAGGTGAGAACTTGGCAAAAAGCTCCTCGCCGGGATGAGCCGTCAGGCGAGTGGCTATGCCTCCCGAGGTTGAAGCTGTCCAAAGATCGCTGGCGTAAGTGAAGACCACCTTGTCGCCATGAATATCGGGAAAGCGCAGTAGTTTGGTCTGCGCCCCAGCGGAAACCGTCTGTGCAAGTGCAGCCGAAAACATCATTAGGGCAGCACAACATCTTGCTCGTAGCATGCATTTCTCCTTGAACCGAGCCGACCGGCTGCGCGGCCTCGCGCTTTGGTTCGCTCGCTCACACTTCGATCGAATCCGCTCGCCGAGGTCTTCCCCAACTCGCGCCCAGGCAAGTAAAACTGCGCAATCCAGTCTACCCGAGCGAGGCAGAAATGTGGATCGAAACCGAGCGGACCTTCATCCAATGTTGCTGATAGGAAGGAAAATCGCTTCAAACTTGCCCCAGGGAGGAAATTCGCATGCGTATTTTCGTTACTGGCGCCACCGGCTTTATCGGCTCCGCAATTGTCCGCGAGCTGATCGACAGCGGGCATCAGGTGCTCGGCCTAGCCCGCAGCGACGCGAAGGCCAGGTCCCTCACCGCGACAGGAGCCGAAGTGCATCGCGGCTCGCTGGAAGATCTCGACAGCCTGCGCAGAGGCGCCGCCAACTCCGATGCCGTCATTCATACCGCCTTTATTCACGACTTCAACAACTACGCACCCGCCGCCGAGGCCGATAGGCGCGCCATCGAGGCAATAGGCGCAGAGTTGGCAGGCTCCGACAAGCCGTTCGTTGTAACCTCCGGAAGCCTGCTTGTCCAGCGCAAGGGGCCCCTTGCAACAGAAAACGACGCGGTGACTCCCGACTTTCCCCGCAAGTCGGAGCAAGCTGCTCTGGCCTTGGTTTCGCACGGTGTAAAGGCCTCGGTCGTGCGCCTTCCACCCTCCGTGCACGGCAAGGGCGACCACGGATTCGTCCCGGCTCTCATTCGCATCGCTCGCGAGAAGGGCGTCTCTGCTTACGCCGGTGACGGGCTCAACCGCTGGCCCGCGGTGCATCGGCTCGATGCAGCTGTCCTCTACAGGCTGATCGTGGAAAAGGGCTCCGCCGGCGGCAAATACCACGGGATCGCAGACCAGGGCGTGCCGTTCAGAGAGATCGCCGAGGTCGTCGGCCGACGCCTCAATCTTCCGGTTGTGAGCAAGGCGCCCGATGAAGCCGGGGCGCATTTCGGCTGGATTGCGCCCTTTGCAGCGATCGACGGCCCAGCCTCAAGCGCGCAAACGCAGGCCAGTTTGGGATGGCGTCCCACGGAACCTGGGCTGATCGCCGATCTCGATGCGGATCACTATTTCGCTGAAGTTGGCCTCGCAAGTTCCGCGCGATGAATCGCCGCAGGACAGTCTTCCCTCGCGGTTAGCGCTTACCGCGAGGGTCGTACTGAAAGCACTGTTCGAGCGACACGCCAAGCACAAGGGCCACTTTGAACGCGGTCTCGAGAGAAGGCGAATACTTGTCTTGCTCCATCGCAATGACCGTCTGCCGCGTCACGCCGACGCGATCGGCGAGCTCCTGCTGTGTGATCTCTCGTCGGGCACGAAGTTCCCGAATCTGGTTGCGTATAGCGGGCATCAGAGCGCTCTCCGGTAAGCCACAATCTGCGTGGCGGTCTTCGTGATATCCGAGATCACCAACATGCCAAAAAAGACGCTCAGGAAGTGAAGCCCCACCATCCGGTGATCGAGCTCCAGATGGCCCACAGTCGCGTGGAACCACAACAGGCCCAGCCCGATCACCATCAGCGAGGCAATCATTAGATAGCCGGCGCGATAGCCTCGTAGCTCGATCAAGCGGTCTCGCTCGTCGGTTACGCGGTTCCGCGTGAACGCGGCAATCACCAGCTGCAGAACGATCTGCAGTACGATGATCGCGATAATCATGCCCGCGACCTTGTTGACGGAGTTCTGCTGGTGCAGAAAGAAGTAAGGGCCGTACACAAGAACTTCCGCCGCAAGTGAGGCGTAGAGAGTCTTCTCCCGGTAGGAAAGGCTGGGCGCCATGGCAAATCGCTCCTATGCCAAAGATTTTTGACATAGGAGACCATAGCTCGGATTACGTAGACATGTCAAATATTTTTTACATCTCCCAATTCCCTGCTTATCCCCGAACCCAGTCCTTCACCTTCTGCGCCATTACGTCGCGGCCGATGTCGCTGATGGCCTCGGTGAGGGGAAGCTGCTTGGGGCAGGCCTGGATGCAGTTCTGCGCGAAGCCGCACTCCTGGATGCCTCCGTCGCCGGCCAGCGCGCGCAGCCGTTCTTCTTTGAGGACCTTACCCGTGGGATGGTTATTGAAGAGCTTGACCTGCGCGATGGTTGCCGCGCCCACGAAACCGGTGGCTTCGTCGAATTGCGGGCACACCTCCATGCAGCAGGTGCACGAGATGCAATTCGAAAGTGGGTAATTCACTTCCTGTTCTTGCGGGTAGACGCGCGGGCCTGAACCGAGATCGTAGGTGCCGTCGATCGGGACCCACGCCTTGACACGTATCAGGTTTTCGAAGAGCACCGAGCGGTCGACCTGAAGATCGCGTACCAGGGGAAACTTGGTGAGCGGTTCGAGCTTGATGGGCTGTTCGAGATTGTCGACCAGCGCCGAGCAGGCCATGCGCGCTCTGCCGTTAATGCGCATGGCGCACGATCCGCAGATCTCTTCGAGGCAATTCGAGTCGTAGGTGATCGGGGTCGTGGGCTTGCCATCCGCGGTCACCGGATTCGCGGCGATCTCCATCATCGAGGAGATGACGTTCATCCCCGGGCGCCACTCCAGCTCGAATCTCTCCCACACCGCCGGCGCCTCAGGGCTGGCCTGGCGCTTGATCTCGAAGGTTACGGTTCTTGTTGCCATGATCCTCTTCTTTTGATGCTGTTGGCTCTCCCCAAATCTGTCATCCTGAGCGAGGTCGCCGCGGCGACCGAGTCGAAGGACCTGCATTTACTTCGAATTCTTCGCTCTACTTGGCCGCGTCATATCTTCGCGGCCGCGGCTTGATGTACTGCGTATCCACTTCCTCCCACTCGAACTTCGGACCTTCGATAGAGCCAGTGAAACTCGCCTTCGTCGTCTTCAAAAATCTCTCGTCGTTCCGGTCGGGAAAATCAGGCTTGTAGTGCGCGCCGCGCGACTCGTCGCGCAGAATCGCGCCCAGCGTAATCGTCCGCGAAAGTTCCAGCATGTTTTTCAACTGGCGCGCGAAAGCGAAACTGGTGTTGGCCCACTGGCTCTTGTCGCTCAGATTCACGCGCTTGTAGCGTTCCAGCAGCTCCACGATCTTTTCATCGGCGATCTTCAGGTTCTTGTTGTAGCGGATTACTGTCGCGTGCTCGGTCATGGTGGTGCCCAGCTCGCGCCACAGCTTGAAGGGATTTTCTCCGCCTTCGTTGTCGATCAGTTTCTTATTGATTTCCGTCTGGCGCAACACCTCAGCCGCCGCCCCACCATCGCCTCCTGAGGCGAGCGCGCTCTTGGCATACTTCATTGCATTCGGTCCGGCGATGAATCCGCCGAAGATGCAGCTTACCAGCGAATTCGCGCCCAAACGGTTCGCGCCGTGATATTGGTACTCGCATTCGCCGGCTGCAAAGATGCCGGGTACATTCGTCATCTGGTTGAAGTCAACCCACAGTCCGCCCATGGTGTAGTGCATACCGGGGAAGATCTTCATGGGCTCGACGTGAGGATCGACGCCAACGAACTTTTCATAGATTTCGAGGATGCCGCCGAGTTTGCGGTCCAGCGTGGCGCGGTCGATGTGCGTGAGGTCGAGGTAGACCATCGGTTGGCCATCGATACCGAGGCCGAGTTCGAAGACAACCTTGTGGATGGCGCGCGTCGCCACGTCGCGCGGAACCAGGTTGCCGTACTTCGGATACCACTCTTCGAGGAAGTAGAAACGCTCTGACTCCGGAATCGCCTTGATGGCGCGCTTGTCTCCCGGCGCTCGCGGAACCCACACCCGGCCACCCTCGCCGCGCGCCGACTCCGACATCAACCGCAGCTTGTCTTCGCCCGGAATGCATGTTGGATGCACCTGGATGAACTCCCCGTTGGCGTAGTAAACGCCCTGCTGGAAGACTGCCGACTGCGCCGAGCCGGTGCAGACGACGGAGTTGGTGCTTTTTCCGAAGATCGCCCCGTTTCCGCCGGTGGCGAGAATGATCGCGTCACCAGGAAAGGCTTTCAGCTCCATCGAGCGCAGATCCATGGCCACGATGCCGCGCGCCACGCCCTTGCTATCGATGACCGCTGACAGAAACTCCCAGCCTTCGTACTTCTTTACCTTGCCTTCGGCCTCGTAGCGGCGCACTTGCTCATCGAGCGCGTAAAGCAGTTGCTGGCCGGTGGTCGCGCCGGCAAACGCCGTGCGGTGGTAGAGGGTTCCGCCGAAGCGTCGAAAATCGAGCAGGCCCTCGGGCGTGCGATTAAACGGAACGCCCATGCGATCGAGCAGGTCGATAATTGCCGGCGCGGCCTCGCACATCGCCTTCACCGGTGTCTGATTGGCCAGAAAGTCGCCACCGTAGATGGTGTCGTCAAAGTGCTGTGCCGTGGTGTCGCCCTCGCCCTTCAGGTTCTTGGCCGCATTGATGCCGCCCTGGGCGCACACCGAGTGCGAGCGCTTGACCGGGACGATGGAAAACAGGTCGACCGTGCCGCCCGCCTCCGCGATTTTGATAACCGCGGCCAGCCCTGCCAGCCCTCCGCCAACCACGATGATCTTGGGTGCCGCCATGTCTTTCCTCGATAGGTTTCAGGTACCAGGTTTCAGGGTTCAGGGTTCAGGAAATGGTGCTCTTGCGAACTTCAAACTCGCCCGCCAATTCAATCAGATTTGTCTCTTGCAGAGTCAGGACCGATCCCTGATCCCTGACACCTGACCCCTGGTAACTCAGCGGCACATTTTCCGGCGCGTTTTGATATTTCGGCTCGACGAACGCCCAGATGCTGGCTATGCCCATCGCGCACAGCAGGACTCCCAGCGCAGCGCAGACGTAGCCAAACCGCTGGCGAGCCTTCTCACCCGGGGTAATGCCCCATTTCGCCGCGAACAGCCATACGCCGTACGCGAAGTGCCAGCAAACGGCTATCATCGCGATCACGTAGACGGCGAGCATCCAGGGATTCGACAACTCCACCTGCACCTTGTGAAACGCAGCCCCTGGATTCTCCGGCAAGCCGATGCCCATGAACCGCTGCCGCAGCACGTGCTGAACGATATAGGCGAACGCAATCAACCCCGTGTAACGCTGCATCAGGTACATCCAGTTCCCTGCCCACGGGTAGTACACGATGTTCGATTTGCCGCGTAGCCAGATGTAAACGCCATAAACGGCGTGATAGAGGATGGGCAGAAAGATAAATACCCACTCCAGCACGCGCACCAGCGGAAGGGAGTTGAGGAACTTCACCTGCTGGCCGTAAGCAATCGGCCCCTTCAGCGCCTCGAAGTTCGACAGCAGATGCTCGAGCAGGAACGCCCCGATGGGAACGATACCGAGCAGCGAGTGCAACTTGTGCCAGATGAAGCTCGTTCCCTGCCCTGCACGCAAAGGCTCGACGCCGCGACGAACTTGGGGCGCGGCAGAAGTTTCGACAGTTGCCATGGAGAATGTGGCTCCTAGTGTGTTGCTGGCCGAAGCAGCCTCAGGATCAGGGACCCAAGCTGAACGCTTTGTTCTAGTTGCATTATTCGAGGCTGATGGCGCTTGCGTCAACCTGCCAGAAGCCGCTTGTCTCGCTCGATGGGAGCCGGCTTGCCTTCACTATTTCCCGGCGAAATCGGTAAACAGCTTTCCCGGGTTGTCAGCCACGATCACGCCGTCCTGGTTGCCTCCCTGATCCACGATGAGCTGCCTGATCGCGCCATCGTGGAGAACGTTGTCCTTGATAACGGCGTTGCGCAACCCGCCATAAACGATTCCGAACGCCGGACTCCAGACCCCCGCGCCGCCATCATCTCGCCCGGCTTGGATCGAGTTGCCCACACAGCTCACTCCTTCGGCGCCATCGAGCAAAATCTGCACAGAGTCCACGCCTGAAGCGCTGGCGAGCTTTCCACTGCGCTTGATAAAGTTCCCGCTGATCGTCACCTGGTTGCATGGTCCCGTGCGCTTGCGCAGGGCGATGCCGCAAGTGCCGGCGCGATCGAAGAAGTTGCCGGTGATCTGGTATCCATCGCCGCCGGCCACCACCATATTCTCTTGCCCGTTCCATTCCACGCGGTTTGCTGTGAAAGTTACCGACGCGTTTTCTTGCCGCGCCGCGAAGCCTGCCCCGCGATTGCCAGACAACCAGTTATCCAGGATGAACCCATCCCAGCCTCGCAGGTTCAATCCGTCGCCGCCGTTGTAGGCAATCATCGAGTGGCGCACGCTAAAACACCACGCGCATTCCAGATGTAGCCCGTCGCCAGTGAAATGCGCCACCTGGCACCCGTCGATTCGGAAGCTGTCCTCGTTGTCTGCCCATTTTTGCCGGTGTGTGGCGATGCCGTGAACTCCAGATCCCAGGTCACGCCCTTCGAGCGCCAATCCCTCAATCGTCGCCCCGAATGCCTCAGTCAGGTTCAGCAGGCAGCTTGCATCGGCGCTCGCCAGCCGCAGAGTTGAGCCGCCCGGCCCGTGATAACTCCACGATGGCAGGCCCACAAAGGACGTGCCCGCCCGCACGTGCAATTCGCCGGTTAAGTAAACTCCCGGAGGCAAAAAGACCGAGCCTTTCGTTTCTCCGGCTGCATTCAAAGCGCGCTGCAGCGCGGCCGTATCGTCGGTTTTTCCGTCGCCCACCGCGCCGAACCGGCGCGCGTCAATCGGCGAAGCTTCGCCGGGTGAGCCCTGGCCCGCCGGCTGATCGGCCAAGGACGTCTTGCCCAGCAGCAATGATGCTCCGCCCAATACTGCACCCTTCGCCATGCGACGGCGTGTAAGAACCGAGTGCTCTTCATTCGACATTGCCATTTTCATCTCTCCCTCGCATTCCCATTTGGGCCAGCAGCGCCGCAATCGCTCGTCCACGATGGCTGAGCTTGAGCTTGGTTTCGAGATCGATCTCGGCCATGGTCTTGCCTTGCTGCGGCAGATAGAAGAGCGGATCGTAGCCGAACCCTCCGGTACCGCGCGGCGCATCCACAATCACTCCTTCGACTGTGCCATCGGCGATCTGGACCACTTCGCCGTCGCGCGACGCGACCAGGGTGCAATGGTAGCGGGCCGTCCGCAACGAGTCCGGAATGCCGTCCAGCTTCTGCAGCAGCAGCATGTTGTTCCAAACGTCGGTATTGTCGTTGGCGTCGGGTGAGTCCACCAGGCCCGAGTCGGCCGCATATCGCGCCGAGCGCACGCCCGGCGCGCCGCCCAGCGCATCTACTTCCAGGCCCGAATCGTCGGCGATCACCAGCTCGCCCGGCGCGAAGCGCGAATAGTAGACAGCCTTGGTCGCCGCATTGGCCAGAAACGTGTCGCCGTCCTCGTCTGGCGCGATGATCTTCTCGATTCCCGGAAGCGGATCGAGCCCAACGGAAAACGCCAGGGCTGCGGTACGAAAGTCGCGCAGTTTGCCCGCGCTGGTGGTCGCAACAAAGAGCTGGAGCCCCATGGAGAAAGTGTATCGGGTGCAGTTCGAGCTCAGCTCCGCAGGCTCGAGCTTTGGCATCGTCTATTTTCGACCCGCATTGACAAAGCCCAATCTGCTTGCATAACGTTGTCTCGCCCGAAACAATGTTCTTGATCGAATTTTGGGGCAACGTGTGCGCTAACGAAAGACCTGTTTCCTGCGCCCTTGCCGGATTTGGTGGAACGATGACCATTCGATGGATGTATCAGGCGGCTTGCGGCCTCGTGCTGAGCGCCGCGGTATTGCTGCCCGCACAGAAGCCAGCGGTTACGGCGGGACCGGTCGAACTTCGCGTTGACAATCTCACGATGCCTCTCGGCATCGATGACACCGCGCCAAAATTCTCATGGCAACTGCGTGACCCGGGTCGCGGAGCAAAACAGACAGCCTATGAGGTGCAGGTTGCTACCCGGCCCGAACTCGATGGCGCCGATCTGTGGACCAGCAGCCGCGTCGAATCCAGCCAGTCGCTCAACGTTCAGTACGCCGGACCAGCTCTCAAGCCCTCAACCCGCTACTACTGGCGAGTGAAACTGTGGGGCGCCGACGGAAAAGCCTACCCGTCAAGTGAGGCCACTTGGTGGGAGACTGGCCTGATGACGCAAGATGCCTGGCGCGGGCAATGGATCGGTTACGAAACGCCGGAAGAAGCGACGGTGCGTCACGCCCACGCTGAATGGATTGCCAACCCCGACGCGAAGACCACCGCGATCGATGGTCCCGGGCTGCGCTTTGAATACCGCACCACCATCGCTCTGGCGCGGCCCGCGCAATTCGCGGCTCTCTATGCCACCGCGCAAGATACGGTTTCGGCATGGATCAACGGCGTGCAGGTGCTCGGCGAAAGTCCGCAGCCGCCCTACGGGCAGATGCCATGGAGGAAGTTTGTGCACGCGGAGGCCACATCCAGCCTGAAGGCGGGCGCGAACTCGATCGCTATCGAGGCGCTGCACTATGTCGCCGATCCCAAAGAGGCAGCGACACGCGACGCCCCGCCCATGATCGCAACGCTCGTTGTCCAGTATGACGACGAAAGTTGGGCAAGTTTCTCGAGCAGTGGTGATGAGTGGAAGACAGCCAGCAACTCTGCCGCTGGGTGGCAGCAGAAGAACTTCGACGGCTCCGGTTGGAAATCGGCGATCGCAGCGCAGGCCCATACCGGCGAGAGTTTCGACCCCATGGGAAATCCCTGGATTCCTGACTCGGTTAAAGCATTGCGCCACGAATTCACCGTGAGCGCGCAAGTCAAGTCGGCACGGCTCTATGCAACAGCGCTAGGCGCCTACGAGATGTTCCTGAATGGCAAGCGCGTGGGCGACCAGGTGCTGGCGCCGGGATGGACAGACTATCGCGAGCGCGCGGTTTACCAGACATACGACGTTACCGATCAGATCGCTAAGGGGAAAAATTCGATCGGCGAATTGCTCGCGCCTGGCTGGTATTCAACTCCTCTGCGCTGGGACCAGCAGCCCAACAACTACGGGGTGACGCCGCCGGCGCTGCGCGCGCAACTGCGCATCGAGCACACGGACGGCAGTGTGGAATGGGTAGCAACGGATACGAACTGGCAGGCGAACACGGCACACATACTTCATTCTGAAATCTATGATGGCGAATCTCAGGATGCTCCCCAGTCCGCTCCGGCGCTGGGGTCTTTCCCCGACGGCGCCAACGCTGCAGAATGGCTGCGCGCCGCCTCCATCGATCCTGCGTCTATCGAAATTGTTGCACAGAGCTTTCCGCCCATCCGCGTCGAGCGTGAGCTACAGCCCAAGTCCCTCTCCCAACCGAAGCCAGGCGTGTTCGTCTACGATTTCGGGCAAAACTTCTCCGGCGTCGAAAGCGTGCGCGTGAAGGGCCCTGCGGAAACCGACGTGCGCCTGCGATTGGCCGAAGTTCTGAATGCCGATGGCACTATTTACACCGAGAACCTCCGCACGGCGAAGGTAACCGATCACTTCATCCTTCACGGCGGCGAAGCCGAAGACTTCACGCCGCAATTCACTTTCCACGGTTTCCGCTACGCCGAGCTGACCGGATTGCCCACCGCACCGGACAAGAATGCTGTGACTGCAAAGGTGATCCACACCGACGCTCCGTTCACTGCAAAGCTCACGACCGGCAGCACGATGCTGAATCAGCTCTGGAGCAACATCCTATGGGGCCAGCGGTCGAACTTCGTCGGTCTGCCCACCGATTGCCCTCAGCGCGATGAGCGCCTCGGCTGGATGGGCGATGCGCAAGTGTTCTGGCGCGCCGCCAGCTACAACATGGATCTGGCGGCCTTCTCGCGCAAATTCGCCGCCGATATGCGCGGGACGCAAGTCGGCTCGCCGTACTATGGCATCTACTCGCCTGGCGTTGTGCAGCCAAACGAAGGGAATGCCGCGGGCTGGAGCGACGCAGGCGTTATCATTCCCTGGACCTCCTGGCTCCAGACCGGTGACACCTCGATCATCGAGCAGAACTGGGCCGCAATGACGAAGTATCTCGACGGAATCCGGGCCGACAATCCAGATTGGCTCTGGAAGAACCACCTCGGCGACGCCTTTGGCGACTGGCTATCGCCGGAGGGAAAAACGGATCAGGTGCTCATCGCAACTGCTTATTGGGCTTACGATGCAGAATTGATGCGCCAGATGGCGCATGCGTCAGGCCGGGCGCAGGACGAGGAACATTACGCGCAACTTTTCGAGAAGGTTCGCGCTGCATTTCAAAAGCAATTTGTGCACGAAGATGGGTTTATCGCAGGAGCCGACAATGGTCCTACGGCATTCGCAGTGAACAACCCCAACGCTAAGAGCGCCGGCGGCGACACGCAGACCGGATACGTGCTCGCGCTGCACATGGATCTGGTGCCCGAAACTCTGCGCCGTGCGGTCGCCAAGCGCCTGGCCGACAAGATCGAGGCCAACCACGATCTGCTGGGCACGGGCTTCCTGGGCACTCCCTACTTGCTCGAAGAACTGACCAAGGCCGGCTACGCGAAACTGGCCTACACGCTGCTGCTGAACACGCAGTACCCCTCCTGGGGATACATGGTGGAGCACGGCGCAACCACCATGTGGGAGCGCTGGAATGGCGACCAGATGCGCGGCGATCCCAGCATGAATTCGTATAATCACTATGCTTACGGCGCAGTGGCCGATTGGATCTACCGCTACGCGGCGGGCATCGATGCAACGCCGTCAGACGCGGGCTTCCACACCATCGTGTTGCATCCCGTCTTCGACGAGCGGCTGGAGCATCTTGCATTCGACTACGACTCACAGTACGGTTCGATTCACTCCGATTGGACGGCGAACCACGGCGTGGCGAAATGGACCGTGACGATCCCGGCGAATACCGCGGGCTGGCTGCCGCTTAGCGCGAATGACGCCCTCAAGTACAAGCTTGATGGCGCGCCGCTCAGCGGGAATGCTCATGTGAAAGCCGGCACAGTCGACGGACAAAGCGGCTTCGAGCTCGCGCCGGGCAGCTATTCATTTGCAGTTCAACTTGCATCGACTCAACCCTAGAACTGGTTGCATAAATCACGCTTTGAAGGGGCACGGCTTCAGCCGTGCCGCGAAGGCCTCATAAACATTGGGGCTTTAGCCCCGGAGGGAAGCTTCTTCATTGCCCCAGACCATCTATGCAACCAGCTCTAGGCCCACTGTAAAAAGCGTTCCACGAATCGACAGGCTTTGAGTTTCGCGCGTGAAACAGTAGTCGACGGCAATTCGGAGAAATGGAGAAAACATGCCGATTGCAATTCTCGCTGGAATCGGGTGGCACACTGTGGGCGCGGCGTGTGCGGCCTCGTTCTACGCACCCATTGAAAAAGTGAAGAATTGGTCGTGGGAAACCACCTGGGCCATCGCCGGCTTTTTCTCGTGGGTTCTGCTTCCCATCGGCGTGAGCCTTATCCTGCTGCCTGACTTTCGCAGCTTCTACGCTGCCCAGCCTGCGCATTTGCTCTTGACGGTCGCGCTGTTTGGCGCCATGTGGGGCGTGGGCAATGTGAGTTACGGCCTCACCATGCGTCACCTCGGAATGTCGCTGGGCATCGGTGTGGCCATCGGAGTCACGCTCGTGGTGGGCACTCTCGTGCCTCCGCTGATCCATGGCCAGGCTGCAACTCTATTCAACACGCGCAGCGGGCTGCTCACCATGGCGGGCATCGTGGTCGCTCTTCTTGGCGTCGGCATCGTTTCCTACGCCGGGCACCAGAAAGAGGCGCAATTAGGCGCCCAGGCCAAAGAGTTCAATGTCATGCTTGGCCTGGCGCTGGCGGTCATGTGTGGCATCTTCTCTTCCGGATTCTCCTTTGGCCTCGATGCCGCCACACCGCTTCGCGCTGCGGCATTGCAATTGGGAATCAGCCCACTCTACGCGCGCCTCCCCAGCTATGTGCTCATCATGGGCGGCGGAGCGGTGGTCAACATGGGCTACTGCTTCAGCCGGCTGGCCTTCAAGAAGGAACTTTCTCTCCGCGCCGATCTTGCGCAGCCACGTGCGATCCTCATCAGGAATGGCTGCCTTGCTGCGGCTGCGGGCATCATGTGGTATCTGCAGTTCTTCTTCTATGCATGGGGTGAGGCCAACATCCCCGTCCGTCTGGCCTACGTGAATTGGATGCTGCACATGAGCATCTATGTGCTGTGCGGCGGCCTGGTGGGTCTGGCTCTGGGCGAGTGGGCCGGCGTGGCCAGCCGTCCCATTCGGCTCCTATGGGCTGGAATTCTGGTGATTATCGCAGCGGCCAACCTGGTAGGCCTGGGCATGGCGTCGTAAGAACAGCGACAACAGGACAGCGAAACTTCAGCCGCACGCAAATTCCGCCCAATACCTATTCCACGCCCAACGCGCCGTCATCCTGAGCGGAGTTGATCGCGCATGCGATCAGCGCAGCCGAAGGACCTGCATTTTCACGTGCGCGCCGGCAGAGGAAGCTCTTCTCCCAAACCCGTTGCAACCAGATCGGCGCGCAGCCTCTCCACCGTCGAAAAGACCAGTCCCTTCATCCCCGTCTCGATCGCAGTATCCACATTCTCCTGCCTGTCGTCGATGAACAGCGCTTCCTCAGGCAGCGTGCCCAGCTTGTCAAGCGCGTAGCGATAAATGGCCGGGTCGGGCTTGACCAGGCGCAATTGATAGCTCCACACCAGAACATCGAATTGTGAAAGCCACTTGAACTCGCGAGCCATGGCATCGTGCACAGTGTCGCCCAGATTTGAAATGATGGCGGTCCGCAAGCCGCTTTCCTTCAGCTTCTGCTGCCACGCCAGCATGGCCTGATTCACGGTCATCCACATGCGCGCGTCCCATTGCGCCAGCTCCCCGATCGCTGTTTCCGAAAGGTTCAGCCGCGCTTCCTGCGCGATCCTCCGCCAAAATTCCTGGCCCGACACGGTTCCGGCGTCGAAAGCGATCCGGTCAGCCCAATACAGCGGATCGAGCTGCTCTGCAGGCAGGCCGGTGATGCGCACCAGCTCGGCGTGGGCTTCTGGGTCCGGAGGGCCCGACAAAACCATCCCATAGTCGAAGATCACTGCGCGAAGCGCCAAATTCACCTCATAGCGCCCCTGTATCGTTGGTATGGGCGCTCCTCTCATTGTCCACGATCGCCGGCCGTCCACTTCCGTAATGCGGAGCCGACGTACCCATGCAATTTTCGCGAAGAACGGATTGGAATACCGAGGAAAGCGACCTGGCGCGCGCATTCCGATTGCGCTGCGAGGCGGGCCTGCCCGTTGCCGATCTCACTGCCTCCAATCCCACGCGCTGCGGATTCAACTATCCGCCTTCTGTGCTCGAGGCGCTGGCCAATCCGCGTGCACTCGACTACGATCCGCAGCCCAGGGGCCTGCTTGCGGCCCGGAAGGCCGTTTGCGATTACTACTCCGGCCACAAGGTGATTCTCGATCCCGGCCAGATTTTGCTCACTGCCAGCACCAGCGAGGCGTACAGCTTTCTGTTTCGGCTGCTTTGCGACCCGGGAAGCGAGATTCTCGTCCTGCAACCCGGCTACCCGCTCTTCGACTTCCTCGCCGGACTCGACGATGTTGTTTTGAAAGCGGCGCCGCTGGTTTACGACCAGGGTTGGCAGATCGACCCGGAAGCGATCCGCCGGGCGATCTCTTCCCGCACCCGGGCGATTGTCGCGGTTCACCCCAACAACCCCACCGGTCACTTCACCAAGGCCTGGGAGATTGCCGAGCTCGCAAAGCTTTGCCGGGAATTCGACCTGTCGCTCATCGTCGACGAGGTGTTCCTCGACTACCGCGTCGCACAGGCCCAGGGTGCCCAACAGCCCGCCCTGAGCTTGTCGAAGGGTCCCGATTCTGGGACGTGGGATAGCACAGATCTCGTCAAGCCTTCGAGTTTCGCCGCAGGAATCGCCGAGGCCCCGGTTTTCGTGGTGAGCGGGCTGAGCAAGATCGCCGGGCTGCCGCAAATGAAAGGGGCCTGGATCGTCGCCACCGGGCCTGATCGGCTCCAGGCTCTCGATCGGCTCGAGGTCGTTGCCGACACGTTTCTGTCGGTGAATACCCCGGTTCAATGGGCGATTCCCGCATGGCTGGCGGCCGCACCCGCAATTCAGGAGCAAATCCGAAATCGGGTAGCGGCGAACTTGTCGCTTCTCGATCGCCAGCTAGGCCTTGTTCCCGAGCTCCAACGCCTGGCAGTCGAAGGTGGGTGGTATGCGGTCCTGCGCGTTCCGGCACTGCAACCGGATGGGCTCACTGTTCTTGCCCTCCTTGACAGCGGCGTTTGGGTGCATCCAGGCTATTTCTTTGGTATGCCTGAATCGGGCTGGCTGGTCATCAGTCTCTTGCCGTCATCGTTGGAATTTAGTCACGGGGTAACCGCTCTGATTAACTACTTTGCAAAGCATCAGGGAAGTAACACAAAAGCGGGATGAGTTCACGAGTTTATTTAGATTTTTACTGTTTCTAGATGCAACAAATCAACTTGCAAAGTCCTCAATCCTGCAACCGTGGTTGCAGAAAGGGATTGCTTCCTCGCTCCTCCCCGATCGTCGTGGTCGGCCCATGCCCTGGCAACACCTCGGTTTCATCGGGCAGCGCGAGCAATCGTGAGTGAATAGAATCCATGATTTGGTCGAAATCCCCGCCGGGCAAATCGGTTCGGCCAATGCTTCCCGCGAAGAGCGTGTCGCCTGCGACGAGCAGCTTGTCCGAGGCGAAGTGCAGACAGACCGATCCCTGGGTATGCCCCGGCGTGGTGATGACCGTAGCCGGGTAGCGCTTGAGACCCACAATCAGCCCGTCTGACAGGCTCTGATCGGGTGGCGCGGTCTCGGGCGTGCCGACTCCGACCCATGCTGCCTGGGCCGGCATCATCTTCAACTGCGGCAGATCGTTCTCATTCAGAAAAATGGGCGCACCGGTCAGCCGCTTCAGTTTCAGTGCTCCCCCAACGTGGTCGATGTGACCATGCGTCACGAGAATCTGCTTCAGTTGCAATCCCAGGTCGACTAGCCGACGATGGATGCGCGAGACCTCGTCCCCGGGATCGATCACGATCGCCTCATGCGAATTCTCATCCGCCAAAATGGTGCAATTGCAGGCCAGCGGCCCGACCGGAAATGACTCCCTGATCATACTTTCGATTCTAGAGGGTTTCGATTCTAGAGGCCCAGGCACCTGGCCCGACCAACCCGCAATCGTTCAGTTTCGAGTTGCCTTGAAAGGGCACGACTTCAGTCGTGCCGCAAACGCTTCGAGGCACGAGCGGCTTTAGCCGCCGAGAGGCGGTTTTGCCCAAGCAGCGCCATCACCACCATCAGCAGCTCCCAGGCCTCGGCATGCCCGGCCCTACCGCGACGCTTTCCCACAGGTTCACAAAAAGTAACCATCTCAATGAAAAACAGTCCTTGCGCTTCGCTTTTTATTCGCTATAATGCGCCCATGGCAGTCACTCGCAGACAAAAAGAGATTCTCGATTTTCTCGAGACGTTCGTAGCGCGCAATGGATATTCGCCTTCTTTTGAGGAGATTGCGCGGGGCATGGGCCTCAAGAGCCTGGCCACGGTGCACAAGCACATCACCAACCTTGAAAAGAAGGGCATGCTCGATCGCGTGCACAATCGCAGCCGGTCCATCGACTTGCTTCCTCCTGGAGCACGCACGCGCTCCAGCCTCAAGCTGCCTTTGGCCGGGCGTATTGCCGCGGGAATGCCCGTGGAGTCGATTGAGTCTCCCGAGACCATCTCGCTGCATGACGTGGTCGGAAGCCGCGACGTGTTCGCCCTCGAGGTACGCGGCGATTCGATGCGCGACGAACACATCATCGACGGCGATTACGTTCTTGTTGAGCGCACCCGGACAGCCCGCAAGGGCGAGATCGTGGTGGCCTTGGTGCACGGATCGGAAACCACACTCAAGCGTTTCTTCCCGGAAGGAAACCTGGTGCGGTTGCAGCCCTCCAACGTCGAGATGGACCCCATCTATGTTCCGGCCACGCAGGTGGCGATTCAGGGCCGCGTGTTAGGCGTGCTGCGCAAGTACAGGTAACCGGCAGGCCAGAATCCGTTGGCGAAGCTGGCTACGTTCGAAAAAAGAGACGACTCAGTTTTGTAATAAGGGCACGGCTTTAGCCGGGCCGAAAAATGCAGGAAAATGATACGGGCTTTAGCCCCTGAGGGATGCACTCCAAACAACCATCCTTGAAACAAGCTCTACCCCGCGCTTTGCAACAATCTTTCGGCGCGCCATAACGCGCCTTGCAGAGAGACGACCTCTTCCTTCCCCACCGGCATCTCCGGCGCGGCGGCGTGCAGGCCCGCAAAAAACTGCTCGCGCACCAGGTCCGTCTTGGCGATGACGCTGCCGGTCCACGCCACCGGAACTTCCCCTGCGATGGAGTGTTTGCGGCGCAGCTTAGCCCGGACCAGCAAAACAAATGCCACCAGGTCGTCCGCGGCCTGCTTCAAAACTCCCAACGCCACAGCATCGCCGGCCACTGCGAGCTCGTCGATGGTGGGCGCCAGCGCGGCGAAATCCGGCCCGGGAGTGCCGTCACCATAATTGATGAAGTCCTCCATTGTGGGTGTGCCCCAGATTTCGCTCACTCTCTTGAGGACTTTTGTCGGCTCCTCGCGATCGTAAGCGTGCAAAGCCCTGCGAATGGCATTCACCCCAATCCAATAGCCCGATCCTTCGTCGCCGAGGCGCGAGCTCCATCCGCCGGCGGATTCGGGGCTGCCATCGGGTGCGCGGCCAATGGTGTTGGATCCGGTGCCCGCGATTTGCAGAATTCCCGGGCCGCCGTGGAAAGCGGCATCGAGCGCAATCACTTCGTCGCCCACCACTTCGGAGCGCTCCACTCGAAAATCGTCGAAGACGGCGGTAATCCACTCCGTGATCCCGGGCATCGTGGCGCTGGCCACACCACACGACGCCGCTTTGACGCTCTCGACTCCCGCCTGCGCGTACGCTTCCTTCAATGCCGCGCGCAAATTGGCTTCTGCGGCTGCGGCTCCCACGCGGAGCCGCTTGATCGAGCCGCTTTGGCCGCTGCCGACGATCTTTCCATCCACTTGAATGGCAGCTCGCGTGTGCGTGCCGCCGCCATCGATTCCCAGAACCACGTTCATTTGGGCCGCGTTCATTTCTTCCTTCCTATTGTTCGGATGCGGCTCCGCCATCGCGCAAGGTTCCCGACAGGATGTTCAGGCTCCCGTCAGACTTCGGCGCCTTGAGGCCGAGAATGTGCGCCATCCACGGATACAAATTCACGTTATCAAATGGAGCCACAGTCTTCCCTTCCCAAAGATCGGGACCGGCAGCAAAAAAGCTGGCCTTCATCTCCGGCATCCTTTGCGGGTCGAATCCGTGCATGCCGACGGTCGGCGAGTGGTCGTTTTGTCCCTCGACCGGCGCGTGAACGCGAATGGCAAAAGGGCCCGTGGCTACCACGACCGGGTCGCCCTCGCGGGCATTTTGATTGAAGTGCAGGCCGGCAGGAACATCCTTGAGCCGGTAAACCATGAATTGCGAAGAGGCCTTCTTGAGTTGATCGTACGCGCGCGCTCGGTCCTCCTCGGTTTTGCCGTATAGCAGTGAGCCGGCTGTTTCGAAATTCGTCAGGTCGGCAAACTGATCCAGGTTGATCCAGTCGCCTTCGGATTTGGCCATACCGTGATCGCTCACCACCACAAAGTCGACAGGCAGCCTCGTCGCCTTCAGCGCAATTCTCAATTTGCCGATCAGCGCATCCATCTTGAGTTCGGCTTTGCGGGTTTCAGGAGCGTCGGGACCAAACTCGTGACCCTCGTGGTCGGGCTCGGAAAAGTAGATGGCAATGAAATGGGGCCGTTCGGCAGGCGGCAGTTTGAGCAGCGCAATGGTGTCGTCGATGCGCGCCTGCTGGCTTTCCGGCGTGGATTCGGTTTTGGAGTCGAAAGTGGCGTAATACGACGGCCGAAAACCGGCAATCTGCGCTTCGGAACCGACCCAAAGAAGCGCCGCCGTGCGCATCCCCTGGCTTTCTGCGAGACTCCAGAGCGGTACGCCGCCGTACCAGGAACCATCGGTCACGGCCTTTGCCTCCGACATCGCATAGCGCGCGTTGCGGGCAGGGTCGAGAAAGCTGTTGGCGACAATCCCGGTGTGCTCGGGGTAAAGACCGGTGACGATCGTATAGTGATTGGGAAAAGTGAGCGAGGGATAACTGGGCAGCATGCCCTCGGGCGCCCAAACGCCCGCCTTGCCCAGCGAAAGCAGGTTCTTTGCGTTGTCGCGCCTGGCGTAGTCCCATCGAAAGCCGTCGAGAGAAACCAGCACCAGGTAGTGCTGGTTCTGCGCCCACACAGAATTGGGCAAGTTGTCGACGTGGGTCAGCGGAAGCGCCGCATTGAAGCCTGTTCCCTGCCCTGCGAGGGTCAACGGAAGGAACATCAGCCCCACAAGAGAGATCGTTGCCGCCAACGCGATTCCTGGGTTGCTGCGTCTCGAAGCCGCCGTTGCCAAGTCGACGCGACCAACAGGGAGCCGGCGACCCAGCACCCGGCGACAGACGATACATTCACTCAGGAATCGCCGCAAAGCTCTTCGACAAAGAGGGCGTATGCGCATTCTTATTCACCTCTGCATCAGCTTATCGCCTGATCCGCCCAGCTAGCCGAAGATACGGACCCAGACCATCCACACGATTCCCACGAGCAGGATGGCAAGTTTCTTCATAAGCGGCACGCTGGCACGCCGCGAGAATACATCGTAGTCGGCGCGCTCGATGCGCCTGAGAAGAGCGTGATAGACCGAAACCAGCACCCAGAGCGCTGGCCGGCTCTCGCTGTTGACCAACGGCAATAACTGGCGTGCCGAGCTGTAATACCTCTCGGCGCGGCGACCCATCGTCGCCAGAAGCTTGCGCTCGTCGGTCGTTGGCCGTGCGCCGGGCGCGCGGTGAAGCAGCGAATCCAGCGAGACCTTGTGGACTGCGAGGTCTTTTAGTGGAATGTAGACCCGATTGCGCGCGCCGTCCTCCGCAACGTCGCGCAGAATGTTGGTCAATTGGAAGGCGATTCCGGTTTCTTCGGCCAATCGCTCGGCGCGCAAATCGCGATAACCGAAGATTCTGATGCAAACCAGTCCAACCACCGACGCGACGAGATAACAATAGCGATAAAGTTCAGGAAAGGTCGCATATGTGTCGGGAGCCTCGCCGCTTTCCTTACGCAGATCCAGCGCCACACCTGCGACAAGTTCGTCGAGAAGGCTGAGCGGGATACTAAATCGCTGCGTCGCGTCGCGGACGGCAAGAAATACCGGGTTCAGGGTCCGGCCGCTTTCCACGGCGCTGTCCCACTCATCGAACCAGGTCTCAAGGCAGCTGCGGCGTTCTGCGATGGAAAGACTTTCATCGTCTGCCAGATCGTCTGCCTGGCGCATAAAGGCGTAGATGGCGCAAATTGCATTGCGTCGTTCCGTTGGAAGAGCCACAAATGCGTAATAGAAGTTCTTGGCCTCGCGCCTGGCAATCGCGCGGCAGATCTTGTAGGCGCGATTCAGCGTCAATTCGTCCTTTGTATTGGTTTGCGTCAAGCAGCCTTACCCGCGGATTGAGCGCCCAGGCGCAAAAATGGCAGCGCCTTCCCGCCAAGTGCGCGCAGCGCCAACGCGAGCTTTGTAGTTCTTGAAATGGCCGGCCGCGCACTGAGTACATCGTAGTTCCGGCGTTCGATGGCGCGCAAAATCTCCAGACCGCCGCGGCTGAACAGATCCAGGTCCAATGCCAGATCGCGGTTTACCCTCCCAATCAGCGGCAAGCCCAACTCGAAGAGTGACCGCGCGTAGTCGACCTCTTGCCTGAGAAGCGCTTGGAATTCCGGCGTCGCCACTCCCCGGGCAATGGTCTCGTCGCTCACTCCGAATCTGCGCATATCCACTTGTGGTAGATAGACGCGATCTTTTTCAAAATCGATACGCACGTCCTGCCAGAAATTTGCCAGCTGCAGCGCTGAGCAGGTCGCATCGGAAAGTCTAAAATTTTCGTCATTGACTTCGCCGCATGCATAAAGCACCAGGCGGCCCACAGGGTTGGCCGAGTAGCGGCAGTAGCCGAGCACATCCTGCATCGATTCGTAGCGAGTCACCGTCTGATCCTGGCGAAATGCAACCAGCAGGTCGGCGAAGGGCTCCTTGGGAATTGCGCAGGACCGAATCGTCTCAGCAAGCGCAATAAAAACTGGGTGCCGTGCCCGGCCTTCATAACAGGCATCCAACTCCCGCCCCCACAAATCGAGGAGTGCGAGGGCCACCGCTCGGTCGCCAACCTCGTCGCCCAGATCGTCGGAGATGCGGCAATAGGCATAAATGGAGTAAAAATGCGGGCGCCATGTCTTGGGCAGAAACCAGGTGGCCACATGGAAGTTCTCGTAATGCGACTCGGCCAGTTTCCGGCAATAAGCGCGCGCTGCGTCGAGCGTGGGCGCGACATCGGGGATGCGATAAGCCGGCGGCAACGCAGCCCAGCCGCGGGCGACGAGGTCGTTGGTCGAAGGTGGGGCAGTAGCGGTCATGGGGCCCTGAGCCTCATCGGTATTATTTCACCGCCGCAGTAAGGATGCGTTTCTCTTTAGCAACGCCTGTGCGTCGATGCACGCAAAGAAGTGGTCGAGCCCAAGGCTAGATCGGTCGTGCCCGCGAACTTCCTGTAAGTGCCAGGTACGCCAAAACCTCCTTTCGAGGGGTACAGAGGCTGGAGGATGGCGGGAGCCTGCGGAATGGTCGTGCCCGGATGGATGCCTTCGATGTCGGGCGCCTTCGACGCGCGTCGATGCCGCCAGGATCGCTTATCGAACAGTTGGTGGCGAAATCCTCATTCCGTCCAACCGGTCTCGACGACCTTGTTGCCGCAGAAGCCGCAGCTCCCCGGTCCGCCGTGGATGCGCGTGTGTTGCGCCGTTTGTGCCGCAGCTTCGGTCGGGCTTACGTCGCAGCTACTATTGCTGCCGGGTTTGAATTTGTAGCCCTTCTGTGTCAGGTACGCATAAAAGTCATCGAGGACCGATTGGTCGACGTATTTCCAGCCGCTCGGTGTAGATTTCACTGGCTTCGTGGTCTGGAAGATGCCGGTGACATAGATGACCGCTCCACCGCCGCCCTGTGTTGAGCAGGAGATGAATGGCCCGCCAGTAGAGGCCGTTGTTGGCCGTGGCGCCGATGGTGCGGGCGTCGCTGGGGCGCTGCTGGTGCCGGCCTGTGTGGGAGTGTAAGTGAAATCCACCGCGACTGCCTTCCCGATTCGCTTATTCGAGATCATCGCGGTCTGATGCTGCATCGCCTGCATCGCCGGGCTTTGTGCGCTGCATCTGGGGCTCAGGTCCGTCAGAGTGAGATCGTGAACGTAGTGGTCCCGGATGAATACGTTATAGGCCATGCTGACAGGGGCCGTGTCCCAGTCGGCCTGGAATACCTCGCTGACATACGTTGTCATGTTCGCATTCCAGTTCGGTTTGCTCATGTCCACTGCCATGGTTGTGCCTCCGTCGGCAGTCAACGAGCAGAAATACGTCGTCAGGCGATGCTGCGTCAGATCGAGGCCGCCGCGCCCCAGGGTAAGCGGATCGAAGCCGCTTTGTCCCTGCGCGACCGGCGACTGGTCATACCTCCATCCGGTGTCAATCATCTTCAATTTGGCGCGATCGCGATCACTGATGATTTTCTTTTGCGCCGTCTGGGCGTCGGCGATACTCCAGATCGGCTGGCAAGTGATCCCTGCGCTCGGATAGTGATACGTTGTCTTCAAATATGCGGAGAAGGCGGGCTCAATCACAGGCATCGAGCGCAAGGTGTCGACCGGAACCTCGAACGCAGCGGTCAAGAACTCCGTCCGGTAGTTCAAATCGGATGGATTGGGGGGCGGGTTTGAGAAACAGATCTCCATGGCGGTCAAAGCGCCGCCGGAACTGGCGGCAGACTGCGCTGGGGCCGGGGCAGGGCTGCCATTCGACGTTGTCGGCGCTGCGGTGGTGGGCGCGGCTGACCCACTCGGGCTCGAAGCCAAAGGCTGGCCCAGCACGAAGGTCAAAGTGGTCCCTGTGGGCAGGGAGACATGCTGGCCCGTTGCGGCGGCCGCGATGCTCACGGGCGCGCTTACATGATGCCCGAATCCTCCAAGCACGGAGTTGACTGCGTTCGCTGCCTTCGCCTGGGCATTCTGAGCAACGGCGGACACCGAAGCGGAGTTGCTGGTGACCGCGACCTTCTGGCCGTCGATTGTCACGGACGAGAGCTGCGCGGTATAGCTCGATCCACTTCTCGACAGCGTGACGGTCGCGGCGGAGCCTTGCGCGATGGTGACGCCATTGCCGGCAGCGACCGGCCTGGTGACCGAGGCGCGGTACTGCTGCCCGGCGGAGTCGCTTGCGGAATCCACGGTGTCGATCATTTTGACGGCGACCGTGGTGCCTGCCGCAGGCGCGGTTTGCGCATGCAGCGCTTGTCGGGTGCTCATCGAGGTCATCAGAAACATCAAGAGGGAAATGGGCCCAAGGTACGCGGGAACTTTGATTCGGCGCATGGTATCGGCCTCCTGCAGCGTGCGATTGGCGGTGAACTTGGGGACAGCGCGATCATACGCCCTTTCCCGAGCGCATGGCGAGGAGCGAGTGCGCGTCCAATTTTCCAATCAGACGTTCAAGACCGCACACCTCGCTCGATGAGTTGAGTCAATCTCGCCGACAGGCCGATGCACTCGTCGAGCGGGAGTGTAGTCAGACTTCTGAGTTCTGGTCGGATTGTCGGCCGCTCGACTTCTCTGTTAGCTTCGCTGAGGCGAGCAGCAACGCCTGTTTCTTCCGGCGACCGGCAGCCAGAGCTTCCCGCGCTTCCGCTTTTCACGCTGCCGCGAGGCCCGACAAGCCCGCGCCGGATCGGATTTGTGGGTCCGGATCCTCCCCGGGGGCTACGGCACAATCGCCGTCTTGATCTCGCTCGATCGATTCATCAACTTCTCGAAGACGCGGTTCAATTCGTAAAGATGCGCGCGGCCCGTTATGAATGCTCCCGCTTGGAAGCGGCCGCTCGCAATCAGTTCCAGCGCTTTGCGGCAGATGGCCGGCGTGTGATGGAAGGTAGCACGTAGAGTAATGTTGCTGTAATGGATGCGCGTTGTGTCCAGCATGACGTGGGTATTGGCCGCGCACCCGCCGAAGAAGTTGACAGTTCCGCCCTTGCGAACCAGCTCCACCGCTTCCAGCCAACTATCGGGCGTGCCCACCGCCTCAATTGCTACATCCACGCCGCGATTCTCCGGCGTCAACGAGCGGGTCTCGCGGATCGCCTTCTTGATATTCGAGGCCTGCACGACGTGCTCCGCACCGAGTTGCATGGCTGCTTCCACCTGGCCCTCGTGCTTGACCAGCGCGATGGTTTCGAAACCAGCCAGCGCCGCCACGTGAAGAATCATCAGCCCGAGAGGTCCGCCCCCGATGACAGCCACGATGTCACCTTTGCGAGGTTGGCTGTCTTCGAGGCCATGGACTGCGCAGGCTAGCGGCTCAGTCAGCGCTGCGTGCTCCAGGGGTACGCCATCCGGTACTTTGAGGGTATTCTTGGCGACGATGCGCGCAGGTATGCGGATGAATTCAGCGTAGGCGCCGTTATTGAACAGCAAGTCGTCGCAGAGGTTCTCCTGGCCGCGCTGGCAGAAATAACATTCACCGCACGGCGCAGAGTTGAGCGCAACCACCCGCTGGCCCGGCGCAAAATCGGTCACTCCATAGCCTGATTCGACAACGGTTCCCGCCAGCTCGTGACCAAAAAGCGCCGGAGGAACGATCATCCGGGCGTGATATCCGCGACGAAACACCTTGAGGTCCGTTCCGCACGTCAGCGCCGCGCCCACGCGCACAATCAGCTCGCCCTTGGCGGCTCTGGGAACCGGCACGTCTTCAATGCGTACGTCTTCCCGGCCGTGCAGGATGGCGGCCCGCATGGTGGCGCGGCCATGCTCAAGGGCAGTCTCAACTGTCGCGCGCCCATGAACAATCGCCGTCTCAACCGTGGCGCGACCGTGCAGGAGTGCCGATTCGACCGTAGCGCGGCCATGTTCGATCGCAGTTTCGACGGTAGCGCGGCCGTGCTCGATGGCGGTTTCCACCGTGGAGCGGCCACGCTTGATTGCGCCTTTTACCCTAACTGCCATCCAAGCCCTACTCCGATCCGGCGCCGGGCACAGGCTCCATCATAATCTTCATCGAACCCGCCTGTGGATGCGAGGCGATGTCGATGGCGGCAACCGCCTCTTCGAACGGAAAGCGATGCGAAATCAACTGCGTCAGATCGAATCCGCTCCGGTAGCCGCCAAAAACCTGCTCCGTCACTTCGCTCAGCAACGGGAACGACGAGGAGTATGAGCCGAGCAAGGTCTTTTCGTCTACGCAAACAGCGGCTGGATCGAACGTCGCCTCGCCGTGCTGGGTCTGCGCGAACAACATCACCTTGCCGCCGGGGCGTGCCGCGTCCATAGCCATGCGGATCAAACCATTCCCGCCGACCGCCAGAATCACTGCGTCTGCGCCGCGGCCATCGGTTTCCATCTGCACGCGCTCAATCACATCCTCGGTGCCCGCGTGAATCGGATTCGTCAGCCCGAATCGCGCCGCAATCGCGTGCCGCTCATCGAAAAGATCCGAAGTGAGCACGCGAGCACCGGTGCGGCGAGCCAGAGCCGCATGCATCAGTCCGATTGGTCCCTGCCCGATCACCAGAACTGTCTCGTCGGCAACCAGGTTGAGCAGCTTGACGCCTTTCAGCACTGTCATCACCGGCTCAACAAATGCCGCCTGCTCGAAAGGAACATCGTCGGGGATGTGCACCACGCCGCCGTATTCAACCACGAAGTCCATCACGCGGATGTATTCCGCAAAACCGCCGCCTGAGGGTTCAAAGCCCGCCGTTGCGCCAGTTTTCTTGTAGAGTGGGCACTGCGCCGGCGTCTGCTTGCGGCAGTAGTAGCATTCGCCGCAGGGAACATGGTGAAAGCTCATCACCCTCTCGCCCACCGCGAACTTGGTGACGCCCGCACCCACCGCGGCGACCACGCCGGTCATCTCGTGGCCGAAGATGCGCGGCGCGGAGTGCGAGCCCACGTGGATCTTCTTGAGATCCGTTCCGCAGATCCCGCAC
>JBEKPO010000060.1:0-26378 GCA_049520675.1 Occallatibacter sp. | reverse complement strand
TGGAGGACATCTGCGATCGCGCTGCGAAGCGCATTCTTGTACCGATGCAGCTATTGCGCACCCAGGTCCAAGCTACACTAGGCGAAAGCGATAGGATCGACGTCAATTTCGTTCGCAAAATGGTATCTCGACCGTATTTCAATGTATCTTATGAGGTGCTGTTGGACCGGCTCCGTACCGCGGAGCCGGAGAACGTGTTCTCAAGATGCATTCTGCTTGCCAGGGAAGATCGAGAGGGACGGCCCAAGGTGACTGCCTGGTATATGGGCATGGGTCTCCTTTCCGCATTTCCTCCGATTCGCAGAAACAAACCGGTGATAAATTGGTTCTCTGGATTTCCCCAGGGAATTCTCGAACGCGATGGGATTCGAAATTGCAGCGTTCTCCGCAGCGGACGCGAGCTTCTTTTTCGGAAGACCCCGTTGCGGAAAGCTGGGGATTTCCTGCTGCAGATTGACGATCTCGGCCGTAGAGCCCCGTCTTCCAAGTGAAGCCGTCTCGGTCCAGGAGACCAGCCGAGCCCCAATCCCCGTGTCAAGCCCTCGCCACCCCGGCGGCGACCTCCCCATCCCGCTATGTCATTGACTTCTCTGGCCATTCCACGCATCCAATTTGTTCTTCCCACTTGCAGAGTATTTCTGCCTTCCGGGGCATAATGTTCTCATGGTCGTACCCTCAGGTGCCCGCCGAACCGCGAATGGGCGCTTCCGGGAGTGAAATGAATGAAAGAATTTTATTTTTTTTGATACTCCCAAGGGTCTATTTTTAGTATCTAATCCTTTTGGAATCATCAAAACAATCCTCAAAATCGCGATCAAAAACGGTCAAAAACGGCCGCCTGACCTGGCTCCTAGCCCAGTAGCCCAGCACATCACCCCGGCGTGACCGTCGTCCCGCCCCAGTCCTCGGGCGCGACGTCTTTGAGCGTCTCGGAAAACGTCCACTGATGTCCCGCAAAATCCTCAGCCGAGTATTGGCGCTCGCCGTACTCGAAATCCCTTAGCTCGTCGATGATCTTTGCGCCATGTGCCCTGGCTCGTTCGCAGTGGGCGAGGGCGTCTTCGACGCGCACCACAACCGAATGATTCACCTCGCCCTTTCGCGGAGGGATCCGGTCGTAACGGACATCGCCGAGAATGACGGCGCCGCCCTCGCCAACCTTCATTTGCGACCGGTGATTCTCGCCGATCTGCACGCGCTCCTCGAATCCGAACGCGGCGGTAAGCCACACGACGGCCTCGCGCACATCGGGATAAATCAGCACGGGAATGACGGTCGCGGCCGGAATCGAGCGGTTAGGTTTCATCATGAGCCTCAGCGTAATTGTGTCGCTCTGCATCGAGCAAGATCTCAGAAAGCCGAAGCCGGTTGCTGATAGCAAGAGCCTTTAGCTATAAGCTGCGTGCCACTGGCCACTAGCTGGTTTTCCCCTCAAAGTGCGCCTCAATCTCCTCGAGCGTTTTCCCTTTGGTTTCGGGAAGGAAGAGCGCTGCCACCAGGAAATACACCACCGTGAAGCCGGCGAAAAGGAAAAACATGGAGGAATAGCCGTGCTTGCTGACAAACGGCAGAAAGATTGCGGCCAGCGTGGTTGATACAAGCTGGTTGAGCAAGAGCGCGATGCTCATGCCGTTCGACCGGATGCGCGTCGGCATCAGCTCGCTGAGTGCGAGCCACACCACGACGCCGGGTCCCATCGCGTAGAACGCCATGAACAAGAAGAGTCCCAGCGCCACCAGCCTGCCGTGACCCGAATCGGGGACGCTGCCCACGAGGGCTTTCTCAATTTTGAGTGGCGCCGTCTGGGCAGCCTGAAAATTTGCGAATGGGTCCTTAATCAACGCCTCGATTTTGTTTCCCGGTACGCAATCTGCGCGTGCAATCGCGAGCGGAGCGGCCGCAGCATCGTCGGAGCGCACGAAGTTTGTGACCCCGGTAAAGTCGCCGTACGAGTAGATGATGGCGAGGGATGCGCGCGCGCCTTCGATGCCTTGCCCCGCAACACCGGCTCCCGCGAGCAGCTGGTCCGCCTCGGCCGCATCGAAGCGCAGCGTCAAATTCTGGTTCGGACCAACGAGTGCCTGCACCGCATCGCGGCGATCCACGCCAATCTTCTCCGTCGTCCGGAAGAGCAGCCCTACGCAGACCATCGCAACAATGATTCCCGTCGTGCCTGTCAGCAGCAGGAACCTGCGTCCCTTGCGATCCACCAGCGTCAGGCCGATCGTAGTTGCCAGGAAATTCACGATGGTGAAGATCACGTAACCCCAATGCGAAGCCAAATCGCCCAGCCCGCTTTGCATCAGGATCCCGGTGTTGTATCCGATCACCGAATTCACACCCGTCGCTGTGTTGACGGCAAGAATCGTGCAGGCCAGTAGAAACGGGATCACATATTTGCGCCGCAGGAGCGAATCGCGGATCTGCTGGCCCTTCGTCTCCGCAGCGGCGTGCGCGGCACCCGCCATCTCCTCGAGCTCCAATGCAGCCTGCGCTGGAGTGCGCGAGCGCAGCAACGCTGCATGTGCCTTCTCCTTCGCTCCGCGTCGGAACAACCACCGCGGCGACTCCGTCACCAGGGCGCTACCCAACACGAAGAGCAATCCCGGCGGCAGCGAAACCCAGAAAATGCTTCGCCATGCCCGGTCCTTGAAATGGAAGAGTGCCGAGGCATCGCCCAGCCTGGCGACCGCGTCGACGCGATAGCTGAAATAGATGCCTACCAGCGCCGCCGCCACGATGCCCAGCGTCAGCATCCACTGGAAAACCGCGGTGCCTTTGCCGCGGCTCGCGGCCGACAGGCATTCAGCCAAATAGAGCGGGACGACCACTCCGACAAGGCCCGCGCTCATTCCCTGCAGAAGCCGGCCGAAGAACAGCGGCCAGTAGCCCTGCGAAAGCGCGATGATGGGAATGCTCAGCGCAAAGGTCAGCCCGCTGACGATCATCAGCGGCTTGCGCCCCATCCAGTCGGTCAGCAGGCCCGCAAACAGCGTCGACAACACGCTGCCTCCGAGCACTGCCGCGACAATCGACGAGAGCTGCGCCGGCGTCAGCCCCGAAGTATCGGCCAGGTAAGGATAGGCGCCGCCGATGATGCCCACATCGATGCCATAGAGCAGACCGCCTAGGCCGGCGACCAGCAGCAGAAATGTGTTGTAGCGGCGAAGCGCCGTCAGGGTTGGCGCGGCTAGATCCCCAGAGCCGATGTGACTCATTCTCGTTCCTTCTTTCGCGCCGTGATTCCGCAGATCTCCGATCCAATTTTGACGAACCGGCGACAGAGGATCAGTTTACAATGACTGTTTCGAGTCCAAATGCTCAATTCCTGAGCTGAAAGTGGTGGAGCTTGCTCAAAGCTACTCGATTCGTTCCTTGCGCCCTTCTTCTCGCTGCTGCATTTCCCGCCTTCCCGGTTCAAGCCACGCCGCCAGCTGCGCCGTCGCAAGTCCGGCTCTTGCCGGCGCCGCGCGAAGCGCATTTCAACGGCGCCGCCGACCTTCCTGCAAAGATCCAGGTGGTTGTTTCCGGCCGCGACCCGCAGGATGAATTCGCGGCGCGCGATCTCGAGGATGCCATCAAGCAGATGCCTGCCGATTCCGATGAATCGCGCGGCAACGTCGGCAAGTCCGCTTATCGCGTCACGCTTTCCCGTTACGACACCGCGGACGCAAAAGCTCTCATGGCGCGTAACAACCTGGTTTTCGACTCCGCGATGGAGGCGGAGGGCTACGTACTCATCGTCGATGAGCACGAAACCTCGGTAATCGGCGCCACCAGCGCCGGTGTGTTCTATGGCGTGCAGACTTTCAAGCAGCTCCTCCCGCTGCCCGGCACGCCGCGCGTACTCCCCACTGGCACGGTGCGCGATTGGCCGGCCATGCAGTATCGCGGCATCGACGACGATCTTTCGCGCGGGCCATTTCCCACCCTCGCCTTCCAGAAGCATCAGATCCGCGTTTTCGCGAGCTTCAAGATCAACATTTACTCGCCCTATTTTGAGCACACGCTGCTCTATCCTGACCAGCCCTTGGCAGCGCCGCCCGGCAGCTCGTTAACGCCGGAGGAAGCAGCGGAGCTGGTTGCTTACGCGCGACAGTATCACGTCACCATCGTTCCCGAGCAGGAAGCTTTCGGTCATCTGCACCACGTGCTCAAATACGATCTTTATGGCGACGACGCCGAATCGCCGCACGGCCACGTGCTCGCGCCAGGCCAGACAGGGTCTCTGCCGCTCATCAAGGATTGGTTTACACAGATCGCTTCGGAGTTCCCTTCGCCCTTCATCCACATCGGCGCCGACGAAACGTTTGAGTTGGGCGTCGGCCGCACCCATGACGAGGTCGAGCAGAAAGGCTACGGTCCGGTCTACGTCGATTTTCTCAAGCAGATTCACGATGAGCTTGCGCCGCTCAATCGCCGCCTGCTTTTCTGGGGCGATATTGGCGATGCCAATCCCGACGCCGTTTCCGGCCTGCCCAAGGATATGATCGCCGTGCCATGGAATTACTGGGAGAGGTCCGGCTTCGACAAGATGATCGAGCCGTTTTCGAAGGCAGGAATCGAAACCTGGGTTGCGCCGGGCGACGCCAACTGGAACGAGGTGTATCCGGTAGCGAAAACTGCGCTGTGGAACATTCAGGGCTTCATTCGCGACGGCCAGCGGCTGGGCTCGACGGGCGCGCTCACCACGGTTTGGAATGACGACGGGGAAGGGCTCTTCAACATGGATTGGTATACCGTCCTTTTTGGGGCGGTTGCTGCCTGGCAGCCCGGAGAGAGCCCTATCCCCGACTACCAGAACGCTTATGGCGCGATCTTCCACCACGACGCGAGCGGCAAGATTGACGCAGCGGAAAAAGAGTTGATGGCTGCGCAGGAAGATGTCGGCAACGCCAAGACTGGAATGACCAGTGACCAGCTCTTTTGGATCGATCCGTGGAGCGCGCAGGGCCAGGATGCGTCGGGCAAGCTCATGCCTCAGGTGCAGGACCTGCGCGTCCACGCGGAGAACGCCATCGTGTTGCTGGCCCAGGCGCGGCAGGAGAATGCAAAGCTCCTGGAGCCAGATGCGCTTGGCGCAATGGATCTCGGGGCGCGGCGTCTCGATCTGATCGGTCTTAAGTTTGAACTCGCTGAAGAAATCTCCACGGCGTATGCCAAGGCCATGGCCCAGCAGCACGACAAAACACAGCGCGAGGACATCAACCGTTTGCTCAGCGATATCAGCAGCGACAACGGCCGATGCCAGGATCTGCGCGACGCATTTTCAGCTGCAAAAAATGAATATAGCCAGACCTGGCTCAGCGAGAACCGGCCCTACTGGCTGAACAATGTGACCGTCCGCTACGATTTGGAAATCGAGCGATGGCAGGGGCGCGCCGAGCAGTTTGAAGCGGCCACGCGCACGTGGTGGAATGAACAGGAATTGCCGCCGGCTGGATCCCTGGGATTGCCGGCTCAGGCAAACGGCACACACTAGGCCGCGCCCGGGGCCTGCTCAAGGGAGGGGGCGATTCGCGCTGTCTTGGCCGCATCTGAACCAACTGGATGCCATCCGGCAGAATTTTGGTCCAACGGGCACCGAGGCAGTGCACACTAGCACTATGTTTCCTTTTTCGGCCAAGAGCGATCTTCCCGACGTTTTGCTGGTCGATGACGACCTGATCAGCCGCGAAGTGACCGCTACGCTGCTGACGATGACCGGCTGCAATGTGCATACCGCGGACAGCGGCGACATGGCCGTCAGGATGGTCGCCGATGAATCCTGCAAGCCGGGGGTGATCCTGATGGACGCCCAGATGCCGGGCCTAAGCGGTGCCGAACTGATTGCGCAACTCCGCGCCAATACGAAGGCGTCGATCATTGCCATCAGCGCCAGCGAGCCGTCGCGCGAGATCACCGAAGCAGCGGACGGATTTCTGCTTAAGCCATTCGGAGCCGAGGCGCTGCGCAAGCTCATTGAAGGCTATAAGCGGCAGGATGAGCCGAGTTCGATGGATCCCAACGATCCAGTGGTCAACATGGAGGTTCTCGCGCAGTTCCGGAAAATGATGCCCGAAACGGCGGTCCGGCAGATTTACAAGGCCGTCGTAGTCGATCTCGGTAAGCGCATCGACGCGCTGACCAGCGCCATCGAAAAGGGCGACAGAGCTGAGGTCAGGCGCATCGGTCACGCCATAAAAGGAGGTTGCGGCATGGCCGGCGCGGTGCAGGCGGCGCATGTGGGGGCCATGCTCGAGTCGTCTCCGCTCGAACCCAAGGATAACCAACTGGATAACAGCGAGGCATTGCTCCACGATTTGCGCGACGCCGCCCGCGGGTTGGAGCGTATGCTGGATGCTGAGTTGCCGGCCTGATGGCAAGTGCCGACAATTGAATTGCATGTGCAGGAGCGCGTCGACGTGACACCAGCCTCGAGACGAGGCGAATCTGAAGGAAACCAACGCGGCCGGATTGACCAAGAGAGCGCCGAATCCGGTCACTGGAGGCAAACCGCCCCGATGGAAAGACCCATTCGAATTGTTTTGGCGGACGACCATCCGGTTGTCCGCATCGGCGTGCGCAACATGTTAACCGAAGCAGAGGGCTTCGAGGTTGTCGGCGACGCCTCCGACGGAGACGAGGCAATTACCGAGACCCTGGAAAAGCAACCCGATGTACTCCTGCTCGATGTATCAATGCCGCGCCTGCCGGGCCTTGAGGCCATGCGCGCCATTATGAACGGGCCGTCCACTGCGAAGATTCTGCTTCTTACGTCCACGATCACTACGCAACAGATTATTGAGGCCCTGCACATCGGCGCGCGGGGCATTGTGCTGAAAGACGCGATAGCCGGCCACCTGCAAACTGCCATTCGTACCGTTGTCGCCGGCGACTACTGGATCGGCGGCAAGCGAGTGGTCAATCTCGTTTCGGCCCTGCACGACCTGATGCAGCAGGCAGCAGTTCCGCAGCGCAAGACCTACGGTCTCACGCCGCGCGAGCTCGAAGTCGTCGGCTGCATCGTGGAGGGCTGCAGCAACCGGGACATTGCCAAACAATTTTCCTTGAGTGAAGAAACCGTCAAGCGCCACCTTTCGAATATTTTCGACAAAACCGGCGTCTCCACGCGCCTCGAGCTGGCCCTCTTCGCGATCGCCCATCATCTGGTCACGCCGCAGTAGCCGGGCCTTTCTTCTTCAAGGAAATGATCTTGAGGCCAGCGACTTCGGGTGGATTCTCACGTGCTATGAAGCCGGGAGATCCACCCTATCTTGTTTGGAAGGAATTTACACGGCGCTCAACTCGCGGGCCCAGGCGCGTTCGCCAGCGGTTGCTAACCTTAGCAGGGTAGGCTGGATCTCCTGGCTCCGGCTTTGACGCGGGCCTGCAGTGCTTAATGAGGCGGTCACGAAAATCGGTGCGACCGATGTGCCGTCGAAACTCGTTTCCGCCCGTCGCGCTATTCTGATGCTTCTGGCGAGGAGTTCCGTATGGGAGAGCTAAGCAGAATCGGCATTGCACTCGATTCGGATTTATTGAAGCGATTCGACCGCACCATCGAGAAGAGCGGATATACCAACCGTTCCGAAGCCTTTCGTGATCTCATTCGCGACCGGCTAGTGCGCGAGCAAACCGCCGCGCCCAACGCAACGGTGGTCGGCTCGGTCACGCTTATCTATAACCACCACGCCTCTGGAATCACGGAGAAACTGACCGAGGTGCAGCATGCGCACCACGATCTCGTGGTTTCAACCAGCCACGCGCATCTCGATCATGACTCATGCCTCGAAGTTCTGATTGTCCATGGCAAGGCAGCGCACGTCGAGCACTTCGCTGACCTGCTGATTGGCCTCAAAGGCGTGCAGCACGGGCGCCTGGTGATGACTGTGCCCAGCAACGAGCTGAAGTTGGAGCATTCGCATCCGCACGAACATTCGCACAAGCACAGCGGCTAGACCCGCCGGGCGGCAGCGTGTTTTCTTCAGCGACCGAAACTGTAACGTAACGTGAATCGCGCCTGAATCGGTTCGACAGGATGCATGACTCTTGTGAATGCCGCGTTGGCATTGACCGCGTTCGCAACCACTTCTTGCCCTGCTAAAGTTGTGGGCGGTGTCGCCGGCAGCCCCAGCCCTGCTGCCGAATTGATCTGCGATACGTAGGCGTAGTCAACGTCGTGATCCCGGCGGTTGAGCACATTCAGTACTTCGCCCACAAGGCTCCAGTTCTTGTTGAATCGATAGCTTGCCTGCAGATTAACCAAGGCTGTTGAGGGTGACTTATACAACGCGTCGGACGTCAACGGCCGTGGCCCGAAATAACGCAGGCGCAAGCTCGTCGAGAAACCTCTCAAATTCTCGGCCGTGGCACCCGCTGCAACCACCCAACGAACGGCTTCGGGCACGTCCTTGCCGTATTGATTTTGCAGGTAACCACTGTTACCGTAGCTGACAGTCGCAGAAGTCACCATGCCCGAAGGGGTGGACCCGGTCGGAATCAGCCCAAAGCAATTTGAATTTCTCGCGCAAAGTCGGGGCCCCGCTGACGTTTGGGTGTAAAACGTCGAATCGTATGGGTCGTTCTGGGTAAAAATGGCGCGTGAATCCGCAAAGTCGGCATCGAAAACCCAATGTTCCGTCGGCGCGTAGTAGTTTCCAACTTCCATGCCGTAGCGGTTGCTCGACTCAGACGAGGGAGTCGTGCCTCCGGTATCTCCATCCTGCAGCAGTTCGCCATTGCTGTGCAGATACCAGATCTCGACTGTGCTCTGCAGATGTGGAACGGCCGCGGTGCGCACACCGGCTTCTGCTCCCTTGGTCTGGGCCAGGAAGGGAACTGGAACCGGGGTAGGAGAATTGTAGTAGGGATAGTCCGGCGAAACCGGTTCATACGGTTGCGTCGAGCCGCGCACGTCGTTGGTGTGGTAGCTGAATCCGCCCTGCAGATAGAACTCCGTGTTGCTCCACGGACCAAAGATCAAGCTTGCCTTGGGGCTGGGCAGAAACTTGGCGATCGATCGGTGGGTATTGGGATTGAAGTCGGCAGGGTAGGGATCAAAGGAATAGTTGGTGTTCGTGGGATTAGTAAAGCTGGAGACGATTCCTTTTCCGTAGTCGCCGCGCACAGCCAGGACGGAGCGGAATTTTTCCGCCCACTGAATCTTGCTAGACACCCAGGGGCTCGCGATCGTCTCAGTAAATTTGTTCAAGTCCGTGTCCGCGGGTAATACCGCGACCTGATCGAGGGTGGAACAATCAGCGTTGGCGTTGCAGTCACCCAGATAGTTGGCCGCATAGTCGGTCTTGCTCGTACGAATGCGATCTTCTGTCCGGAAGAGGCCGTTGTGGATCCAATCATTGCGGATTTGCAGGCCGAATGTCGTTTCCATCTTGCGGCCAAACCACCCGCCGAAGATCGTGTGGCGCGCGTCGAATCCAGCCACCCAGCGCCTGTCCTGCTGTTCGAACTGGTCACCTTTATAGGGGTCGACCAGATAGTAGGTGAAATCGGAGAACAGATTGAGATCGTAATAAAATCCGTAAGCCATGATATGCGTTTCGGAATTTGCTCCCCGGTGATGCCACTCGCCCTGCAAGCTGTAACGATGCGAGTGGCCACCGTCCCCCGGATTCAGTGCCCCGAAGAAACCGACGACCGGTATCGCCGTATTGGGAAGCTGGTCGCTCGAGTTCCATCTGGTTCCTGCGTACCCGTGAGCTGTGATGCTGAAACCCTTGTTGTCTCCGCCGCAGCTGTAAGTCATGAGGCCGTTGAATTTGTAGTAATTGTCCGGATGCACCCAAGGGCCGTCATCGTGGTAGGCTTCTCCCCCGTACAACAGATTGCCTGCGCCCAGCTTGCGCGAAGCGCCGAAGACGAACCGCGCAAACTGATACATGCCGCCGTCAACCTGGACGAAGTTCTGGGGGAGGGTCTTGTAGAACCCCACTTCTGCATCTCCCGCCGAGCCGTAATCGCCGACCTCCGCGTAGTAAGGACCCTTGCGGGCATCCACCCGCTCCACAAACTCCGGGATGACCGTGTTCATGTCCGAATAGCCTTCGCCGTGGGCGTGTGACGGCAGGTTCAGCGGCATACCGTCGAGGAAAATGGCGAGGTCCGTGCCGTGGTCGAGATTGAAGCCGCGCATGAAGTATTGGTTGGCCTTGCCGCCGCCCGCGTGTTGCGTGATGATCAGGCCGGGAAGCGTCTCCAGAATCTCTCCTGCGCGAAGCAGCGGACGATTCTTGAGTTCCTGCGCGCCTACCGTTACCTGGCCTGCGGAACTGGCGATTCCAATTAGGTCGTCGGCGCGGCCCTGCACGTTGATCGTGGTGCTCACAGAGCCCACTGCCAGAGAGATGCGTAGCGAGACCGGTGCCTCAGTGGCCGCCATGGTAATGGGTATTTCTTTGGTTTCAAAACCTGGATGAGATACCTCGAGCCGATAATTACCTGCCTGGAGCCCAGAGAAAGCGAAGAAACCATTCTTATCCGTTTGTGTTGTCTCCTGTGCGTTGCCGTCCGTGCTCCTAACCTGCGCGGTCGCCCCTGCAATTGCAGCGCCAGAGGTGTCAACGACAGTTCCCGATACCTGAGGAGGATAGTCTTTATCACCGCCCGATTGGGCCATCGCCCTTGAAACAAGCGCAAGCAGGACAAGTGCTACGAATATCGACTTGGTGCTACGCATTGCCAACACCATATATGCCTATTGGTTCGTTGCCTATGATTCTTGTCACACGATTGGCAACTTCGTGCTACTAGGCAGATATGGTATTACGAATCTTATGTTCGTGCTACTAGGCGGCAGCTTTTTCGAACGATGGGGAAACGCCGAGCCAGCCTTGGCAGCGCCCCCAAAGCGGATCAGGCTGTATCAGTCGTCCCGCTCGCGAGCAGCGGTCACGTGGGCAGAGCAAGCGGTACGTCGGAACAAGTTGCCTTATCGCGTTGGCAGCATTTTGATGGTGCGCAGCCACGTTTCGACCATCCGGGGCCAACCCAGGATGGGGAAGTCCCTCGGCCGAATCCCAAATCCATGGCCGCCTTCCGCGTAGATATGCAGCTCCGTGGGCACCTTTACGTTCTTTAGCGCCATAAAGTACACCACCGCATTTTCGACGTTCGCTGTATAGTCGTTTTCCGCCTGCAGGATAAAGGTGGGTGGCGTATCGGCCGTGGGGTGAATATCGGGATTCGCCGCAAAGTTCTGATCGGCCAGCGCGAGATAGCCGGGATAGAGCAACACCGCGAAATCGGGCTTGCAACTCAACTGGTCGGCCGCATCGATGGGGTCGTAGAGACGCTTTTCGTAGATGTTGCTGATGGCTGCGGCCAGATGCCCGCCTGCTGAAAACCCCAGCACGCCAACGCGATGCGGATCGATGCCCCACTCGGCTGCGTGCTGGCGCACCACACCCATGGCACGCTGCGCGTCCTGCAAGGCCGCTGCGGACTTCGGGTACGGCCCGCTGTCGGGCACGCGATATTTCAGCAGCACGCAGGTCACGCCGATCTGGCTCAGCCAGTCGCATACCTCTGTGCCTTCCAGGTCGATGGAATCGTACCGGTAACCGCCTCCAGGGAACACCAGGACGGCCACGCCCGAGTTGATTCCCCTTGGCGAATAAAGCGTCATGGTGGGTGCAGAGACGTTGCCGATGCGAATCACGGGACGACCCGCTACCTGGCCATCCCCGGGTTTCGATACATCTCCCTCGGGAGGCAGATTTGCCTTGGCTCCGGGCGGTGTGCCCGGCCAGACCTGCAATGTCGGGTGCTCAGGTGATGGCGGCCACGACGCCGATTGTCCCCATGCACCCGCTGCGAGTGCACCCGCTGCAACCCAAGCCAAATTGAATTTCTGCATTCTCAGGCCCCCTCTCAATGGATTGCCAGCGATCATCGCAGCCCCGCCGCGCGCCAGGCAAGTGTCGATCGCGAAAAGTGATTCTAATCACAAATCGGGGTGCGCTCTGGCACATCTCCCATCCAATTTCGGTGACACGCTCTCAGCTAAGAGGTTTCGGTCATGCGGGAGTCAGATCCTCACCGCTGGACCCATCCAGCCACGATCCTGGTCGCCACAGATTTAAGTGATCTCGACCATCTGATGCCCTTTGCACTCGAGCAGGCACACGAAACCGGGGCGCGGCTGATTCTTCTTCACGTCCTTTCGGCGACTGCAGCCATCACCGCCGATGCCGCGGGAATGCCGTACTACGACACGGCCGGTGCTCTTGAAGTCTCTGGGCAAATGATGAAGCCGTGGTGCGACCTTGCCGGCCGGCAGGGCATTCGATGCGATGCGCTGGCGCGAGAAGGGCATCCCACGGAGCAGATTGCAGCCGCCGTTCGCCAATTCCAGGCGGACCACGTGCTGGTCGGAACACGGAGCCGGAGCAAAGTGGGCAAGCTGCTCATCGGCTCGGTGGCAGAACAAGTGCTGCGCTCGGTTCACCTCCCGGTCATTACCGTGGGACCCGAGGCCCATCTCCCGGTGCCACAGGACTCTTCACGTGTTGTCCTCCATGCCACCACTCTTCGAGAGACCTCTCGCCCGAGCGCAGCGCTTGCCTGTCAGATTGCAGCGACACAAAGCGCCACATTGGTCTTGCTCCATGTGCTGCCGCCGGTTCCTGAAATGCAGCGGAAGGGAATGCCGACTGGAATGGACTCGGCGGCGATGCACGAGCTGCGCCAACTTGCCGCCGAAACGGGGGCAGGTTGCTGCTCGAGAGTTGAGCCGGTAGTTGCTCATGGCAACCCGGCCATCGAGATTCTGGGACTGGCGCAGGAGCGCCACGCAAATCTAATTGTGCTCGGGGCAACGCATCGCTCGGCCTTTCAGAATCTCACGCGCGACCGAACCGTCTACCGCGTGCTCGCACATGCCCGCTGTCCGGTTCTCACCCTGCGCGAACCGACGGCAGCGCATAATCATCTTCAGCCGGAAGCGACGGCTGCACATCGCTGACTAGGACCTGAAGCGTTGACCTGCCGGTATTCAAGAGTACGCTGAACTCAGCGACCGCCGAATATGCCTGTGATTCAAGACTTGTCTGCGCTTGCGCGGCTACGCGCGCTTCGCTCGGGACCGGGCTGGCGCCTCAACGCTTCTTCTTTTGCCCCCGCTGCGAGCGATCCGCGTGAAAGGTCGCAGCCGGCTCAGGCATTTGTCGTGCAGTGTGTGAAGTTGTTCGAGACGTGCCAGCCCCTCGGAGTTCCGACCGTCGGCTTGTGACTCGAAAATCTCCGCAGCCAACCCATGCAACTGTCGGTGGAGGGTCTCGATGGCCTGAAGGGAAGCAAATGTGCCACGCGAGGACCGCTTTTCACTGTCAAGCCACGCACCAATGCGGCAATCGCTGGCATCGAGCGACGGTGGAGCCGTGCGCCTGCCTTGCAGGCAGGCTTCAAATGCCGACAGCCACGCGCGGTGTTCCACGCAAGCATAAAGGACAGGCCGGTTGTTGGCGTGCACCAGCGGCACATCATCCCAGCGCGGATCGGGTCGCCAGACTGCCGCCCACCCTGGCAACTCGTTGGCAGGCATGGGCCGGGCAATACCGTATCCCTGCGCGATTTCGCACCCCATCTGCAGCAGCATCAGCCCGTGTTCCACCGTTTCCACTCCTTCCACGACCACGTCGCGCCGGAACGCTGCGGCCAGGCCCATCACGCCTTCCAGGATGTTGAAGTTTTCCGGCTCCTCAAGCATGTCCCTGACGAAGCTCTGGTCAATCTTCAAGATATTGGCCGGCAGGCGCCGCAAATAGGTCAGTGAAGAGTACCCGATGCCGAAATCGTCGAGGGCGATGGAGACGCCGATGCCCCGGCAGTCGGTCAAAACATGGGAAGTCTGCATCACATCCTGCAATGCGGTGGTCTCCACGACTTCCAGAGCAAGGCTGGATGGGTTGACCATTGGGTGCGCCGCGAGATGAGCGCGCAGTCGATCGACGAAGTCCGGCTGCTGCAATTCGATGGCGCTCACATTGACACTGAGTGACAGATCCAGGCCAGACGATTTCCAGGATTCCAATTGGGTCAGGGCGGTTGCGATCGCCCACTGACCCAATTCGACTTGCAGCGGATGGTTCTCTATCACAGGCAGGAACATCCCCGGAGGAAGGAGGCCGCGGTCCGGGTGTTTCCAGCGGACCAGGGCCTCGACGCCTACCACCTTCCCGGTACGCATATTCACCATGGGCTGATAGTGGAGTACGAATTGGTGTTCAGCCAGCCCCTTGCGGATATGTTCCAGGTTCTCGTGCCGGCTACGGGCGATCAGATCCTGGCCGGGATCGAATTTGTGAAAGCGGTTACCGCCGGCCAGCTTGGCCTGGTACATCGCCTGGCCAGCCTGGCGCAGCAGCCCGTCGGCGTCGACCTCCTCCAACTGCGGATAGAAAGTGACGCCCGCACTGGCGGATACGCGAAGTGTGACGTTGCCGATCTGTGCCTCTTCCGATGTGGTTTGCAGCAAGCGATTCAGCGCCGGCACCGCAGCGCTGTCGTGGTCCAGTTCGAGCATGACTACGGCAAACTCATCGCCGCCCAGCCGGGCCAGAGTGTCGCCGTCGCGCAGAGCCCGCTTCATCCGGAAGGCGATGGCGGTCAGCAAACCGTCGCCAACCGAGTGACCATACCGGTCGTTAATCGTCTTGAACCCGTCGAGGTCGATATGTACCACCGCCAGGGCGTGCTTGCTGCGCTGCGCCTGGCCCATCGCCTGGCGCAGGCGATCTGCAAACAGGGCTCGATTGGGGAGCCCGGTGAGCGCATCGAAATGAGCGATGTGCTCCAACTGGAGCTCATGTTCTTTGATCTCTGAAATATCGGAGAACAGCGCCACGTAGTTCGTGGTTTTGCCATCAGCATCGCGGATCGCGTTGATGGTGATCGCCTCGGGATAAATGTCGCCGCACTTCGACCGATTCCAGATCTCGTTTGACCAATGACCATCTCGTAGCAGGCAGTTCCACATGTTCTCGTAGAACTCGCGGCTTTGAAGGCCCGATTTGAGAATGCTCGGATTGCGGCCGAGAGCTTCTTCCCGCGAGTATCCCGTGATGCGGGTAAAGGCGGCGTTTACATCGAGGATGGCCCCCTTGTCGTCGGTGATGGTGATGCCTTCGCGCGCACCGGTAAAGACACTGGCGGCCAGGCGTAGCCGGTTCTCCGATTCTTTCTGCGGGGTAATGTCCTCGGAGCAAATAACGATTCCGCCTATCGAGCCATCGCCTTTGCGCCATGGGACGACTTCCCAGCGAATCCACTGCACTGTTCCGTCAGCCCGGTCGAAGCGGTCTTCGTCCGACTTCAGGGTCTCACCTGCCATGCCACGCCGGTGTACAGCCTTCCAGCGTTCCGGTATGTCTGGAAAAACCTCGTAATGCGAGCGCCCCACAACCTCGATGCCCACCAGCTCGTAGTCTTCAAGCCAGCGGCGGCTGACGCTCAGATAACGCATTTCGCGATCGAACATTGCCAGCGCTGCCGGAGCGCGATCAACGAAAAGCTGGAGCAGATCTCTGCTCTCTTTAAGCGCGTCCTGGGCCTGTTTTTGCTCTGTTATGTCCTGGATGGTTCCCTTCAGGCTGACCGGCTGGCCGTCGGCGTCGAATTCGAGCCTTCCGCGAGTGTGAATCCAGCGAGTCTCGCCATCAGTGCCCCGAACCAGGCGGTACTCAAGGTCAAAAGGCGTGCCCTGGCCACGAAAGTAGCCATCAAAACGCTTGGCGACCCAGGCCCGGTCATCGGGGTGGATGTAACGCCACATCTCGTCGAACCCTGCAACCAGTTCCTGTCGGGAGCCTACGAGCGTCATTAGTTCTGGTGAAACCGTCCACTGCATCTTCGGAATATTGAGGATGTAGCTGCCGAGCCCGGCGATCTTCTCGGCCTGGCGTAACTGCTCTTCGCTTCCGCGCAGCCTGTTTTGCACCTCGATGTACTCGGTGATATCAGGCGCCACCCCGAAGATGCCGATGATCTCTCCGTCCGGACCATTGATCGGATACTTGCGGTTGTCGATCCAACGCTTGGTTCCATCCCTCAGCAGCACCTGATGGATCAGATTCGTACGCCTGCCCTCGGCGAACGCCTTCTCTTCGAGAGCGTAGTAAATGTCCGCCGTCGATTCCGGATGATTGTCGTAATCGGTGGTGCCCACAAGCTCGGTACGGCCGCCATTGAACTCAATCAACTTCGGCAACGCCTGGCTCGCGGCCAGAATGACGTGGTTGCGATTCTTGACGTAGATATAGTCGGTGCTGTGCTCGATGATGCTTTTAAAGCTGTTGACCAGCGAGGCGTCGCTGGGTGCTTTCACCGTGCGCGCGTCGGCAAGATGCAACTCAAGCGTCACGGTTCCGTCGCGCGAAGATTCCTTCTTAAAGTGACCGCAGGTGCAGAGGATCCTTCCATCGGCACGAAGAAGACGAAGGTTGACAGCTCCGGAGGAGTCTTGGAGATCGCGGAAAAACAGGGAATCGAATAACGCGGCGTCGTCGCGGTGAACACAATCCTTGAGATTGACTTTCGCCTCAAGAAAATCCTGTCGAGTGAAGCCGAGCAGTGCCTCCACTTCCTCGTCGAGAGACACAACTCGCGGGAGGTCCGTCAACACGATGCGGAAAGCGACGTACGACATGGAGCCCAGCTTCCCTGCGTCGTTCTAATGTTGCGCACCGCAGGTTACCATAGCGAATTTTCCGCTGGCAAAGAAAATCGTAAGCGATGTGACGCTTGCAATTCATCGCCCATCAACCAGAAGCACGGTACAACTTTCCGGGAGTGCAACCGCAACAGGGACTTGGCCCGATTTGGCATTTGGTTCTCGGTCCATTCCGGAGACCTTGGCCAAAGAGGACGGCGCAGAGATTCAACACCCACGCACGCCCAATCGCGCATCCACTTGGAAAATGCAGTGGAGGGAACCAAGTAATTAACGGTTGCTCAGGAATTGTCACAGCGGGTGTGCAGGAACCAAGTCATGCACTCGTTATCCACGTATTTTTTGCCGCGAACTTACTTCCTGCCCACTTATTCACGTCGACTCTTGGCATAATCGCAACAAGGGCGAACGTGCCGCGTGCAAGGCCTGGAGCAAACTGGAGTGACCAGCTATCGCCGTCAGGACGTTTTGCGCATCTTTGCCATCAGTTCCCGTCAATTGCAAGCTTGGGAACGAGCCGGCTTGATTCCCAAACTGGAAAGTTACAGCTTTCAAGACCTCGGGCAGTTGCGCACCCTGCGTGCGCTACGCGAAGACGCTGTGCCCTCGTCGTCGATTCGCGATTCGATTCTTGCCATGAAGGCGGTTGCGGGGATGGCCAACCCCCTTCTCGAAGCGCGAGTGGTGCGCACCGGAACGCGCCTGGCATTCCGCCACCGTGGCGCGATGGTCGACCCCATAAGCCGCCAGTTGCTCTTCGACTTCGAGCGCAGCAGTGAGTCGGGGTGCTCTGCTCAAGCCTCAGGGCCCTCGCCACTGCGACTCCCCGGCACCTTGGCAGAGAATGGGATTCAGGAGCGGTTCCAGGCAGCGGTTCACGCCGAGGAAGCCGGCGACAAGCAGCGAGCCATCGCGCTATATCTGGAGATCCTCGGCATCGATCCAAACTATGCGGCGGCTTGCATTAACCTGGGCACGATCTTCTTTCATTTACGCCAGTACGGCCGCGCCGAGGAGCTGTACCGTCACGCAACAGAATCTGATCCGGGATACGTTCTGGCGTACTTCGACCTGGGCAATGTGCTTGACGAGCTGGGACGGCTCGATGAGTCCATCGCGGCCTACCTCAAAGCTGTCGCTCTTGCTCCCCGATATGCCGATGCACACTACAACCTGGCGCTGGCCTACGAGCGGTGCAGCCGAAGCCGCGACGCGCTTCGCCATTGGCAGGCCTATATCAAGCTAGACAACCGCGGCCCCTGGGCGGACCACGCGCGCAGCCAGATTCGCAAGCTGCTCGACCGCGAAGCTTTGAAGATCGCGGCGCGCGCCGGCCGTTTCATTGCGGGCCGCAAAGGCACGGCGGAGCTGGAACTCGTTTAGAGCCAGTTCCCAGCTTTCAGCTTTCCGTTTGCGCGATGCCGCAGCGGCGCCTATACTGCTGCCAAAATGAAAACGCAAACTGCGTTCCTGCTGTGCGGGTTGCTGGCTCCCGGTGCCGGTTTGACGCACGCTCAGGGTGATTCAACGATTACCGGCTACGTCAGCCGAGCAATCTCCGCCTCGGATTTCGATGTCAATGGATTGCGCGTTCTTTGCACTGGAGAGACGAAAGGCGTAGCAAAATCCGCTCATGGTGAAAAGGGTGCGGCTGTGACTTGTCCAGGCGACCCGCCGCCCTATGTCGGCGAAGGCATGAGCGTTCGTTACAGCGGCGTGGTCATAGACAACACCGTCCATGCCACGCGCATCGACCGGCGGCCAATGCCACGGCCCGGTGAGGTCTCCGGTTCGGCCGTGATCGATGCGCCGCCCGCTTCGGAAGAAGCAAAAGGTTCCGGTCTCGTGCTTCGCGCGGACGGCTATCGGATTCGAATCACGGCTGAGACAAAGATAGAGTGGCGGCCGCCGTTGCAGTCCCTTACCAATGTAAAGGCGGGCGACTGGATCAAATACAAGGGCAAGCTGGACGCGGCAAGAGTGCTGGTTGCTGCTTCCGTCCAGATTGGTCCCATTGAGATCGGCAGCGGCGAAGAAAAGCTGCGCGAAAAGGGCGACTACGACCCATCGGCAGTCCCGGCGGATGCGAAGCAAAACTACGTGAAGGACGTGTTTCGGGGAGGCCTCGATCCGAAAGAGTTTCCGCCGTTCAAGGACGCCGAGATGCAAGCGCGCGTCGAAAAGATCGGGAACAGCCTGGTTCCTGCCTACCAGTTGAACTTGCCGGACAGCGGTCCGGCCAAAATCAACTTTCGGTTCCAGGTTGTCGATAACAAGCACTTCTGCTCGCTGATCCCTTGCGAGGCATTTACGCTGCCCAACGGCATCATCCTCGTTCCGCACCAGATCGTGGACAGGATGCAAAACGATTCGCAGTTGGCGGCCTTTCTCGCGGATGGTATCGCCCGCGCGTTGGAGAGGCAGGAATACCGGACCGAGCGAACGATCAAAGTGGCGCGCGCTTCACAGCTCGCTGCGCCTTTTGCGCCTTACGCCGGTCTCGGCTTAAGTTCTGGCGGCCTGGTCGCGCTGGATATTCAGACAAGGGAAATGCAACAACGCGACCGCGTCAGCCTCACTTTACTCCGCGACGCCGGATACGAGATCGATCAGGCGCCGATAGCCTGGTGGCTGCTGGCATCCGGGGAGCCAAAGCCGCTCACCGACATTGACATGCCAGACCGCACAGCATACCTCTACTTGGTCCTCGGCGAGCTCTGGCACGATCCGGTGGTCACCAGCAACAACACGAATCCTTAGAAGCATCGTCCCGCCGCCAACGCGACTTCCCGAATGTGCGCGGGCCGTGTGCGGCAGCATCCGCCGACGATCTGCGCGCCTGACTTGAACCATTCGGCAGCCTGCGCGCCAAAATCTGCCGGATCGCTCATGCCCGTCCAGCAGCGATTTGCCGCATCCCACCCCTCCCCGGAATTCGGATATACCATTACGGGCAAGTCCGACGCCGTCCGCAATTCCGCAATCAGCGACGGAATCCACTTCGGTGGAACGCAGTTGACGCCGACCGCGACTGTCTGCGGAAATGGAGCAACCAGCGCTGCGCATTCCGCGACTGGCTCCCCGTGCGAAACGTGGCTGGGGTCGCGGCACGAGAAGCTGAACCACGCGCGAAGATCCGGCCAGGAGACGAGCGCTTCGCCCACGGCGCGCACCTCTTCGAGCGACGGGAAGGTTTCGAAAGCCAGCAGATCCGGACGCTGCGCCCCGGTTGCGCGCGCGAAAATCTCGATCCGCTCGCGGTGAAAGCGAACCAGATCGGCATAAGAGCAATCGTAGTTGCCGTGATATTCGCCGCCATTGTGCAGCGCCGCGCCATACGGCCCCAGTGAACCCGCAACCAATACGCGGCGTTCTGGAAATTCGCTGACCACCGATCGCGCAATCTCCACCGATCGCAGCAGCGCGGCATCGGCCTCTGCCGCCGTCAGGCCAACCTCTACGTAGCCCATCCGCGAAACCTGGTAGCTGCACGTGGCGATCGCCTGCGCGCCGGCTTCGATGTAGGCACGATGCACCGCCGCAACCTTTTCCGGCTCGTCCTCGAGAACCTGTGCCGACCAGAGGGGCGTGCCGATGTTGGCCCCCTGGTATTCGAGCTCGGACGCCAGCCCGCCGTCCAGCACGTGAATCTTATCGAGGATTAGGTTGGCCGCCATTTCTTGACCGCGATTTTCAGGTCGATTTGTTGATCCCACCCTCATTCCGTTACTCGGCCTTCCACTGGAAGCAGAGGCCGAAGCCGTCGGGATCCCTGAGATACATTTGCTTCATGCCGTATGGGGCGATCTTGGGAGGCTGGTCGATGACGACGCCGCGCTCGCTGAGCTCAGCGTAGGCTGCATCGACCTTGGGGCAGCCGAAGTAGAGACAGGTATCGCGATGCCCACGCTGGCGGAGGTGCTCTTCGCGCGTGGGGCGTTCTTCGTCGAATTCGAACGCAGTGTTGAGCATGAGATCGGCGGCGCCGAGGCGCAGCCAGCACCACTGGTAGCGATAGGGATCGTCACCTCCCCGGTGCGGAGCATGGTCCAGGAGCGTGAAGCCGAGCTGGTCGATGTAGAAACGCAGCGAGGCCGGCATGTCATAGACCTCGAAATACGGACAGACGCCGCGGACTTCAAAGGACATAGGCTCTCCGTTGGTCGCCGCAAAACCAGCGCCCTTCATATCACATATATATCGTTGGGGAAGAATCGCGCGCGAAATGTGGTCAATTCTGCACAGCCATGAAGAGGCAATCCTGATCTGCTGAGTAAAAGCGCGCTTGGTCCTTCCTATGAATCAGCTGGGAACGAAGCTCCGCTTTCGGGCCAAAGGGTTGGATTTCGATCGGATTCATCTCGTCCGACGAGTCGTTGCTCCGCAGAGGGATCACTTTCAGTCACGAGTTGACCCAATCAACCTGCTGACGTTCCGGCCTTTCCATTCGAAAAGCGTCGCCTGGAAGCCTGGAATCCGACCGGTTGTTGCTGGAAGACGCGAACAGAACAAGTAAGGCGGTACTTCTGAATGCGTAGAAGCGGGCCTCAAGCGCAATTGAAAACTAGTGCGGCTCCCGGGAAGCGACCGGGGCTGCGGGCTTGTCTGACGCTGATCATGGGCGCGGGAATGATCTGCGTCGCGGCCCTGGGCGCCTCTGCCCAGGCAGCGAAACCCTCAGGCGTGCCGCAAATCAAGGATGCCGCCCCGTCGGATTTTGTCGGCGCCGACGTCTGCGCCACCTGCCATCAAGAGGAGGCTAAGGGATTCGCCTCCAATCCTCATAGCAAGCTGGCCCTGGAGCATGGCAAGACCGGGGTCACCTGCGAGGCTTGCCACGGTGCAGGCAAGGCGCACGTTGACGGCGGCGGCGACGTGACCAAGATCTTCGACCCGGCCAAGGCCACAGCTGCGGAAGTGGACAAGACGTGCCTGGGCTGCCATGCCGGAGCGCACCCAAACTTCGAGCGTTCTCCTCATGCCAAAGCCAACGTTGGCTGCACAAGCTGCCACAGCATCCACGGAGGCGACGACAAGGAAGAACTGCTGAAGGCTTCTCAGCCCACGCTCTGCTTTCAGTGCCACGGCGACGTGAAGCCCGCGTTCGATATGCCGTTCCACCACCGCGTGAACGAAGGGGTGGTGAAGTGCAGCGACTGCCATGACGTTCACGGCACCTTCGGGAACAACAACCTGAGGTCCACGGCCGATCAGAACATGATCTGCACCAAGTGCCACATGGAGACGCGGGGCCCATTCGTTTACGAGCACGCCGCGGTCAAGGCAGAGGGGTGCCTGGCGTGTCACACGCCGCATGGTTCCCAGAACGCACGGTTGCTGAACATGCCGCAGATCAATACCTTGTGCAACCAATGCCATAGCCCGGTCGCGGCCGGCACGGTTCACTCGATGGGCGCAGGATCGTCGGAGCAGACGCCGTGCACCAGTTGCCACACCTACATCCACGGGTCGAACGTCAATCCGGCGTTCCTCAGATAGGCGGCGAAGGGCCGGGTGACATTCTCCGGACCGATCCGATGGCGCGGCCCGGATCCGGTAACAGTGTTGCACGCGGTTTCAAGGGTTGGATGAGAGCAAGGATTCTCTTGCAATTGAGGCTTCAAAATGAAGAACGCAGGCTGTACTTCCCGCCTATCAAAGCAACGATCTGTCGCGATCATCCAGCGAATCCGCGCGGGCGCTTGCGCGGCGATTTTACTGACGACCGGCATCGCAGCCGCGCAGAATCCGACGCCCGTTGTTCCGCTCCCGACGCCGGAAACACCGATATCAGCCCCGAATGGGTATGTGATTCATCAGAGCGTCGATCTGGGCGGGCGCATCGCCGGCGTTTCGGGCAGCGGGGCCATGTACGACACGCTGGTCAACTTGCGGTCTGGGCCGCGCATACTGGGCGAGACTTTTGACATGCATGTACTTCCAGGCAAAAAGGACAGCCTGGTCGATACCATCAACGCCATCGGCAGCGGGTTCGGCGGCGATCCCTACAATTTCGCCAGGCTGAACGCCTCCAAGGGCAAGCTCTACGACTTCACGGGACTGTTCCGTCGCGACCGCCAATACTTCGACTACGACCTGCTGGCTAACCCGAATATTCCCGGAGGACAGTCGATTCCCATCGGACCCACCGGCGCGCCAACGGGCCAGTTTGCCTGGCCGCAGGTCGACCAATCGCCGTTCCTATACAACACGGTGCGCCGCATGACGGACACCAGCCTGACGATCTTTCCGTTATCGAAAATGACGTACCGCGTGGAGTATTCGCAGAATATCTTTCAGGGCCCGAGCCTGAGCCCAAGCGGTTATCAATTCGCCAAGTACGACGCCATTCTCGAGCAGTATCAGCGCAACAGCACCGACGATTTCACCGGGGCGATTCTGTGGAAGCCCATGGCTGGGACCCAGCTCACCTTTGAAGAACAGATCGACCACTATAAGGCCGGCTCCTACTTCACCGTGGCTCCCGGCGACTTCATCCTGCAAGAGGCCGACGGAACAAAGGTGGCCATTAACGATTACGACAGCCGGACGCCGTACCCGAGCAGCGCCTGCAACGCGAACAGCATAGGCACTACGCCCATCCTCTCGGCGCCGCAAACTGCCGGTGGCCTGCCGGTGATCAATGCGGCATGTGCTGTAGTTACGAGCTATCTGCGCTCGCAGCCGACGCGCATTCTCTACCCGACCGAGATTTTTCGGTTGCAAAGCGCAAGCATCAGGAACACCTCGATGAATGGCGATTTTCGATACACCAACGCGAATATGAACCTGCCCGACTACTACGACAGCTACCAGGGTTTGAATGGTACGACTCGCTCGCTCACATACACGGGCAACGCGCATGCACACCGGGCGGTGATCGCTGCCGACTATGGAATTGCGTGGCAGGTTATGAAGATGTTCAGTCTCTCCGATCAGGTGGACTTCTCCAGCGTTCACCAACCGGGAACTTCCGTCATCTCAAGCCTGACCACGGTATCGACGCCTGCGACTGCGGGAAATGAAACTATCAACTACGCAGGCCCATTGACCACGACTGTGGTGAACACTCCCACCACTCCGGCGACGTCCACGTTTGAAGGCAGCGGCGCCGTCGGCGTCCCTTTGCCGGGCTACTTTGGCCAGAACTTCTTCACCAATGACCTGACGGGGACATGGGACGCCGGGTCTCGCACAACGCTCTCGCTCACCTATCGCCATGGCACGCACACCATCGCTCAGGGCAGTCCTCACAACACTCCATTAGCCGTCGGATCGACGACAAACGGAACAGTCACCATCAACGAAGACGGCGGAATCTTCAACGCCGCTGTGCGTCCCACCGCCAACTGGAGTGTCAACGGCACAGTCGAGGTGCTCTACGCCGACAACGCATTCACCTCGGTCGGTCCGCGGCAAACCAAGCACTATAGAGTGCATACAATGTACAGGCCGAAGCCCTGGGCGACGCTATCTGGAGCCTGGAACGACCTGGAACGGCATAACAACACGAACAACAACCAGGCCGCCGTTGCAGCAGGGCTCGACCCGTACGAGGGCCCGCTCGATCATGTCGATCACAGCCGGATTGTGAGCCTGGGTGCGGTGCTTTCGCCGAATGAGCATTTTGGGCTCGATTTCAATTACGCCTATAGCGATGTGTATGCGGCGACCAACATCTGCTACGACAACGGCGCGCAGAATCCCTCGACCCTCGTGGGCCTGCCGGGCACTGCCTCCGCCAACAGTAGCGGAGGGCCGAACGTATGCCCGGGCGTATTCACCAGGGGGTCGACGACCCAGCTTGCGGACTGGTTTGCAAGGGACTTCATGGATGCTCCCACGCAGTACGGATCGGTGTCTCTCAACGTGTCGCCCATCAAGCCGGTGCGCTCCAACATTGGCTATCGCATCAGTTCTGTCAACGGCAATCAGTTTTTCAACGATGCGCGGTCAGTGAACGGCTCGCTCGACTCGACGTATCAGTCTCCCTTTTTGAATGTGGCGTGGACGGTCCATCCAGGATTGATTTGGAAGGCTGAATACAACTTCTACGGCTATGGCGAGGGTGGCCTTTCGGGGCCGCAGAATTGCAGCACTTCAACCTCTCTGATATCAACGGTTGTTCCATGCACTTCTCTGTATCAAGCGGCGAATCCACTTAGTGTGACGGGTCTAACCGAATCGCCCGCCGGTCTAACCGCTCCGCGGAACTTTCACGCGAACAATGTGACCCTCGGGCTGCATTACGAGTTCTGACCGCCAGCAGCGGTCGACCCGTGAACGCAGCGCAAAATGGCGTTCCGGTAGTCAATCTTCTCTATCATGAGCGATGGTAACGCCCCGTAAGAGGAATTCGAACCGCCTCGTCTGGCGGGCAATCCTCAATGGCTGGCGGCGTCTCTCTGGCGGGTGGCCTTAACGGCCGACAGAAGCCCAATGCCGGTCATGATGACCGCGCATACCACAATCCAATGCATGGGCATGCGTGCGAGGTGCGCGCCGTATGCCAGCCCGGCGATCACGATTATAAAACCGGCGGAATAAAGTCCGAACGACATGCGATCTCCTTAGCTAATTCCTGTGCGGCGGCGCAAAATCTCGCCTATTTAGAAAGCCTCGCACAGCAATCGGCGTGAATCTGAGCAGTTCAGACCAGCCGTTGCGGTTCTGATGGAAGTGCGTCACTTCCGGGACACAGTCCGAAGATTGCCGGGCATGGTGGTTTTCGGGATCGAAGGAAGTCTGGTCGGGTTCGCACGCCGTCGACGCGGCTTCTTCAGGCCAAAGGCCCGATTGAATGAGGTCGTAAGTGAGCGCCTCCAGATGCGAAGCCAACTCCAGTTCCATCCGATTTTCGAGGTCGCCGCAGCCGCGAGGAGCAAGTGTCGTGGCCCTCATTCGTGCCGCAATGCTTCCATGGGCTGAACCGTGGCAGCACGTCGGGCAGGGATCCAGCTCGCTCCCAGGGCGACCAGCAGTAAGAGCAGGGCTGCGCCAGAAAGGGTCAGCGGATCGGATGGGGCGACGCCGTAGAGCATGGATCGGACAGGCCGCAGCAGAACCAGGCCCGCAAGCGCGATCAGGACATAGATCGGCTTTGCGAATTCCTCGATGTTTGGGTTTTGCCCTCGGCTGCCGTCGCGCAACAGCAGCCTGGGAATCTGGTTCGCGCTCGTCACCGGCAAGGTGGCGCGCACCGCGGCACTGAGAGTCACATTGAGAGAGGCCTCAGCGCTCGAAGCAGGGACGCCCGGCTTGACCCGCCCCATCACCAGGACCCACCACAGGTCCTTGTTCGTGAGCAAGGAGGGCGACCATGATGGATCAAGGTTCTGCGGCGCCACGATGGGCTGCATGCTGAATGGGAGGAAGATATCCGGCGTCCCCTGGGCCGAATAGGCTCCGGTGAATCCGGGCGGATTGACGCCAACAATCGTCATCGGCGTTGCGTTCACCGAAACGACGACTTTTCCAATGACATCGGGCGATCCTCCAAACCGCTTCTTCCACAGGCGGTCACTGATCGTCACCACCGGGCCGCAGCCGCAGTTGAATTTCAACACGAGCACGAATCAAGTGACAACCAGCGGCTACAGCTACGACGCCGCGGGAAACATGACCGATGACAGCGTTCACGCCTACACGTACGACGCCGAAGGGAACGTCACGGCAGTCGATAGCGGGTCGACGGCGACCTACACCTACG
>JBEKPO010000059.1:0-26471 GCA_049520675.1 Occallatibacter sp. | reverse complement strand
GCTCACTTCATGGCTATATCGCAGGTACCGATCTCCACCGATTCATTTACCCACAAGGTCACGAATCCCGCCTGGAAGCACAAGCCGACATTTTACATGGTGGCCAGCGCAGACCGGTCGATCAATCCCCAGCAGGAACGCACGATGGCGAAGCGCGCCAATGCTAAGACGGTCGAAGTGAATGCCAGCCACGTCGCCTACATGTCTCACCCGAAAGAAGCAGCCAAGCTCATCGAAGAGGCTGCCGTACCCGCACACGCCAACTAGTAGCCGACGGGTCTTTACGCTGCAAGTAAGAAGTACGTTCCGCGCGAATCAAGAGCGGTTCGGCGCGAAGGCATTCGACATCGAAAATCAATCGATCTGAGTGGATCTTCACCGCAAAGGAGAAATGGTCATGAGTCAGCATGTTAGGAATGTAGTTCTGGTACATGGAGCTTTCGCGGATGGTTCCGGATGGAAGAGGGTTGCCGACATCCTCAAGCAGGATGGCTACAAAGTGTCGGTAGTGCAGCACCCCGAGACTTCGTACGCCGACGACCAAAAGTACACGAAGGCCGCAATCGACGCCATGGGCGGCCCGGTGGTTCTGGTCGGCCACAGCTACGGCGGATCTGTTATCACCGAAGCTGGCAATCATCCAAACGTTAAGGCGCTTGTCTATATTGCCGCCTTTGCCCTCGATGAAGGTGAGAGCTGTGCGTCGATCGAGCAGGCCCTGCCGCAAGCTTCCAAGGCGTTCAAGCCGGACAGTAATGGGCTTTGGTGGATTGACGAGCCACATTTCGTAGCTGACTTTGCTGCGGACATTCCACGGGATGAAGCAGAGTTCATGGCTATAGCACAAGTGCCGATTTCTACTGACGCGTTCACCCACCAAGTTAAGAATCCCGCCTGGAAGCACAAGCCCACCTGGTACATGGTGGCCTCCGAAGACCGATCAATCAATCCGGAACAAGAGCGCATGATGGCGAAGCGCGCCAAGGCCAAGACGGTCGAAGTGAAGTCTAGCCATGTGGCCTATATGTCTTTCCCGAAGGAAGCAGCCCTGCTCATCGAAGAGGCTGCCAGTTCCGTCAATGAGTAGCCACATGCTTTCGGACAAAATGCTCTCCGCCGACCAGATCTCGGCTGGCGGAGAGCTGCCTCAGGAGGGCGAAACGATGGACCACATCAATGTAAAAGGGCAGGGCGGCACATTCCTCGCCTATATCGCAAGACCGAAGACCTTGCCAGCTCCCGCTGTTGTTGTTCTGCAGGAACTGTTTGGTGTGAACGCCGACATCCGCAAGCACTGCGATGAATTGGCGGAGCAAGGCTACCTCGCGGTCGCTCCAGACCTGTACTGGCGGCAGGAGCCAGGTGTCGACCTGAACGTCACCTCCCAAGCCGACTGGGACCACGGCCTTCGCCTCTATCAGGCTTATGACAGAGATGCCGGCGTAAGGGACATCAAAGACACCATCGACGCGGTACGCACTCTCCCGGAATGCAGCGGCAAGGTTGCCTTGCTCGGCTATTGCCTCGGCGCGTTGATGGTCTTCATGACAGCCGTGCGCAACGACGGCATCGACGCCGCTGTCTGGTATCACGGAGCTGATACTGACAAATACCTGAAAGAGGTCGATGGGCTTCATGCTCCCATTCTCATGCATCTGGCCGAGGAGGATGAGTTCATCTCCAAAGCTGCACAAGCGGAGATCAAAGCGGCGGTTGCCACGAAACTAAATGCGATGGTGTACAGCTACCCGGGGCAGAGTCATGCCTTTTCCCGCCATAACGGAAAACATTACAACGCGGCGGCGGCTCACCTTGCCAACAGCCGGACAAGCGAATTCCTGAAGCACGAATTACGATGATTGCCGGCCGCTTCCGAGACAGTTACCCGGCCGACTGAAACATCCGCCTCTTTTCGGCGATCTGAGAAATTAACCCGGGCGGCCTTCAAGTTATCACCAAAAGTCGCCGATCAGCAAGCCGTGATGATGGTGGAGGCAAAACAGCTGGGCAGTTTTCGGCTGCGGCAACGCCTCGGCTTGCGAACGGCAATTGTGCCCTTTTCTTTGCGCGTGATATGTCCGGGGAGGCGAACAATGAATTGCCCCGCCCTACTCGATCACACTGTCGCACGAGTGATTGCGCCGGTTGACGATGTCGTATTGGCAGCCCAGGCAGGCTCGTCTGCAGCTTTTGCGGAGCTTCATTCGATCTATTCTGGACGCCTCTATAGAACCATCCTTTCCATTACCAGAAATCCGCACGACGCAGAGGAAGCGCTTCAGGAAACGTTTCTCCGAGCCTATTTGGCGATCAAGACATTTGAAGGTAAATCGAAAATATACACTTGGCTAACTCGGATCGCTGTCAACACTGCTCTTATGGTCCTTCGCAAACAACATGTTCGTTCCGAAGTGTTGTTTGACCCCCAACCGAATGCTAGATGTGAAACGATCTTCTTTGAGCCTAAGGACCCTGCTCCGAATCCCGAGGAGGCCTACGACTTGCATCAGCGTCAGACCAAGGCCTTGGGCGCGATTCGTCGCCTCGACCCCAAACTGCGAGCGCCGATTGGGATGCAGATGAAGCACGGATGGTCGATTAAGGAGATGAGCCGAACCCTGAATATCTCTGAGGCAGCCGTCAAGTCCCGCCTATATAGAGCGCGTCAACAGCTTTCCAATTCCCGTGGTGACTTGAAGCGTTCCGCAGCTGGCCGCTACTCTGGTGCATGTAAAGAATCCTGAGATTGGGAAACCCGGTTGCACGTTAGCTTTGGCTAGAAAGAATTGAAAGGAGCCGAAATGATCAGAAAAATGGAGATCGAACGGTTCACAGTAATCTCTTCGAAGCCGTTCGACGACGTTGTTGCAGCTCTCAAGGCGGCAATCGGCCACCCGAACATGGTGGAGCTCTGGCGATCGATCCAGACCGCAATGTCTGAAGCCGACTTAGAAGCTGCGGTCCTGCCTGCCCTGGGCGAGACAGGCCTGATGCAATTTGTCGAATTCGATCACGGGATGGTTGTTCGCAAAGGAACCGAGCGCCACTCATCCAAAATCATTCGTCTCGTCATCGGAAACCCACTCATCATGAAGGAAATGGTCAAGCATGTTCCGGACGCGGGGTCCTATGCGCCGGTGACTGTCCTCCTGGACGAGAGGGCCAATGGTGTTCACCTTTCGTACGACCGGATGGCCAGTCTCTTGGCCCCCTATGGCATTCCCGAAGCGCTCGAGGTGGCCCGTAGTCTCGATTCCAAAGTCGAATACCTTTTGCGCAATGCTGCGGAGCGAGAATGAAACCCTTGGAGATGGCATTAGCTCTTCGCCTTTTCCTAGACATTCCGAGTACGATCACTGTGGCAGGAACTAAACGAGTTGGGCCAAGATCGCTGTTGAGATTCGACCATTTTCGAGATCTGAATCAGGCGAAAGAGGTGACTATACGCATGGAAAAACGACCGGGCGAAGCATGGAAATATGAGAAAGAATGGAAAAATCGAAAATGGAAATTCTTTAGGAAATCGAGCGTGGAAATTTGGGAAAAATAGGCGTCTTTCGGTCCCCAGGCGTCCTGGGCTTCCGCTGCGCAAAGGATGCGGAATAACGGCCGTGACACTCGCTGACCAAGCGGCAGCCAGGCAAGTCTGAGGTCTGCGCGTGCGTTCGATCTCAGGGTTGACAATTCGTGAACGGCCCGAGGATTGGGCGGTATTGACACTTTTTGGCGGCCAAAATCGAATTGAACTGCCGAGATTTCACCATTTTCGAGATCTGAATCAAACGAAAGAGATGACTATACGCATGGAAAAACGACCGGGCGAAGAACACAACATTGAAAACAAGAGCATGGAAAATCCGGAATGGAAATATGGAAGAACGAGATTGAAGCATGGAAGAATCGTTGTCAATCACTTCATGAGCCTGCAGCCCAGCCAATAGCCAAGGCGGAGCCCACTCGGGAATAAGTGCATAGGGCGTCTCCGGCGCATAAATGAGACCGTTGCCGTTAGGTAACGGCCTTCTGGCCGAAGCGACCCTGTAGCAGCGTCGTGTGATGCGGCTGCCGTGTCAGCGAGGTCTAAGAATGGAGACTCCCTGTAGTGCCAACCCCTGCAGCAAGATATCCACCATCCACTGCAAGCATTGCGCCGTTGATATAACCCGCAGCGTCGGATGACAAAAAAGCGATGGCATGTGCTACTTCATCTACGGTTCCCAATCTTCGCGCGGGAATCATAGACTCAAAGGCTCGCCTAGTCTCCGAAGTGTAATACTCGCGAGTCATCGAAGTACTGATCGGACCGGGGGCAACGCAGTTTGCCGTGATGCCTGCCCCGCCCAGTTCCATCGCCAACTGCCTCGTTAAAGAGGCTACCGCGCCTTTCGAAGTGCCGTAAGCAACACGTCCGATCCCTGCACGTTCAGCACTTATGGAAGACAAGTTCACGATACGGCCGTAGCGCTGAACCAACATGCCTTTAGCAGCGCGCTGAGCACAAAGAAACGCTCCCGTCACATTCACATCCATCACGGTTCGGAAATCGGTTAGTGTGCAGTCAACTACCGAAGAAACCCTCATTATTCCGGCACTGTTGACCAGCACGTCTGGCACCTTGCGCCAGCCCTCGATCGCGGCAAATGCGTTTTCTATAGAGTCGCTATTGGTTACATCGACGCAAACAGGTAAGGCTGAACCATTGCGATCTGTCACGGTGCGCGCAACGTTCTCGGCCTTGGCCATGTCAATATCAAGAATAGCGACATCGAAACCTTCCATTGAGAGCCTGTAGGCTGTAGCTTCTCCAATACCAGAGGCAGCGCCCGTAATTACGGCAAGCCGCCGCTGACCTGTTCCGGCTTCAATACCAGAAACAGAGTTCACATTGCCTCCTCATGTCTTCCGCGCGAAACCGAGCACCCCGGATTCAGGACTGCTTGTGATGAAGGTCGCGAAGCACTAAAATGCGATGGAAATAATATTGCGTCACGAAAGACTTCTGGTTCGTGAGGGCTTCGACTTTGTCGCTCCCTTGGTCCGAGACGCGTCAGCCAGGCAATAGCGTGATTATTCAACCCCACAACTCGTTATTCGTGCCTCGACCGAAAGAAACCTGCTAAGAGACGCGGTTTGCACGGGCAAGGTTGATCGGCAGCACGGTCTTTTCGAATCAGGTTCGGTGTTAGCCATCGGGACATGTCAGTTTGCGTCATTTCCGCTCGTTCAGATTTTCCCGCGCACTCCAACCTCCTATGAAGTAACTCGCGTGATAAAGTCCACAACCGGGGCTGGATCCTCAGGTGCCAGCGGATAATGCCCCACGCCCCGCTTGACGATGACGTCGATTTTGCCTCCTAGCTTCTTATATCGCTTTTCAACCTCAAGCGTATTGTCCTTGAAATACGGATCGAGGCTGCCGCAAACGTGAAGAAGCGGCACATCGGCCTTGGCGAGAGGAGCGAGATTGTCGAGCGGCTGCGTTTTCGCGAGAGCGCTGCGCATCCGCGGATTCTCAGCGTAGATACAGGAAACCTTCTCAGGATTTTCGATGGCCCACGCATAGACTTCGCCGGCACTGCCGCCTGCACCTTCCATCGCCGGCTTCCTGGAAAAGCCGTGTCCGATCAGGTATTGATACGCCGTGTTCCAATCTTTCACCACGAAGTCGACCCCCACAGGGCCAGTGACGATGTGAAACCCTTTAGCCAACAGTTCCTGATCAACCTTCGCGTCACGAAACACAAAACCTGCCCGGTACACCCAGGGCATGCCCGGAGCCACGGTGTTCGGCACGATCACGTCGGTTGTCATCGGCGTGTCCTTCACGCTGAATTCATAACGGTCGTAGCACGGCGAAAACAGTGGGCCGCGGCAGGTGATGTAGCAGTCCTCATCCGGGTAATCGCGGTAGAGATTCTCGATGCTGTAGTACGAAGTGCTTGTGAACCTGTCGCCCGCGAAGGCCGGCGCCGGGCCTCTCACCGCCTGCACGCTCTGCTCAATAAAGTCCGCGATCGGCTTTGGGTTGCGTAGGCTATGCGGATGATGGGCGTAACCTTCCTTGACCATCGTCGAGATGCGTCCGCCAAACTGTTGATAGATGGCCTCAAGTGCGAAAGTATAGTGGCCGAGGTTCGGATCGATGGTGCCGCAGATTTGAAGGACAGGCACGTCGGCCCGCGCCAGATCTCGCAGCCTCTGAAAACCCTCCCGCTCAATCCCTGGATTGTCGGCATAGATGCACGAGACCTTGTCGGGATGGGCGCTGCCCCACTGATATTCGAATATCCCGCCCCGGCTCATGCCGATGAACGCGGGTTTCTTCGACAACCCGTACTGCCCGGTGAGGTAGGCATACCAGGCGTCCCACTCCGTTAGTGCCCGTCTGGACATTCCGAGCTCGTCCATAAGCTCATCCATGGTCAAATCCGTTATTGACCCTGGCTTGGGATCGACCGAAACGTATGCGATGTGAAAACCCCGTTTGAGCAGTTCGATTTCGGCTTGGGGCTGGTGATTCCAGTAAACGCCGCGCCACGACCACGGGTTGCCGGGAGCTGCCTGCTTGGGCACAACGACAACGCACCGGAGCTGTCCCTTGTCCGAGATTCCGAGATTGCCGGACTCTTCGCCGGCCAGTGCCTTGAAAGGCGTGATCGCCAAGGTCTGCATATCCATCACGAAGTCATAGCGGTCGAATCCGTGCCAGTCGATCTTGTCGCCTTGGAAGCTCAGGGGAACCTGAGGCGCGACCGCGGTTTTGCTCAATCCCGAAGCAATATCGTTATCGGGAGTGGCCGGAGCCTGAGCTTGAACCGTGGTGGTCACGAGAGGGAAAGTGGCGACGAACTTTTCATTTCGCGATCTCACTGTCAGCTTGAAAGCAGGAAATCCCTCGCGCCTTGTTACTTTCTTTCAATGGCTATTTCCGACCTTCTCGCCGTACGCAGGTGACTTCATTTCAGACGTCGTGGATTTTGGAGCGCCGCTGGCTCCGCCATTTCCGAGAGAATGGTCACTGCCCGACGGTCCCTATGCCGGACTGACGCCGCAGTATAACTTCACTCTGGAAGACGAATGGTATCCCGACAAACCAATGAATGGAAAGTGGCCGGCGCCAATCTATCCGACAGGGGTGTTGGTAAATTACTTCAAAAGCATGGCTGAGGCGAAGTGGCCGCTTACGATCAACATCGTCATCACACAGGACGTGACTGCTGGGCACCCTTTTGTAAACCCTGATTCTCTTGAGGAAATGGTCGCTGTAAGAAAGGCGGTTCGAGGGCACTAGGCTCGCTTCCAGAGCCGATGCGATGGCCGCCGCGGGTGGTCTCTTGGACTTTGTCATGGGGCCTGAACCGAACAAGAATTGGGCGGGTCTGAGCGCCGACCTTCCGCCCTCGACGAGTGTTCCCTTTACCTGCCGTTTCTTCCCGGTCCACCCCTCGGCCGCATGAACATGGCGGTATATTGCGGATCGGGAGTTTCAGCGTTGGCAATACTCTTTAGGTACTCAAGGTAACCGTAGCAATTGCGGTCCCGACACTCGGAACCAATCGAGCGCCTGCGATGTCGAGTCGACTTGATCGTCGTAGGTTCCGTCCGGAAACACCGCCAATTCGTGCTTGTAGTCTTCGAGCCAGTGCGCCTCAGCCGGCTAGTAAACAAATCCGTTCTCTATCGACGGCGAGACATTGCGCAACCGTATCTCCTTCTCAACGGCAGGGGCGGCGTGGCGGGTAATTTGGTGAAAGCCTTCCCGCTTAAGCTCCTGGATCAACTGCGTACCAGATGCCTTGTCCTCGATAAGCACATTCGACGCTGCGAACTCCCTGGCATGGCTGAGAATCAGGGATCTTAGTTCAGGATAATCGAACAATCCACATGTTTGTTTCCCCTTTTATCCTTCCGACTCCGCTGGGCCTTCGGATCCGCTTTCGCCTGTATCCCTCTCCTGGTTGATCCAGTCTCGGATGTAGGCAGAGCAGTTTCGCAACCTGGCGCCGAGCGCCTCGGTCAGCATCAGGAAGAGCACCGCATATGGGGAGCCGTTTTCTCAGAAGGCTACACGCTGAGGGCTGGCGTGTCCGAGGTTGGAATCGCGGCCGAACGACTACTCTTGCCCTCAGAGAATATGGATTTCAGATCGAAGAGACGCTGCCCGGCCTCGTTCAAGGATCTGACGTGCTGCTGTCATCGCTGGCAAACGACGATGCCGTACGGGCAGTCTATCTGGGCGAGAATGGGGTGTTCGCGCACGCCCGGCCGGCGACGGTCGTCCTCGAAATGAGCACGATTTCCCCCGATCTGTCGGCTCTCCTCCACCGTGAAGCGGCAAAACGCGGGGTAAAGCTGATTGATCTTCCCGTTTCCGGGTCGACCCCAGCAGTCGAGGCCGGCTCGGTCACATTGTTCGGTGGAGGCGATCCGGAAACTTTTCTTCGCTGCGTTCCGATCTTCAAGTCAATCGCAAAGCAGTGGTATCTCATGGGGCCGGGTACCGCCGGAATCCGTATGAAGCTGGTTGTCAATCTCTTGCTTGGCATAAATATGGAGGCGATCGCGGAGGCTGTATCGCTCGGCGAACATCTGAGGCTGAACCGCGAAGTTCTGCTCGATGTCCTTCCAAAGACAGCCGTGATCGCACCGGCATTTTCAGGGAAGTTTTCGAAGATCAAGTCGAACGACTACTCTCCGCAGTTTCCCCTTCACCTGATGAGCAAGGATCTGAACCTTGTCCAGAGCGCTGCCGGTCAATCGGGCGCTGAGTTGCCGGCGGGCTCGGCAACGAGACGAATCTTCGAAGAAGCACTCGCTGATCGAGGTGAACTCGACATCTCGGCGGTTACTTCCTACGCTCAAGAGCTCGCAAATCATAGCTATCCAGTCAGCTGATTGCTTTCGAGCTCTGACCGATGTGTGCGCAGGGAGTGGCGAATTCGCCGAAACCCCGCACCGCGCGCATGCATCTAAGTTGTTGCAACTAGCCTGTTGGAGATCAAGAATGATAGAGGACGTGTCTACCGCACTTGTTACTGGGGGAACGAGCGGAATCGGTCTCGCGACGGCCAGGAAACTGGCCCAACTTGGTATTCATGTATTGGTTGTAGGGCGAAACGCGGAACGCGGCAGAAAAGCGGTCGACGAAATTCGTGCCGCGGGAGGCAAAGCAGATTTCATTTCCTCCGATCTTCTCGACGTGGCCAACGCGCGCGACCTGGCAAAAAAAGCGATCGAACTGGGAAACGGCCATATCGATATTCTCATTAACAATGCCGGAATCTTTCCATTCGGGCCCACACACGAGATGACGGAAGAGCAGTTTGACCGCGTTTTCTCGACAAATGTGAAGGCGCCCTATTTCCTTGTCGCCGAACTTGCTCCGCTGATGGCTAAGCGAGGCAAAGGGGCGATCGTGAATGTTTCAACAATGGCTGCTGATTACGGGGCGCCGGGAATGAGCCTCTACGGTTCGAGCAAAGCCGCCATCAATCTGTTGACAAAAACCTGGGCTTCCGAATATGGACCAAAGGGTGTTCGCGTAAACGCCGTGAGCCCCGGGCCCACGCGCACCGAGGGTACGGAGGCGATGGGCGAGGGGCTTGAGCAGTTAGCTGCCCAGGCCCCCGCTGGTCGCCCGGCAGCGGCCGAGGAAATTGCAGAGGCAATTGTCTTCCTGGCCACGGACCGTGCCAGTTTCATTCATGGCGCAAAGCTGGCCGTGGATGGAGGCCGCACCGCCATCTGAATAGCATTGAGCCGACAGTCGCAGCTCTGTCAATCTCACTCGCGGTCTGCGAACTCACATCGCAATGAGCGCCCGATACACAAGGTGGATTGAGATTGAACCTTCCCCCACAGCAGAGGCAACACGCTTCACGTTGCCGGAACGAATATCGCCGACGGCGAAACTGCAGGCAGGCTGGTTTCCAGCATTTGCGGAGGTCGAATGACCGGCCATTTTACTGGTGCGCTCTGCAAAATCGGGTCCAAGTCCCGCCCGGTGAGGATGAATCCTTGTCCATCGAGGGCAAGACATCCGCGCAGCCAAGCTGTACGAGGCGAAGCACCTGCCATGACGAACACATGGCGGACGTCATGCACGCGGATTCGTCGTTCGTCGCTCAATTCAGCCAGGTGACCCAATCGAGGTGAGAATCACCGGCTAATGCGACAATCTCGGCTTGGAAATGCAATTCAATACCTGGATTCTCAGCGATTTGTCGAATGAGATAGCGCGACGTTGTCTCTGACAATTCCTTGCCGCGAACAAGCATGTAGACCATGCGCACTGTCTCTGCGAGGAAGACCGCTGCTTGGCTGCCGATAGCGTTTTCATCGGCTGCTGCATTACACTCGCAAATCGATGGAGAAAAAGTTTGATGAATCGATTGAAAGTGCCCGCCTGGGCCTTTGCAGGCGGATTGATTATCTTGCAGACGATCCTGGTTGCGATCATCGTTCATGGCGAGTCGCTCACCTTCGATGAGGGCGATCATATTTTCGCCGGCTTCATGATGTGGCATACCGGCGACTACGGCCTGAACCCCGAGCATCCACCGCTGGTGAAGCTGGTGGCAACGCTACCTCTGCTGCAGCAGAACCTTTGGGTGCCCCAGCTGCATCAGCGAATGTTCAAGGGAGAGACGTACCGGGATGGCCGTGACTTTATGGAACGTAATGATGGCCCAGAGCACCGCCTGCTCTTCAGCATGCGCCTAGCAGCGGGTGTCTTTGCCGTGGGTCTCTCCGCGATGGTGTTTCTGATCGGCGCGGCGTTTTTTGGCGAGCGAGCAGGCCTGCTTGCTTTGTTGTTGATCGTCTTTGAGCCCAATGTGCTGGCCAACAGCGACCTGGTCACGACCGATGTGGGAGTCGCTTGCTTCTTTCTGGCCACAATTTATTGCTTCCATCGTTTCGCAAGGCAGCCATCGGTGATTCGTCTGTTGCTCACCGGCCTGGCCGCTGGACTCACGCTGTCGGCCAAGCACAGCGGGATTCTGCTGGCTCCGATGCTCCTGGGATTGACGCTGGTGGAGATCGCCTGTGCCGAGCCGGGGCGGCGCAAGCGGGTGGCAGGGACACTCTTTGGCGGACTTGTAGCCATCGTGGTCCTCGCGGTCGGGTTGCTCTGGGCTTTCTACGGTTTTCGCTATGCAGCCAGACCGGCAGGGCTGGTGATGAACCCGACGCTGAGCGAATACGCTGCACCACTCACGGGGATGAACGGCTGGGTGATCGAGCATCTTGCCAATTGGCGCTTGCTGCCGGAATCCTACTTGATGGGGATCGCCGACATCCACTATGCAGCGCAGCAATATGCCATTTTCCTGATGGGGCACGACTATCCTCACGGTGTTTGGTGGTACTTTCCAGTCGCGCTCTCCATCAAGACAACTCTGGGCTTGATCGGTCTGGTGGTTATAGCCGGTACTGCGCTCGTCAGCAGGCGGCTCAGACGGAGAAAAGAATTGGCGTATCTGTTTGTGCCTGGAGCTATCTATCTGGCTGCGGCGATCGTCAGCGGTATGAACATCGGCACTCGTCATGTTCTGTTCCTGTATCCACTGGCCGCGTTGCTGGCAGCAGCGGGTCTGACGGCGCTCGCGCAGCATAACCGACGCTGGATTTGGATCGGTGGCGGATTGGTGGCGTGTCATATTGTTTCTGCCATGGCGGTGTTCCCGGCAGAGATGGCGTACGGGAACGAGGCTTGGGGCGGAACGGCAAACACGCACAAATATCTGAGCGATTCCAGTGTGGATTGGGCGCAGCAACTGCCACACGTCAAGCAATGGGTCGATGCCCATCCCGGCGAGGAGTGCTGGTTTGCCTATTCCGCCTACCCTGACCTCCGTCCGGAAGCCTACGGCATTCCCTGCCACCAGCTGCCCACGGCTCATACCGAATGGGAGATGCTGCCCGTCGACGTGCCACAAACTATCCACGGCAACATCCTGTTAAGCGCCGACGATCTCGAAGCCTGTGACTGGCCCAGCGACCAGTTGAATGTCTTCGAGCGATTTCGTTGGATGCGGATGGCGGAGCAGATCGATCACAGCGTGTTTGTGTTCCGCGGCGATTTCGATGTGCATGAAGCGGCGGCATTGGGAGCCGTCCAAAAGTCGAAAATCCTGCTCAGGCAGAAAAAGCCCGCAGAGGCTTTGGTTGCGGCACAGAACGCAGTCGCTTGGCAGCCGGAAAATTTGCTGGCGCAGAAAGCCTTGGGAGACGCCCAGACGGCATTAGGTGACAAGGACAGTGCGCGAGCCGCCTATGAATTGGCGCTGGCGGCGGCACATCGATTGGAACCCGACGCCCAACCGTTGTTTGTGCCGAATTTAGAGCGGAAGCTACAACCATGACACGTCATAACCTAAGCCTTGAAGTTTTTCTTTGCATCCGGAGCCGATATGGAAGCTGGCCCTAATTGCGCAACCTCGAAATGGGACACAGAGGAGGCTCTCGTGATTCGACGGAAATCACACATATTAGCTCTTTGTGCATTTCTCGCGCTGCCGGTCATCGAAGCGTCTCCCGCAATGGCCCAGGCCGGATCGGCATTGCCAGGGAGTGGCGGCACGCCCGAGATAGCCGTCGCTCCGCAATACGACACAACCCACGTTTATGTCGCGCCGCCCGACGTGGATCGCTTCGTTGCTGCTTTCCTTGGAACCTTTGGAGGAAAGAGTACGAAACAGGTCATTGTCACCGTGACGCCGACTGCAAGCACTACCAGCTCTCAACTACTGCAAACGCCGGTAGGGACGGTATCGTTATTCGGCTTCACTACTCCAGTCCCATACCCATTCGGCGCCGAGCGTACCGGATATCTCGTGACGGATCTGGATAAGGCCGTCCAGGCAGCCCGCGAAACCGGCGCGGATGTTCTCGTTGAACACTTTTCCGACCCGATCGGACTAGACGCAATCATTCAGTGGCCCGGTGGGGTCAATACGCAACTCTACTGGCATACCCAAACCCCATCGTACGCGCCATTTCAGACGATTCCGGAAAACCGAGTCTACGTGTCGGCTATTCGGGTCGACGCCTTCGTGCACTCCTTTCTCAGCTTTTCTCACGGGAAAATCGCCTCTGACGATCTGCACGCTCCAGGGATTGAGATCGGAAGACCCGGTGACACTTACCGCCGCATCCGGATCGAGTCGGCGTTCGGAAAGCTTTCAGTGTTCGTGACCGACGGACATCTGCCGTTTCCCTATGGACGTGAGCTGACCGGTTACGAGGTAGCCGACCTGCAGCAGGCTTTGTCCAAGGCAGAATCGTTGGGAGTCACGGTCCTCGTTAAGCCATTCACTTCGGACGGGCGCACCTCGGCCATGGTGCAGTTTCCAGGAGGCTACATCGCGGAGGTCCATTCAAGAGCAGCGAAAGATTGACCTTCGCATGAACGGAGACAAATCAACCATCGTCCATATCGTGAGGGATTCGCTGCCTATGACGCCTAGTTTCTCTGGTTCCGTGTTGCCGGCAATCAGGTGGAGTGTTGCCTGCACGATTTTCTGCGCGTCGCAGGCCGCAATTGTGCCGGCCCAGGTTCCTGTTCCGCCGCCGCTTCACAAGCCGGGAACGTTTGAATTGCTTCGGTACGATGAAAATTGGAGTTTCCTCCAAAATCCAGCAAATCGCTCGGACTGGCTCGATCCAATCAAATACATACCCTTTGGCCGCGGCGGCGACTTTTCCTATGTCTCCATCGGCGGAGAGTTTCGGGGAGTTGAAGAGCGCATCCGGAACGATAATTGGGGGGGCACTCCTTATCCCTCGAATCAATTCTGGCTGCAGCGTTTCCAGTTGCATTTCGACACGCACTTCAACGCGCGGCTGAGATTCTTCATTCAATTCGAAAGCGGGCTGGAGGAGGGCCGCGCTGGCGGACCAAGGCCGATCGATGAAAAACGGTTGGATTTTCTCAATGCTTTCTGCGACCTCGGAATCGGATCTTCTTCCCACCCCGTGACCCTCCGCGTGGGTCGCCAGGAATTCCTGTTTGGAGCTGGACGGCTCGTGGCTCCGCGCGAAGGACCCAATGTGCGGCAGAGCTTTTACGGCGTCAGTCTCATGCAGAACCTGGGTTCCTGGTCCACAAACGCCTTTGCGGCGCGGCCCGCCGTCGACAATTTCGATTTCTTTAACGATGTTCCGAATCACTTGACAGAGTTTTGGGGGCTCTTCGCAGCCCGTTCCTGGAGCAAGGTGAGCCGCAACGTCTGGGACGTTTACTACTACGGCCTCGATCGCAAGAGCGGCGTCTACAATGCCAGAGCGGCACACGAAGTGCGGCAGACAGTCGGAACACGAATCGCCTCGCACGATCCCGCATCGACTGAAGGCCGTGTGGCGATTCCGCACTTCGATGTCGAGGGCGTCTATCAGTTCGGCTCGTTCGGAGCAGGAGATATCAGGGCGTGGACGCTTGCGACAGAGTTCGGCTTTATTTTGCCGAAGATCGCCTTTGAGCCGCGTCCCGGAATACGCTCCGATGTGTCGAGCGGCGACAACAACCTCAGCAGCCTTAATCTGCAAACCTTCAATCCGCTTTTCCCGGTCGGTAACTACTTTGGAGTGCTCTCCGATACTGGCCCTGGAGCGGTCAATTTTCGCGACCTCCACCCGAATTTGAAACTCTTCTTTCCCCACAAGGTAAATGCTGAAGCAGACTGGCTGATTTGGTGGCGGCAGAGCCTCGCCGACGGCGTGTACGGTGTTCCGGGAAACCTGCTGGTGCCCGGAGGCCGCAGCAGCGCTCGCTTTGTAGGCGACCGACCTGGCCTTGAGGTTCACTGGCAGATGACTCGTCACGCCTACCTACAAGGAGATTATGGAATCTTTTACGCCGGTCGATTCCTTCAACAGAGCGGGTATTCTCACAATCTGAACTACACCTCAGTGTGGATCGGCTACAAATTCTGACAGAGAGAGATGTGAGAGGTTCATCAGCCCTTCGAAGAACCAGGCAGAGCCGGTGCTGTACTGCACGCTTTTGATTCTCACTTTTTTCTCCGGCGCGGCCCTTGCGGCACGATCCAAATAACTTGTCGCGGTCGTAATCCATTGCAGTACCATATGCGCTTCAGGAGTCCTGAGCCAGGTGCCGAGTTCTGTCAGCCGCGATTCTGCGAAGCCGGTTTCGTTATGGCGTCCGCTCCAAATTCCGACATTTCGCAATCTTCTGGTTGCCGATGTCGTCTCTGACGTAGGCACGTTTATGCAGAATGTTGGGGCGGCATGGCTCATGCTTTCCCTGAATGGGGGTCCTTTTCTCGTTGCTTTGACGCAGACGGCCAGTTCTCTTCCGTCTTTTATCTTCGCGCTTCCAGCCGGCGCCATTGGCGACATCGTAGATCGGCGCAAACTCGTCCTGTTCACGGAAACATGGATGACGTGCATCGCAGCCCTGCTAACCGTGCTAACGTTCTGTCACCTTGTCTCGCCAGTGTCCCTGCTCCTCCTCACCTTTGCTTTGTCTGCTGGCGATGCTTTCGAAAGCCCAACCTGGCGCGCAATTCTTCCGGAACTTGTTCCGAAAGAGGATCTGACGGCGGCATCCGCGCTGAACGGGATCGAGTTCAATATTGCCCGTGCGATAGGTCCGGGGTTGGCCGGTGCAGCAATCGCGGCCGCGGGGGTGGGCAGCGCTTTCGCCATCAATACGGTATCGTTTTTTGGAGTGATTCTCGTCGTCGCCCGCTGGAAGCGCGCGGCTGTGGCTGGTGCGGAGCTTGTGGAGAGCCTAGGCGGCGCTACGGCAGAGGCGATTCGCTATGTTCGTTACTCCCCGGTCATTCGTCTATTATGCCTTCGGTCGGGAGTCGCGATGTTCTTCGCCAGTTCTCTACTGGCCCTGCTCCCCTCCATTTCCCACAGCGTCAGTCGCAGCCCGCTCGGCTACGGCCTGTTACTAGGTTGCTTCGGGCTCGGAGCCATTCTCGGCGGCTTGTCCATTAAGCAGGTGCGGGCGGGTCATTCCACAGAGGCTGTGGTCTCATTTGGGGTTGGGATCTTCGGACTCAGCACGGCATGCATGGGAATCCTGCACAGATTACCTGCTCTCTCCCTGGCGGTCTTATTCGCTGGCGCGGCGTGGATTTTCTTCATTTCGCTGTTCAATGTTCTTGTGCTCAATCGCGCTCCAGACTGGGTTCGCGCCCGTGTAATGGCAGCGTTTCTCTTTGTGAACCAGGGGGCCCTGGCAGGGGGCAGTGCATTCTGGGGAGCGCTGGCTAGCCGGCATGGACTGCGCGCGGCCCTTATCTGCGCCGGAATCGGAGCCATCGCATCAACAGCTCTGGGTTTCTTCTTCACGTTGCCGGATACAACCACAGATGTGACACCCTGGATCCGTTTGAAATTGCCCACAGATTCGAGCGGCGGCCGAACGAACCTGGACGACGGTCCCGTCCTGGTTACAGTTGAATATGAGGTCGCACCCGGACAAGAGAACAATTTCCTTCGCGCGATTCGTAATTATGGTCGCCTCCGCCGGCGCGATGGCGCGTATCAATGGGGCATCTTTCGAAATATGGAGAAGTCAGGCCTGTTTCTCGAAACCTTCCTCACGGCATCCTGGGGCGAACATCTTCGCCTGCATGAGCGCGCCACACAGGCCGACCGGGCCGCTGAAGAAAAGGTGATGAACTCGATCCTGGGGACGCCCAAGGTCACTCACCTTATCAGACCCGAATCGACCGCCGAATCGTAAAGCCGTTTACTGTGCCCGCGGCTTTCTCAGGCGGCGACGAGTAACGCTTCTGTAAAGGGCCTCCTGGCCGATCCGCTCTCAGGCGCGACTCCTGGCGCGCGAGATTTTTTCTCGCGGTCTGCAGCGCCAGGACATTTGCGATTCGCTTGGAGCGGGCTCAACGCAACGAGATGATATTGGCCGAGCGTCTTCCGCAGCATCCAAGGCTTGAGAGAGACTATTTGGTGGTTCAGGGTTCGACCGGGTTACCAGAAGTATGTGGCTTCGATTTTGGGTGAGCCGGGTTCGCCGTCGATGATTTGCGTACTGAGAACAACTTCGAGATTCTTCTTGTCTCCGGCGGCATGCGCCATGCGCATCAGCTGCGCAAGGTCGGCATTGTCAGTGAGGAACTCGCCGGCCACGCGAGTGCCCCCGCGGCCGACGCCGGCAACTACGATAGCCACTTTCCCAGTGTTGACGTCAGTGAATCGCGCCAGGATGGCGTAGTCGCGGTAATTGTTGGTGGCTAGCTGGACGCCACGGTCGACAACCCAGTTTGAGCGGCCGGGCGAGGCGCTATCGGCGATCCAGAGGTGGGCGATGCCGTCATCGTTAGCGAAGTGATAGCGCAGCGAATTGGTCAGGCGCAGGGTCCAGGCGTTATCGAAGGCTCCAACAAAAACTGTAGGTCCGCGACGCAGATCGTCAAGAGTCGTCGCCTCCTCACCTCTGAGCGAGTACTGCTTGCCTCTGGATTCAAGGATGCCAGCAACCTTCACCGTAGCGCTCAGGTCGTCGATCACGACCGCGGTGAGGTTGTCATTCAAGACAATCTGTTGCTCAGGATGGGAAGCGTCGCGGAGGGCAATAACGGAATATTTGGTTTGATCGGCAATACACAGCAAGACCGGATCGGTCGTGGAGAGAATCGGCTGCCAAAACTGATTGAAACCGGACTGGTGGATCCGATTCCAAAAAAATGCCGCGCCGGAAATGATAATCACCGCCGCGATCACGATCAGCACCAGCGCCGGGAGCAGGCGACGCCGACCGGGTGCCTCAGATGACGTGGTATCTTCCTGCACGACGGGCGCACGCGATTCCACTTCCGGCAGCCCGGAGCCATTGGCGCCTTTGTACCCGCGAAATTCCGGAATATAGCTCCCCGGCGGCAACGAAATCCGGAGCTCACCCTGGTGCGCAGGCTCCTGGTAATACTGCGCCATGCGCTTGCGCAACTCGGCGGCAGTGACGCGCACGATCGGATCCGAAGAGGTATCGTAGTCGGGGTCCCGACCGAAGATTTCAATCCCGAGGGTGCGTTCTTTCAGGTTCTCCCCATCCCCCGTCAGAGTCCGCTCGACCACGAAGCGCAGGAAATTAGGTAGCCGCTTACTGTGGCTGAAATAGGGACTCGCCACCATGCGATCCAGCTGCTCGCTTATTTCGCCCTTTGCGGCTTTGCTCAGCCCTTGGTGGTTATGACCTGGCGCAACAACATCCATCGGACCCTCACCAGCCAGAAGAAGCGATTATAAGCCGAATGTATCTGGGAGTCTTTTCCTCACTTGGGTTGATCTACAAGTATATGAGAAACAGCGGCTTACAAAACTTATCGGATAAGAATCTCCGGCTTTCCGTAAGGACCCCCCTCGCCGTACCGTAAGGACCTTGGCGATTACCCAATCTAAATGCCTAGAATCATTTCCGCTTTTCGGTTAGCCGTTTTGCGGGGTCGAAAGGTGCGCCCGCCGCACCTATATACTCTGCCAGGGGGCAACCGTAATAGGAGGCTTCAATTGAAGATGGGACGGAAACGGATACCACAGTCTGTCTGGTTTTGGGGTGGATTAGCTCTTCTGATTGGCTTGTTAGCGAGCACTACTCCATGGGGTAACGCACAAATTGCAACAACCACGGCGACCATTTCGGGTCTGATTACCGACCCTTCAGGCGCCGTCGTACCCGGCGCGACCGTCTCGCTGACGAGTGCGGAAAACGGAATCACTCGGCAGTTCAAGTCCGACATAGCGGGCCGATACGCCTTCAGTCAGCTTCCGCCGGCGCAGTACTCGCTTGCGGTGAAGATGACGGGATTTGAAACGTACAAGCAGAATGGAATCGTTCTGGATGCAGCCCAGAATGCGACCCAAAACGTCACACTCACGGTCGGCGCGGAAGCCCAAACCATCACGGTCACGGCGGACGCATCCCTGTTGAACACCGACAATTCCAACGTTGCGGCAAGCCTGGATGCGAAGCAGATCGTGGAGCTACCGCTGAATGTGCGCAACGTCTATGGCCTGGCCACGCTCAACTCCTCCGTGCAAAACACGTCGGAAGGGCAGCTGCTTCTGGGCGGTGGCAGCAATACAACAGATACCGCGGATCAGGATATCTCGTTCATGAATTTCGCCGGCGGTTTCTTCGGAACGACGGCCTTCCTGGTAGACGGCTCATGGGATACCGACACTGAGTGGGGCGGGGTCATCTTTGTGCCCGGCGTGGACTCGGTGCAGGAATTCAAAATCCAAAACAATTCGTTCACAGCTCAGTACGGGTGGAGTACCGGCAACGTGGTCAATGTTGTCACCAAGTCGGGGACGCATGACTTTCACGGTTCGGCATACGAGTTCTATTCCAGCAACAGCGCCAACGCCCTCAACTACTTCCAATCACCAGGCAGCTGCCAGGGCCTGCTCAACACCAACCTGTGCACGTTTAGTCGCAACCAGGTTGGCGGAACGGCCGGCGGCCCTTTGTACATTCCCGGAGTTTATAAACAGCGGAACAAGACCTTTGTCTTCGGCGAGTATGAGCACTTTCACGCAAACACTCCATCACCCTCCAGCTACACGGTGCCAGACACCAATTTCCTGGCCGGTGATTTCTCCGAGCAGCTTGGGACCACGGTTGTGGCAACCGATGCTCTCGGCAGGCCCATCTATGACGGTCAGATTTACGATCCGCGTAGCGGCCACGCCATTACCGCCGGGCAACCCGATACGTATAATTCTGTGACAAACCCCTACGGCACGAACCTAGTGGCCACACAAACCGGATACATCCGAAATCCGGTTCCCGGCAACATTCTGACCAACATCTCCGGTTACGCTCCGGATCCCGTTGGCTCCAAACTGCTCAGCTATTTTCCGGCGGCGAAAACGCCGGGCAATGTGCCCGATAACCTGATTTTGGCCGGCGAAGCGCCGACGTATTGGAACGAGTACGGGATCAGGGTCGACCACGACATCAACAGCAATACCAACGCCTATTTCCGTTATTCCTACAAGCAAGAGGCAAAGACCGGTGCCGCAGATAACTGGGGATCCGACCCGGCAGGCCAGGGCAATCAGCGGCCCAACAACCGCTGGGGCATGTGGGCGGGGCTTACACATATTTTCAAGCCCACTTTCACGATGAACATCACTTCGGGCGTCCAGATTTGGCACGAAACTTCTACCAATCAGTCGATCGGTTTCAACCCCTCTACGACTCTTGGACTTCCGGCATATGTCAATGCAGAGGACCCCTTATTTCCGACGGTCAACTTCGGAAACGGCATCTCCCAGCTTGGCCCATTCAGCGGGAACACGGAGGGGGTCAACAACCACGGTCCCGTCGGCACAGTGGCAGTCGATTTCATCAAGTCGATGGGAAAAAACACCGTCAACTTCGGGTTCATGGGTGTGGAACAGGTCTTCGACCAGTACAACTATTACTCGGATTCCTTAACGTTCGATGGCGACTACACAGGCGGACCGAATCCTCTGGCTGGAACCACCGGAGTCAGCTTCACCGGAAACGGAGTGGCTGAGGCGCTGCTCGGCGTCATGGATGGCGCAAGCATCGGAACACCGACCACGCCGTATGTATCAAACCATCTTTTTGGTGAGTATGTGCAGGACGATTGGAAACCAACACGCAACCTGACTTTGAACCTGGGCATGCGTTATGAGATTCAAACTCCGTTCACCTCGCGCCATAACGAGGGCTCAATCTTCAACCCGAACGCGCTGAACCCGCTCAGCTACTCGGTGGGCGAACCCTTGCTGGGCGCGCTTCAGTTCCTGGGGCCAGGCAACCGGTATATTTACAACCCCAACTACAAGAACATTGCGCCTCGCTTTGGCTTCTCGTATCAGGCGGTTCCGAAGCTGGTGATTCACGGCGGATATGGAATCTTCTATCCGGAATCGGTCAGCAGCTCTGGCTCGATCGACACCGACGGTTTCACCGCGACAACCAATGCCAACCTGAGCCTCGATGGCGGTATTACTCCTAATCCGAATATCAGCACCAGCAATCCCTGGGGGGGCCAGTACGCGCAAATCTCCGGGAACGCCAACGGCTCGTATCAACAAGACGGCAACAGCACGGGCGGTGTCTTTCGGGACAACCCGTCCCCTTACGTTCAACAATGGCTGTTCGGCTTGCAGTTTGCCTTCACACCGAGCGATCAACTGGATGTGAACTACATCGGTAACCGGGGCACTCGTATGGTTGCCGGTAGCTGGAATTACAATCAGTTGAATCCTAAGTACCTCCAAACCTATACATCGGACCAACTCGGCAGCCTGGCGCCCAACTCGTTGGGTGTGGCTTTGACCAACCTCACTACTTCCACGAATGGACGAGTCGCACCGAGCAGTTGCTCGGGGTACAGCCTGGATTCGGCGACGATTCCGCTGGCCGATACTCTTCTGGGCTACCCGCAGTATTGCGGCGTAACTCAGGATGACGCTCCTCTCGGCCAATCCCTTTACAACAGCCTGCAGGTCACTTACAACCACCGGATCAGCAAGGGACTTAACGCGCTGGTGTCTTACACCTACTCCAAATTCCTGGATAACGTGGAAGGCAACAACGGCTGGTCGTACAACGGGGCGGCGAACTGGGGTGCGGTTGCAAACTACTACAACATCGCCGGCGAAAAGAGCGTGGACGCGGGTGATATTCCGCAGGCGCTTGTGGCCAGCTACACCTACAACCTTCCGATCGGCCGCGGCAAGGCGGTGGGATCGGGAATGAATCGCCTGGCCGACGCCGTCGTTGGCGGATGGGAACTTTCAGGAGTTGTGACCCTAAAGGACGGAATTCCACTGAGCGTCTTCGGAAACCAATGGAACTCCTATGGTGGTGATCCCAGGCCGGATATCGTCGGGAATATAAAGCCGACGCATCAAAAAATCAGCAGTACTGTGCCCAACTCCTGGGCCAACATCTCAGGCTTCGCCTATGCGCCGTATGGCTCTTTCGGTACGGCCTCCCGCTACCTCTCAGATCTTCGTGGGCCCCATTACACCAACTGGGATAGTGCTCTCGAGAAGAACTGGGAGATTCGAGAGGCGATGAGGGCGCAATTCCGCTTTGAGACCTTTAACTCCTTGAACCATCCGAATTTCTACGCCCCCGGACCTGGGAATATGAGTCTGTATAGCCCCGGTAGTTTCGGGCTAATCACAACCGCGTTCCCAGGCAGAGTGGTCCAGTTTGCAGGGAAGTTCTACTGGTAATCCCTTCGTGACCCATTGCGCCAAATTGCTGCTGGTTCTGCTGGCCGGATCGATGATCGGTTTCGGCCAGCAGCAGCCGGCCTCCAGCCTGGAATCTGCGCTTGCCGACGCGCAACATGCCCAGGCTACCGGAGACTACGCGGCCGCTGCGAACGACTTTAAGCAGGCAGTGAGGTTCGAGCCGGCGATGCCAGAGCTCTGGGCAAATCTCGGACTGATGCAGCATGAGACCGGTGATATTCCCGGAGCCATCGCGAGCTTCCAGCAGGCAATCCGTCTTAAACCCTCTCTCTACGTTCCCAATCTTTTTCTCGGGATCGACTATGCGCACTCAGGCAGGGCGAAAGAAGCGATTCCCTACCTGCTTACCGCCGAGAGGCTCAACAAGGCCGATCCGCAAGCGCCATTGGCGCTCGGCCGGACATACTTCACTTTAGGCAGATTCTCGGCAGCGAGTCAGGAGCTTGAGCGCTCAATCGCACTTGACCCGAAGCTCGGCCCCGCCTGGTTCACGCTGGGGATTGCCCGCCTGGACGAAGTCGAGGAAGATGCGCGCATCATGTCGGAGGAAGGGAAAGAGTCGCCGTTCTCCGGTGTGCTTTATGCCGATTCGCTGGCAAAACAGGGGCGATTCGGCGAATCCGCGAGTCTTTTCAAGACTCTCCTTGACTCCAAACCGCAGCCGCCCTGCATTCGTTCGAAATATGGTTTTGCCCTCTTGCGCGGACACGACGTATCCGGGGCAGCCTCTGCATTCGCCGCCGAAAGAGCCGCGCATCCGGAGTGCGGCCTGGGACTTCTTGGTCGGGCGCGAATTGACCTCGACGAAGGGAACACCGACGAAGCGACCAGATTGATTCGCGAGTTATGGGAGCGCGACCACGGATTCCTTGCATCCAATGTCGCCGTACTTCTGGAGGGCCTGCCCGGCGAAAAGGCCGAATCGGTTGCGAAGACTTTGGCGACGGATGTGAATTTGCCTGCAAATCTGCGCAGCGCGCTGGAGTCCGCATTTAGTCTTTCAGGTTCAGAAAACCTGCCATCGAACCTCACAGATCGCGCCGCATTGCCTCAACCGTCCGTATGGTTCGATGCCAACCATTCGGCGGCCCAGGATTATGCGGATGGGCATTTCGAGCAATGTGAACATCGTCTCTCTTCAGCTCCCGTCCCGCCGAATGCCGACAAACTTCGCTTGCTTGCGGCCTGCGCATTTTTCGCCGGCGACAACCAACAAGCACTTCAAGCGGCATCCACTCTGAAAGTCATCGAGCCTCACTCCATCGAAGCCCTTTACTGGTCCATCCAGGCCAACGAGCTGCTGGCCTTCGATGCACTTGCACAATTTCAGGAGCTCGATCCCGACTCGCCAAAAAACCACGTGTTGCTGGGCGACATTTACCACCAGCTAGAACGGAACGACGATGCAGAGGCGGAATATCTCAAGGCGCTTTCGCTTGTCCCCGGCGATCACGCGGCCATGGTTGGCCTGGCGAGTGCGTACCTGAGCGCCAACAATTCCAAAGGCGCCATGGAGATTGCGCAGGCGGCTTTGCTCAATTCGCCGAACGACCCGGAGCTAAATCTCATCCTGGCCGAAGTCCTGATCGGCCAACACCAGTACGCTGACGCTCAGGCGTATCTGGCCAAGAGCCTGCAGGTCAAGCCGCAAATGCTGCCGCGCGTCCACGCGCTGATGGGCAAAGCTTATGCCGGCATGGGCCAAACCCCGGAGGCAATTGAACAGCTGAAGCTGGGTGCTTCAAGCGACGGGGATGGCTCTGTGCAGTATTTGCTCTCCCGTCTCTACCGCCAGATTGGGGATACCAGGGACGCCAACGACGCCCTCGACCGAATGAAAGAGATCAAACAGAAGCGCGAATCCCGGGGCTACAAGGAGGTCCAAGACCCAGACCTCTCGCCTCTGGAATCGTCAGTCGACCGGGCTCCGCCGCCCTAAAGATGCAACCACCATTTCGTCGACCCGTTGAATTCAACGCAGGGAGATGCTTTCTTTCCAGGAGTCATCATGCGCTCGAAGCGATTCTCTATACTCGCACTTTTCGGATTATTCTTATCGACCACAGCATGGGCTCAAGCGAAACCGGAATCGGCAGTTTCGAATTCTTCAGTTCCGGACCTGAGCAATGGGGTAGAGACAGAAAATGGATCGCTGCACGAGCGAATCACGGCGCTTCGCGACGACGTCCTTCGCATCCGTATTTGGCGCGGTGACACGCCGCCAGAGGATGCGTCGTGGGCAGTGCTCCCAGAAGCGCGGCATGCCTCCGCGCTTGTGACGAGGGAAGACGCGGGAGGTGAGATCGCTTTCCGCACGGATAGGTTGGCTGTCGCGATTGATCGACAAACACTTGCGATCACCATTCGCGACTTAGCGGGAGTGATTCTTCAACAGGACGAGCGGCCCGTTCGCTATGACGGTGAGGCATTCCGTATCTATAAAATCATGCCGATCGACGAGCATTACTTCGGACTCGGCGACAAAGCCGGGCCATTAGATCGACGCAACGAAGCCTTCACGCTGTGGAATACCGACGCCTACCGGTTCCAGGAATCAACGGACCCGCTTTACAAGAGCATTCCCTACTTCATGTCGTATCGCGCAGGGCGAGCCTCGGGAGTGCTTCTCGATAACACCTGGCGCTCGAGTTTCGATTTTGGCAAGGAATCTCCGGTTGCTTACTCATTCGGCGCCATTGCCGGGCCCGTGGACTACTACTTCTTCTATGGACCAGACCCAAAACAGGTAGTGGAAACGTATGCATGGCTGACGGGAAAGCCGCCGCTGCCGCCTCTGTGGTCATTCGGCTTTCAACAATCCCGTTACAGTTACACGCCGCAAGCGCGCGTTCTTAAAATTGCCGATCGTCTTCGCGCAGATCGGATTCCGTCAGACGCCATTTATCTCGATATCGATTATCAAGAAAAGAATCGGCCGTTCACGGTAGATCGATCGGCCTTTCCCGATTTTTCAGGAATGATCGCTCACCTGAAGGCAGAAAACTTTCATCTGGTGATGATTACGGACCTACACATTGCCAATTTACCGGAGCCCACCTATCCGCCGTACGACACGGGAGTCGCGGGCGACAACTTCATCAAGAATCCGGACGGATCGATTTATACGGGAGTTGTTTGGCCCGGCCCCAGCATCTTCCCTGACTTCACGCGGCAAAAGACACGAGAATGGTGGGGGACGCTTTACCGGGACTTTGTTCGTAATGGCGCCGAGGGGTTTTGGAACGATATGAATGAGCCATCGATCTTCAACACGCCTACATCGACCATGCCTTTAGGCGTGGTACACCGCATCGAGGAACCGGGCTTTGTACCGCGCGGTGCGACTCATGCCGAGGTTCACAACGTCTACGGCATGCAGAACTCGCGAGCCACTTATGAAGGATTGCTGGCGCTCAACTCCAACCGCCGTCCGTTTGTTCTCACGCGGGCGACCTATGCCGGGGGGCAGCGGTATGCGGTGACCTGGACAGGAGACAACAGCAGCAGCTGGAATCATCTGCGCATGACCACACCCATGCTGGAAAATCTTGGGCTGAGCGGCTTCGCTTTCACCGGCGCGGACGTGGGCGGGTTCGCCGGGACTCCGTCAATGGACTTACTCACCCGATGGTTCGAAGTCGGCGCCTTTCAGCCGATTAATCGCGACCACACCGAAAAGAGCACCGGCGATCAGGAGCCATGGGTCGGCGGTGCTGTGCAGGAGAAAATTCGCCGCCATTTTATCGAGACCCGTTACAAGTTGATGCCGTACATCTACACGCTTGCCGAAGAGGCATCCCGCACTGGGCTGCCGATGGTTCGGCCACTTTTTCTAGAATTCCCGGATGCCACAGCCGATCGGCATCCGATGGACCTCGATTCAGGAGCAGGGGCCGAGTTTCTGCTGGGGCCGGATCTGCTGATCGCGCCCCAGCCCTATCCCGATGAGCTGGATGATTATCAGGTTGAGCTACCGACTCCCGGTTGGTACGACTTCTGGACCGGCCAACGCGTGGAAGCACACGAACTACCGCGACCGATCACCTTGGCGCTCGATCCGAATGCAAGCGATCCGAAACAACCTAACGCAGTTCACGTGACTCCGCGCCTCGATCGCCTTCCGGTGTTCGTGCGAGCCGGATCGATCGTTCCGATGGCGCCCCTTGTCGAGAGCACAAACGAAACACCTCACGGCCCGCTGACTTTGCGGGTTTATGCAGGAGATTCGT